>NZ_JBIAGO010000011.1:0-140184 GCF_042869775.1 Streptomyces sp. NPDC006711
GCCCCAGACCCCGTTCGGCCTGAACGGCCTCGTCCTCAATCTCCCCCAAGGCCTTAAGGGCCAGGGGGGACCCCCATGACGGGCTGAGGTTGCCGACGCGGGCCAGCACCAGCCCCGCCAGGGGCGCGGGGAACTGCGCGAAAAGCGACCACGACCCGCACCCGAACACAAGGCCCTCAAGGGGCGCGGGGAACGGCGCGAAAAGCGACCACGACCCGCACCCGAACACAAGGCCCTCAAGGGGCGCGGGGAACGGCGCGAAAAGCGACCACGACCCGCACCCGAACACCAAGCCCTTAAGGGGCGCGGGGAACTGCGCGACCAGGCACGCACGGCCCGCACCCGGAAGCGGAACGGGTGGGTCAGTCGACCAGGTCTCGGATTACCGCGTCCGCGAGCAGCCGGCCCCGCAGGGTCAGGACCGCCCGCCCCCCGGCGAACTCCCGCTCCGACAGCAGCCCGCCCGCGACCGCGCCCCGCGCCGCCGCGAGCCCCGCGGGCCGCAGCAGATCCAGGGGGCAGCCCTCGCGCAGGCGGAGCTCCAGGAGGATGCGCTCCACCCTGCGGTCCTCCGAGGACAGCAGCTCCCGGCCCGCACCGGGAGAGCGGCCCTGGGCCAGCGCGGCGGCATACGCGCCCGGATGCTTCACGTTCCACCACCGCACCCCGCCCACGTGGCTGTGCGCGCCGGGCCCGGCCCCCCACCAGTCCGCCCCGCGCCAGTACAGCTCGTTGTGCAGGCAGCGCCCCGCCTCGGTGGTGGCCCAGTTGGAGACCTCGTACCAGGAGTAGCCCGCCGTGCCCAGCACCTCGTCCGCGATGAGGTAGCGGTCCGCGTGCTCGTCGTCGTCCGTCATCGGGACCTCGCCGCGCCGGATGCGGCGGGCCAGCTGCGTACCCTCCTCGACGATGAGGGCGTACGCGCTGATGTGGTCGGGGCCCGCGCCCACCGCCGCCGTCAGCGAGGCCCGCCAGTCCTCGTCGCTCTCGCCGGGCGTGCCGTAGATCAGGTCCAGGTTGACGTGGTCGAAGCCCGCCGCGCGCGCCTCGGCGACGCACGCCTCCGGGCGGCCCGGCGTATGCGTACGGTCGAGGACCTTCAGGACGTGCTGCCGGGCACTCTGCATGCCGAAGGAGACCCGGTTGAAGCCGCCTGCGCGCAGCTCGGCCAGGTAGGCGGGGTTCACGGACTCCGGGTTCGCCTCGGTCGTCACCTCCGCGTCGTCGGCGAGGCCGAATTCCTCGCGTACCGCCGCCAGCATGCGCACCAGGTCGGACGCCGCGAGCAGGGTCGGGGTGCCGCCGCCGACGAACACGGTCCGCACCGGGCGCGGGTCCCCGCCGAGCACCTTGCGGGCGAGGCGGATCTCCTCCACGACCATGTCCGCGTAGTTGTCCCGGGAGGCCAGGACGCCGCCCTTGCCGACCAGTTCGCTCGCCGTGTACGTGTTGAAGTCGCAGTAGCCGCAGCGCGTCGCGCAGTACGGCACGTGCAGGTAGAACCCGAGCGGCCGCTCCCCGGCGCCCTCCAGGGCATGGCGGGGCAGGGACCCGTCCTCGGGCATGGGCTCACCATCGGGCAGTACGGAAGGCATGCCCCCATTGTCCGGCACCGCGCGAGCGGCCGGGGCCCACGGGAGCCCCGCCCCCCTCCACCGCGCCGGCGGCTCCGCTCAGGCCTCGCGCGAGCCCGCGTACATCTCGTCGATCAGGGCGCGGTACTCGCGCTCCACCACCGGCCGCTTCAGCTTGAGGCTGGGGGTGAGCTCGCCGTGCTCGATGTCGAGGTCGCGCGGCAGCAGCCGGAACTTCTTGATCGTCTGCCAGCGCTGCAACCCCTCGTTGAGGCGCTTGATGTAGCCCTCGACCAGCTCCACCGTCTGCGGCGCCGCCACCACCTGCGCGTACGAGCCGTCGATGCCCTGCTCCTTGGCCCAGCCGAGGATGGTCGGCTCGTCGAGTGAGATCAGCGCGGTGCAGAAGTTCCGGTCGGCGCCGTGGACCAGGATGTTGGAGACGAAGGGGCAGACCGCCTTGAACTGGCCCTCGACCTCGGCGGGCGCGATGTACTTGCCGCCGGAGGTTTTGATGAGGTCCTTCTTGCGGTCGGTGATCCGCAGATAGCCGTCGGCGGACAGCTCGCCGATGTCACCGGTGTGGAACCAGCCGTCGGACTCCAGGACTTCGAGGGTCTTCTCGGGCAGCCGGTGGTAGCCCTCCATGACGCCGGGGCCGCGCAGCAGGATCTCGCCGTCGTCCGCGATGCGTACCTCGGTGCCGGGGAACGGCTTGCCGACGGTGCCGGTGCGGTAGGCCTCGCCCGGGTTGACGAAGGAGGCGGCCGAGGTCTCGGTCAGGCCGTAGCCCTCCAGGATGTGGATGCCGGCGCCGGCGAAGAAGAAGCCGATCTCGGGCGCGAGCGCGGCCGAGCCGGAGACGCAGGCCCGCAGCCGCCCGCCGAACGCCTCGCGGATCTTGCTGTAGACCAGCGCGTCGGCGACCTTGTGCCGGGCCGACAGCGCGAAGGGCGCGCCGGGCCGGCCGGTGCGGCGGTAGTTGTCCTGGCTGACCTTGGCGTACTCGCGGGCCACCCCGGCCGCCCACTGGAAGATCTTGTACTTGGCGCCGCCGCCCTCACGGGCCTTGCCCGCGATGCCGTTGTACACCTTCTCGAAGATGCGCGGGACGGCGGCCATGTAGGTCGGCTGGACCACCGGCAGATTGTCGATGATCTTGTCGATGCGGCCGTCGACGGCCGTCACATGGCCGACCTCGATCTGCCCGGAGGTGAGCACCTTGCCGAAGACGTGGGCGAGCGGCAGCCACAGGTACTGCACGTCCTCGCCGGTGATGAGGCCGGTCGCGGCGATGGCCTTGGCCATGTACGACCAGTTGTCGTGCGGCAGCCGCACACCCTTGGGGCGGCCGGTGGTGCCGGAGGTGTAGATGAGGGTGGCGAGCTGGTCCGCGGTGATGGCCGCGACGCGCTCCTTGACCGCGCCGGGGTTCTTCTCCAGGTGGGCGGCGCCGCGCGCCTCGAGCTCGGCGAGGGTGAGCACCCAGCCCTCGGGGTCGCCATCGGCGGGCTCGGCGCCCGCCGGGTCGATGACCACGACGTGCCGCAGGTCCACCAGCGCCTCGCGCCGCTCGCGGGCCTTGGCCAGCTGGGCGGCGTCCTCGGCGATCAGGACCCGGCTCTCGGAGTCGGCCAGGATGAACGCCGACTCCTCGGCGTTGGTGGAGGGGTAGATCGTGGTCGTGGCGGCGCCCGCGCACATCACGCCGAGGTCGGCCAGGATCCACTCGACGCGGGTGGAGGAGGCGAGCGCGACCCGCTCCTCGGCCCCGATCCCGAGGGTGATCAGGCCCGCCGCGATCGCGTGGACCCGCTCGGCTGCCTGGGCCCAGCTGAGCGACTTCCACTCCTCGGGGCTCTGGCCCGTGCCCGGGACCGGATAGCGGTAGGCCTCCGCGTCCGGTGTCGCGTCCACGCGCTGGACGAAGAGGGTCGCCACGGACGGCGGCCGGTTCTCGATCAAGGTCTGGGTGTCGCTCACGACGTCCTCCGGGCTGGCCTGCGGCAAGGCTGCGCGACTGGGCTGGTTGTCCGAGTGCTCTGGGCTGCGTGTGCTGAGTCCGAGTGCTCTGGGTCCTCTGGCTGTCCGACGCTTGTTTAACTGGTGAGTAACCATCGGGCGTGATCAGAGTAGAGCGCCGCCGCCCGCCACGTAAGGGGCAACCAAGAGTGGTTTCATAACGAACGGACCCCCGTGCCGGGGCACGGGGGTCCGTTGTGGTGAGGGTGCGAAGAGCCGGTGATCGCGGGCGTACTACTTCTTCTTGGCGCCCGACTCGTCGCTGGAGAGCACCGCGATGAAGGCTTCCTGTGGGACCTCGACCGAGCCCACCATCTTCATCCGCTTCTTGCCCTCCTTCTGCTTTTCGAGGAGCTTGCGCTTGCGGGAGATGTCGCCGCCGTAGCACTTGGCGAGGACGTCCTTGCGGATGGCGCGGATCGTCTCGCGGGCGATGACCCGGGAGCCGATCGCGGCCTGTACGGGCACCTCGAAGGCCTGGCGCGGGATGAGCTCGCGCAGCTTGGCGACCAGGCGCACCCCGTAGGCGTACGCCGCGTCCTTGTGGCAGACCGCCGAGAAGGCGTCCACCTTGTCGCCGTGCAGCAGGATGTCGACCTTGACCAGGCTCGCGGCCTGCTCGCCGGTGGGCTCGTAGTCCAAGGAGGCGTACCCGCGCGTCTTTGACTTCAGCTGGTCGAAGAAGTCGAAGACGATCTCCGCGAGGGGCAGCGTGTAGCGGATCTCGACGCGGTCCTCGGAGAGGTAGTCCATGCCGAGCAGGGTGCCGCGCCGGGTCTGGCACAGCTCCATGATCGAGCCGATGAACTCGCTGGGCGCCAGGATGGTGGCCCGCACGACCGGCTCGTACACGTCCGAGATCTTGCCCTCGGGGAACTCGCTCGGGTTGGTGACGGTGACCTCCTTGCCGTCCTCCAGGACGACGCGGTAGACCACGTTGGGCGCGGTCGCGATGAGGTCGAGGTTGAACTCGCGCTCCAGGCGCTCGCGGATCACGTCCAGGTGCAGCAGACCGAGGAAGCCGACGCGGAAGCCGAAGCCGAGGGCCGCGGAGGTCTCCGGCTCGTACACCAGCGCGGCGTCGTTGAGCTGGAGCTTGTCCAGGGCCTCGCGCAGGTCGGGGTAGTCCGAGCCGTCCAGCGGATACAGGCCCGAGAAGACCATCGGCTTGGGGTCCTTGTAGCCGCCCAGGGCCTCGGTCGCGCCGTTGTGCAGGCTGGTGATGGTGTCACCGACCTTGGACTGACGCACGTCCTTCACGCCGGTGATGATGTAGCCCACCTCGCCGACGCCGATGCCGTCGGCCGGGGTCATCTCGGGGGAGGAGACACCGATCTCAAGGAGCTCGTGGGTGGCGCCGGTCGACATCATGCGGATGCGCTCGCGCTTGTTGAGCTGGCCGTCCACCACACGGACATAGGTGACGACGCCCCGGTAGGAGTCGTACACCGAGTCGAAGATCATCGCGCGGGCGGGCGCGTCGGCGACACCGACCGGGGCGGGCACGTCACGCACCACGCGGTTCAGGAGCGCGTCCACGCCGACGCCGGTCTTCGCGGAGACCTTCAGGACGTCCTCGGGCTGGCAGCCGATGAGGTTGGCCAGCTCCTCGGAGAACTTCTCCGGCTGGGCGGCCGGCAGGTCGATCTTGTTGAGGACGGGAACGATGGTGAGGTCGTTCTCCATGGCCAGGTACAGGTTGGCCAGGGTCTGCGCCTCGATGCCCTGGGCGGCGTCGACGAGCAGGACGGTGCCCTCGCAGGCGGCGAGCGAACGCGACACCTCGTACGTGAAGTCCACGTGGCCCGGGGTGTCGATCATGTTCAGGATGTGGGCCCGGCCCTGGTCGGGGCCCTCGGTGGGGGCCCACGGCAGACGGACCGCCTGGGACTTGATCGTGATGCCGCGCTCGCGCTCGATGTCCATGCGGTCGAGGTACTGGGCGCGCATCTGCCGCTGCTCGACCACGCCGGTCAGCTGGAGCATCCGGTCGGCAAGGGTCGACTTGCCGTGGTCGATGTGGGCGATGATGCAGAAGTTGCGGATCAGCGCCGGGTCGGTACGGCTCGGCTCGGGCACGTTGGGAGGAGTCGCGGGCACGCAGGGTCCTGATTCTTGAGGCCCGCGGGTCTGATCGCGGCGCCTCGTCTCGGGTCGACGACGGTTCGATACGTAAGTAGCAACCCCTATCGTCCCACGCCTGCGGGCCTGCGCCCGGTTTGGGCTGGTCGGGGGGCGACTGGTACCGTGGACAGCTGTGTCTCCTCACCCTTTCGGCGGCGGGACACGACCGAAGATCGAATCATCGAACCTGCAAAGGCTCTTTCGTGGCGAACATCAAGTCCCAGATCAAGCGGAACAAGACGAACGAGAAGGCGCGCCTGCGCAACAAGGCCGTCAAGTCCTCGCTCAAGACCGCGATCCGCAAGGCCCGTGAGGCTGCTGTGGCCGGCGACCTCGAGAAGGCCACCGTGGCCGCTCGCGAGGCCTCCAAGAAGCTCGACAAGGCCGTCAGCAAGGGTGTCATCCACAAGAACGCCGCCGCCAACAAGAAGTCGGCGCTGGCGCACAAGGTTGCCGCTCTCCAGGGCTGAGACGTAACCGCTTCATCTGAACGACCGCCTGTACGGGACCCAGCGGACCCTCTCTACCGCTCCCGTACGGCAGCTTGAGTGCCGCGCGCGGACGCGTTCGCCACGCGGGCGCGGTACCACCAGAAGTGACCCGAGGGCCCCGTCGCCTCCTTCCCCAGGAGGCACCGGGGCCCTCGCGCGTGCCACGGGGGCGCGCGGCGCCCGGCCCCGGCCCATGCTCTTGGGCGGCCCCCGCGCCGGGCGCCTCGCGCGGGTGGCGGGCCAGCCCCGCCCTGTGGGCGCCGACACCGGGGTGAAGACCGCGAGGTCCCGCCCGGTGTCCGGGGCGGTGGCACCGCCAGGGTCGCGGCCGAGACCCCGGCCGGGTCCGCCCAGGCCGTAGCCAGGACCGCCCGGGCCACGGCATGGACCGCCGACTACGACCCGGGCCGGAGGCCTACTGCATAATCGCTGGGACCGACCCATGATCCAGCACAACGGGGGGCACCATGGTGCGCGTTCTGATTGCCGAAGACATGCACATGCTGCGCAGAGCACTGGTGTCGCTCATCGAGCTCGAGCCCGATCTGGAGGTCGTCGCCGAGCTGGCGTCGGGCACGGACATCGTGCCGACCGCGATGGCGATACGGCCGGACGTCGCCGTCCTCGACATCGATCTGCCCGGCACCGACGGCATCACCGCCGCCGCCGCCCTGCACACCTCCGTACCGGAGTGCCGCACGCTCATTCTGACCAGCCTCGGCCGGCCCGGGAACCTCAGGCGCGCGCTGGCCGCCCACGTCTCCGGCTTCCTGCCCAAGGACTCCGACCCGGACAGCCTGTGCGCCGCGATCCGCCGGGTGGCGGCGGGCGAGCGCGTCATCGACCCCCAACTGGCCCTCGCCACACTCGACTCGGGCCCCTCCCCGCTCACCGACCGCGAACGCGAAGTGCTGCACCTCGCTTCCGAGGGCCTGGAGGCCGGGCACATCGCGTCCCGGCTGCACCTGTCGTCCGGCACCGTACGCAACTATCTGACGTCGGCCGTCAGCAAACTGAACGCGCGCAACCGGGTCGACGCGATCCGCATCGCACGCGACGCGGGCTGGCTGCACGCGAGCTGAGGCCCCGCCGCCTCGCCACCCCGCCGCCTCACACCCCCGCCAGCCGGACCTCCGCGCAGAGTTCGAACCGGCCGCCGGGCCGAGGCCCCGCCGTGAGGCGGCCGTTGACCGACTCGACCCGCGCCGTCAGGTTCCCGATCCCGCTGCCACCCGCGAACCCCGAGCCCAAGCCCGCGTCCCCGGCCGCCCCCGCCCCGTCGTTGACCAGGCTCAGCCACACCGCGCCCGCCGTGCGCCCGGCGGTGATCTCGCAGGACGCCGCTGTGCTGTGCCGCAGCATGTTGGTCAGGCCCTCGCGCACCAGGGTGGCGAGGACGCTCTCCACGTCGTCGGGCAGCTCCCCGCACTCCAGTCGGACGGTGGCGCGGATGCCGACGCCGGACAGCAGGGCCGTGGCGTGCTCGGCCTCGGCGGCCAGCGACATCCGTCCGCCGCCGTCCGCCAGGGCGGGGACGTCGGACAGCGCGGCGCGGGCGATGGCCAGCACTTCGGTCAGCTCCTCGCGCGCCCGCGCCGGCCGGTCCCGCGCGATCCGCCGCACCAGCTCGCACTTGAGCGTGATCGCCGACAGGCTGAAGCCGAGCAGGTCGTGCAGGTCGCGCGCGAAACGCAGCCGCTCGGTGGTCACCGCGAGCCGGGCGACCTCGGCGCGCGAGCGGTGCAGCGCGCCGGCCAGCCGCGCCATGCGGGTCAGCCCGAAGACGACCACCGCGCAGATCGGTGTGTACGCGCTCTCGTAGATCACGTCCTGCGTCGCGACCCCCAGCGCGTACTGCGCGGCCCCGCTCGCGGCGGTGACCAGTACGAGGACCGGCCAGGCGGCCACCGCGGGCAGAGCGAGCAGCGCCGACCCGGCCAGGAAGCCCGGGGTACCCGCCCACGCCCTGCCGAACACCAGGAACGGCACGAACTGGAGCACCGCCTGCGCGCCCAGCGCCCCGTACCGCAGGCGCCCCTTCCAGCGCGCTCCCCAGGGCGAGCACCAGTGGAAGGACTCGGCGAGCTGGAGCGCGAGGCAGCCGAGCAGACAGAGTTCGACGGCGAACAGGCCGTGGGCGTACGGCGCGTAGGACCAGCCCTCGGCCGAGTACGACAGGAAGTATCCGACGAGCACCACAAGCGTGATCGCGCGTGCGACACGGGGCAGCACCCCGCGCTCGTCCCCCCACCCGGCCCCGCGCGACGTGCCGTCGGGCCTCGGTCGCGTACCGCCAGGCCCTCGGGCGGACGGCCCGGGTCGCGTACCGCCAGGCCCTGGAGCGGAGGGCCCCGGTCGCGTACCACCAGACCCTGAGGCGGGGAGCCCCGGCGATGCGCCGTCGGGCCCCAGTCGCGTACCGCCAGCCCCCGGGGCGTCGGACTCCGGTCGCGTCCCCTCGGACCCGGGTCGCGGCGCGTCCTGCCGCAACGGCAGGGCGGCCCGCAGCCTGAACCAGCCCTCGCCGTCGAGCCCGTGGGCCAGGGTGCCGCCGAGCTCGCGGACCCGGCCGTCCAGCACGGCGAGCCCGCCGCCGGGGGCACCGTCGTCGACCCCGCCCGATCGGGCACCAACGCGGGCCACGCCCAGTGGGGCGCCAACGTGGACCCCGCCGGGCACGGCACCGTCGTGGGCCCCGCCCGGCACGCCACCGCCCTCGGCACGCGCAGGCCTCGGGGCGCCCGGCACACCACCGCCCACGGCACGCGCGGGCATCGGGGCGCCCGGCACGGCCCCGCCCGGCCCGACGCCGTCGTTGGCGACAACCAGGACGGCAGCGACACCGTCGCACTCGGTGGTGATCACGCAGCGTTCGGCCCCGCTGTGCCGCAGCAGGTTCGTCAGACCCTCGCCGAGCACGGCGGCCAGGACGGTGTCCACCGGGTCCGGCAGATCGCCGCAACCGTGGCGGACCGTGGTGTCGATCCCCGCCGCCGAGAGCGTCGGAACCGCCGAAGCCACCTCGTCCGCCAGGGACATCCGCCGGTAGCCACGGCTGACGGACCGCACGTCACTGAGCGCCTTGCGTGCGATGACCAGCATCTCACCGACCGCCTCGCCCGCTCCGGCGGGCGCGTCCACGACGAGACGGCGGGCCCGTTCGCATCTGAGGGCGATGTCGGAGAGGCTGCGCCCCAGCACCTCGTGCAGATCACGGGCGAACCGCAGCCGCTCCCGCGCCACTGCGAGGCGGGACAGTTCCTCGCGCGTGGCGTGCAGCTGGTCGATCATGTCGGGCATCCGGGAGAGCCCGATGACGACCAGCGGGATCAGCACCGCCTCGATCCCCGCGTACGTGAAGTCGCCCGCGCAGAACCCGAGTTGGCGAAAGAGCGCGAATTCCCCCGCGACGGCGCACACGAAGAGCGGCCATCCGATGGCCGAGGGGAAGACGAGGACCGCCGAGGCGGCGAAGAACTCCGTCATCCCGCCCCACGCGGCCCCGAACACGGCGACCGGCCCGTAGGCGAGCACCCCGAGCAGCAGCCACGTGGCCCAGCGAAGGCGGCCGGCCCGACCGGCGAACCCCGGGAAGGAATGGAGGAGTTGGAGCGCCATGATGGCCACGAAGCCGAGCACGGCCCCCACAGCGTGCCACGGAGGCGGGTGCTCGGCCCAGACGTGACTGCCGTCGATGACGAAGAACCCGAGCAGCACTCCGGCGGTGATGGCGATCGCCGTACGCCGTGACAGTGCCCGCCCGTCGAGACGCCCGGGCCCGTCGCCCACACGACCGCCACTCCCCTTGCGACCGACCGCGTCGTCGACCCTCAACTGCCCGTCAAAGTCCACCACTTCGGTCACCGGCGGCCGACAGGAATCGGGGCGTCGCCCACGGAGCCGAGCCCGCTGGCCGCCGCACCCGACAGGTCGACCTCTGCCGTCAGCTCGAACCGGCCGTCGGGACGCGCCCCCGCCGTCAGACGCCCATTCACCGCCCGCACCCGCGCCGCTAGATTGCCGATCCCACTTCCCCCGCCGCCGAGCCGGGAATCAAGACCGGACGATGGACAGCCATCCACCCCGTCGTTGACGACAGTGAGCCGCACCCCACCCGTCTCCGTCCGCCGAACCCGTATCTCACAGCAGGCCGCCCGACTGTGCCGCAACACATTCGTCAACCCCTCCCGCACCACCGTGGCAAGAACGGTCTCCACATCGACATCCCCCGGCAACACCCCACCACCCATATCCACCGACGCCCGAATCCCCGCCCCCTCCAACACCGCCACCGCACTCCCCACCTCCCCCACCAGACTCAACCGCTGCCGCCCCTCAGCCACCGCCCGCACATCCGCCAACGCCCCCCGCACAATCCCCAACACCTCCACCAACTCCCCCCGCGCCACCTCAGGCCGACCCACCGCCAAACGCCGCGCCAACTCACACTTCAACGTCACCGCCGACAACCCAAAACCCAACAAATCATGCAGGTCACGCGCGAAACGCAACCGCTCCGTCGTCACCGCGAGCCGCGCTATCTCCGCGCGGGAACGATGCACTTCGCTCGCCAGCCGGGCCATGCGGGACAGACCGAGGATCACCAGCGCGCACATGACGGTGTACGCACCCTCGTACATCCGGTCCCAGAAGTGGCCCCCCGAGCGGTGCACGGCGACGTCGGCGGCCACGGTCACGCCGACGATCAGCGGCCACGCGGCGACGGCCGGCAGGGTCAGAAGCGCCGTGCCCCCGACGAACCCGGGCAGTCCCAGCCAGATCGAACCGAAGAAGAGCCACGGCACGCCCTGGAGCAGCAGCAGTACGGCGAGCGCGCAGTGGCGCAGCCGGGCGCCGTGACGCGCGAGCCGGACGAACCGCCACTGGAAGGACACCGCGCACTGCACCGCGAGCGTGGCGGCCATGCAGAGCTCGATGGCCACGGCCTCGCCGAGCGGTGGCAGAAAGGACTGGGCGATGACGGAGTACGCGAGGAAGTAGCCCACCAGGACCGCGAACGCGATCGCGGAGGCCGCACGCGGCAGCATGTCGGGATGCCCCAACCGCCGCGCACCAGGCTGTAGTTGATCGGACTCAGGCACCCTCGGTATACCGGTCCGGACACCCTCGCCCCTCGTCCCCGCCCCCACCCCCGCGTGATCGGACAGCGGCACGACGGCTTCGAGACGGAACCAGCCCTGATCGTCGGCGCCGTGGGTGAGCGTACCGCCGAGCTCACCCACCTGGGCGGCGAGCGAGGCCAGCGCCCCGGACGCGTCGTCCCCGGGTCCCCGCGTCCGCCCACTGCCGTCGTTGGCGACCCTCAACACGGCGGCTGCGCCCAGGAGTTCAGTCCGGATCTCACACCGCGCGGCCTTGCTGTGGCGCAGGATGTTCGTCAACCCCTCACGCAGCACGGCAGCAAGCACGGTGTCCACGGCGGCCGGCGGATGGCCCCCCTCGGCCTTCAGGGTCGTACGAATGCCAGCGGCGGACAGCATCGAGACCGCCGCGTCCGCCTCCCCCGACAACGACATCTCCCGATAACCACGACTGACCGAACGCACCTCCGCCAGCGCCCCACGCGACGCACGCAGCACCTCACCCAACTCCTCATCAGCCCTCGCCGGCGCCTCCCCGAGCAACCGGTACGCCAGCTCACACTTGAGAGAGATCGCCGACAGACTGAGACCGAGCACATCGTGCACGTCACGCGCGAACCGCAGCCGCTCCCGCGCCACCGCGAGCCGGGACAGTTCCTCGCGCGAGCGACGCAACTTCACGATCATGTCCGACATCCGCGAAAGCCCGACCACGATGAGACTGATCAGGACGGCGTCGAAGGTGCTGTAGAGAGTCGTGGCCATGTCGCTGCCCACGCCGACGACGACCGCGCAGGTGGCGAGGGCGATCGCACCGAAGAGCGCCCAGCCGAACGCCGCCGGGAACACCAGCACGGCGGACGCGCCGAGGAACGCCGGCATGCCACCCCAGGCGACCCGGAACAGCAGCATCGGAAGGTACGTGAGCAGCGCCTGTGCCACCCAGGTGGCCCGGCGGTGTCGAGCGAGACGCGGCAGCAACTCTGGGTGGGAGTGGGCCAGTTGGAGCACCAGGATCGCGAGGAACCCGGCCACGGCGCCCACGCTCTCCCAGGTTGACGGATGCTCGCGCCAGAGGAAGGCGCCGTCGATGACGAAGAATCCGACCAGAACGACGCCCGTGACGCCGACCGCCGCCCCGTACGGAAGCCCACCATCACCTCCACCGCCCACACGCCTGAGCCCCACGCTCGCACGCCCGAGCCCCGCGCCCGCAGGCACGAGTGGCGTCTCCACGGTTGCTGATCCCCTACGACGGCGTCGCAGACCCGCACCCACACGTCCCGACCTCGCTTCCGCGCGGACCGGATCCCTGTCCGGGCCGTCCGCGCCCGCGTGTTCGACGTCGTCGATGTCCAAAGCTCCCCCATGGCTTACGGTTTGGGTCAAAACGGTCTGCGGAGTCGGCGGTCAGGCCGCAGTACCCAGTAAGTCGACCTCTGCCGTCAGCTCGAACCGGCCGTCGGGACGCGCCCCCGCCGTCAGACGGCCATTCACCGCCCGCACCCGCGCCGCGAGATTGCCGATCCCACTCCCCCCGCCGCCGGGCCGGGAACCAAGACCGGACGATGGACAGCCATCCACCCCGTCATTGACGACGGTGAGCCGCACCCCACCCGCCGCCGTCCGCCGAACCCGTATCTCACAGCAGGCCGCCCGACTGTGCCGCAACACATTCGTCAACCCCTCCCGCACCACCGTGGCAAGAACGGTCTCCACATCGACATCCCCCGGCAACACCCCACCACCCATATCCACCGACGCCCGAATCCCCGCCCCCTCCAACACCGCCACCGCACTCCCCACCTCCCCCACCAGACTCAACCGCTGCCGCCCCTCAGCCACCAACCGCACATCCGCCAACGCCCCCCGCACAATCCCCAACACCTCCACCAACTCCCCCCGCGCCACCTCAGGCCGACCCACCGCCAAACGCCGCACCAACTCACACTTCAGCGTCACCGCCGACAACCCAAAACCCAACAAATCATGCAGGTCACGAGCAAAACGCAACCGCTCCGTCGTCACCGCGAGCCGCGCTATCTCCGCGCGGGACCAATGCAGCTCATGCGCCAACCGCGCCAACCGCGCCAGCCCGTACACCACCAGCGCGCAGATGACGGTGTACGCCGATTCGTACGTCAGGTCCCACACGCCGTTGCCGATGCGGTACAGCTCGATGCCGCCCGCCGTCGTCACGACCGCGAGCAGGGGCCAGGCGGCGACGGCCGGCAGCGTCAGGAGCGCCGTGCCCCCGAGGAAGCCCGGCAGTCCCAGCCAGGTCGGGCCGAGGAACACCAGTGGCGCGAACTGGAGGAGCGTCAGCGCGCCCAGGGCGCCGCGCGTCACCCACGGCCGGCTGACCGGCCAGGCGTACCGCCAGTGGAAGGAGACCACCAGTTGCAGCACGAAGATGGCGACGACGCAGAGCTCCGTGGCGACGCCGTGGCCGAGGGTGGGGTGGTAGGCCATGGCCACTTCCGAGTACGCGAGGAAGTAACCCGCCAGGACCGCGAACGCGATCGCGGAGGCCGCGCGGGGCAGCATGTCAGGGTGCCCCAACCCCCGTGCGGAGGGCTGAAGTTGATGGGGCTCGCTAGCCTCCGGGACGGGCCGCCGCCCCGCCCCCCGCTGTCCCGGCCACGCGCGGTCCGGCACCGCCACCCGCACCGGAACCGCCCCCCGCACCGCCACCGGAACCACGGCTTCGAGGCGGAACCAACCCTGGCCGTCCGTGCCATGGGTGAGCGTGCCGCCGAGCTCACCCACCTGGGCGGCGAGCGTCGCCAAACCACCCCCGGCGCCACCCCCAGCGCCGCCCCTTGCACCCCTCGCACCCCGCGTCCGGCCGCCGCCATCGTTGGCCAGGGTCAGCACGGCGGACCCGTCGTCGCGCAGTCGCACCCGTATCTCGCACCGCTCGGTCCTGCTGTGGCGCAACATGTTCGTCAGGCCCTCCCGCAGGACGGTCGCGAGAACGGTGTCCACGTCGCCCGGCAGCTCCTCCCCGGCCACGTCGAGCGACGTGCGGATTCCCGCCGCCGAGAGCATCGAGACCGCCGCCTGGGCCTCGGCGGACAGCGACATCTCGCGGTAGCCACGACTGACCGAGCGCACATCCGCCAGCGCCTTGCGCGCGGTGCGCAGCACCTCACCCAGCTCCTCACCGGCCTTCGCCGGCGCCTCCGTCAGCAGCCGGTACGCCAGCTCACACCTCAGCGAGATCGCCGACAGACTGAGACCGAGCACATCGTGCACGTCACGCGCGAAACGCAGCCGCTCCCCCGCCACCGCGAGCCGCGACAGCTCCGCACGCGAACGGTGCAGCTTCACGATCATGTCGGACATCCGCGAGAGCCCGATCACGATCAACGGGATCAGCACCGCCTCGATCACCGCGTACACGGTGGTCTCCCAGCCGGTCCCGTAGTGGTAGAAGACCAGGCTGTCGGCCAGCGCGCCCAGGCAGAACAGCGCCCAGCCCACCACCCCGGGGAACACCAGCACCGCCGAAGCGGTCAAGAACGCGGCCATCCCGCCCCAGCCGACCCCGAACGCGAGAATCGGCGCATAGGTCAGCACGCCCTGAAGCCCCCACGTGGCGAACCGGAAGCGAGCGGGCCAGGGCGCAAGGCCGGGAAAGGAGTGGGCGAGCTGAAGCCCCAGGATCGCCCCGAAACCGAGCGCGCCGAGCGACAGCTCCCACAGCGGCGGATGCTCGAACCAGACCCACGCGCCGTCAATGACGAAGAAACCGACCAGGACCACGACCGTGAGGGCGATCGCCGTACGCCGAGGCAACGAGCCCCACCCGCCACGTCCCGCCTCCGGCTCGGGTTCCGGCTCTGGCTCCGGCTCCGGATTCGGCTCCAGCTCCGGTTCCGGCTCCGCGCGGCCGACAGTGTCGGTCCTCAAGGTCTCAGTCTCCCCCATGCTTGCTGTCTCGGTCGTCGTCAATGGCGCGTAGGAATCGGGTGGTTGAGGGGTGTCGAGGGTGGTGGCCGCGTACGCCACCGGCCCCTTACGCCCCCGCGTCGAGCAGGTCGACTTCCGCCGTCAGCTCGAACCAGCCGTCCGCCCGCTCCCGCGCCACGAGCCGGCCGTTCACCGCGCTCATCCGCGTCGTCAGATTAGCGATCCCGCTGCCCCCGCCACTCCCCGATCCCGGCCCCACCACCCCGCACGGGCCCACCCCGCACGCGCCCACCCCGTCATTGACGACGGTGAGCCGCACCCCGCCCGCCGCCGTCCGCCGAACCCGTATCTCACAGCGGGCGGCCCGGCTGTGCCGCAACACATTCGTCACCCCCTCCCGCACCACCGTGGCAAGAACGGTCTCCACATCGCCATCCCCCGGCAACTCCCCACCATCCGTATCCACCGACGCCCGAATCCCCGCCCCCTCCAACACCGCCACCGCACTCCCCACCTCCCCCACCAGACTCAACCACTGCCGCCCCTCAGCGACCGTTCGCACATCCGCCAACGCCCCCCGAGCTATGGACAGCACCTCCCTCAGCTCCTCCCGCGCCACGTCAGGCCGGCTCCCCGCCAAACGCCGTACCAGCTCACACTTCAACGTGATCGCCGACAGACCGAAACCCAACAGATCATGCAGGTCACGCGCGAAACGCAACCGCTCCGTCGTCACCGCGAGCCGCGCGATCTCGGCCCGCGACCGGTGGAGGTCACAGGCCAGCTGGGCCATCCGGGACAGCCCGTACACCACCAGCGCGCAGATGACGGTGTACGCCGATTCGTAGGTGACGTCCTGGAACGAGCCCCCGGACAGCTGGACCGAGACGCCACCGGCGACGGTCATCGCCGCGAGCACCGGCCACGCGGCGGCGGGCGGCAGGACGAGAAGTGCCGAGCCCGCGACGAAGCCCGGCATGCCGAGGTAGTCCGGGCCGAGGAAGAACCAGGGCAGGCAGTGGAGCAGCAGCAGTCCGGCGAGGGCGGCGAGACGCAGCGGACGGCCGTGGCGGGACAGCCGGGCCGAGCGCCACTGGAAGGAGATCGCGAGCTGGAGGAGGAAGGTGGCGCTCAGGCAGAGTCCGGTGGCGGCCGCGTGGCCGGGCGGTGGGTCGTAGGAGGCGGCGACCACGGCGTACGCGAGGAAGTAGCCGGTCAGGACGGTGAGCGTCATCGCCGTGGCGGCCCGGGGCGCCAGGTCGCGGTGGCCCCGGGCGGGTGCGGGCGGCCGGGCGGCGCCGTCCGCGCGCGAGCCGGCCCCGGGATCGGTGTCCCGGTCCTCCTGTGGCCGGTGGGGCAGGGGCCGGTGGGGCAGGGGTACGGCCGCTTCGAGGCGGAAGCAGCCCCGGCCGTCGTCGCCGTGCCCGAGGCTGCCGCCGAGCTGTCCGATCCGGCAGCCGAGGGCGGCGAGACCGCCGTCCGGTGCGCCCGTGAGGGGCCGGGTGCGTCCGACGCCGTCGTTGACCAGTGTCAACAAGGCTGATCCGTCGCGGAGTTCGGCCCGTATCTCGCACCGTTCGGCGTTGCTGTGGCGCAGCAGGTTCGTCAGACCCTCGCGCAGGGCGGCCGCGAGGACGGTGTCCACGGCAGCCGGCAAAGCGCCGGTCTCGATGCTCACAGTCGTACGGATGCCGGCGGCGGACAGCATCGAGACCGCCGCGTCCGCCTCGCCCAACAGCGACATCTCCCGATAACCACGACTGACCGAACGCACCTCCGCCAGCGCCCTGCGCGACGCACGCAGCACCTCACCCAACTCCTCAGACGCCCTCGCCGGCGCCTCCCCGAGCAACCGATACGCCAACTCACACTTGAGAGAGATCGCCGACAGACCGAGACCGAGCACATCGTGCACGTCACGCGCGAAACGCAGCCGCTCCCCCGCCACCGCGAGCCGGGACAGTTCCTCGCGTGTGCGGTGCAGCTTGATGATCATGTCGGACATCCGCGAGAGCCCGATGACGACGAGGGGGATGAGGGCGCCTTCGATGACGTTGTACGCCACGGTGCTGGTGCCGCGTCCGCTGTACAGACCCCAGCAGGTGAGCACGCCGACGCCGAAGAGCGGCCACCCGAACACGGCGGGCAGGACCAGGACCGAGGAGGCGGTGAGGAATTCGGCCATCCCGCTCCAGGCGAAGCCGAACAGAGGGAGAGGGGCGTAGGCGAGGACGGCCTGGAGGCCCCAGGTCGCGTACCGGTGGCGATGGAGGGCCGGCAGGAAGTGCGGGAAGGAGTGGATGAGTTGCAGGCCCATGATCGCCACGAAGCAGACCAGGGCGGCGGCGCGTTGCCACCAGGGCGGATTCTCGGCCCAGAGATAGACGGCGTCGGTCACGAAGAAACCGAGCAGCGCGACCACGGTCACGGCTATGGCCTTGCGCGGCGGAAGGACGACGCTGCCGATGTCGGCAGGTATTCCTTCCGGATGGCCGAGCCGTTCCGCTGTCAACTGTCCCCCATGGCTCGCGGCACCCGGTCACAAGCACCGCAAGCACCTCTCCGGTCCGGATCATAGGTAATCCGTTGGCCGGATCCCTAGTGCCCGGCCTGTTCTCACGGCGGGTCCGCACCCTGGGGGCCGACCGCGCGGAGCAGTCCGGCGGCGGCCGTGTAGGCGCGGGCGGCGCGGACGACGCTCCACGGCAGCGCGACACCGCGTGCTGACCGGAAATCGCCCCTGCCCGCTCGGAGGTGGAGGAGCAGGAGCGGGGCGTCGGGGCCGTGCAGTTCGACGCGGTGCTCACCGCCCTCGTACGCGAATACGGGATCGCGTCCCGGGCCGCGCAGTACCGCGCCGCTGGGCACGCGCAGGTGGCTCCCGGGCGCGGCGGGCGCCGGGCGGAACCGGGCCCGGGGCGAGAGCGGGATCACGCTCAGGAGCAGGGACGCGCCGATCGCGAGGTGGCGCACGGTGACGTGCTGGAGCGGTTCGAGGGCGCCGAGCAGTTCGCGGGACGCCTCGCTCCATTCGTCCTCCGGCACGTCGTAACCGGGGAAGCCGGGCACCACGTTGCCGAGCGAGACCGGGCCGAGCTGCATCCGGCGCAGCGCCTCACCCAGCAGCGCACCGGGACGCTCAAGCCGCAGTTCCCCCCACGGCGTGCGCAGCGCGGTGTGGGGGCCGGGCAGGTACTCGACGTCCTCAAGCAGCGACCAGAACTCCCCGAGCTCCCGGGCCCCGAGGCGGTCGATACGCATGAGAGGGGTCCTTCCCACCGGCGGGGTGTGGTGTGCGGGGCGTGGGGTGCGGAGGGTGTGGGTTCGCGGGCGTGCGGCGGGTGGTGTGTGGAGGGTGTGGGTTCGCGGGGCGTGCGTGCGGAGTGTGCGGGTTCGCGGGTGTGTGGCGGGTGGCGGGTGGTGTGTGGAGGGGTGCGCTGGTGGGGGCGGCGAGCCGTCGGCGGCCCAAGTACCGTCGCCCACAGACGAGTTGGGGCACCCTACGCCGACCACGGCAAGAGCCCGGCGCCCAGAACTCTGCCGGGTGCGGCCCATCGGCCCCAGTGCCGTGCTCACGGGATGGGCGTGAATCTTTCATACCCGCGACCGGGACAGCCGCATGCCGGTTTCAGGAGCACGGCACTGCCGCGATCAGGGCCCGGGTGACAGCTTGTGGGGGTGCTGGGAGCCGGGTGGCGCGAACGAACCACCGGGTCATCCGGCAGATCCGAACCCGGAGGCCCCGACCCGCCAGGCCCCACGGAACTGGTCCACACCGCCACCCCCTGGAAGGGCTGATCCGACATGCGCTCACTCACACACGAAAGGGAACAGGTGCCACCCCCCATGGCAGCACAGCACGGCCCGCCCGCGGTCGTCTTCACGGGTGTCGTCAAGGAGTACGGCGGTGTCCGCGCCGTCGACGGGATCGATCTGACGATCGGCCGCGGCGAGACGGTCGCCCTGCTCGGCCCCAACGGCGCCGGCAAGTCCACCACCATCAACATGCTCCTCGGCCTCTTCCCGCCGGACCGGGGAACCATCGAGGTCTTCGGCAAGAGGCCCGAACTCGCCATGCGTGCGGGGCACTTGGGCGCCATGCTCCAGGAGGGGAAGATGATTCCCCGGGTGTCGGTGCGCGAGCTGGTCGACTTCGTACGCCAGACCTACCGCAAGCCGCTGCCGCTCCAGGAGATCCTGGAACTCGCCGAACTCACCAAGATCGCGGGCCGCAACGTGGACCGGCTCTCCGGCGGCCAGGCCCAGCGGGTGCGGTTCGCGCTCGCCCTGGCCGGCGACCCGGACCTGGTGGTCCTCGACGAGCCGACCGCCGCCCTGGACGTCGAGTCGCGGCGCGAACTGTGGGACGCGATGCGGCGGTACGCCGAGCGCGGCAACACCGTCCTGTTCTCGACGCACTACCTCGAAGAGGCCGACGACAGCGCCGACCGCGTCGTCGTCATCGCCTCGGGCCGGGTCGTCGCCGACGGCACCACCTCGGGGATCAAGTCCATGATCGAGGGGCGCACGGTCAGCTTCGTGCCGCGCGGCGGCCGCGACGGATTCGACCTGCTGCCGGGCGTCTCCTCCGTGGAGTACCGCGGCGGCCGCGTCCACCTGCGTACCAGCGACTCCGACTCGACGGTGCACGCCCTGTCGCGCGCCGACGCCTTCACCGACCTGGAGATCTCGGGCGTGGGCCTGGAAGAAGCCTTCATCGCGCTCACCCACCAGTCCCGCCACGCGCCCGCTCCGGAAGGACGGACCACCTGATGCTCGGTTACATCCGCCTCGAAATCCTGCGGCTCGTCCGCAACGGCGGCTACCTCATGATGAGCCTCGTCATGCCGGTCGGCCTGTACGTCACCCTCGCGGGCGGCGGCCCCGACCAGGAGTCGCTGGTGCGGGCGATGGTGGGCGCGGCGGCGTTCGGCGCGCTCGGCGTGGTCATCACCAACGGCACCGGCATCGCGGAGGACCGGGCGCTCGGCTGGCTGCGTCAGCTGCGCCTCACCCCGCTGTCCCCGGTACAGGTCGTCATCGCGCGCGGCGCCGTCGCCACGTGCCTGGGCATTCTGCCGATCGTGGTCATCGGCCTGATCGGCAAGTTCTACCGGGGGGTTGACCTCTCGCCCGGCACCTGGCTGGAGATCTTCCTGCTGCTCTGGGTCGGCATCGCCCCGCTCGCGATGCTCGGCATCGGCATCGGCTACCTCTTCAAGGCGCAGCTCGCCCAGATCGCGGGCACCGTCTCGTATCTGACGCTCACGCTGCTCGGCGGCCTGATGATGCCGACCGACACGCTGCCCGGCTGGCTGCAACCGCTGTCGAAGCAGACCCCGGTCTACCGCTACGCCCAGCTCTCCTGGGACGCGGCCGCCAACACGGCGCCGAGCGGCACCGGTCTTGGCGTGCTTGCCCTGTGGACGGCGCTGCTCGCGGCGTTCGCCGCGTTCGCCTACCGCAGAGGCGGCCGCCACGCCTGACCCACCCACCCCTTACGCCCCATACACCCCGGGGCACCGGAGCACCGGAGCCCCGGCGTACCGCCGCCCCGCGAACCGTCCTCAGGAGGACCCCATGAGCCACCTCATCATCGGCCTCGCCGTCACCGTAGTCGTCTGCCTCATAGCAAAATTCGGCGGCGACGCCCTGAAAAACCGCCGCGACTGATCCCCCCTGGCTGCCGCAGCCCCGACCAGGTAGCGGCAGCCCACCCGGTCCCGGCGCGCCAGCCAACGCGCCGTCCCGGCCCGGCCCCGGGCCAGCGTTTGGACGCCCGTTCGGGGTCGCTGGCTGATGCGCGCGGCCCAAGCCCATCGGGGGCCGAGGGGGCGGGGCGCAGGCGAAGCCCACCAGGGGCGCGAGGGGGCGGGGCACAGCCCAAGCCCACCAGGGGCGCGAGGGGAGGGCACAGCCCAAGCCCGCCAGCGGCCGAGGGGGCAGGGCGCAGCCCAAGCCCACCAGGGGCGCGGGGAACTGCGCGACCAGCCACCGACAACCCGCAGGCAACGAACAACCACGACAGGGCAGAGGCCGACGGGCAAGGGCGCAGCCCAAGCCCACCAGGGGCGCGAGGGGGCAGGGCGCAGCCCAAGCCCACCAGGGGCGCGAGGGGGCAGGGCGCAGCCCGAGCCCACCAGGGGCGCGGGGAACTGCGCGACCAGCCACCGACAACCCGCACACACCGACCAAGGACCCCAGGGCGAAGCCCGGGGCTCAAGGGGCGCGGGGAACTGCGCACACACCCAACCCCCCGCACGCAACAGGCCAGCCACCCACCCCAGAATGGCTACCGCAAACCCGGGCCGGCGAGAGGCCTGGCAGCCCGCGCAACCGCAACCACGGCCTTCTCCAGAGCGTACTCAGGATCATCCCCCCCGCCCTTGACCCCCGCATCCGCCTCAGCCACAGCCCGCAGGGCCAAAGACACCCCCTCCGGCGTCCACCCCCGCATCTGCTGCCGCACCCGGTCGATCTTCCACGGCGGCATCCCCAACTCCCGCGCCAGATCGGCCGGCCGGCCCCCCCGCGCGGAGGACAGCTTCCCGATCGCCCGCACCCCCTGCGCGAGCGCACTGGTGATCAGCACCGGCGCGACCCCGGTCGACAACGACCACCGCAGCGCCTCCAGCGCCTCCGCGGCCCGCCCTTCCACCGCCCGGTCGGCGACGGTGAAGCTGGACGCCTCGGCCCGCCCCGTGTAGTAGCGCCCGACGACCGCCTCGTCGATCGTCCCCTCCACGTCCGCGCAGAGCTGGGACACCGCGGACGCCAGCTCGCGCAGATCGCTGCCGATCGAGTCGACCAGCGCCTGACACGCCTCCGGCGTGGCCGAACGCCCCAGCGCCCGGAATTCCTGCCGTACGAACGTCAGCCGCTCGGCCGGCTTCGTGGTCTTGGGGCACGCCACTTCCCGCGCCCCCGCTTTGCGCGCCGCGTCCAGCAGCCCCTTGCCCTTGGCGCCGCCGGCGTGCAGCAGCACCAGCGTGATCTCCTCGGCGGGCGCGTCGAGGTACGCCTTCACGTCCTTGACCGTGTCCGCCGACAGGTCCTGCGCATTGCGTACGACCACGACCTTGCGCTCGGCGAAGAGCGAAGGGCTGGTCAGCTCGGCGAGCGTGCCGGGCTGCACCTGGTCGGAGGTCAGGTCACGCACATCGGTGTCGGAGTCGGCGGCCCGGGCGGCCGCCACCACCTGCTGCACGGCGCGGTCGAGCAGCAGGTCCTCCTGGCCCACGGCCAGCGTGACGGGGGCGAGTGGATCGTCGGTGGAATTCTTCCTGGTGGCCATCGCCTTCCAGCATCCCACGGGCCACTGACAGTCCGGCCCGCTCCCGGCCCGCTCCCGGCCCCACCGCCCCCATACCGGAGAATGGGCAGGTGAACGATGTGACCCGACACGTACTCGTCCTCCCGGACCGCGACGCCGCCGAGGACGTGACCACCGAGCTGACCGACCTCTTCGCCCTCGCGGAGGAGCCCCAGCTCGTGCGCGACGCCCTGGCGGGCGAGGACGACGCCGAGGACGCCCAGTGGCTCGTCGTCGTGGAGGACCCCGACGCCCGGCTCGACCCCAAGGCCCTGGACAGCTTGGCCGCCGCCTACGACGGCTGGCTGGAAGCCCCCTGATCCACACGGCGGCCGGGCGCCACCACCGCCGGCCGTGAGCGCGAGCGGGGGGTCAGGCCGCCTTCGGTATGACCTGGATGTCGAGGTTGATCGAGATGGACGACCCGATCGCCGCGATCCCCCGGGCCAGCATGGTCTGCCAGGTGAGCGTGAAGTCCTCGCGGTGCAGTTCGGTGGTGGCCCGGCAGGCACCCCGGGTCTCCCCGCCGAGCCCGGTCCCCAGACCGAGGTACTGCGTGTCGAGCGTCACCGTACGGCTCACCCCGTGCAGCGTCAGGCCGCCGATGATCGCCCAGCGGCTGCCGCCCCGGTGCACGAAACGGTCGCTGTAGAACTCCATCGTCGGGTAGTTCCCCACGTCCAGGAAGTCACCCGACCGCAGGTGGTCGTCGCGCATCCCAACGCCCGTGTCGATGGAGGCGGTGTCGATGATCACGTGCATCGCCGACCCCTCCATGCGCTCCCCGATCCGGATGGCCCCGGCGAACGTGTTGAACCTGCCGTGGATGCGGGCCAGGCCGATGTGACTCGCGGTGAAGCCGATCTGCGAGTGCGTCGGATCGAGTTCCCACTCGCCCGGCTCCGGCAGCGCCGCAGGGGCTGCGACCTGGAGCATGACGTCGCCGAGCGCCGCGAGCCCGCTCGCGGTGACGGTGACGTTGCCGTGGAAGGGCGTGTACCCCTCGGCCGTGACGGCCAGCCGGTACTCGCCCGCCGGAACCGTCGTGACCACCGTCCCGAACGGGTCGGTCTCCCCGCCCACGACCCGGCGGCCCGAAGCATCGCTGACCACGAACTCGGCCCGCTGTACGGGCTCGCTGACCGGATCGAGCACCCGGCAGCTGAGCACGCCCGCGGTCGACGGAACGGCCAGGCCCGCCAGCGGCCCGATACGAAGCGGAGAACTGGTCGAGCTCTTGCCGAACCAGCGGCTGAACACTGTGCACGCACCCCCGCGCGAAGAAGTAACTGCCGGGCCGTGCTGGGGGCAGACATCCTCGTCCGTCCTCGCCACAGCAGGTCCCCGACCCGATGACGAAGACGCATTCGATCACTGATGTGCCGTTCGAGGCAAACGCGACGCCTAGTCACTGTTGCGGCACCTGTCACCAGAGGCCCGAATTGGCCATTCCGCTTCCCCGGACCCCAGCCCGCCCGCTTCCCGCCTGCGGCTCCCTGTCGTACGTCGCAGGTCCTGGTCCTCTCGGCTGAAGCAGACCAGGCCCAACTGCCGCTAGCGTCAAGGGGCATGATGATCTCCGAGCCGGCGCGCAGCCGCGAACAGCGCAAGCAGGACGTCCTGACGCGCCTCGAAAAGGACGAGGACGCCTGGGTGGCGACCGCCTCCCCCACCGGTGAACCACACCTCATACCTCTCTCCAGCCGGCCGCGAGCTGATGCGCGACGGCGCCTGGCTCGTCTGACCCCTCAACTTCGCGCGCGCCGCCAACATGGGCGCGTGACGGGCACGTGATGGGCACGTGTCGCGGGGCCGCCGCGCCGCCACCCACCCGGTGTCTCGGCCTCCGGTCGCGACCGGTCAGGGGCCTCGCCCCCGGGGCGCCGCTGCGGCCTGCGTCGTGTCGCGGCCCCGGGGCACGGCCCGCAGGGTGTCGCCCACACCCGTGACCGCGATCGCCCCGTCGGTGTCGGTCCGAAGGACCGCGGCACCCCACGCGCGCAGCACGGCGATCGTGCCGGGTGCCGGGTGGCCGTACCGGTTGCCCCGTCCGACCGAGACCAGCGCGAGCCTCGGACGTACGGATCGCAACAGGCCGGGCTCCTGATGCGCCGAGCCGTGGTGGGCGACCTTCAGGACGTCCACCCGGACCGGCATCGGCTGCCGCCGCGACAACTGCCGTTGCGCCGGGGGTTCGAGGTCGCCCGGCAACAGCAGGGTCAGCCCGTTGGCGGCACGGACGAGCAGCGTGACGCTGGCGTCATTGGGCCCGTCCGGCGCCGGAGCGGGTTGCGGTGGAGGCCACAGGACCTCCCACGAAAGCCCGCCCAGCACCCGCCGCTCCCCGAACCCGGCCGTCACCAACGCGACCCCCTCCGCCGCCGCGGTGCGCCGCACGAACGCCGCCTGGTCCGCCGGCTCCGCGAACCCCGTCGTCTCGATGGCCCCGACCGTCCGCCCCCGCAGCACCCCGGCAAGACCGCCCACATGGTCGGCGTGGAAGTGCGTGAGCACCAGCAGCGGGATCCGGGTGACGCCGAGTTCGCGCAGACAGCGGTCCACCGGCGCCGGCTCGGGCCCGGCATCGACCACCACGGCCGTGCCCTCGCCCGCTGCCAGCACCGTGGCATCCCCTTGTCCCACATCGCACATCGCGTACGACCAGTCCGGCGGCGGCCACCCGGTGACGATCCTGGTGAGCGGCGCGGGCCGCACCACGGCGAGCAGCAGCACGAGTGCGAGTGTCGCGGCCGCCCAGGGGTGTCGGGGAACCCTCCGCGCCAGGAGCGCCACCAGCGCGGTGACGACCGCGAGCAGCAGTCCCCCGGCCCAGCCGCCCGGCCAGCCCGACTCCGCGCCGGGCAGAGCCGCCCCGGTGCGCGCCACCGACGCGATCCAGGTGGTGGGCCAACTCGCGCACCAGGCAAGGAGTTTGGCGAACGGCATCGCGACCGGCGCCGCGGCGAGGGCAGCGAACCCCGCGACCGTCGCCAGCGCCACCCCCGGCTCGGCCAGCAGATTGCACGGCACGGCGACCAGGCTGATCCGCGCCGCGAGCACGGCCACCACCGGCGCGCACACCGCCTGCGCCGCCGCAGCGGCGGCCAGCACCTCGGCGAGCCTGGCCGGCACCCCGTGTCGACGCAGCGCCGCGCTCCAGCCCGGCGCGATGGTGAGCAGGGCCCCCGTGGCGAGCACCGACAGCAGGAACCCATAGCTGCGGGCCAGTTCGGGCGCGTACAGCACCAGCAGCAGGACGGTGGCCGCCAGCGCGGGAATCAAGGATCGGCGCCGGCCCGTGCCGATCGCCAGCAGCGCGACCAGGCCGCACGCGGCGGCCCGCAGCACACTCGGCTCGGGCCGGCACACCACCACGAACGCGATCGTGAGCGCCCCTCCGAGCAGGGCGGTCCCCCGCAGAGAGACCCCGAGCCGGGGAGCCAGGCCGCCCCGCTCGGCCAGCAGCGCCCGCCCCGGCGGGCCGATCAACAGAACGAGGACGATCATCAAGTTGCTGCCCGACACCGCCATGAGGTGGGTGAGGTCGGTCGCCTGGAACGCGGCGCGCAGCTCCGGTGTGACCCTGGACGTGTCGCCGACGACCAGCCCAGGCAACAGCGCCCTCGCGTCCGGCGACAGCCCCTTGGTCGCTTCCCGCAGCCCGGACCGCAGCTCACCGGCCCATCGCTGTACGGCATTCGGTGCTCCGATGACGCGCGGCGGCCCGTTCGGCACCTTGAGAACGGCGGCCACTTTCCCCTCGCCCGGCGCGAGCCGCGCGTCCACCCGCACCCGGGTGGACGGCAGCAGCCCCCGCCAGCTCCCGGGCGCCAGGACGAGCACCGGCGTATGGACGCGGCGCTCCCCGCCCTCGGCTCCAACGACCCGCTCCACCTCTGCGTCGACGGCTACTGAAGTGCCGCCCCAGCCCCCGGACCGGGTCGGCCTGGGATCGCCGGCGATCACCAACTCCATGGTGGCCCGACCGAACTCCCTCGCCAGTCCCGGCACGGGACCCCTGCGCGCCTGTTCGGCATGGAGCCCTCCGACCGTCATCCCGACAGCGACACAGACCAGCACCCCAGCGACCGCACCCCGATACCGCCAGGCACCGCCAACTCCCTTGTCGATGCCGTTCGTTGTGCTACCAAAGGCCGCCCCGCCCGGATCGCTTGTATCGTCGGCATTACCCGGATGACCCGCATCGCTCACACCACCCGGATCCCCCGCATCGCAGGCATCGCCCGCATCAGCTCCTCCGCGTCCCCGGGCCGCGTCGAATCCACCCACCGGCTCCGCGCCGCACTCCCCCTGGCGCACTGCCCGCGCCCCCTGCCGCCTCCGCGACAACCAGTCCCGCACAGCCGGAGCGACCAGCACGCCCGTCAAGGCCAGGCACAGAGCTACACACCAACTCGCTGCGGCACCGGCTAAGTTGCCCGCCAAGGCGGCCCCTCCCCATGCGCCCAGCGCCGGCCCCACCAGGCGTAGGTCCGTCGGTCCTTCCCGGTGCGGGTTGGCCACGCCGAGCCGGCCGCCCGACTCCGCGTGGATCTCCACGCGGCTCATAGCCGCACCAGGGCTTGCAGATCGTTGAACCGTCCTTCGCCGATCCCCTTGACCTCGCGCAGCTCACCGACCGACCGGAACCCACCGTGCTGCGTCCGGTAGTCGACGATGTGCTGGGCGAGCACGGGGCCAACTCCGGGCAGGGCGTCCAACTGGTCCGCCGAGGCGGAGTTGAGGCTGACCGGCCCGCTCGGGCCCGTACCTGTTCCGCCGCCGCCCGTACGACCCGCCCCGCCCGGTCCGGCGACGGGCGCGCCCCCGCCCGGCACTCCGGCCAGCACCTGTTCCCCGTCCGCGAGCAGCCTCGCCCGGTTGAGCCCCGTCAGATCCGTGCCCTCGCGGACACCGCCCGCCGCGGTCAGCGCGTCGGCGACTCTGGATCCGGCGGGCAGCCGGTAGATCCCGGGCCGCAGCACCTTGCCCCCGACGTCCACCACCAGCACACCGGCCGGCGAGGGCTCCGTGTTCGCGACCGGCGTGGGCGGCGAGCCCATGGCGCTCGCCTCCCCACGCGCCCCACGGTTCGAGCCGCCGCCCGCACTCTTCGTCCCAGGCGTGGCGGACGCCGGCCCCTCGGCCAGGGCGGGCGCGGGCACGGACCGGGGGCGCCCGGCCCAGAAGTGCCGGACGGTGAATCCCGTCGCGACCAGGAGGACCACGCACAGCGCGGCCAGACTGCGCGGCGCGAGCCCGCACCTCGTCTGCGCCCACAGGGGCAACCGGTCGCGCACCGCCGCCCACATCCGCTCCCCCGCGCCCACGCCCGTACCCACACCCATGCCCGCACCCGCAGGGGCGAGACGGGCCGGAGCAGCGGCATCGGCAGCGCGGGAGGGAGGTGGGGCTTCGGGCGGGATCGCGAGCGCGGACTCCCCCAGGCTGCGGGCGGTCGGCGCATCGGGGTCGCGGGGAGGGGCCGCCGTGCCCGGAGGCGGCGTAAGGAACAGCGCGTCCGCGCGTCTGCGCGCGGTCAGAACGGAGACGGAGGCCTGTACGTCGCTGGCCCGGCCGGACGGCACGGAGCCAAGGACAGGTGCAGGTGAAGGTGCTGGGACAGGTACAGGGACGGGTGCAGATGAGGGCGCGGGGCCGGTGGCCGTCGCCCGTGTGCCCCCGCTGCGGTGGGTGTGTCCTCGTCGGGTCCTGCCGTCCGAGCCGGCGGGCCGGCCCGGTCCGCTCGTGGCGGTGCGTCGTGATCGGATTTCCATGTCACGAGACGTTAGGCACTTCGCCCCGAATCCGCTGAGCACCCCCAAATCCGGTGGACAACCCACCAGTTGTGGATAACTCGGTCACCCGTGCCAGTGAATCAACCGGAGCCGAACCATCTCAGCGCGGCGAGACGATGGCGCCGAGCAGCCCCGGTCCCGTATGCGCGCCGATCACCGCCCCGACCTCGCTCGTGTGCAGATCGACGAGGCCGGGCACCCTCGTCCGCAGCCGTTCGGCGAGGGTGGCGGCGCGCTCGGGGGCCGCGAGATGGTGCACCGCGATGTCGACGGGCCTGGTGCCGGCCCGGTCGACCACGATCTCCTCGAGCCGGGCGATGGCCCGGGAGGCCGTGCGTACCTTCTCCAGCATGTCGATCCGGCCGTCCACGAGCTGGAGCAGGGGCTTGACGGCCAGGGCCGAGCCGAGCAGCGCCTGCGCAGCCCCGATGCGGCCGCTCCGCCGGAGATAGTCGAGGGTGTCGACGTAGAAGAACGCTGAAGTCTCCGCAGCCCGCTTCTCCGCCGCCGCCACCGCTTCGTCCAGCGTGCCGTCCGCGTCGGCGGCCTGGGCCGCCGCCAGCGCGCAGAACCCGAGGGCCATCGCGACCATCCCGGTGTCGACGACTCGCACGGGCACCGGGGCGTCCTTCGCGGCGAGCACGGCGGCGTCGTAGGTGCCGGAGAACTCGGCGGAGAGGTGCAACGAGACGATGCCGGTCGCTCCCGATTCGGCGATCTTCCGGTAGGCGGCCGCGAACACCTCGGGACTGGGCCGGGACGTGGTGACAGGGCGCCTCTTCTGCAGCGCGACGGCCAGCGAGCGGGCCGAGATCTCCGTGCCTTCCTCCAGCGCCCGGTCGCCCAGGACCACGGTCAACGGCACGGCGGTGATGCGGTGCCGCTCCATCGTCTGTGGCGGCAGATAGGCCGTTGAATCAGTGACGATCGCGACATGGCGGGACATGACCGGGAGGTTACCCGGCGATGGCGCCCCGTGGCAGCCCGGCCCTGTCCAATGATCGGTTCGGGTCGGCGCAAGTCGCCCGGATCCCGTGCCGCGCGCCGGTGTTCGTCTGCTCAGCTCGTCGCTTCGGGGCGGGCCGCCTTCTGCCAGGGGTACGTCACGGGAGGCTGGGTGGCGCCGAGCGCGTGCGGTGCTTCGGTTGGGGGCCGGTGCCGGGAGCGTTGGTCCCGTAGCTCCGGGGACGGGCCGCCCGGCGCGGCGGCGGCGGCGTGGTCGGCGTCCTCGTCCCAGGAGGGGGCTCGTCCGTTGGTGGGTCCCTTGACGGACCAGTCCCGCAGGGCTCCCGACTCCAGGTCGATCTGCTCGCTGAGCGAGGCCAGATCGTCGTCCGCGAACTGCCGGGCCCGGTCGCGGACGGCCCAGCGCAGCGAATCCGCCGAGCGCGTGATCCGTTCGGTGCGCTCGCGCAGCTCCGGCAGCCGGTCGGCGATCGTGCGCCTGTCCGGCTCGCGCTCCAGCCGCCTGAGCTCGTCGTCCAGTTCATGGCCGTGCCCGCTCAGCCGCTCGAACAGGGCGAGGGATTCCTTCAGGGACGCGTCTTCGCCGACACGCGCGTGCAGTGCCTCCTGGGTGGACCGCATCGAGGTGCGCAGCGAGAGGCGCAGCTGGGCGAGCTGGCCGGCGACGCCGGGCTGGGCCACGCTCTTGGCGCGCAGCGTGGTGTCCTCGACGGTCCTGCGGGCCTGGGTGACCGTACGCTCCACTCCGCGCTTCGCCGCTCCGACCACCTTGACCGTCACGTACACGCCGAGCACCACGAAGGCGACGAACAGCAGCGCCAGGATCAAGATCGCGGCTTCCATGAACGTCCCCTCGGTCGGTGTCGTCCCTCCACGGTAAACGCAACGGGCAGGCCGTGGGTTCCCGTGGAACCCCCAACCTGCCCGTAGGGGGAAGCCCCCTGTGCCGCTTCGGTCCTCACGCGAGCGCGGGGCGCGTGCGCGGGTCCGAACGGGGCTTACGCGGGAACGATGTTCACCAGCTTCGGCGCCCGCACGATGACCTTGCGGATGTCCGCGCCGGCCAGGGCCGCGACGACGGCCTCGTCGGCCAGCGCCAGCTTCTCCAGCTCGTCCTCCGCGATCGTCGGCGGCACCTCCAGGCGGGCCTTGACCTTGCCCTTGATCTGGACGACGCAGGTCACGGCCTCGTCCACGACGTACGCGGGGTCGGCGACGGGGAAGTCGCGGTGCACCACGGAGTCGGTGTGGCCCAGCTTGCGCCACAGCTCCTCGGCGATGTGCGGGGCCAGCGGGGCGATCAGCAGGACCAGCTGCTCGGCGACCGGCCGGGCCAGCGGGCCGCCCGCCTTGGTCAGGTGGTTGTTCAGCTCGGTGATCTTGGCGATGGCGGTGTTGAACCGCAGCCCCGCCAGGTCGCCGCCCGCGCCGTCGATCGCCTTGTGCAGGGCGCGCAGGGTGGCCTCGTCGGGCTCGGCGTCGGTGACGGTGACCTCCCCGGTCGCCTCGTCGACGATGTTGCGCCACAGCCGCTGCAACAGCCGGTACTGGCCGACCACGGCGCGCGTGTCCCAGGGGCGCGAGACGTCCAGGGGGCCCATCGCCATCTCGTACAGGCGCAGGGTGTCGGCGCCGTATTCGGCGCAGATCTCGTCCGGAGTGACCGCGTTCTTCAGGGACTTGCCCATTTTGCCCAGCTCGCGCTTGACGGGCTCGCCCTCGAAGAAGAACTTGCCGTCGCGCTCCTCGATCTCGGCGGCCGGCACCGGGAAGCCTCGGCTGTCCCGGTAGACGTACGCCTGGATCATGCCCTGGTTGTACAGCTTGTGGTACGGCTCGGCGGAGGAGATGTGGCCGAGGTCGAACAGGACCTTGGACCAGAAACGCGCGTACAGCAGGTGCAGCACGGCGTGTTCGGCGCCGCCGACGTACAGGTCGACGCCACCGGTCGGCTGACCCTCGCGCGGGCCCATCCAGTACTGCTCGACGGCCGGGTTGACCAGCTTCTCGCTGTTGTGCGGGTCCAGGTAGCGCAGCTGGTACCAGCAGGAACCGGCCCAGTTGGGCATGGTGTTGGTCTCGCGGCGGTACTTCTTGACGCCGTCGCCCAGGTCGAGCTCGACGTTGACCCAGTCCTCGTTGCGGGACAGCGGGGTCTCCGGCGAGGTGTCGGCGTCGTCGGGCTCGAAGGTGCGCGGCGAGTAGTCGTCGACCTCCGGCAGTTCCAGGGGCAGCATCGACTCGGGCAGCGGGTGGGCGATGCCGTCCTCGTCGTAGACGATCGGGAAGGGCTCGCCCCAGTACCGCTGGCGGCTGAACAGCCAGTCGCGCAGCCGGAAGTTGACGGTGCCCTCGCCGATGCCGCGCTCGGTCAGCCAGTCGGTGATCTTCGCCTTGGCCTCGACGACGCCCAGGCCGTCCAGCGAGATCTCGTCGTTGGCGGAGTTGACCAGCTTCGCCTCGTGGGAGACGAACGCCTCGTCCCACGTGGAGGCGTCGGTGCCACGGTCGTCGTCGGGCTGGACGACGCAGCGCATGGGCAGCTCGAAGGCGCGCGCGAAGGCGAAGTCACGGGCGTCGTGCGCCGGTACGGCCATGATCGCGCCGGTGCCGTAGCCCATCAGCACATAGTCGGCGATGAAGACGGGAACTTTTTCGCCGCTGACGGGGTTGGTCGCGAACGCGCCGGTGAAGACGCCGGTCTTCTGCTTGGCGTCGGCCTGGCGCTCGACGTCCGACTTGGCCGCGGCGAACGCGCGGTAGGTGGCGACGGCGTCGGCCGGGGTGGCGTGGCCGCCGGTCCACACGTCGTGGGTGCCCTCGGGCCAGGCGGCCGGGACAATGGTGTCGACCAGCTCGTGCTCGGGCGCGAGCACCATGTAGGTCGCGCCGAACAGGGTGTCCTGCCGGGTGGAGAAGACGGTGATCGCGTCGGTGTCGGTGACCTTGAAGTCGACGCGGGCACCTTCGGAGCGGCCGATCCAGTTGCGCTGCTGCAGCTTGATCGCGTCCGGCCAGTCCAGGCCGTCCAGGTCGTCCAGGAGACGGTCCGCGTAGGCGGTGATGCGCATGTTCCACTGGCGCAGCTTGGACTTGAAGACGGGGAAGTTGCCGCGCTCGGAACGGCCGTCGGCGGTGACCTCCTCGTTGGCCAGGACGGTGCCCAGGCCGGGGCACCAGTTGACGGGCGCGTCGGAGGCGTACGCCAGGCGGAATCCGCCCAGCACGTCGGCGCGCTCGGCGGAGTTCAGCGCCGCCCAGTCACGGCCGCCGGGGACCTCGCGGCTGCCGTCCTCGAACGCGGCGACCAGTTCGGCGATCGGGCGGGCCTTGCGCGCGTCGGCGTCGTACCAGGAGTTGAAGATCTGCAGGAAGATCCACTGGGTCCACTTGTAGTACTCCGGGTCGATCGTCGCGACCGACCGGCGCTTGTCGTGGCCCAGGCCCAGCCGGCGCAGCTGCCGCTTCATGTTGTCCATGGCGGCCTCGGTGGAGACCCGCGGGTGCGTGCCGGTGGCGACCGCGTGCTGCTCGGCGGGCAGGCCGAACGCGTCGAAGCCCAGCGTGTGCAGCACGTTGTGGCCGGTCATGCGCTGGTGGCGGGCGTAGACGTCGGTGGCGATGTAACCCAGCGGGTGACCGACGTGCAGGCCCGTGCCCGAGGGGTAGGGGAACATGTCCATGACGAACTTCTTGGGCCGTGCGGCGACCGCCGCGTCCCCGGCCAGGTCGCCCGTCGGGTTCGGCGTCTCATAGGTGCCGTCGGCGTCCCAGAAGTCCTGCCAGCGTGCCTCGATGTCGGCGGCCATGGCCGCCGTGTAGCGGTGCGGCGCGGCCGTCTCTGCGGCGGCAGCGGTGTTCGTCTCGCTCATGTCCTCAAAGCTCCATCGATCGTCTCTGCCAGCGGTTACGAGCGTTCGTCCATCGATCCGCCATCGAATCGCCAAACGAAAAAACCCCTCGCACAGGAGGGGGCGCCGCGCCGAGTCCGACCGGATCTCTTCATCGGTCGGGAGTGTTCAGCGCGGCTCGCTAAGCAGAAGGCGTACGGCACGCATGGCGTCAGGGTACCGCAGGCCTCACAGGCCTCGCACGGAGTGCCCGAGGGGGTGTGGACTCCGGACCCGGCCGGCGGGCCCGCCGCTCCCCGAAGGGGCGTCCGCGAGGGGGCGGGGGCGAGGTTACTCCGCGTACCGCCCTCTTCTGGGGCAACCGCTCAAACCCCGTACCGGCCGGTATGGGGCGACCTAGCATGCCGCCACGGGACCGCTTTGCCGAACCATTCGGAGTCGCCCCACCATGAACCCTCGCCATCCGCTCAACCCGCACCATCCGCGTCACAACCCCGCCCGGGGACGCCCGCCCCGCAAGGGCGGACTCTCCGCGGCCGCCCTCGGCGTCGTCGCCCTGCTCATACCGCCGCTGGCCCTGCTGACGTCCGACGGCCTGCGTGCCGCCCTCGACTTCACCTCCGGCGTCCTCTCCCTGGTCTCACTGACCGCGTCCGTCGCCTGGGGCCTGCTCGCCACCGACCGGCTGCTGCTCACCCCACGCGACCGCCTCATGGCGCAGGCCGTTCACCGCGCGACCGCCATCGCCTCGATCGGCTTCCTCCTGCTGCACGTCACCCTCAAGATCGCCCTCGGCCATGTCGGACTCCTGGGCGCGGTCGTGCCGTTCGGGCTCGGCATCACCGGCACGTCCGGTCTGATCGGCTTCGGGTCGCTCGCCGGCATCCTGATGGTGCTCACGGCCGTCACGGGCGCCATGCGCAGCGCCTTCACCACGCCGGGCCGCATCGCGGGACGCTGGCGCGCGGTCCACATGCTGGCCTACCCCACCTGGTGCTCGGCGCTGGTGCACGGTCTGTTCGCGGGGCGGCCCCCGGCGGGCTGGGTGGTGGCGATGTACGCGCTGAGCCTGGCGGCTGTGGCGGGTGCGCTGGCCGTACGCGCGCTGCCCCGGCCCGCGCAGCGCCGCATCGTCGCCCGGCTCGCCCCGCTGCTCGCGCGCCCGGAGCCCGAACGCCCCGAAGCGACGCCGCCGCCACCACCGGTCACGCCGCCCTCTTATGAGGGGCCCTCCTATGAGGCGTCGTCCTACGGCACGTCCTCGTTCGCGTCACCTCTTGCGTCGTCCTCGTCCCAAACCGCCTCCATGGAGGCGGCTTCCTTGATGCCGCCCTCTTATGAGGCTTACGAGGCGCGGCCCACGCGGCGCCTGCGCGCGGGCCGCCCCCGGCGCGAAGTCCTCGGCGAGGCACGGCAGTCCGAGGAGACACCCGCCCTGTACGAGCCCCCGCACGAGGCACCACCGCGCTACCGTCCCGGCAACGCGCGGCCCGTCGGCGACGCCGGTACGGGCTTCTCGGCGGCCTACCGGGCGGTCTCGCTCGCCCCGCCGCCCCCGGCCGTCCCCCCGGCCACGCCGCCCGACGCCCGCTGGCCCGCGCCCTCGCCCCGCCCTCCCGAGCCGCTGCCCAACGGCGATCCCGCGCCCTCCACGCCCTACCAGCAGCCCACCGCGGGCGAGCCCTGGCACTCCCCGCCGGGCCCCGCCGCCGGAGAACGCCCGTGACGGTGCCAGCGACAGCAGGAGTACGACCATGAACAGCCCCCTCCCCGATGTTCCCGAGGTCCGCGTCGTGGGCCTGCCCCATTTGACCGCCGGCTTCGATCTCGTCGAACGCCTCACCTTGCCGATGCACCTCAAGGTGCACGGCGCGCTGGAACCGATCAACGGCGAGCGGCTTGCCCAACTCGCCGACGACGTCGCCCTCACCGGCCGGGGCGGCGCGGGTTTCCCCTTCGGCCGCAAGCTGCGGGCGGTCGCGTCCGCCGCGATCCGGCGCGGGATACGCCCGGTCGTCGTCATCAACGCGAGCGAGGGCGAGCCCGCCTGCCGCAAGGACACCGTCCTGGTGTGCCGGGCCCCCCATCTCGTCCTGGACGGCGCGCTGCTGGCCGCCGAGGCGCTGGGCGCGCGCACCCTGGTCGTCGCCGTCACCCGCGATGCGACGGAGGCGTCCGTGCGTGCCGCCTTCTTCGAGCGCGGTCTCACCGACAAGCGGAGCGCCCCGCTGCGCGCCCGCGTGGTCCGCACCCCCGAGCGCATGGTGTCCGGCGAGGCGTCGGCGGTGATCCGGGCGGTGGACGGCGGCCCCGCCCTGCCGCCGGGCCGGCGTGAGCGGGCGGCGGAGTCCGGCGTCGGGGGCGCCCCGACGCTGCTCTCCAACGCCGAGACGTTCGCCCAGCTCGCGGTGGCCGCCCGGCTCGGCCCCCAGCGGTTCGGCAACACGGGCGAGCCCACCGAGCCCGGCACCGTCCTGCTGACGGTGTCCGGCGCCGTCGCCCGCCCGATGGTGGTCGAGGCGCCCACGGGGGTGCCGCTGCGGTACGTACTCCAGCTGGCCGGGGCGCCGTCGCTGCCCCAGGGCGTCCTGACGGGCGGCTATCACGGCGCCTGGCTCAACTCGGTGGCCGCCCACGACGCGGCCCTGTCGCGCGCCTCCCTCTCGGCGCTCGGCGGCGCGCTCGGAGCGGGCGCGATCCTGCCGATCGGGCCGGGGACCTGCGCGCTCGGTGAGGCGCTTCGGGTCGCCAAGTGGCTGGCCGCCGAGACGGCCGGCCAGTGCGGCCCGTGCAGGCTGGGCCTCCCGGCCGCCGCCGCGGGGCTCGCCGACGTGCTGGGCGGCGGCGGACCGGCCGCGCTCGAGGCGCTGCGCGAGGTGACGCGGGCCGTCAAGGGCCGGGGGGCCTGCAAGCATCCGGACGGCTCGGCGCGGTTCTTGGCATCCACCCTGGCGGCGTTCACGGACGACCTGGCGGCCCATGTGCTCGGCGGCGGCTGCGGCAGACCGACCGTGGGGGTGCTGCCGCTGCCCGCGCCCGGCTACCAGGACGAGGGCGTACCGAGCGGCGAGAAGATGCTGGTGGACTGGACGTTGTGCGAGGGCCACGGGCTCTGCGCCGACATCGTGCCGGAGCTGATCCGGCTGGGCCCCGACGGCTACCCTCTGGTCGCGGACGCCACCGTGCCGATGCATCTGCGGGGGCGCGCGCAACGAGCCGTACGCCGCTGTCCCGCGCTCGCGCTCCGGATCGAGCAGGCGCCCACGGCACTGCCCCAGGTGACGCGCAAAGCCCTGGGCACTGGCCGGAGTTGACCGGTTGGGACACAACGAGAAGGCGGGTCATCCGATTCGGATGACCCGCCTTCTCAACTGTGGAGCTAAGGAGAATTGAACTCCTGACCTCCTGCATGCCATGCAGGCGCTCTACCAACTGAGCTATAGCCCCTTGCTGTGTGCCGCCCGGTTTCCCCCGGCGACATCGAGAACATTACACGGTCACCCCGGTGCTTCACCAAATCGGTTTCCGTTCTGTACGAAGAAGGACGGTAACGTCCACCTTCGTGACCGTGAAGGTACTGGCGCACGCCGCTGTCCGCTTCCCCTCCGCACGCCGTCCCGTGGCCCTGGCCGCCGCCGTCTGCCTGCTCTCCTTCGCGGTCTTCTGGGCCGCTCAGCGGGCCGCCGGGGTCTCGATGATCGACCTGCTGGTCTACCGGGCCGAGGGCCGGGCCGTACGGGCGGGCGCCGACCTGTACGCGATGCGCGCGACACCCGCGCGGCTGCCCACCACCTACCCGCCGTTCGCGGCCCTGGTGTTCACCCCGCTCACCCTGCTCGGCGTCCCGCAGCTGCGGGTGCTTGCGCCCCTGGCCAATCTGGGGCTGCTGGTCGCTCTGGCCCATCTGTCACTGCGGCTCGCGGGGCGCCACCGCCCCGGAGCCGCGCTGTGGATCGCCGCGCTCGCCGTGTGGTGCGAGCCGGTGTGGACGACGCTGCGCTATGGCCAGATCAATCTGCTGCTGGCCGTCGCGGTGCTCTGGGACCTGACCCGCGCCGAGGGCCACCGCTGGGCGGGCGCCGGCATCGGCCTGGCCGCCGCGCTGAAGCTCACCCCCGCCCTGTTCGCGCTGTTCCTGCTGGTCTCCGCCGTCGTCGGCAAGGAAACAGCCGCCGGGAACTTTTCGCGCGCCATGACCATTAGGGCCGCTTCGGTGTTCTGCGCTGCCACGGCGGCGGGCGCCGTACTGCTCCCGCGCGACTCGGTGCGCTTCTGGACGTCCATGGTCTTCGAGGCGGGCCGGGTCGGTCATGCCGAGGACACCGCCAACCAGTCGCTGCGCGGGGTGCTGGCCCGCCTGCTGCACACCGGGGAGCCGGGCGCGTGGTGGACGGCGGGCGCGGTCGTCACGGCCGCGCTCGGGCTGGCGGTCGCGGTCCGCGCCGAACTGCGCGGGGAGCGGGCCTGGGCCACGCTGTCCTGCGCCGTGACCGGGCTGCTCGTCAGCCCCGTCTCCTGGTCCCACCACTGGGTGTGGTGTGTGCCGGCGGTGGTGCTGCTCGGCTTCGAGAGGCCGCGCTGGGCGCTGGGGGGCGCCGCCGTCTTCGCCACGTACGCGCTGTGGTGGGTCCCGCACGGCACGAGCCGGCCCGAACTGGCCCAGGACTGCGGCGACATGGTGCTCTCAGCGCTGTATCCGCTGGCGGGCGCGTGCTTCCTCGTGCTGGCGGCGCTCAGGCCGTGGCGAAGGAGTAGAAGCGCTTCAGTGTGCAGTGCGCCTCAAGGAGACGGCCGTAAATCGGCTCCCCTTCGAGTTCCCGGTACGTCTCGATGGGGTCGCCTTTTATGATCAGCGCCCGGGCGCACTCCTCGCACCAGTACTGATAGTCGGTGTTGACCGGATCCATGTCCCTGACGATGGGCGTACCACTGCCGCACCAGTCGCATTTCCGCCTGTGTGCACCCATGTTCAGCTCCAGCTGTGGCCGCAGGCCGTGCACACGCAGGACACGCCACCGTTGTCGCCGAGCATCTGGGCGACATGGGAGGAACCGCAGGACGGGCAGCTCAGGCGGGTGCCGAGCACCGGCGCGTGCGGGCCGCCGGGCGGTTGTGGGAATTCTTCGCGACTCGCGGGCATCGCGCGCTCCCTCCCGTTCGGTCCGTCGTCCCCCTCCGGCCGTCCCGATTCTGCCATGTCCTCGCAAGAGGGTCAGTGCTGTCGGGGTACGAGACCGGCCAGGCCGCCCAGGACGGCCCCACCACCAGGTGCGCGGGAGCGTGGCCGCGGCGCGCGGGCGCAAGTGCGCGCCGGCCGCGGCCGCGCCGCGCTCAGGCAGTCAGGACCCCAACAAGAAGATCCCGCCCCCACGAGGGGACGGGATCCGATTGTGGAGCTAAGGAGAATTGAACTCCTGACCTCCTGCATGCCATGCAGGCGCTCTACCAACTGAGCTATAGCCCCGCTGTTCGCCTTGTTTCCGCTTCTTCGGCGGTCCCGCGCTGCGAACAAGAAGAACTCTAGCCTGTGACCTGCCGGAAAGTGAAATCCGGCCTCCACCACCCCTGAGCAGCGGTTAGTCGTCGTCGCCGAGGACCGGCTCGGGGAGCGTGCCGGCGTTGTGCTCGAGCAGACGCCAGCCGCGCGCGCCCTCGCCGAGGACGGACCAGCAGCAGTTGGTGAGGCCGCCAAGGCCCTCCCAGTGGTGCGCTTCAAGTCCGAGCAGACGGCCGATCGTCGTGCGGATGGTGCCGCCGTGGCTGACGACGACGAGGGTGCCATCGTCGGGCAGCTTGTCGGCATGCCGCAGCACGACCGGGGCGGCCCGGTCGGCCACCTCGGTCTCCAGCTCGCCGCCACCCCTGCGCACAGCCTCGCCGCGCTTCCACGCGGCGTACTGCTCGCCGTACCGGGCGACGATCTCCTCGTGCGTGAGCCCCTGCCAGGCGCCCGCGTACGTCTCCCGCAGCCCCGCGTCGTGCTCGACCGGCAGGCCGGTGACGGCCGCGAGCTCGGCGGCCGTGGCGGCGGCCCGCTGAAGGTCGGAGGCGATGATCGCGTCCGGCTTCAGGGCGGCCAGCAGGCGCGCGGACCGGTGTGCCTGGGCGACGCCGGTCTCCGTCAGCTCGATGTCCGTGGAGCCCTGGAAGCGGCGCTCCAGGTTCCAGGCCGTCTGACCGTGCCGCCACAGGACTATCCGGCGGCCACGGCCGCCCTTGGTGGTGCCGTTCAGCTCAGCTCACCGTCCGTCTCGTCGGCGCCGGTGAGCGCGGCGTGCTCGGCCGCCTTGCCCCGGGTCTTCATGGCGTCGTCCGGCAGGGGCAGCTCGGGGCAGTCCTTCCACAGACGCTCGAGCGCGTAGAAGACGCGCTCCTCGCTGTGCTGGACGTGCACGACGATGTCGACGTAGTCGAGCAGGATCCAGCGGGCGTCGCGGTCGCCCTCACGGCGCACCGGCTTGGCGCCGAGCTCCTTGTTCAGCCGCTCTTCGATCTCGTCGACGATCGACTTGACCTGGCGGTCGTTGGGCGCGGAGGCGAGCAGGAAGGCGTCGGTGATCGACAGCACGTCGCTGACGTCGTACGCGATGATGTCGTGCGCGAGCCGGTCGGCGGCCGCCTGAGCGGCGGCGGTGATGAGCTCGATGGAACGGTCCGTGGCGGTCACAAGCAGGCTTTCGTCGGCGGTCAGATCGGATCAGATCGAATTCCAGGATCTCACGGACCGCCGACAGTCCCGAAAGGATCGCTTTCGCGCCCTCAGCCGGTGGGTTTGTAGTCCTTGCCGATGACCACCGAAACGTCGGCGTTGGCGGCCGCGTCGCCCTGCTTGACGGCGCTGTCGGGCAGGCCGAGGGTCTTGGCCACCTCCGTGGCCTTCGCCTTCTTCGCCGCGTCCGCGTACAGCACCTGCGAGGCGGCCTGCGTGCCGCCGCTTCCGGCGTCCACGAACGCGTAGCCGCCGTTGAGCAGGGTGATCCGGGCCGACTCGGAGGCCTTGGCGTTGCCGCTGGCGTTCTTGACGCCGACCCGGACAGCGGCGCCCTGGTCGGACCCGCCGGCGCCCAGACGGCCCCCCAGAATGTCCTTGATCACGCTGTCGCTGGTCTGCTGGCTCAGCGTGCCGTCGGGCTGCACCGGAAGCAGCGCCGTCTTGTACGCGCCGGCCTTGGCGTGCTCGGCGAGCTTGGCCAGCGCCGCCCCCAGGTCGCTCTCGGGCAGCGACGGATCGAGGATCTGCGCGAGCGTCTGGACGGTGACGGTGGCCGCCTTCGGGTCGTCGGAGATCTTGCGCAGCACCCCGTACATCACCGCGCCGAACCGCTGGAGCTGCTTGGTCTCGGGCTCGCCGGGGCCCCGATAGGTGGCATAGGCGACGGCCATCGGGCCGCTGAGCGTCTGGTCCTCGCCCTTCTTCACCACCGGGTCGCTGCCCTGCTTGGCACCGGGAACGTCCGCATCCGTACTGATGTCGATGTTTCCGACGAGGTCGACGAGGTTTTCCAGGTACGGGGTGTCGAGCCGCCAGGTGCCGGTGATCTTGGCTCCGAGGAGGTTGGACAGCGCGTCCCGGGTGCCCTGCGAGCCGTCCCCGTCCACGGACTTGCCCAGGGTGGTGCGGCTGCCGTCGTCGTCGGTGAGGGCCAGGGAGTTGGGCAGCAGCACGGTGGTGCCCTGCCCGGCGCCCGCGTTGTTGACGAGCAGCACCGTGGAGGTGCCGCCCGCCTTGGTGTTGTGCAGATGCACCACGATCACGTCTCGCTTCTGCGCCCCGGCCGTGGCGCCGCCCTTCTTGGCGTCCGACGAGGACGAAGAGCCGGGCAGCTTGCCCGCGAACCAGAGGTAGCCGACGCCGCCCACCACCAGCAGGACGAGCGCCACGACGAGGGCGACGACGCGGTTGCGGCCACGACGCTTGGCCTCCTCGCGGCGCTCGCTGCGGCTCTCAGTGAACTTCAGCCAGTCGATGACGTCTTCGGAGTCCTCATTGGGCTCCTCGATGAAGGAGAACTGCTCGGTGCCGGAGTCGCGGTCGGCCTTCTCGCCGCCCTCGTCCTTGCGCTGCTTGGGCACCGCGGGCGTGGTCTGCGGCTCCGTCCCGGACTGCGCCGGCGCGGCGGACGCCTGTGGTGCGGCGGGCGTCGGGGGCGCCTGGGCGGGCGGCTGCTGGGCGGAGGCAGGACCCTGCCCGTAGCTCTGCCCGTAGTCGCTTCCCTGGCCGGTCCCGTAGGCCTGCTGCGGGAACCGCTGGGTCCCGTCGAACTCCTGCGGCTGCTGGGGCAGTTGCTGCCCGTAGGGGTCGTACGGCGACTGCTGCGGCACGTACGTCTGGTCGTACCCGTACCCCTGTTGCTGCGGTTGCTGCTGAGGCTCCTGCGGCTGCGCGTAGGGGTCGTACGCCTGCTGCTGCGAAGGGACCTGCTGCTGCGGGACCTGTTGGTACACCGGCCGGCCGTACTCGTCGTATCCGACCAACTGCACCTGGGGTGCATGCGGATCGTACTGGCGGTCGTTCACCGGTGGCCTTCTCTCACTCGCCGACGTACAGGCGCTACAGCTGGTCTCACTCGCCGCGGTACAGCTGGCGCTTGTCGATGTAGCGGACCACACCGTCCGGAACCAGATACCAGACGGGGTCGCCCTGCGCGACCCTGGCCCGGCAGCCGGTCGAGGAAATCGCCAGCGCCGGCACCTCCACCAACGAGACCCCGCCCTCGGGCAGACCGTCGTCCGTCAGCACATGGCCGGGGCGGGTCACACCGATGAAATGGGCGAGCGAGAACAGCTCTTCGGCGTCCCGCCAGGTGAGGATCTGGGCCAGCGCGTCGGCGCCGGTGATGAAGAAGAGGTCCGCGTCGCTGTTGCGGTCGCGCAGATCCCGCAGGGTGTCGATGGTGTACGTCGCCCCGCCCCGGTCGATGTCGATGCGACTGACCGAGAACTGCGGGTTGGACGCGGTGGCGATGACCGTCATCAGATAACGGTCCTCGGCCGGGGACACCAGCTTGTGGCTCTTCTGCCAGGGCTGCCCGGTCGGCACGAAGACGACCTCGTCCAGATGGAACTGCGAGGCCACCTCGCTCGCGGCCACGAGGTGTCCGTGATGGATCGGATCAAACGTTCCGCCCATCACACCGATGCGTCGCTTCACCGGACCGGTAGGCACTTCCTGCTCTCCCATGCGTGCAGAGCCTACTGGCCCGGCTTACGGCCCCGGATCAGCGGTCGCGGTTGAAGCGGGTGGTGATCCAGAGCAGCAGGAGCAGGGCGAGCAGCGCGCCGCCGCCCGTCATCCAGGGCTGCAAGCTGTCGTGGTTGCCACCGTGCTCGGCGCCTTCGGCGAGCGAGACCAGGTTGGCGGCGGTGCTGTGGAGGCTCATCTTCGGCAGGACCTATCCGGGAGTCGGGGCGGAGACTTCGCCCACATCGTATGCGGGCGGTCCGGGCACGCTCACGCCGACTCAGTCGTTGTCGTTGTCGTCGCCGCCGTTCGAGCGGTATCCGCGCAGCAGGAACCAGGCCAGCAGGGCCGCTCCGACCATGGAGGCAAGGAGCAGGATCCGCAGCAGCGCACCCGGTCCCTGCCCGGAGGCGGCGGCGAGAGCAGTGACGACGTCCGGCGTGACGTCCGGCATGGCAGGTCTCCTCGAAGTTATCCACAGGCCCCCGGGCCACGGTACCGCCACCGCCTAGTGTGGATGTCGTCAGGGGGACGAGCCGACACTCGAACGACAGGGGGCACCCATGACCGAGGGCTTCAACGACAACGTGCCGAGCAGGCAGCGGCGCAGGTTCCCCGGGATCTCCTCCCGGGCCTACGAACACCCCGCCGACCGCTCGGCGCTGGTCGCGCTGCGCAAGCTGTCCGGTTTCGACACCGTATTCAAGGCACTGAGCGGACTGCTGCCCGAGCGCAGCCTGAGACTCCTGTTCCTGTCGGACTCCGTGCGCGTGGGCGACACGCAGTTCGCCCACCTCAACTCCATGCTGCGGGACGCCTGTTACATCCTGGACCTGGAGAAGGTCCCGCCGATGTACGTCACGCAGAACCCGCAGCCCAACGCGATGTGCATCGGTCTCGACGAGCCGATCATCGTGGTGACGACGGGCCTGGTGGAGCTGCTTGACGAGGAGGAGATGCGCGCGGTCGTCGGCCACGAGGTGGGCCACGCCCTCTCCGGCCACGCGGTCTACCGCACGATCCTGCTCTTCCTGACCAACCTCGCCCTCAAGGTCGCGTGGATCCCGCTGGGCAACGTGGCGATCATGGCGATCGTGACGGCGCTCCGTGAATGGTTCCGCAAGTCGGAGCTTTCGGCGGACCGGGCCGGGCTGCTGGTGGGCCAGGATCCGTACGCCTCGATGCGGGGGTTGATGAAGATAGCCGGCGGCAACCACCTGCACGAGATGAACGTGGACGCATTCCTTGAGCAGGCCGAGGAGTACGAGGCCGGGGGCGACCTGCGCGATTCCGTGCTGAAGATCCTCAATGTGCTGCCCCGCTCCCACCCCTTCACCACGGTGCGCGCCGCCGAGTTGAAGAAGTGGACCGAGACCCGCGACTACCAGCGGATCATGGACGGTCACTACCCGCGCCGCAACGAGGACAAGGACACCTCGGTGTCCGACTCCTTCCGGGAGTCGGCGGCCTCCTACGCCGACGCGGTCAAGACGAGCAAGGACCCGCTGATGAAGCTGGTCGGCGACATCGCGGGCGGCACGGCGGACCTGGGCGGCAAGCTGCGCGACAAGTTCACGGGGGCGGGGGCCCGTCCCACGGACAAGGCGGCTGGCTCCGACGCGCCGGCATCCGACGGGAAGGACGACAGGGGGGACCAGACGCGGGACCAGAAGGGGGACTAGAAGGGGGACTAGAAGGGGGACCAGAGGACTGGCCGGAAAGCTGAGCGCGGAAGGCTGAGCCCGGGAGACTGAGCCCGGGAGGCTGAGCCGGGGAAGGCTGAGCGGCCGAGCCCGGGAAGGCTGAGCCCGGGAGGCTGAACCCGTGCTGAGCCCGGGAAGGCTGAGTCTCCCGGCCACGGGGAGTGAGCGGGCGCGCCGGGCGCCGGTGACCGGGCTGCTTGGGCGGGACCGGGCGGGCGGGCGTCAGCCGGTTGCTGTTGCTGGGGTGGGCTGCGCGGCTGGGGACAGGGTGGCGCAGAAACCCTGGGGGGCGGGGCCGGTCGCGAACGGATCGGTGGCGGCCGGGCCGCCCGCGCTCGCCCGCTCCCCCGCGAGGAGCGGCCGCAGCAGACCGGCCACATCGGCGGAGCAGGACTGCGGGCCGGCCTCCACGGTGCTGGTCTGGAGCTCGGTCCTGTTCAGACGCAGATCGTCGCGGTCGAGCCGGAAGTGGAGTTCGCGGCGGACCACGAACAGCGAGGCGTCCCCGGCGTGCGGGCCCGCGCCGGCCGGGCGCAGCGCGTACACGAAGACGTAGTCGGCGCTGACGTCGAGCGCGTCGGAACCGGCCTCGGCGTAGCCCATCGCGCCCTGGACCCGTACGTGGGGGTCGGCCAGTGCCACCTTGGCCGGGTCGAAGCGGACCAGCCAGCCGGTGGCGGAGTGCCGGCCGTCGTCGGCCGGGGTGGCAAGGCTCTGGTCGAACTGGGCCATCAGATCGGGGTCGAGCAGCACACGGACCGCCCGGGCCGGGCCGCCGGTGAGGACGCTCGGGTCCAGGGACGACTTGACCAGGTAGTCCTTGGTGATGGTGAGGGCGTCCATCACCTGGGCTTCGGAGAAGTGGGAGGTCTTGGTGACCGGGGGCAGATCGATCCCGGCGGCGCCGGTGCGGAACGAGGCGGCCGGGCTGTGCGCGAAGAGCTGGTCGGCGTCGCCGCCCGGCACGGGGCCCTGGGGGGCCAGGGGGACCACGGTCATCCGCAGGGCGTCGGGGCTGCTGGCGGACGGCGGCTGATAGGGGTGGCGGACGCCCATGTAGATGGCGGTGCTGAAGGCGAGGAGGAGCAGCAGGACCAGGGCGATGGCGGGTTTGGAGGAGGCCCTGAGGGACCAGGCCGGACGGGGGCGTACGGCACGCGCGTGTTCGTACATCCGCTCCTGCGCGGAGTACTCCTGGAGCCGGGCAGCGCGGACGAACGATTCGTCGAAGACGACGGACCGGTACTCGTCGTCACCTCCGCCGGGAAGGCCCTCGGGTGTCCCCTCGGGTCCCTCGGGTGGCACTTCACGCCCTGCCATACCTTCAGGGTAGGTCTGGCGGGGGGAAGGTAAACGCGCTGGTGCGCGACAAGTTCCGCGGAGTTCCGGCGGGGTGGTTCACTCGCTGCTCAGGGGGTGCGCGGGGCGAGGGAGACCCCTGCCGAACCGGCCGCCGCGGAGGCCGCGGAGGCCGCTTGTGCGGCGGACGTGGCTGGTACGGCGGGTGCCGCCGTGCCGGATGCCACCGGCGTGCCCGGTGCAACCCCCGTGCCCAACGTGGCCCCCGTGCCCCGCGTGACCCCCGTACTCGACGTGCCTCCCGTGCCCCGTGTGTCTGCCCTACCCGGCGTGCTACCCGTACCCGGCGTGACCCCCGCACCCGGGGCGACCCCCGTACCCGACGTGTCTCCCTTGCCCGGGAGTATCGGGGCGCCCGGGGCCGGGGCGCTGTCGGGGGCGGGGGCGCTGTCGGGGGCGGTGGCGGTGGCGGTGGCGTTCGTCGGGTTGTCCACGTTGCTGGTGGCCGGGGGCGGGGCCTTGTCGTCGCGGCTCGAGGAGGCGCCGCGGTAGACGGCGGAGAAGGCGAGGGCGACCATGCCGATACCCATGATCACGGCCATCACCCAGGCGATGGGCCGGTGCCAGCGGGTGCGGCCGCGATAGGGGCGCAGGACCCCGCCGAAACGGCCGTAGGGGCCCGCTTCGGCGCCGCCGGACAGACCGGGGCCGTCGAAGAAGAGGTCGTGCGGGTCGCGGCCGGGGTGGCGGGGGTCGTAACCGTCGTCGTAGAGGTCGTCGTCGGGGGCTCCGGCGCCCGCGCGGGCGCGGGCCGCCTCGGCGTCGGCGCGGGCCTGCGCGGCGGCGAGCAGGCGCTCGACCGCGCTGGGTTCGTGGATGGCGGCGGCTCGTACGAAGTCCTCGTCGAACACCACGGAGGCGAAGTCATCGTCCGCGCCCCCGCGGTCGTCGTCGGGCTCCCAGCCGTCCGGGAACGGCCCGCCCCCTACGTCGTCCGGCACCTGTTCAGGGTAGCCCCGGGCGGCGGGTTTGGGCAGGGACTGGCCGAAGTCGGGCGCCCGGAAAGGGAGTTGTCGTCAACTACCGGATGTGACCATCGCCGGTCACGATGTACTTCGTCGAGGTCAGCTCGGGCAGTCCCATGGGGCCGCGGGCGTGCAGCTTCTGGGTGGAGATGCCGATCTCGGCGCCGAATCCGAACTGGCCGCCGTCGGTGAAGCGGGTCGAGGCGTTGACGGCGACGGTGGTGGAGTCGACGAGCTGGGTGAAGCGGCGGGCGGCGGCCTGCGAGGTGGTGACGATGGCCTCGGTGTGCCCCGAGGTCCACTGCCGGATGTGGGCGACGGCGTCGTCGAGGGAGTCGACGACGGCGGCGGCGATGTCGTACGAGAGGTATTCGGTCTCCCAGTCCTCGGCCGTGGCGGCGACGACGGTCGCCTTGGAGGCGTCCGCGTAGGAGCGCACACGGGCGTCGGCGTGGACGGTGACGCCGGCTTCGGCGAGCGCGTCCAGGGCGAGCGGCAGGAAGGCGTCGGCGATGTCGCGGTGGACGAGAAGGGTCTCGGCGGAGTTGCAGACCGAGGGGCGCTGCGCCTTGGAGTTGATCAGGATGCCGACGGCCATGGCGAGGTCGGCCTCGGCATCGACGTACACGTGGCAGTTGCCGGTGCCGGTCTCGATGACGGGGACGGTGGACTGCTCGACGACGGTGCGGATCAGGGAGGCGCCGCCGCGCGGGATGAGGACGTCCACGAGGCCTCGGGCGCGCATCAGCTCCCGTACGGAGTCGCGGGATTCGCCGGGGACGAGTTGCACCGCGTCGGCGGGCAGACCCGCGCCTGCGACGGCGTCGCGCACCACGCCGACCAGGGCGGTGTTGGAGGCGTACGCCGAGGACGAGCCGCGCAGCAGGACGGCGTTGCCGGACTTGAGGCAGAGGGCGGCGGCGTCCACGGTCACGTTGGGCCGGGCCTCGTAGATGATGCCGACGACGCCGAGCGGGACGCGGATCTGGCGCAGGTCGATGCCGTTGGGCAGGGTCGAGCCGCGCACGACCTCGCCGACGGGGTCGGGCAGGGCTGCCACGTCGCGCACGTCGGAGGCGATGGCGGCGATCCGCTCGGGGGTCAGGGTCAGCCGGTCGATGACGGTCTCGCTGGTGCCGGCCTCGCGGGCCTTGGCGACGTCCACGGCGTTGGCCTCGACGATCTCGGCGGTGCGGGCCTCCAGGGCGTCCGCGATCGCGTGCAGCACGTCGTCCTTGACCGCGCGCGGAAGTGGCGCGATCTCGGCGGCCGCGGCGCGGGCCTGCTGGGCGGTCCGCGTGACCGGGGAGACGTCGTCGGGCGAGGAGGCCGGGGAGGGCGAGGAGTGCGAAGCCATGTCCGCAGGGTAATGCGCGCGGGGCGGGCGTTTCGCCCCGGTTCCACTCCCCGAGACCGGCCTGCGGCTCCCGGGCGGTCAGGGGAGCTTCCCGGCGCCCCTGCGGTGCTCCCCGGATGCTCCACGCGGCTTCCTCAGCGCTCGCCCGGGCGGCCCCCCGGGGACCCCGCCGCGCTCCCCGGCCGGTCAGGGGAGCCCCCCGGTGCTCCCCTGGATCCTCCACGTGGACCCCGCCGCGCTCCCCGGGCGGTCAAGGGAGCCCCCCGGTGCTCCACGTGGCTTCCCCAGCGACCGCCTGGGCGGTCTCCCGGGGGCCCCGCCCGTGCTCCCCGGGCGGTCAGGGGAGCTTCCCGGGGCCCTCCCCCGCGCCCCCGGTCTCTCCCAAGCGGCGCGGGCCCCCAGCGGCGCAGGCCCACCAACACGGGCCCCCACCGGCACACGCCCCCCAGGACCCCGCAGGGCTCCCGAGGTGTCCGGAATCGCTCCCAGGGCGTCCGTAATTCGCTCCCGACGTGTCCGGATCCCGCGCGGAAGGGCGGCGCCGGGCCGCATGGGTCAGAACGGGTGGACGCCCACCGGGGCGGCCGGGGGTGGTCCGTAGCCTTCGGCCAGCCGCTGGTGGTAGGTGCCTCGGTCGATGACCTCGAGGCCGACGATCTCCCAGGGCGGGAGCTTCGCGGTGGAGCGGTGTTCGCCCCACAGGCGCAGGGCGACGGCCGCCGCGTCGTGCAGGTCGCGGGCCTCTTCCCAGTAGCGGATCTCGGCGTGGTCCTCGGCGTAGCGGCTGGTCAGCAGGAAGGGGTGGTCGTGGGCGAGCTGTTCGAGGCCCCGGCGGACCTCCTTCAGCGGCGTCTCGGCCCCTGACACGCTGAGCGTGATGTGCCACAGCCTCGGGGTGTCCCCGTGCTGCTTCTCGGGTACTTCTCCGGCTTCGACGTCGGCCCCCGTCCCCACACTGGTCAGGGTCCGCTCAGCCGTCGTCCCTCGGGGCGCCGCCCCCGGGCGCGCTCGTCTCACCGGCGGCCTCCTGTGCTGCTGTGTGCGATGCGGTGCGGTACTGCGCGGATTGCCACTCCCCGCGTACCCCCGCTTCAAAGTTGACCAGCCCGAGGCCGGGCGCGGGGCGGTTTTCCTGAAGGTGTCTGTCTTATGGCTGGACTTTCAGCCGTTTCAGGGGTGCAGGACGGCCAGATCGTCCCTGTGTACGACTTCGCGCTCGTAGGCGGGGCCGAGTTCGCGCGCGAGGTCGCGGGTGGAGCGCCCAAGGAGCTGGGGGATCTCCTTGGCGTCGAAGGTGACCAGGCCACGGGCGACGGCCCGGCCCGCCAGATCGCGCAGTTCGACGGGGTCGCCCGCGGCGAACTCGCCCTCGACGGCGGCGATTCCGGCCGGGAGCAGGGACTTGTGGCCTTCGACGACGGCGCGTACGGCTCCGTCGTCCAGGACGAGGGCGCCCTGCGGGGTGGAGGCGTGGGCCAGCCACAGGAGGCGGTCGGCCGAGCGGCGTCCGGTGCGGTGGAAGTAGGTGCCGGTCGCGCGGCCGGCGAGCGCGTCGGCGGCCCGGCTCGCGGAGGTGAGGACGACGGGGATGCCGGCGGCCGCCGCGATCCGGGCCGCCTCGACCTTGGTGACCATGCCGCCGGTGCCGACCCCGGCCTTGCCCGCGCTGCCGATCTGGACGTGCGCGATGTCGTCGGGCCCACGCACCTCCTCGATGCGCGAGGTGCCGGGCTTGGCGGGGTCGCCGTCGTAGAGGCCGTCGACGTCGGAGAGCAGGACCAGCAGATCGGCGCGGACCAGGTGGGCGACGAGGGCGGCGAGCCGGTCGTTGTCGCCGAAGCGGATCTCGTCGGTGGCCACCGTGTCGTTCTCGTTGACGACGGGAAGCGCGCCCATGGCCAGGAGCTGGTCCAACGTGCGGTAGGCGTTGCGGTAGTGGGCGCGGCGGCTGGTGTCGTCGGTGGTGAGCAGGACCTGTCCCACGCGTACGCCGTAGCGGGCGAAGGAGGCGGTGTAGCGGGCGACGAGGAGGCCCTGGCCGACGCTGGCCGCGGCCTGCTGGCGGGCGAGGTCCTTGGGGCGGCGGCGCAGTCCGAGGGGGGCGAGGCCGGCTGCGATGGCGCCGGAGGAGACGAGCACGATGTCCTTCTCGCCGCCGCCGCGTGCCTTGGCGAGGACGTCGACGAGGGCGTCGACCCGGTCCGCGTCGAGGCCGCCGGAGGCGGTGGTGAGCGAAGAGGAACCGATCTTGACCACGATGCGGCGGGCCTGTGCCACCTGCTGCCTTGCCACTGTCACACCAGGAAATCTATGTCAGGACGGCCGGGCGGCGCTTGGAAGTTCCAACCGGCGGACAGCCTCACCGGGACGGGACAGAGATCCTTTAAGCTCGAATGAGCTCGAAAAGGCGGGAAAACCGGGGATGGCGTGGCTTGGTGGCGTGTTGAAGCCCACACCGCCATACCGTGCGCCTTTGTACCGGCGAGGCGATTTTAGGGTCGGAAGTGAAACCTCCCGGGCCGCTGCCCCCTCCCTTCTGATGACTTGTCGAACAACTCCATGACGCGCTCCCGGGGGATTCGGGGCACATGGATGCAACAAGGAGCGTGCCGAAATGCCCTCGTCACCACCTCGCCGACGTCTGCTGCAGGTCGCCGGGGGCGGCCTCGTGGCGGCGCCTCTCGCGTATGGCGGATGGCAGTGGCTGGCGCCGCACCGAGGGTCGGGCGACGAGGACCCGTCCACGGGCACCACCACGGGAAAGCCCGCGTCGGACTCCGCCGATCAGGCGTATCTGCATGTCATCGCGCACGCCGACGACAGCATCTACTTCATGAACCCGGACCTGGAGCAGTCGATACGCAGCGGCGCCCTGTCCATGACGGTGTGCATGACCAGCGGTGAGTCGGACGGCCGCAACGCGCCCGGCAGGGCGGCCCAGTTCAAGGCGACGCCCACGGACCGGCCCGCCTTCGCGCGCGCCCGCATCAACGGGCTGCGCGCCGCCAACGCCCTGATGGCGACCGGCGACGACAACAGTCCCTGGACGGTGGAGCCGGTGGAGCTGCTGCCGGGATACCGCGCGGAACTGCACTACTTGCAGGCGGCCCCGCATGTGCAGCTGATCTACATGGGCCTGTGCGAGGCGCGCTATGTGAGCGTGCCGCGCCCGGTGAGCATGCGCGGGCTGTGGCTGGGCGCCATCAAGGAGCTGCCGACGCTGCCGGGCACGGGCAGCACGGTGGGGATGCCGCGCGCCTATACCCGCGACCAGATCATCGACGCCCTGGTGGCGGTGATCGCGCGGGTCAACCCGACGGTGATACGGACCCTGGACCCCACGCCGATGCACGCGCCGCGCGAGACGGTGGCGATGATGAGCGCGCCGACGATACTGCGCGGGCTGAGCTATCTGGACCATCAGGACCACACGTCCTCGGCCCGGTTCATGCAGGCCGCGATGGAGCGGTACTGGGGCGCGGGCAAGCGCCGCGCGGCCTCGGTGTCCAACTACATCGGCTACCCGACGAATTACACGCCGCCGTCCCTGGACGCTGCGGCCACCCGGCGCAACTCCCAGCTCCTCAACGCCTACGGCTGGGCGGACCACCGGGACTGCGGCGACCCCTCGGGCTGCGGCGACCTCAAGGTGGGCCCCAACGGTCTCAAGGGCGGCGGGGCCGGCTGGGCGCGCGGCACCCGCACCCGCACGCCGGGCACCTCGCGCTGGGTGGCGCCGCTCAAGGACGGCCGGCTCGCGGCGTTCGCGGTGCTCAACGGCGCGGTGCGCTGCTGGGTGGAGCAGGCGGCGGGAAAGGGCACGTGGCAGGGGCCGTTCGACGCGGTGGGCAGCGCGGGCGGTCCGCTCGACCCGCAGGTGGAGGTCGTGCGCCACGCTGACGGAACGCTTCAGCTGTTCGCGGCGCGTACGGTGCTGCCGTTCAACGGGAACAAGCACCACAAGGAACTGGTGTGCGTCCAGCAGAGCGGCATCGGCGCCGACGGGGTGCCCACGTTCGGCGCCTGGACCTCCCTGGGGGCGCCGGACACCGCCTTGGACAAGACCCTGGAGACGGGCTATCCGGCGACCGCCCTCGCCCCGGACGGCACGGTGCATGTCCTGGTGCGCGACTGGGCGGGCGACATCGCCCTGCGCAGCGGGCGCGGCGGCCGGGGCTGGGGGCCCTGGCGGCTGCTCGACCACCCGGCGGGCAAGCAGCCGCCGCACCCCTTGGTGGTGGAGGGGATCGACGCCCTGGTCGATCCCTCGGGCCGGCTCCATGTGGCCGCTCCGATCGCCAAGACGGTGCTGCACTGGGTGTCGCCCGCGCCGGGCGAGCTGCCGGAGCTGACGCCGCCGACGGGGATGACGCCGTCGGGCAGCGCGGTGAGTCTGGTGGCGGACGGCAAGGGCGGCGTGTGCGCGGTCTACCGCCAGGCGGGCACCGCGCAGGTGGCTCTCGCCTCGCCCGACGGTTCAGGCGAGCAGTGGAAGACGGAGCGGCGCGCTCCGGTGGGCGGTTACGGCCGGGTCGCGGTGGCCCGGCTCAGTGGCAAAGGCTCGCCCCTGATCCTCGCGGCCCGCGACGACCAGGGCCGGGTGGTCGCCTCCTCGCGCGCGTCGGCGGGGCCGGACGGCTGGGAGACGCCGGGGCTTCAGTTCGTGGGGATACCGGGCATCGCCCAGGACGCGGGGGGCCGGGGCGTGATCGTGGTCCTCGGCACGGACGGCCTGCTGTACGCCTCCCGCCAGACCAAGCCGGGCGCCCGGTTCGGGAACTGGGCGGTGGCGGCCCACCAGAGCCAGGGCAGCCGCGTCTAGCGGGACGCGGGCAGCGGGCAGCGGGCAGCCGAACGCGGACATACGGAAAGGGGGCGGACGCCCGTCAGGGTGTCCGCCCCCTTTCGCGTGGGCAGGGTGCCGGCTATTTCACCGGGATCTTGCGCGCCGCCGCCTCGGGTTCGCCGGGGCCCGGATGGCGGGGCACCAGAATCCGACGGGAGAGCACATAAGTGAACGGGATCGCGACCACGGCGGCGACGAGCGGAGCGATCGTCTTGTTCATCCCGACCCAGTGCACCAGGGCGAAGAGCCCGGCGCTCTGCACCACGAAGTTGGTGACATTGGTGAGCGGGAAGAGCAGGAACTTCTTCCAGGTCGGCCGGGTGCGGTAGGTGAAGTAGGTGTTCAGGAAGAACGAGCCGACCATGCTGAGCAGGAAGGCGATGGTGTACGCGATGAAGTACGGCAGGTGCGCCAGGTGGAGCAGCGGCCAGTAGAAGGCGTAGAAGGTGCAGGTGTTGACCCCGCCGACGAAGCCGAACCGGATCACCTGCCCGAGTTGCGTGTCCATCAGACGGTCGAGCCGGGTTCTCATCAGATGGCCCCGCGGGTCCGGGCGTCGTCCAGCGGCTGCTTCAGCGGCTCACGCAGCGGCACCCTCGGCTGCACGCCGTGCGGCTTGCCCGGGAAGCCGTGCGCCTCCTTCACCAGGAAGTGCGGGCGGCGCTTGGTCTCGTAGTAGATGCGCCCGATGTACTCGCCGATCAGGCCGAGCATCACCATCTGCACCCCGCCGAGGCCCACGATGATCGCGACGAGGGTGACATAGCCCGGCGTGCTGACGCCGTAGGCGATGGCGGCGACGATGATCCACAGGGCGTAGGCGGCGCCGACGCCGGCGAGCAGGAGGCCGAGCCAGATCGCGATGCGCAGCGGGCGGTTGTTGAAGGAGATCAGGCCGTCCATGCCGTAGTTGAGCAGGGAGCCGAACTTCCACTTGGTCTCGCCCGCCTCGCGCTGGGCGTTCTGGTAGTCGAAGGTGACGGTGTCGAAGCCGATCCAGGAGAACAGGCCCTTGGAGAAGCGGTTGTACTCACCGAGCGAGAGCAGCGCGTCCACGGCGGGCCGCGACAGCATGCGGAAGTCGCCCACGCCGTCGGTGAGTTCGACGTCGACCCACTTGTTGACCGCGCGGTAGTAGATGCTGCTCAGGGCGGAGCGGACCTTCTTGTCGCCCTCGCGGGTGCGGCGGGCGATGATCTGGTCGTGGCCGAGCTGGTAGAGGTCGATCATCCGCTCGATGAGCTCCGGCGGGTGCTGGAGGTCGGCGTCCATGATGACCACGGCGTCGCCGGTGGCCTCGCGCAGCCCGGCGAGCATGCCGGCCTCCTTGCCGAAGTTGCGGCTGAAGGAGACGTAGCGGGTGGCGTCGGGGTGCTTTTCGGCCAGGTCGCGCAGGTGGATGAGCGTCTTGTCGCGGCTGCCGTCGTCCACGTAGCAGATCTCGTACTCGACGCGCAGGGTGTCAAGGACGCTGCGGGTCTTGGCGTCGAACTGGTCGATGACCGCGTCTTCGTTGTAACAGGGGACGACGACCGACAGCTTCATCATCAGTGCTTTCCGTGGAGGGAAGAGGTGGGCGAGCAACGGGACGACCGGGTACGGATCATGCCTGCGGCCCCCACCGCGAGCAGGGCCGCCAGCGCCAGGCCGCTCGCCAGGAGCCCGGACGTCAGCCCGGGGGTCCGGTACGAGCACGAGAGGCGGGATCCGCCGTCGCCGAGACTCACGGCCATCAGCCCGCCCAGGGTACCGGGGGCCCGCGCGGCGCCGCCGTCCACCGAGCACTGCCAGCCGGTGACGGCGGGCGTGGAGATGACGGCGGTTCCGGTGGTGCCCTCGCGGAAGGTGGCGGCGATCGAGTGGCCGCCGGCCGTGACCTCGAGGGGGGCCGTCGTCGTGAGCTTCTGGACGGCGGCCTTGAGCTTGTCATGGTCCAGGCACCCGACCGGGAACTTCGGGATGTCCTGGATCTTGTGGGTACCCAACGCGACGGTGAACTTGCCGTCCGCCGGTACGGTCCCCAGCGACAGCAGGGTGTTGCTCGTCATGGTGGCGCGGCCGTGCTGCTCCTGGGTCCTGCCGAGCGCCTGGACGCCGCCCGCGTACCAGGGCGCGTACCAGAAGGCCTCGGTGCCCGGGGCGCACGTGGCGCTGAACGTCGTCCACGGGGAGCCCGTGGCGTTGCCGGGCAGGCGCAAGGCGCCGCCGGGGCCGGTGCTGGGCGCCGGGCCGGCGGTGGGCGTGAGGGCGGGTACGTCGTAGACGTCGGCGCCGAGCACGCGTTCCTGGCGGGCGAAGACCGAGGTGTCGTGGGCGCCGGCGTCGGTGGCGCCGCCCGGTCGCCAGGTGACCACGGGCGGCGCCGCCACCGTCTTGCGGGTGAACCCGTCGGCGTTCTTGGCCCAGTCCAGATAGCTGCCGACGCCCATGATCGCGCGGCCGACGGGGTCGGTGACGCTCAGGGTGTGGCGGCCCTGGATGTACCAGCCTGCGCCGAGGCCGTGCAGCGCCTCGGCGGTCGTGGCCGGCACATAGCTGCTGTAGTACGAGCCGCCCTCGCCGCCGAGCAGCAGCGGGTCGTTGTTGGCGAACTCGTGCGGGCCCGGGTCGCTGCGGTGGGCCGGCCAGTCGTCGTGGGCCCGTACGGCGTCGTAGGCGGCGCGGGAGTGGGCGTCCAGGGTCCGCTTCGGGCTCCACCAGGCGCTCTTGTCGCGGATCACGGTGACCGAGAAGACGGTGTACGCGGTGGACAGGAACACGGTGCAGGTCAGCGCGGCGGTCAGGGCGACGCGAAGTCGCCGCTCGCCCCGGTGGCGGTACAGCAGCAGGAGCAGCACGAGGACGAGCGCTCCGCCGCCGACGGTGAGGATCCAGGAGGCGCGCACCAGGTAGACGCTGCGCGCCCCGAGCGCCACCACCACGGCGGTCACCCCCGCGCCGTACAGCAGTTCCCGGGGTTGCGGGCGGCGGGCGAGCGCCATCCAGGCGACGATCACGAGCATCGCGGTGAGGGCGATGGAGGCGCGGTAGGGGCTGCCGTTGGGCATGGCGAGGCCGTGCCAGAGCAGGATCGTCGGCGTCCAGATGAAGGAGAGCGCCACCAGCACGAGCAGGACGCACCAGGCGATCCGTTCCTTGCCGGGCACTCGCCGCACGAAGGGGAGGGTGAACACCAGGAGCAGCGGCAGGATGCCGACGGAGATCTGCGGGGCGGGGGCGAGCAGGCCGCCGGGCAGCAGGTGCGCGAGGTAGTCGGTGACGTCGGGCGGGCCCTGGTAGGTGGCGTCGGGGGCGGGCTGCGAGAGCTTGCTGGCCTTGAGGCCGACGGTCAGGACGGGGGCGGCGAGCAGGATGCCGGTCGCGGTCATCGTGGCGGCCCGCACCAGGGCGTTCAGGCGCTGCCTGCGGGGGGTGTCGGCCAGCAGGAGGCGTACGGCGAAGACCAGGCCCATGCCGATGGTGGCCATCGCCGCGATGTAGAAGTTGCCGGCCCAGGAGGCGAAGACGAGCAGGGCGCCGAGGATCCAGTGGCGCCCGCGCAGGCACCAGTCGGACGCGATGCCGAGCAGCGGGAAGGCGGCCAGGCCCCACATCCACATGGGGTCGGAGAAGCCGTCGGAGATCATCCAGGCGCTGACCGCGTAGCCGGTCGCGAGCAGTGCGCGCAGCCAGGGCGAGCCCGGGCGCAGCCGCCCGAGCAGGACGGTCATGAGGAACGCGCCGAGGCCGACGCTGAACAGGGTGACCAGGAAGACCGGCAGCTCCACCTGGTCGCGCGGGAAGAGCGCGACGAGCCAGGAGAAGGGGTTCATCAGATAGGTGAAGAAGTCCCCCAGAAAGGGGACACCGAATCCGCTGCTCCAGTTGAAAAGCAGGTCTCCGGACGTGTTCCCGCGCAAAAGGTCCCACAGGTGCGCGTGGAAGGGCACGAACTGGTTGCCCAGGTCGTTGACGGCTCGTGAACGGGAACCGAAGGGGTAGGTGCCGTGGACGGCCATCGCCAGGCAGTAGGCCCCCATGGAGATCGCGGCCGACAGCGTCGCGGCGGCCGTCTGGGCCCCGGGCGGCTTCCTGCGGGGACGGTCGGCCTTCTCGGTGGTCGCCGGTCCCGCGGGGGAGGTTTTCAGCACCGTGCCTTCTCGTTCACTCGCCGTATGTCTCTTCGCCCACGCGGTGCCGGTCCGTGACAGCGGTGGGCTCGCGGAGCAGTATGACGTTTCCGGGGGGCGCGTGCCCTGGCATCGCCCCTTCGCTAGAGGGGGACGGCGGGCTTCCGGTTGCCCGGGGCTTCCTCACGGTTGCGTAACGGACCCGTGCGGATGTGCGAATGCGATCACACCGACCCACACCGGCAAGGACCGGCCACCCGTGTGGGCGCCTGCCTGAGGGCCCCCGGACACCAGGTAGCGTTGGCCCGCATGCCATGAGCGCAAATGGATTGAGGTGCCAGTGCCTGACGTCTCCGTGATCGTCATCGTCTACAACGATGAAGATCGACTGCCGACGGCCGTCCAGTCCGTGTTGGATCAGACGCACAGGAGCGTCGAGGTCCTGATCGTCGACGATTGCAGCAAGGACCGCTCCTTCGAGGTCGCGCAGGAGCTCCAGGCCGCCAACCCGGGACGGGTCCGGGCATTCCAGCTGCCGCGCAACAGCGGCGGCTGCGGAGCGCCGCGCAACCACGGTATTTCCGAGGCCCTCGGCACGTACGTGATGTTCCTCGACAGCGACGACGTGCTGGAGCGCAACGCCTGCCGCAACATGGTGGCCGCCGCCGGGCGCACCGGCGCCGACCTCGTCTCGGGCATGTGCGTCCGCGTCCACCTCGACAGCCGGCACGGCAAGACCACCGAGTGGTATCCGTGGATCTACTCCGCGACCCGCACGCTCGAGTCGATCACCGAGATGCCGGACCTGCTGGTCTTCGACACCCTGTCGACGAACAAGTGCTACCGGCGCGCCTACCTGCTCGAACAGGAGCTGACCTTCCCCGTCGGCATCCACTACGAGGACCTGCTGTTCTCCGCGCAGGCCTATGTCGCCGCCGCCCGGATCACCCTGATCCCCAACCACGTCTACTACTGGAACGTCACGGAGAGCGCCGCGGCGAAGTCGATCAGCAACCGGCGCCACGAGATCGCCAACTTCGTGCACCGCATGGAGATCCACCGGCGCGTGGACGACCTGCTCGACGCCAAGGGCTACGACGACCTGAAGTTCCGCAAGGACGTCAAGTTCCTCAAGCACGACCTCGTCCTCCATCTGCGCGATCTGCCGCTGCTCGACAACGCCTACCGGCACGAGTTCGCCGAGCTCGCCAACAGCTATCTGGCGACCATCTCGCCGGACGCCTACGCCGAGGTGACACCCATCCAGGCCATCTGCGCCTACCTCCTGGGCCGCGAGGACTGGCAGAACCTGATGCCGGCCGCCGAGGCCCTGATCACCCCCGGCAAGGTCACCACGCCGCTGGTGGAGAAGGACGGCCGGATCTACTGGTGCGCCGAGCACCTGGACGACCCGGACGGCGCCCGCATCCTGGACGTCACCGACGCCGGCTACCACACCCGCCCGCTGACCAAGCTCTCCCTGGGCAACCGCCTCACCTCCTACGCCGACGACGGGCACGGCAAGGTGCGCCTGGCCGGTTCGGTGGTCAACCCGCTGGGCCGCGTCAAGCCCGGCGCCGAACTGCACGGCTCCCTGGAGTTCCGGGCCCGGCGCACCAGCTTGCAGTCCTTCCACTTCCCGCTCACCTCGCTGACCCACGCGGGGCGGACGCTGGACTGGACGGCGCAGGCGGACATCGCCCGCAAGCTGCGCCCGCTGGGCATCATCGACGTGGTCTGGGACGTCTGGCTCAACCTGGACATCGACGGCGACACGGTCTCCACCCGGGTCTCGGCCGGCAGCATCGACGTGAACTCCGGGCATCCGCTGCGCGTGCGCCCCCGGCTGACCCGCCTGGTCTCCGACCGCATCGAGCCCTCCGTCTCCAAGAAGGGCAACCTGTCCTACGTCCTGACCGCCCGGGGCGCGGCGGCCGTGCGCGCCCAGGGTCTGATCGAGGAGGCGCTGCGCAGCCGGGCGGCGGGCGTCGCCAAGAAGAGCCTGCGCAAGGCCCGCCGGGCCAAGAAGGACCTCAGCTCGGGCGCCACCAAGGTCCGGGTGTACGAGGAGGTGCTGAGCAAACTGCCCCTCCGCAAGGGCCTGGTGGTCTTCGAGAGCCACCTGGGCAAGCAGTTCAGCGACAGCCCCAAGGCCATCTACGACGAACTGCGCCGCCAGGGCGTGGACTTCGAGGCCGTGTGGTCCTATGAGGGCGCCAAGCCGACCGGGTTCCCCAAGGACGCCACGCTGGTACGGCGCTGGAGCTACGCCTATCTCAGGGCGCTGGCGCAGGCGGAGTTCTGGATCGACAACCAGGGCTTCCCCGCCTCCCTCACCAAACGCCCCGGTACCACCTACATCCAGACCTGGCACGGCAGCGCGCTCAAGCGGATGGGCTTCGACCTGCCGCAGATGAAGCTCCTGGGCCGCCCCGAGCGCGAGCGCCGCCAGCGCGCCCTGGACCGCTTCGACCACTTCCTGGTCCGCTCCGAGCACGATGTGCGCACCTTGGCCCGGAGCTTCGGACTGCGCGAGGACCGGCTGCTGCGCACCGGATACCCGCGCAACGACGAACTGGTCAAGGCCCGCGAGGCGGAAGCCGCCCTGGGCGCCCGCGAGCGCGGCCCGCTCGCCGGGGAACTGGGGATCGACCCGGCCAAGAAGGTCCTGCTGTACGCGCCGACGTTCCGGGCCACCCCCCAGGGCGCGGTCCGCGCCTTCGAACTGCCCTTTGACGTCGAGGAGTTCGCCAGGCGCTTCGGTGAGGAGTACACGCTGCTCATCCGCTCGCACTACCTCAACCAGGTCGTGCTGCCGCCCTCGGTGCGCGGCCGGGTCATCGACGTGTCCAGCGGCTACGACATCTCGCCACTGCTCGTCCTCGCCGACGCCCTGATCACCGACTACTCCTCGCTGATGTTCGACTACACGCTCCTGGACCGCCCGATGGTCTTCTACGCGTACGACTACGACGAGTACGCGGACGAGAGCCGGGGCACCTACTTCGACCTGCGCGAGAAGGCGCCGGGCCCGGTCGTGACGAGCGAGGCCGAACTGTTCGCGGCCGTCGAGGACCTGAAGGCGGCCGACACCGAGTTCGCGGCGGCGCGCGAGCGCTTCACCGCCGAGTTCGCCGAGTACGACCAGGGCACCGCGGCCGAGCGCATCGTCGCGAAGTTCTTCACCTCCGGGAGCGGCAAGTGACCGAGCAGCCCGCCAAGGACGGCGGCCGTGACATCTTCCTCGTCTGCAACGCCGTCAACGAGCTCGGCGGCGTCGGGACCTGGACGCACCAGATGGCCCGCCTCTTCGCGGCCCGGGGCCACCTGGTGCACGTCGTCGGCATCACCCCGCCCTCGCACCCCTTCGAGCTGGACGAGGACCTGCCGTACGGGACGACGACGCTCTACGACGTCCACCCGCCGTCGGTGCCCGGCGCGCGCGGCATCAAGGGCAAGCTGAACGTGGCCGACCGCCGCCGGCGCGCCGCCCGCGCCGAGGGCATGCGGGAGCAGGCGGACAAGCTCACCCGGATGTTCGACCGGGCCAGGCCCGGCGCGGTCGTCATCGTCACGCAGGTGTGGGCGATGGAGTGGGTGGCGCTCGCCGACACCTCGGCGCTCACCGTCATCGGCATGACGCACGAGTCGTTCGAGACCTGCCGCAGATCCTCCCGCTTCGGACGGGTCAAGCGGTTCTACGGCAACAGCGGCGTCGACCGGCTGCTCGCGCTGACCCGCGAGGACGCCGACCTGTGGGCCCAACAGAGGCTCGACAACGTCGACTTCATGCCCAACCCGCTGCCGTTCTTCCCCCAGACGCCGTCGCCGCGCACCGGCAAGCACGTGGTGAGCATCGGCCGCCTGCACGAGGAGAAGGGCACCGATCTGCTGCTCGACGCCTGGTCGGAGGTGGCGCCGCTGCACCCGGGCTGGACGCTGCGCGTGTACGGCACGGGATCGGACGAGGCCGCGCTGCGCCGCCAGTGCGCCGAGCTCGGCCTGGACGGCTCGGTGGAGTGGATGGGCCGCACCGACGATCCGGCGGGCGCGCTGCGCGAGGGTTCGGTCTTCACGCTCGCCTCGCGCGGCGAGGGCTTCCCGCTGTCACTCCTTGAGGCCATGGCGACCGGCGTGCCCTGTGTGGCCTTCGACGTGGCGCCCGGCATCCGGGAGATCATCCGGGACGGCGAGGACGGCCTGCTGGCGCCGCCCGGCAACACGCTGGCCTTCGCGCGCCGCCTCGACAGCCTGCTCGGCGACCAGGAGCTGCGCGACCGCCTCGGCGAGGCGGCCCGGGCCAACATCCAGCGCTACCGGACCGAGGAGATCGTCCGGCGCTGGGAGGACCTGTTCGCGTTCCTGGAGCGCTGAGCCGGCGGCCGCGCGCTTCGCGTTCCTGGAGCGCTGAGCCGACGGCCGCGCGCTTCGCGTTCCTGGAGCGCTGAGCCGACGGCCGCGCGCGCCGGCGCGCGCGGTGAGCCGATCGACCGCCGATCGGCCGCCGACCGACTGCTGATCGGCCGCTGACCGGCCGCGATCGCCTCCGGCCCCGGCACACCGTGTGTGCCGGGGCCTTTCGCCGTCCTCACCTGCGAACCGTCCGCGGGGCGGGTTGTCCACACCCTTTGACACAGGTCCCTCGGGCGTCGTCCAATGAAAAGGAGGAAATGTGCCAGCGTCCCTTGCTTGGTGAGCCGGTGTCCTGGCGTGCCCCGACCATGCCTGCCATCCGTGCTCCCGGCCGAGGATGTGTTCTGTGTCCATGGACCCCGTCGTCACCGTGATCGTCCCCGTGCACAACACCCTGCGCTATCTGGAGCGTTGCCTGGGATCGGTGGACGCGCAGACCATCGGCCGGCGCAGGCTCGAAGTGATCGTGGTCGACGACGGCTCCGGCGACGGCAGCGGCGCCTGGCTCGACGACTGGGCCCGCGACCGGGACAACGCCCGGGTGATCCACCAGGCGGCCTCCGGCGGCGCGGGCAAGCCCCGCAACGTGGGCATCGGTCTCGCGCGCGGCACCTACCTGTTCTTCCTCGACTCCGACGACCACCTCGGCCCGGACGCGCTGCGGCGGATGGTGGCGATGGCCGACCGGGAGAAGTCCGACGTCGTGTACGGCCGGATCGTGGGCGTGGGCCGCAACGCCCCGGTGGACCTGCGCACCACCAGCCCCGAGGTCAGCCTCTACGACTCCCCCGTCTACTGGACGCTGGCCCCCTACAAACTGTGGCGCCGCTCGCTGATCGAGGAACACGGGCTCAGGTTCGCCGAGCACCGCCTGCTCAACGAGGACGTGGCCTTCGCCGTCCCCGCGGTGCTGCGCGCCAAGAAGATCTCCGTGGTCGCCGACCACGACTGCTACTTCCTCGAAGGCCGCGGCGACGGGACCAACGCCAGCCGTCAGGACGTCGACTGGGCCGATCAACTCGCCTTCGTGGGCGGCATCCTGCGCACGGTGGCCGATCTGGTGCCGGCCGGCCCCGAACGGGACAAACTGATGGAGCGTCACTTCCACGGTGAAGTCCTCAGCATGTTCGCCGAGCCCTATCTGGCCCGCGACGCCGAGGACCGCGAGGCCATCGCGGCCGCCGCCCGCGTCCTGCTCGACGAGTGGAGCACCGACCGGATCACGCGGGCGTTGCCGCCCCGGCTCAGACTGCGCGCGCACTGTCTGCGGGCCGGCCTCCTGGACGAGCTCGCCGAGATCATCCGCGCCGACACCGGAGCCACCCCGCCCCCCGCCCATCTGGAGGGCGACCGCGCCTACGCCGCCTACCCCTACTTCCGCGACGAGCGAGCGGCGATCCCCGACTCCTGCTACGACCTGACCTCCCGCGTCCGGCTCGTCCAGCGCGTCGACTCCTATACGTGGCAGGGGCCGGTGCTGCGGCTGAGCGGCACGGCCCGGCTCAGCGAGATCGACGACGAGGGCCTGCGCGTCGGCGTGCTGCTGCGCCGCCAGGGCTACACCTACTGGGTGCCCGCCGACGTCTCCGAGGACGGCACGTACACGCTCTCCATCGACATCGGCCGGGCCGCCGACGGCGAGCCGCTGCCCGAGGGGACATGGAGCATGCGGATCGTGGCGAGCGCGGGCGAGCTGCGCAGGGAGGCGTGGCTCGCGCGCCCCGAGGGCAGCCGGTACGACGCCCCGCCCGGGCCCCGCCTGGTCGATCGCGGCCGGGCGGGGCCCGTCGCGGCCGCCGTCTTCCACTCGGCGGCCCACCAGCACCTCAACCTCGACATCGGCGACACCCGCGTGCTGCTGCCGACCACGGCACGGGGCGCCGTCACCCGCACCCGCCTCGGCCGCGTCGAGGCCACCGCCCGCGTCACCGTGCCGGGCTGGCGGCCCGGCCTCGGCAAGGCCCGGCTGCTGCTCGTCTCCGGCCGGCGCACCCTGACCGCGCCCACCTCCACCGAGGTCGGCGCCGACGGCCGCGTCTCGGCGGTGGCCCGCGCCGACGGCGTCGATCCGGGCACCTGGGAGCTGCGGCTGCGCCTGATCGCCGGCGGGTTCCGGCGGGACCTCGTGGTGAGCGACGCCTCGGGCGCGCCGGTGCGGCTGAGCGTTCCGGTCCCGCTGGTGCGCCAGGTGCGCCGCAGGGCGGCCTCGGTACTGCGCGGACACTGAGCACAGCGCGAAGGCCCCGCCCGACGGGCGAGGCCTTCGTGTGCGCGGCTTTTGTGTGCGCGGGGCCTTCGTGTGCCCGGCGCCTTGGTGTGCGCGGGGCCGCGTGGATCAGCCGTCGCGGTGGTGGCGCCAGCCCGCCCACGCCGAGGAGATCATCGCGCGCACGTCGTGGCGGGCCTTCCAGCCGAGCTCGGCGGCGATGCGGTCGGCGGAGGCCACCACACGCGCCGGGTCGCCCGCGCGGCGCGGGTGGACCTCGGGGGCGATGCCGCGCCCGGTGATCTCGTTGATCAGGTCGACCATCTCGCGTACCGAAACGCCTTCGCCACGGCCGATGTTGACCGTCAGGTCCACGGCGCCGCCGGGGGCCTCGGCGAGCTTGCGGGCGGCGGCGAGGTGGGCGTCGGCCAGGTCCTCGACGTGGATGTAGTCGCGCACGCACGTGCCGTCGGGGGTGGCGTAGTCGTCGCCGAAGATGCGCGGCGGCTGCCCGTCCTCCAGCTTCTCGAACACCATCGGTACGAGGTTGAAGATGCCGGTGTCGGCGAGTTCGGGGGCGGCGGCGCCCGCCACGTTGAAGTAGCGCAGGCAGCCCGTGGAGATGTTGTGCGCCTTCCCGGCCGCGCGCACCAGCCACTCACCGGCGAGCTTGGTCTCGCCATAGGGGCTCATCGGCAGGCACGGGGTGTCCTCGGTGACGAGGTCGACGTCGGGCATGCCGTACACGGACGCGGACGACGAGAACAGGAAGGTGCGCACGCCCGCCGCGGCCACCGCTTCGAGGAGCACGGTCAGACCGAAGACGTTCTCGCGGTAGTAGTGCAGCGGGATCTCGACCGACTCGCCGACCTGCTTCTTGCCCGCGAGGTGCACCACGCCGGTGATGGCGTGCTCGGCCAGGGCGCGGTCGACGAGTTCACGGTCGAGGACGGAGCCGACCACCAAAGGCACGTCCTGCGGCAGCCGGGCCGCGTCGCCGGTGGAGAGGTCGTCCAGGACGACGACCCGCTCCCCCGCCGACGTCATGGCCCGCACTACGTGGGACCCGATGTATCCGGCGCCGCCAGTGATCAGAAAAGTCATGTGCGCGTCCACGTCCTCATCGTCGCCTTGAACGGGCCGCCCGGGCGAGTCTGCGCAGCTTCCCGCCGACCACTCCGAGAGCCCCCTGCAATCCGGGCGCGAGCCGCACCGAGAGCGATCCGCTCGATGTGCGGTACGGCTGCACCAGCAGAACACCGTACCCTCTGGCGGGAACCACCGTGCGCCGCAGACCCGAGGGCCGGGCCCGCAGCGAGGTGCACGGTCCGACCGGCGCGGCGCCGCTCAGACAGACCCGCAGATCCCAGATCTGGGTGCCGCGCCCGCCCGCCGCGGCCAGCCGGGTCAGCGGCACCAGGACCTGCCCGGCCCAGCCGCCCTCGGCCGCGCGCAGCGGCGCGGTGATGGTCAGGACGCCGCGGTCGCCGTCGCGCGGCACGAACTCGACGTCGGCGCGCGCGGGGGCGCCGCTCGCGGTGAGCCGTCCGTACAGTTCGTGCACCCGCAGCTTGAGCAGGCTGCGCCGGCCTGCCTGGAACGTCGCGTCCACGGTGACCGGCAGCCGCTCGGCGGGCAGCGCCGCCAGCCCGTCGAGGGGCACCCGCGCGAGGTCCTTGGCCCACACCGGGCCGCCATCGGCGGTGGCGTACGGCGGGATGAGGCGGGCCGGGTCGGCGGCGAGCTGCGCGAGCCGGTCGAGATCGCGGGGGCTTTCGCAGGCGAGCACCACCTGGGCGCTCCAGCGGGCCGGCGCCGTCGCGGCGGCGAACTCGGCGGGGTCGAAGCCGGTGAGATAGGCGCGGGTAAGACGCCACCAGTCCGCCCGGTAGCCGACGTCGCGCACCCGCAGTTCGCGCAGGTACAGACAGAGGTCGTAGTCGATGAACTTGGTGCGGCAGGCGGCGGCGAGCGCCTTGCGGTCGGCGCCCCGGAAGGTCTCGACGGCGCGCACGTGGGCGGCGATCCTCGCCTGCCAATTGCCGATGTCCTGGCGCGCGAGCGAGATGGAGACGTGGCTGGCGGCGCGGCGCACATGCCAGACGTACACGAGCCGGGGCACGATCGCGACGCGGGGGGCGGCGGCGTACACGCGGGCCGTGAAGACGAAGTCCTCGTACACGAACTTGCCGTCGGGGAACGTCAGTTGATGGCCCGTCAGGAAGTCGCGGCGGTAGAGCTTGTTGACGCACAGGGTGTCGTGCAGGAGTTCGGGGGCCGCCTCGGGCGACTCGTGCACCGCCGCTTCCCGGTACAGCCCGGGCTGCCAGCGCACGTCTTGGCGCTCGGGCAGCTCGCGGCGCACGACCCGGCCCACGGCGACCTCGGCGCCGCTCTCCTCGGCCGCGCCCACCAGGGCCGGCACGGCGCCGGGCGGCAGCACGTCGTCGCTGTCGAGGAACATCACGTACCTGCCGGTGGCGGCGGCGATCCCGTCGTTGCGGGGCGTTCCGCAGCCGCCGCTGTTCTCGGTGCGGCGCACCACCTTGACCCGGGGTTCGACGGCGGCCAGATGCTCCAGGACGGCGGGGGTGGCGTCGTGGGAGCAGTCGTCCACGGCCACGACCTCAAAGACGTCCGGACCCTGGGCGAGGGCCGAGCGGACGGCCTCGGCGACCAGCTCGGCGTCGTTGTAGGCGATGACGACGACACTGACGCCGCGAGGGCCGTCCGAAGTGGGGGGGCTCTGGGTCACGCGGGAATCCTACGGGAGCCAGCTGTGGCCCCTGGTCTCGACCAAGGGCCACCCTGACCGATTAGAACGGTCCGAATTCCTTGAATTCCTGGTCGGCTTCGTCCCGCTCGGCGTCGCGGTCCCGGCGGCGCTGCGCGGCAGGCCGGGGGGCTTCGAGGCGGTGGTCCTCGCCTCGGCGGCCGAGCATTTCGGCGCCCGCCATCATGGTGGGCTCCCAGTCGAAGACGACCGCGTTCTCCTCGGGGCCGATGGCCACGCCGTCACCCGAACGGGCGCCTGCCTTCATCAGCGCCTCCTCGACGCCGAGGCGGTTGAGCCGGTCAGCGAGGTAGCCGACGGCCTCGTCGTTGTTGAAGTCGGTCTGGCGGATCCAGCGCTCGGGCTTCTCGCCGCGCACCCGGTAGACCTCGTTCGCCTCGTCGTAGGTGACGGTGAAGCCCGCGTCGTCGACGGCCTTGGGGCGGATGACGATGCGCGTCGCCTCCTCCTTCGGCTTGGCGGCGCGCGCCTCGGCGACGATCGCGGCGAGCGCGAAGGACAGCTCCTTCAGGCCCGTGCGGGCCACGGCCGACACCTCGAAGACCTGGTAGCCGCGCTCTTGCAGTTCCGGCCGGATCATGTCGGCGAGGTCCTGGCCGTCCGGGATGTCGATCTTGTTGAGGACCACGATGCGGGGCCGGTCGTCGAGCCCGCCGTACTGGCGCAGCTCCTCCTCGATGATGTCGAGGTCGGAGACCGGGTCGCGGTCGGATTCGAGCGTCGCGGTGTCCAGGACGTGCACGAGGACCGAGCAGCGCTCGACGTGCCGCAGGAATTCCAGGCCGAGGCCCTTGCCCTGGCTGGCTCCGGGGATCAGACCGGGGACGTCGGCGATGGTGTAGACGGTCGAGCCGGCCGTCACCACGCCCAGGTTGGGGACGAGCGTCGTGAACGGGTAGTCCGCGATCTTCGGCTTGGCCGCGGAGAGCACCGAGATCAGCGAGGACTTGCCGGCGCTCGGGTAGCCCACGAGGGCCACGTCGGCGACGGTCTTGAGCTCCAGGACGATGTCGGCCGACTCGCCGGGCACGCCGAGCAGCGCGAAACCGGGGGCCTTGCGGCGGGCGGAGGCGAGCGCCGCGTTGCCGAGGCCGCCGCGGCCGCCCTGGCCCGCGATGTAGGTGGTGCCCTCACCGACGAGGTCGGCGAGCACATTGCCCTGCTTGTCCAGGACGACGGTGCCGTCGGGCACGGGCAGGATCAGGTCCTGGCCGTCCTTGCCCGAGCGGTTGTCGCCGGCGCCGGGCTGGCCGTTGGTGGCCTTGCGGTGCGGCGAGTGGTGGTATTCGAGGAGCGTGGTCACCGACTGGTCGACGACCAGGGTGACGTCGCCGCCACGGCCGCCGTTGCCGCCGTCCGGGCCGCCGAGCGGCTTGAACTTCTCACGGTGGACGGAGGCACAGCCGTGGCCTCCGTTACCCGCGGCGACGTGCAGCTCGACGCGGTCCACGAAGGTGGTCATGGGATGTGCCTCCTGGGGCCCCCGGCGAAAGACCGGGGGAAGATACGGGGATGTCTATTCTGTAACACGCGAAAGGCGGACCCGCTTCCCGAAAGGGAAGTGAGGTCCGCCTCCGCTGAAACCGCTCTACAGATGCCTAAGTGATCAGGCAGCCGGAACGATGTTCACGACCTTGCGGCCGCGGTGGGTGCCGAACTCCACCGCACCGGCCTGGAGCGCGAAGAGGGTGTCGTCGCCACCGCGACCGACGCCCGCGCCCGGGTGGAAGTGGGTGCCGCGCTGGCGGACCAGGATCTCACCGGCGTTGACGGTCTGACCGCCGAAGCGCTTGACGCCGAGCCGCTGAGCGTTGGAATCGCGACCGTTCCGAGTGGACGATGCGCCCTTCTTGTGTGCCATGTCTCCTCAGTCCCTTACTTCGCAGCCGTGGGGATGCCGGTGACCTTGATCGCCGTGTACTGCTGGCGGTGGCCCTGGCGACGGCGGTAACCGGTCTTGTTCTTGTACCGAAGGATGTCGATCTTGGCACCCTTGTGGTGGTCCACGATCTCGGCGGTGACCTTGATGCCGGCCAGCACCCACGGGTCGCTGGTCACAGCGTCGCCGTCGACAACGAGCAGGGTCGAGAGCTCGACCGTGTCGCCAACCTTGGCAGTGGAAATCTTGTCAACCTCAACGATGTCGCCGACAGCAACCTTGTGCTGGCGACCACCGCTGCGCACGATGGCGTACACGCGGATCTCTCTCTCGCTCGATACGGAACCCTTGAAGCCAGCCGTCCCGCGAAGAAGCAGGGGGCCTCCCCCGGCGGACCGGGAGGTGAGGTGCTCAGGGGCGGGCGCGTAGACAAACACGCCGAGGGACAAGGCTACGGGGCCGGACGTGGCGGGTCAAACCAGCGTCATTACCCGCACTCCTCGGCGACGAAACCACGCAGCCACGAGCGGAAGTCCGGGCCCAGATCCGCGCGCTCGCCGGCCAGGCGGACGATGGCCCGCAGATACTCCGCCCGATCACCGGTGTCGTAGCGGCGGCCGGTGAAGACGACGCCGTGCACGGTGTCGAGCCGGTTGAGCGCGTCGGTGAGCTGGATCTCGCCGCCCCGGCCCGGCCCGGTGCGGCGCAGCGCCTCGAAGACGGCCGGGTCAAGGACGTAGCGGCCGATCACCGCCAGGTTCGAGGGCGCCGCCGACCGGTCCGGCTTCTCCACCAGGCTCCGTACGCGGACGACGTCGGCCTCGCCGGTCGCCTCGACGGCGGCGCATCCGTACTGGTGGATCTGCTCGGGCGCCACCTCCATCAGCGCGACCACGCTGCCGCCCTCGCGTTCGCGCACCTCCACCATGCGGGCGAGGAGCGGATCGCGGGCGTCGATCAGGTCGTCGCCGAGCAGCACCGCGAAGGGCTCGTCCCCGACGTGCGGGGCGGCGCACAGCACCGCGTGCCCGAGCCCCTTGGGATCGCCCTGGCGTACGTAGTGGATCGCGCCGAGGCCGCTGGGCTCGCGGACCTTGGCGAGCCGGTCGGCGTCGCCCCTGCGGGCCAGCGCGGACTCCAGCTCGTGGTTGCGGTCGAAGTGGTCCTCAAGGGCCCGCTTGTTGCGCCCGGTGACCATCAGGACGTCCCACAGCCCCGCCGCGACGGCCTCCTCGACGACGTACTGGATCGCCGGTTTGTCGACCACCGGCAGCATCTCCTTGGGAGTGGCCTTGGTGGCGGGCAGGAAACGGGTGCCGAGACCGGCTGCGGGGATGACGGCTTTGCTGATCACACTCATGCGGGGCGCGGACTCTCCTTCGTCACGACAGAGCCCGCCCCCGGCGATCCGGGGGCGGGCTCCTGGGCCTCGCATCAGCCAACTACCGCTCGATGTACATGGGCTGAGCGGCGGCTGTCCGTCAGCTGTCGGGTGGCGGGGGGCGGCGGGCAGCCGGCGACGGGCGGGTGCGGGATGGCGAGAGGGGTGACGGTGGGAGGGGTGACGGCGGACGACAACTGATAACTGACGATGGAAAGTTGTCAGCTGTCGTCCGCCAACTGTCAGTCCTCCGTCGTCGCCGACACCGACGGCGGCTGCTGTTCGGCCGCCGCCGTCTTCTTCGCCGTGGCCTTCTTCGCGGTCGTCTTCTTTGCCGCCGTCTTCTTCGCCGCCGTCTTCGTGGCCGCCGTCTTCTTGGTGGCGGCCTTCTTCGCGGTGGCCTTCTTCGCCGTCTTGCGGGCCGCCTTCTTGGCCGGTGCGGCCTCCTCGGCGCTCTCCGGGGACTGCGCCGGGTCCGAGGACACGGCCGACTCGGCGGGCGCGGCCGGCTCTGCTGCCGGGGTGGCGACCACCACGACGACCGCGGCGTCCTCGGCGCCCGACGGCGAACCGGCGGGGGCCGTGGCCTTGCGGGTGGCGCGACGGCGGGCCCGCGGCGGGGCGGCGACGGGCGCCTCCTCGACGACGGACTCGGTCACGGGCGCGGCGGGCTCGGCCACGGGCGCCTCGGCCTTCGCCTCCTGCGCCTTCGGCTCGGGCTCCGTGACGACCACGACCGGCTCGGCGGCGGCCGACGTCGGCGCGCCCGCGGGGGCGGTCGCCTTGCGGGTGGCGCGACGGCGGTTGGGGGCGCCTCCCTGGCCCTTGAGGCCCCGGGAGAGGCCGCGCGGCGCGTCGTCCTCGATGAACGAGGCGACCGTCACGGCGGCCGGGGCCCGCTCGGGCTCCGCCTCCTTGGGCTCCCTGCCCTGCTTGGCCTCCTCGGCCACGGGGGCCGGGGCCGCCGGAGTCTCGGCGGAGGCGGCGCGCGGCGCGCCGGCGGGCGCGGATGCCCTGCGGGTGGCGCGGCGGCGCGAGCGGCCGCCACGGGCCGCATACTCCGCCTCTGCGACGCTGCTGTACAGCTCCTCGTCGGGCACGAACTCGGGCTCGGCGAGCGCGACGGGCGCCGCGATCTCCGCGGCGACCTCGGCCTCGGACTCGCTGGCCTCGACGTCCTCGACGTCCTCGATGGCTTCGGCCTCGGCGGTCTCGTGCTCGTGCTCGTGGGTGTGCTGGTCATGCTGGTCGTGCTCGGCGCCGCCGCGGCCGCGCTTCTTGGCACGCTTGCCCGCGCCGCCGCCGCCGACCGCGGCCGGCTGCTCCATGTGCACGATCACGCCGCGCCCGTTGCAGTGGACGCAGGTCTCCGAGAACGATTCGAGCAGGCCCTGGCCGACCCGCTTGCGGGTCATCTGCACCAGGCCGAGCGAGGTGACCTCGGCCACCTGGTGCTTGGTGCGGTCGCGGCCCAGGCACTCGAGCAGCCGGCGCAGGACCAGGTCGCGGTTGGACTCAAGGACCATGTCGATGAAGTCGATGACGACGATGCCGCCGAGGTCGCGCAGCCGCAGCTGGCGCACGATCTCCTCGGCCGCTTCGAGGTTGTTCTTCGTCACGGTCTCTTCGAGGTTGCCGCCCTGGCCGGTGAACTTGCCGGTGTTGACGTCGACGACGATCATCGCCTCGGTCTTGTCGATCACCAGCGAACCGCCCGAGGGCAGCCAGACCTTGCGGTCGAGCGCCTTCGCCAGCTGCTCGTCGATCCGGTACGCCGCGAAGACGTCGACCTCGCTGGTCCAGCGCGACAGGCGCTCGGTGAGGTCCGGGGCGACGTGGGCGACGTACCCGCGGATGGTCTCCCACGCCTCGTCACCGCTGACGATGACCTTGGTGAAGTCCTCGTTGAAGATGTCGCGGACGACCCGGACGGTCATGTCCGGCTCGCCGTAGAGCAGCGACGGCGAGGACGTCGAGATCTGGTTGGCCTTCTTCTGGATCTCGGCCCACTGCGCCTGAAGGCGCTCGACGTCGCGGCGCAGCTCGTCCTCGCTGGCGCCCTCGGCGGCGGTGCGCACGATGACGCCCGCGTCCTCGGGGACGATCTTCTTGAGGATGGTCTTCAGACGCGCGCGCTCGGTGTCGGGGAGCTTGCGGCTGATGCCGGTCATCGAGCCCTCGGGCACGTACACCAGGTAGCGGCCGGGCAGCGAGACCTGGCTGGTCAGGCGGGCGCCCTTGTGGCCGATGGGGTCCTTGGTGACCTGGACGAGCACCGACTGGCCGGACTTGAGTGCGGCTTCGATGCGGCGCGGGCCGTTGCCCATGCCGAGCGATTCGAAGTTGACCTCACCGGCGTACAGGACGGCGTTGCGGCCCTTGCCGATGTCGACGAACGCGGCCTCCATGGACGGCAGCACGTTCTGGACCTTGCCCAGGTAGACGTTGCCGACGTAGGAGGTGGCCTGCTCCTTGTTGACGTAGTGCTCGACGAGCACGTCGTCTTCCAGGACACCGATCTGGGTGCGCTCGCCGCTCTGGCGCACGACCATCACGCGCTCGACGGCTTCGCGGCGGGCCAGGAACTCGGCCTCGGTGATGATCGGGACGCGGCGGCGGCCCTGCTCGCGGCCTTCGCGGCGGCGCTGCTTCTTGGCTTCCAGACGCGTCGAGCCCTTGATGGACTGGACCTCGTCGGACGAGGAGGACGCGAGGGCGTCCATGCGCTCGCGGACCGGGCGCGGCTCGCGGACCTTGACGACCGTGCGCTCCGGGTCGTCGGTGCCGGTCTCGGCCTCGGGGCCCGCGTCGCCCGTGCGGCGACGGCGGCGGCGCCGGCGACGGCTGCTGCTGGTGCCGGCGGCGGAGGGCGTGCCGTCGGTGTCGTCGTCCTCGTCCTCGTGCTCGTGCTCGTCGGACTCGGACTCGGTCTCACCGTGGGCGGCTTCGCCCTGTTCGGCCTGCTCGTACGTCTGCTCGTCCGCGGCGTCCTCCGCCTCGGCGCTCTCACCGCGGCGACGGCGACGGCCGCCTCGGCGACGGCGGCGCGAGGGGCGGTCGTCGTCGGTGTCGTCGGAGTCCGCGTCGGCCTCGGCCTCGGCGGGCTCGTGGGACTGCTCCTCGACCTCGTCGGCGGGCTTGTCCTGGACGGGTTCGGCGCTCTCGCCGCGGCGGCGGCGCCGGCGCGAGCGGCCCTGGGGTTCGGCGGCGGGCTCGGCGGCGACGGGCTCGGGGGCGGCGGCCTCGACCACCGTCTCCTCGTCCTCGGCGGGCTCGTCGACGCGCGCGGCGGCGGCAGCGGCGGCCGTCTCCGGGGTCTGGAACATCGGCTCGGTGAACACGGGCGCCTGGAACACGGCGACGGCGGGGCGCGTGGCGCGGCGGCGGGAGCGGCCGGTGGGGGCGGGCTCCTCGGCGCGCGGGGCGGCGGCCTGCGGCTCCGGCTCGACGGGGGTGAACTGCGGGGCGGAGGCGGGGCGCGCGGCGCGGCGGCGGCTCCGGCCCCGGGGTGCCTCGTCCTCGACGGGTGCTTGGGCTGCGGCCGGGGCCTCGGCGACGGCGGTCGCCTGGTCCTCGTCCGTCTCCTCGGGGGCGGCGGGCGCCTCGGGCTGCTCGGGCGCGGTGACCTCGGCGGCGACGGTGGTCTCCGGCGCGGTCGCCTTGCGGGTGGCGCGGCGGCGGGTACGCGGCGCGGGCGCCTCGGTGGCCTCTTCGGCGGCGGGCGCGGCGGGGGCCGCAGTCTCGTCGGGGGCTACGGGCGTGGCGGCCGGGGCCTGGGCGGCCTCGACGATCTCCTCGGCGGCGCGGGGCGCGCCGGCGGGCGCGGTGGCCTTGCGGGTGGCGCGGCGGCGGGCACGCGGGGCGGGGGTCTCGGCGCTGTCGCCGGTCGCCTCGGGGGCGGCGGGCGCGGGCTCGGCCTCGACGATCTCCTCGGCGGGGGCCGGGGCGCCGGCGGGGGCGGTGGCCTTGCGCGTGGCGCGGCGGCGGGTGCGCGGGGCGGGCGCGGCGGCGGTGTCGTCGGCGGCGGGCGCCTCGGTGGCGGGGGCCTCGGTGGTGGCCGGCGTCTGCGCGGTCTCGGCGCCCGGGGCCGTGGTGGTGGCCGGGGCGGACGCGGTGCGCGTGGCGCGGCGGCGGGTGCGGGGCGCGGGTGCGGCGGCCTCGTCGGCGGCGGGCGCGTCCGGCGCGGTGTGCTGGTTCTCGGCCTGGGCGGGGGCCGGGGCCTGGGCGGTGGGCTCGGTGCCCTGCGCTCCGGCCGGGGGCCCGGCGGGCCGCGACGCCGCGCGGCGCCTGCGGCGCGGCGGCAGCGTGTCGCTGGGGCTGCTCTGGTCGTTGGTGTTTCCGGGGGTGCCGGATTCGTTCTGCTCAAGCATGCGGGCGTAGCTCCCGTCACGCTCCCGGGCGCCGCGCCTGTTCCGGTCCGGCGGCACGTACCGCGTGATGTGCGCGGGTGTCGCCGTCCGGGGCGCGGGCGCCGCACGGGAGCTGATATGTCTGGCTCGCCGGTTCCCTGCGCGGTGTACGCACGGCCTGGCGAAAGTCTTTTAGGTCAGTGCGCTGCCCGGCTCAGGTGGCTCCCGAGTGCCAGGGCTGCGCTACGACGGCCGCCCTTGCGCGGCGGGACCTTCAGGCGCCGTCGCAGAGACGGTCCCGGCGGCCGTTTGTGGAGCGGCCGGGGCTGCCTCGCGGTCGGGCGCGAGGGGGTCGGTCACCGTGCCGGACTCCTCGTCGAAGAGCCCCTGCGCCAGCCTGGTCACCGCTGCGGCGACGGGCGGCGCCAGGTCGGCCACGGCGTGGAGACCGGACAGGACGTCGTCAGGTCGCACGGCAGGTGTCACGTGCCGCACTACCAGCCGCAGTATCGCACAGGCCTCGCCGAGAGGCCTATCGGCCCCCGGGGCGAGTGCCCGCAGTTCGGCGACCGCGCCCCGGGTGTCGAAGGTGCGCAGGCCGTTCTTGGTCTTGCGCTGGACCTCGACGCTGTCGGCGGCGAGGAAGGCGGCGACGGCCTTCTCGGCCTCGTCCAGGGTGACGCCGTCCAGGCGCAGCTCCCAGATGGAGGCGGTCAGACGGTCGGCGAGGCCCGAGGTGCGGGCTTCGACGGCGTCGATGATGTCGAGCCCGGTGGGCAGCGACTCGTCGAGCAGCGCGCGCAGTTCCTCGGGGTCGCGGTGCGCGGTGAGGGCGATCTCCAGGTACTCGGCCTCGGAGCCGACTCCGGTGGGCGCGGCGTTGGCGTACGACACCTTGGGGTGCGGGGTGAAGCCCGCCGAGTACGCCATGGGCACCTCGGCGCGGCGCAGGGCCCGCTCGAAGGCGCGCTGGAAGTCACGGTGACTGGTGAACCGGAGGCGGCCGCGCTTGGTGTAGCGCAGGCGGATGCGCTGCACCGCGGGTGCGGGCGGCGGGCCTTCGGGCTGTCGCTTGCCCAGTGGTTCTTCTCCTCGTGCGGGGCGGGCGCGGTGGGCGCCGCCCACCGTCCTGTGGGGCCCCTCCGGTCACGGACCGTACGCCGCCCGGCTCATCCCTCGGCTTCGCTGAGGGAGATCTCGGGGGCGGGCACCGCGCCGGAGGCAGTAGTTGTACTACCCAGAGTACGCGCCCGGTGCGCGGCGGGTTCCCGGGGCGGGCCGCCGACCAGGGCTCGCCAGGCGTCCTGCCGGGCGGTGCGTACGGTCCGGCGGGCCGAGGCCAGCGCTTCCCGCGTGGCGCGCCCGGCGCTGCGGGCCGTCTCGCTCGCGGCGCGTCCCGCCGCCAGGGCGACGCGTGCGACTGGTCGCAGCACCGCGTCGCGCACCCAGTGCCCGACCGGGGTGAGCAGGGTCACGTACACCCAGCGCACGGGTCGTCCCAGGAGGTTCCAGGCGAGCCACTTCAGGGCGCGTCCCGCCGCCCGGGAGACGAAGCCGGCGGCGCGCCAGGCGTGTGCGAAGGCGGCGCCGGTCTCCCGCACGACGACGCGGACCGCGCGTCCCAGGGGCGTCAGGACCGTGCGGTACAGCCACAGCGCGGGCACCACGAGCAGCAGCGCGCCCACCGCCGCGAGTCCGCGCCCCGTCAGGGCCAGTCCGGCCGCGGCCAGCGAGGCGAGCCGGGCGAGGCCGTGTCCGACCGGGGTGAGCACGTGCCGGTACAGCCAGGCCCCCGGTTCGAGCAGGCCGTGGCGCAGCAGCGGCGCGAGCACCCAGCGCCAAAGCGCGACCCAGGGCCACACGAACACGGCCCGCAGTACCCAGATGAGGGCGGCGGCGATGCCCTTGATGCCCCACGCGAGCCCGAGCCCGATCCCCTTGAGCGCCCAGGCGGTGCCCCGCCCCAGCGGGGTCAGGACCGTCCGGTACAGCCATACGAGCGGGAGCGCGACCAGCGTGGCGAGCACCCAGCCCACGCCTCGCGCGAGCGCGCCGATCCCGGCCCCGATCCCCCGGCCGACCCAGCACACCGCGTGCCCGACGGGCGTCAACACCGCCCGGTACAACCACCCGAACGGGATCACCACCAGCCCCCGCCACACCGGCGCGAACACCCGCCGCCCCAGCGCCTTGACCCCGACCGCGAGCAGGTCCCACACCACCCGCACGGGCACGACGAGCACAAAGACGACAATCCGCACGGGTATGCGCACGGCGACGGCGAGGCAGCCTTCGGAGGGCTGGGGGGACGGGTGGTTCTCCATGCCTTCAGGGACGCACGAAGGGCCCACGGCGTTGCGGTGGGGGGCTCTGGGCGATCGGGCGGTTGCGTCACGGACTGGATACGGACACCGGGCAGCGCACGTCGAACGGCGCCGTGGGGCCCCGGTACCGCATCGAAATCAGTCAGCTTTTTTGAAGCACTGTGAGTACAGAGTCACTTCCAGGAGCGGCGGATTTCCGTCGAGACCTCTGAGCCACCTGGCTTCCAGCTGGCTGCGCGTCTCCTCGTGGACGGCCAGAATCTCGGGGTTCTTGTTTCGGCTCCCGTCATCTCCGTCCTTCACGATCTTCCACCCCTCGCCAGGCAGGGACCTTTTCAGATTGGCAAATCCTTCACCCAGTTGATTGTTGTCGATCCCATACATGGACCATGGGTGCCTCACCCATATGCCCTTAGTGCCGTCGTCGCCGCAGTCCGACGCATATGCTCCGGGTTCGGTGACCTTCCCCTCCTGTTCCACCGCAGAAGAATCCCGCGTGACAAGAGGCTTGCTGCTGCCCGTTTCCATGGAACATCCCGCAGAGAGAAGGAGTGATGACGTCACAAGCGCGACCATAAGCAGGGGCCGCCGAGCACCGCGCCCTCTATTCCAGCTTGACATCCCCATACCTTCCCGCGATGACGGCGGCTTGGTTTTTCAGGCTCGTCGAAGCCTGTCCCTCGTTGTAATCCCAGTAGGAGCTGTGCCCCGACAGGAAGCTGCCGGTGTCGTTCTGCATCACATTGGCGCCGAAGTCCTCGTCAGTAGGGTTCGCCCACCAGTCGCCAAGGCCGACGAGGCTTTGGCGGCGCAGGTCATGACGCCGTGGGCGATGCGGCCAAGGCTCTTTTTTCGTCATTCAGGACCATGTCGTGCCGGACTTGCTCGAGGGCCCCCTTCACGTTGCCACAACGTTCGTTGATCGAAGCCTTGCTTCGCTTGAGGCCGCCCGTCACACCGCTCGTGGTGCCGCCACCTCCGCCCGGGTCGGCCATTTGAGCTGTCCCCACTCGTCCCACGCCAAACCACCCCTCCCGTGCCGTGGCGGGCCCGCGCTGTCACGCAACTCCCAGTACACGACGGGAGATTGCTGGCGCACAGGTTACGTCTGGATGTTCGACGTGATATCCGCCCAGCTAGTCAACTCGGTTTGAGTGCGGCACCCGGAGACAGTCGCCCTCTGCCCGAACACCACGATCCACACGGGAACGCGGTCGGCTTCGGCGAGACGCCCTTGGAGGCCCCCGGAGGGCGAGTGGTTCTGCGTATGGTCGAGGACGTACGAAAGGCCTCCGTCGGGCGGCCGTTGTCGCCGGACGTCACGCCGCCTGCGGCCTCGTGCCGTCACGGCTCAAGCGGGTCGGAAGCCCTCGTCATCAACCGCCGTGACGGCGACCCGTACCGAGCCGTTCGCCGACGCCGCGACGCGGGCGAGGCTACCGTCCACATGGTGACGTGCCACGATCATTTCCTCATCGTTCTCCAGCGACAGGGCGCGCACGTCCCACCCCGCTCCACTCAGGCTGTCCCGCCCACGGCGCATCGCGCCCCTTCGGGCTTCTTTGCTGAGGGGCACGGTCGACCAGGTGTGGTGCGTCAGCACGTCCGCACCGTCCTCGACGCGACTCACCCCGTCACCGGCCTGTTCTTGGTATGGCACACCCAGGGCTTCGTAAATCCGGCTCGAGTGCCCCAGCGCGCGACGTTCCGCGTCCGTCGTACCCGGCGGCGTCCGGTGAGCGGCCGGGTTTGCTCCCGAAGGCGTCTGCGCCGTCTCGGCAAAGCAGGGAGACGTGACCGAGATCGCCACGATGCCCTCGCCGGCCTCCTTGTTGGTCGGGCCGATGATGCCGTTCATCCAGAAGTCATCGGTGGGCGTGCGCATGAAGAACTTCGGGAACGGAACGCTCCAGTCAGCGTCACGAGAGATAAAGGTGTACCCCTTCTTCACCCAGGCGTCACGAACATGACGGAGCAACCGCTTGGCCTCGCTTCCCGGCACATCGGTCAACTGGTACGTGAGACCGACCTGCTTGCGCCCGCTTGCGGTGGCGTCGTCATCTGCCAGGCACGGGCCCACGGGGCCGGGGCCGACCTGCTTCAAGGTCGGCTTGGGCACCATCCCGTCCGTGGCTTGACGGATGATTTCCTGCGCGCGTCGGGTCGCATGCTGCTCGTCCATGGTGCCGGTCCGATTCTGTGTGGTCCTGTCGCCCTGGCCGCCATGGCCATCGCCCCCGTGCCCGCACGACGCCGCTCCGGCCGCCATGACCAAAAACAGGGCCGTCATGACGGCTGCGCGAAGCCTCACGGCTTTCCTCCGGTCGCGATCGTTGCCATGTTCACCAAGGATTCATTCTCCCAGTACTGCGAGTGGGCAGGCATGAACCCATCCGTCCCCGGGAATTTTCCGTCCGCGACATGGAACGTCTTTCCGCCGAAATCGTCCGATGTGGGGTCGCAACCGTAAAGGAGGGAGTGATCGTCGAAGAGCCGCATGTATGCCTTCGGATTGAGCGGGGCCAACGGGCCTGCCGGCGGTGGAGCGAGATTGATGAGGTCGTTCTTCGCCGTGGCTGCCCACACGTGGTCGGCAGGGATGTTCAGGTCCTTCGCGTGGTTCACTCCCACCCCCGGGCTACCCACCAGGATCGCGTTGTCGACCGGGACACGCTTTTCCGTGAGGATCGAGCGATTGGCTTCGTCGCGCACGTCCGCAGGTAACCCGTTCAGGGCGCCGATCGTTTGCCGAAGCGTTTGCTCCGTCCGGTGGCACACCGTTGATCTGCGTGCGGGCCGCATCACTGCGAGCGACGGCACCGGCCTTGAGCTGTTCCCACTCGTCCCACGCCATCCGCAGTTCCCTCCCCGTGACCCGGGCCCCCGTGCGCGAGGCTCCGTTCGGCGGCCGGTGCGCTCATCGACATCGCTTCCGCACACGCTACGGAATGGCTCTCCCCCAGCTGCCCGTGCGGTCACTCATATCGCCTGAGTACCCGTACCTGGGTATGGCGGGACATGACGTCGGTGCCACCGGCTGATACCGGTGAAGGCCCGGCGCCGCGTAAGGCATCCGTCGCGCATCGGGCAGGCGGCGGGCGGCAGGCGGCGGGCGGGGCGTGTCGAGCCCTGGATCGGGCTGGGTGAGGGGCTTCCGGTCGCGTCGGCAGCAGCCGGTGCGCTCCAGAGGCCCCGGACATGACACTGCCGTGTCCACCCCGGCTCGGAGGGACACGGCAGCGTTTCGGTCTGTGCGCGGTGCTACTTGACGACCGTCAGCGGCAGCAGTTTCTTGCCCGTGGGGCCGATCTGGATGGACGTGTCCATCTGCGGGCACACCCCGCAGTCGAAGCACGGCGTCCAGCGGCAGTCCTCGACCTCGGTCTCGTCGAGGGAGTCCTGCCAGTCCTCCCACAGCCAGTCCTTGTCGAGGCCCGAGTCGAGGTGGTCCCAGGGCAGGACTTCCTCGTAGGTGCGCTCGCGGGTGGTGTACCAGTCGACGTCCACGCCGAAGGCGGGCAGCGTCTTGTCGGCGCAGGCCATCCAGCGGTCGTAGCTGAAGTGCTCGCGCCAGCCGTCGAAGCGGCCGCCGTCCTCGTAGACGGCGCGGATGACGGCGCCGACCCGGCGGTCGCCGCGCGAGAGCAGGCCCTCGACGATGCCGGGCTTGCCGTCGTGGTAGCGGAAACCGATGGAGCGGCCGTACTTCTTGTCGCCGCGGATCTTGTCGCGCAGCTTGGTCAGGCGCGCGTCCGTCTCCTCGGCCGACAGCTGCGGCGCCCACTGGAAGGGGGTGTGCGGCTTGGGTACGAATCCGCCGATGGAGACCGTGCAGCGGATGTCGTTCTGGCCGGAGACCTCGCGGCCCTTGGCGATGACGTTGACCGCCATGTCGCCGATCTGGAGGACGTCCTCGTCGGTCTCGGTGGGCAGGCCGCACATGAAGTACAGCTTCACCTGGCGCCAGCCGTTGCCGTACGCCGTCGCGACGGTGCGGATCAGGTCCTCTTCGGAGACCATCTTGTTGATGACCTTGCGCATGCGCTCGGAGCCGCCCTCGGGGGCGAAGGTGAGGCCCGAGCGGCGGCCGTTGCGGGTCAGTTCGTTGGCGAGGTCGACGTTGAAGGCGTCCACGCGGGTCGAGGGCAGCGACAGGCCGATCTTGTCGTCCGTGTAGCGGTCCGCGAGGCCCTTGGCGATGTCGCCGATCTCGGTGTGGTCGGCCGAGGACAGGGAGAGCAGGCCCACCTCTTCGAAGCCGGTGGCCTTGAGTCCCTTCTCCACCATCTCGCCGATGCCGGTGATGCTTCGCTCCCGCACGGGGCGCGTGATCATGCCGGCCTGGCAGAAGCGGCAGCCTCGGGTGCAGCCCCGGAAGATCTCCACGGACATGCGTTCATGGACGGTCTCGGCGAGCGGGACCAGAGGCTGCTTGGGGTAGGGCCACTCGTCGAGGTCCATGACGGTGTGCTTGGAGACCCGCCACGGCACGCCCGACCTGTTCGGCACGACACGCGCGATGCGGCCGTCGGGCAGGTACTCGACGTCGTAGAAGGCGGGAACGTACACGCTGCCGGTGCGCGACAGGCGGAACAGGACCTCCTCGCGGCCACCAGGACGGCCCTCGGCCTTCCACGCGCGGACGATCTCCGTCATGTCGAGGACGGCCTGCTCGCCGTCGCCGATGATCGCGCAGTCGATGAAGTCCGCGATCGGCTCGGGGTTGAAGGCCGCGTGGCCGCCCGCGAGGACGATCGGGTCGTCGATCGTGCGGTCCTTGGACTCCAGCGGGATGCCCGCGAGGTCGAGGGCCGTGAGCATGTTGGTGTAGCCGAGCTCGGTGGAGAAGCTGAGGCCGAAGACGTCGAACGCCTTCAGCGGGCGGTGCGAGTCCACGGTGAACTGGGGCACCTTGTGCTCCCGCATGAGCTCTTCCATGTCGGGCCACACGCTGTACGTGCGCTCGGCCAGGACGCCCTCGCGCTCGTTCAGCACCTCATAGAGGATCATGACGCCTTGGTTGGGCAGGCCCACCTCGTACGCGTCCGGGTACATGAGCGCCCAGCGGACGTCACACTCGTCCCAGGCCTTGACGGTGGAGTTGAGCTCACCGCCGACGTACTGGATCGGCTTCTGCACGTGCGGGAGCAGCGCTTCGAGCTGTGGGAAGACGGACTCGGCAGACATCTCGACCTTCGTGGGCTGGCAGGGGGCGACTCTCTAGCGTAACGCGCGTCGCGTCGCCCCCTCGCCCGCCGATCACGGGCCGGCCGTCAGCCGCCGTGGAGCCGGGCCCGGCGGGCCCGGGCCCACACCTGGGGCAGTTCCCGCTCGCGCGCCGCCGCGCGCGCCTCCTCGCGCCCGTACAGGAGCCCCCAGGTGAACGCGGTCTCGCCGGCCGCGTGGGCCCGGGCGGCCAGGGTGCGCAGCGCGGCGCGCGCGACCACGCTGTCCTGGTGGTCGCCGAGGGTGTTCTGTACGGCCTTGAGGCGCTTGGCGAGCTTCTTGGCGGGCTTGCCGAGCACGGGGGTCGCGGCCTGGGCGGAGTAGCGGGCGCGTTTGGCGGCCTTGCGGGCGGCGTGCAGGGCGCGGTCACGTTCGGGGCCGGGGGCCAGGGCTAGGGCGGTGTCGAGGCGGCGGGCCAGGCGCCGGTGGTCCTTGCGTACGGCCTGGCGCAGGACGCGGGCGGCGGGCCGGTGGGCGCCGGGCAGCAGCGGCGGGTCGGCGAGGAGGCGGTCGAGGGCGCCGAGGAGCGCCAGCTGGCGCGGGCTGTCGAGTGCGGCGAGGGTGGTGCGCCGGGCTTCGGCGTGCTGGGCGACGCGGTGGACGCGCAGCCGGGCCGTGACGGGGCCGAGGACCAAGGTGGTGGGCAGCGCCCGGATGTGGGCGTCGAGGCGCTGGGCGAGCACGTCGCCGTCGCGGACGGCGCCGAGTTCACGCGCGAGCCATTTCAGCTCGTCGCCGAGGGGATCGGTGACGGTCCGGTCGAGGACTTTGGCGTACGACGTGAACGCGCTGCGCAGGCGGCGCGTGGTGACCCTCATCCGGTGGACGGCGTCGGGCAGTTCGCGGCGGACGGCCGGGTCGAGGGCGACGAGGTCGTCGCGCTGGGCCCGCAGATGCGCGAGCACCCGGGCGCCGGCGGTGCCCTCGGCGGGCTCGGCGGCCTCGGACGGCACGTCCTCGGTCCGCCCGGCATGCGCGTCCGCGTCCGCGTCCGCCCGTGCCGGGGCCGTCTCGCGCAGGGCGCGGGCCACCTTGGAGGGGCTGGTGGCGGGCTTGATACCGCTCTCGGCGAGCAGCGCGCCGATGTGGTCCAGGTGGGTGTCGTCCTGGACGCCGTCGGCGAGTTCGGCCTCGATCTCGGTCCAGGAGGTGGCGGAGCAGCCCGGGCGCAGCCCTTCGGCGCGTACGGTGTCGACGCTGATCTCGACGAGCTGGGCGCCGTCCTCGGCCAGGAGGTGGCGTACGGCGCGCGAGGAGCGCAGGCGTACGACGGGGACGAGCGTGCCCTCGCGTACGCGGGAGCGCACCAGGGCGGCGAGTTCGGGCGGCACGTCGTCGCTGAGCGGGGCGCGGATCTCGTCGCGGACGCCGGCGGAAACGGGGAGTTTGAGGTGCCAGCCGGCGTCGGCGCCGCCCGTTCTGCGGCGCAGGGTCAGGGAGTCGGCGTCCAGGCGCAGGTCATGGGTGTCGTAGTAGACCGCGTCGAGTTCGGTGACGGCCCCGTCGGTGACGGCGGCGACGCCGGGGACCGCGGTCAGGTCGGGGAGCTGGGGCGGGGCCCCGTGCGACGCGGGGAACTCGAATTTCCGCTCGATCTCGCGTTTCGTGTCCGCCATGAACCGACCCTAGTCGCGTCGCACCCGAAATGGCAGGGCGCGGGGCGGCCGTCGCCGCTCCCGCGCCCTCGCTGCCCCTGTCGGCCACCCGGGGGCTACGCCGTTATCGGCCGCTGCACCCGGATCGACTGGAGCAGCCCTATGGCCACCCACACCGCGAACATCGAGGACCCTCCGTAGGAGACGAACGGCAGTGGGATGCCCGCGACCGGCATGATGCCGAGGGTCATGCCGATGTTCTCGAAGGACTGGAAGGCGAACCAGGCGATGATGCCGGCCGCGACGACGGTGCCGTACAGCTCGGTCGTCTCGCGGGCGATGCGGCAGGCGCGCCACAGGATGACGCCGATCAGCACGATGATCAGGCCCGCGCCGACGAAGCCCAGCTCCTCGCCGGCCACGGTGAACACGAAGTCCGTCTGCTGTTCGGGGACGAACTGCCCGGTGGTCTGGGAGCCCTTGAAGAGCCCGGTGCCGGTGAGGCCACCGGAGCCGATCGCGATCCTGGCCTGGCCGGTGTTGTAGCCGACGCCCGCCGGGTCGAGGTTGGGGTTGGCGAACGCCGCGAACCGGTTGATCTGGTACTTGTCCAGTATTCCGAGCGCGGCGACGAGGACGGCGCCCACCACGCCCGCGCCGAGCAGCCCGAAGATCCAGCGGTTGGAGGCCCCGGAGGACAGCAGCACGCCGAGGATGATCACCACGATGACCATGGTGGAGCCGAGGTCGGGCATCAGCATGATGCAGCCGATGGGGATCATCGCGAGGGCGAGCGCCTTCATCACCGTGCGGTGATCGGGGTGCGCCTGGTCGCCGGCGTCCACCCGCGCGGCGAGCAGCATCGCCATGCACAGGATGATCGCGATCTTCGCGAACTCGGAGGGCTGGAGGGAGAATCCGCCGCCGAGCACGATCCAGGAGTGGGCGCCGTTGACGGTGGCGCCGAGCGGGGAGAGCACGGCGAGCAGCAGCAGGATGGAGAGTCCGTACAGGATCGGGACCGCGCCGCGCAGGGTGCGGTGGCCGAGCCAGATGGTGCCGATCATCAGGCAGACCCCGATGCCGGCGTTCATGATGTGCCGGATCAGGAAGAAGTACGGGTCGCCCTGGTTGATGCTGGTGCGGTTGCGGGTGGCGGACCACACCAGGAGCGAGCCGATGAAACAGAGCGCGAGGGCCGAGAGCAGCAGCGGCCAGTCGAGTCTGCGCAGCACCGAGTCGCGGGCGGTGAGTCTGGCCAGGGCCCCGCGCTCCTTGGGGGCGTAGCGCTGGACGGAGAAGCCTGCCATGGCGCTAGTCCCTTCGTGGGTTGCGGTTGTCGACGGTGCCGGCCGGTGAGGTGGCGGGCTGGGGCGGGTTGTCGGGCTGCTTGGTGCCCTTGCTCTTGTCGCCCTTGTCCTTGGTCTTGCCTGCGTTGGGGTCGTAGGCGGTGACCGTCGGGGCGTCGATGGAGCCGTCGGGCTGGATCTTGGGCAGGGACTGCTCGGGCTGCGGGAGCAGGGCGCGCTTGAGGTCCTGGTTGCCGGCGTCGTCGATGCCGTACATCGCCTCGTAGATCTTGCGGACGGCCTCACCGGAGGCGCCGGAGCCCGTACCGGCCTGGGCGATCGTCATCACGACCGTGTAGTCCTTGGAGTACGTGGCGAGCCAGGAGGTGGTCTGCTTGCCGTAGACCTCGGCGGTGCCGGTCTTGGCGTGCAGCTCGATCTTGTCCTGGGGCCAGCCCTGGAACTTCCAGGCGGCGGTGCCGCTGGTGACGACGCCCGCGAGGGCCTTGTTGAAGCCGTCGAGGGTGGCCTGGGTGACGGGGAGCTTCCCGTTGACCTTCGGCTTGATCTCCTGGACGGACTTGCCGTCGGCGCTGATGATCGCCTTGCCGATGGTGGGGGCGTGCATGGTGCCGCCGTTGGCGATGGCCCCGTAGATCATGGCCTCCTGGATCGGCGTGACGAGGGTGTCGCCCTGGCCGATGGAGTAGTTGATCGAGTCGCCCTCACGCATCTTGTTGCCTTCTAGGCAGTTCTCGTAGGCGATCTTCTCTACGTAACTGCCGTCCTTCTTGCCGGTCCTGCACCAGCTGTCCTTGTTGGCGCTCCAGTAGTTCTCCTTCCACTGGCGGTCCGGGACGCGGCCGGTGACCTCGTTGGGCAGGTCGACGCCGGTGATCTTGCCGAGGCCGAACTGGTGGGCGGCCTTGTAGAAGTAGTCCTTGGGCTGGCCCTTCTTGGGGTTGATCCCGCCGTCCTTCTTCCACTCGTTGTCGGCGAGTCCGTAGAAGACGGTGTCGCAGGAGACCTCAAGGGCGCGCCCGAGGGAGATGGGGCCGAAGTTCTCGCCCTCGAAGTTCTTGAAGACCTGACCGCCCACGGAGTACGAGCTGGTGCAGGGGTAACCGCCGTCCCACTTGTAGCCGGCTTCGACGGCGGCGGCGGTGGAGACCACCTTGAACGTCGAACCGGGCGCGGCCTGACCCTGTATGGCGCGGTTAAGGAGCGGGTAGTTGCCGTCCTTGCCGGTGAGCGCCTGGTAGTCCTTGCCGGAGATGCCGCCGACCCAGACGTTGGGGTCGTAGGTGGGCGCCGAGGCCATGGCGACGATCCGCCCGGTCTTGGCCTCCATGACGACGACCGCGCCGGAGTCGGCCTTGTAGTTCTCGTTGGTGATCTTGTCGTACTGCTGGCGGGCCTCGACCATCGCGTTGTTGAGCTCGTACTCGGCCACGGCCTGCACGCGTGCGTCTATCGAGGTGACGACGTTGGCGCCGGGCTGTGCCTTGTCGCTCTCGGCCTGGCCGATGACCCGGCCGAGGTTGTCCACCTCGTAGCGGGTGACGCCCGCCTTGCCGCGCAGCTGCTTGTCGTAGGTGCGCTCAAGGCCCGAGCGGCCGACCTGGTCGGAGCGCAGATACGGCGAGTCGGTGTCCTTGGCCTTGGTGATCTCGTCGTCGGTGACGGGCGAGAGGTAGCCGAGCACCTGGGCGGTGTTGGACTTGCCGGGCGCGGGGTAGCGGCGCACGGCGGTGGGGTCGGCGGTGATGCCGGGGAAGTCCTCGGAGCGCTCGCGGATCTGGAGGGCCTGCTGGGTGGTGGCCTTGTCGGTGACGGGGATCGGCTGGTACGGGGAGCCGTTCCAGCAGGGCTTGGGGGTCTTGGCGTCGCAGAGCCTGACCTTGTCCATGACGTCCTGCGGCTTCATGCCGAGCACGGCGGCGAGGCGGGTCAGGACGGCCTTGCCGCGGTCGGGCATCTTGGACAGGTCGGTGCGGGAGGCGGAGACCACCAGGCGCGTCTCGTTGTCGGCGAGCGGGACGCCGCGCGCGTCGAGGATCGAGCCGCGCACGGCGGGCTGGACGACCTGCTGGACGTGGTTGTTCTTGGCCTCGTCCTCGTACTGCCGGCCGTTGCGGATCTGGAGGTACCACAGGCGTCCGCCCAGCGTGAGCAGGAGCGAGAAGACCAGGACCTGGATGATGATGAGCCGGATCTGCACCCGGGGGGTGCGGCCCGTCTCGGGGATGTTGCTCATGCTGTGGCGGCCCCCTGGTTCACAGTCGCTTGACACCCTTGATGCGGCCCGCCCGGGCCGCTCTGTTCCTGGCGGCCTTGATCCGCAGCCCGCCGCGCTGGTTGCCGATGCGCAGGCCGGTGCCGCCGGAGAGCCAGCCGGAGCCGATGTTGTTCCTGGGGCTGCCGTTGCCGGTGGTGTCCGCGAGCGGGTCGTTCTCGGCGCGCCGGGCGATCGCCATGATCAGCGGCACGGTGAACGGCGCGAGCAGCAGATCGTAGAGCGCGGCCGTGAACAGCAGCCCGGGCAGGCCGACATGGCGGGCCGCGGTGTCTCCCACCAGGGCACCCACCGTGGCGTAGAGCAGCGTCGAGCCGATGGCCGCGCCGACCACCACCATCATCGGTCCCGCCGCGCTGCGCAGCCGCCCGTGGTCGGGCTTGGCCAGGCCCGCGAGGTAGCCGATCACGCACAGGACCAGGGCGTAGCGCCCGGCGGCGTGGTCGGCGGGGGGCGCGAGGTCGGCGAGCAGGCCCGCGCCGAAGCCGACGAAGGCGCCGCCGACGTGGCCGTAGACCAGGGCCAGACCAAGGACGGTCAAAAGCACCAAGTCCGGTACGGCGCCGGGCAGTTGGAGGCGGGCGAGGATGCTCACCTGGACGACGAGGGCGACGACGATTAGGGCGGCGGAGAGGATGACCCTGTTGACACGCATCTGGATCAGCTCCTACTGCTCGCCGTCGGCGTTGGCTTGGCCGTTGGGATCGCCGCCCGGGGGCGGGTTCGCGGGGGCGTTGCCGTCGGGGGCCTGCGCGGTGCCGGCCGGCACGTTGGGCTTGCCGGCCTGGGGGCTGGGCTTGGCGTTCGGGTCGGCGCCCTGGTTCGCGTCGGCGCTCTGGTCGGCGATGTTCGTGTTGCCCTGGCCATTCGGGGTCGCGGCGCCGGTGGGGGTGGCCGTGACCGTGACCGTGGGCGTCGGGGTGGGCTGGGGCTTGGCGGGCAGCACCTGGTCGCGCGGGTCGGTGCGCGGGGCCTGGACGACGACGCCGACGATGTCGAGCTTGGTGAAGCCGACGTAGGGGCGTACGTAGATGGTGCGTGTGAGGTCGCCGCCGGAGGGGTCGACCTTGACGACCTCGCCGACCGGGACGCCGGGCACGAACGGCTTGTCGGCCTGGGAGCCGAAGGTCACCAGACGGTCGCCGGGGCTCACCTTGGCCTTGCCGTTGAGCAGTTGGACCGACAGCGGCCGGTCGCCGTGGCCGGTGGCGAAGCCGAGCTCGTCGCTCTTCTCCATCCGGGTGCCGACGGTGAAGTCGGGGTCGTTGGCGAGCAGCACGGTGGAGGTGGAGGGCCCCACCGTCGTGACCCGCCCGACCAGGCCGTCGCCGTTGAGCACCGTCATGTCGCGCTGGATGCCGTCGTTGGACCCGGCGTCGATGGTGACCGTCCAGGAGAAGCCCTGGGCCGCTCCTATGGCGACGACCTGGGCGGCCTTGATGCCGTACTGGCCCTCGCCGGCGGTCTTGAGCATCGAGTCGAGCTGGCCCAGGCGGCTGCGGTTGCGGGCGTCGCTGCCGAGCCGCTGCTTGAGCGCCTCGTTCTCGGCCTGGAGGGCGGCGATCTTGTCGTGGCGCTTGCCGGAGTCGCGTACCGCGCCGATCGCGTTGCCGACCGGGTCGACGGCGCCGGCGACCCCGTTCTCCACCGGTCCGAAGACGGCGGCGGCGGCCTGCCGGGCACCGTCCACCGGTGAATTCGCCCCGCCTCTGATATCGACCGTGATCAGCGCGAACGCTACGGCGATCAGCAGCACCAGGAGCAGCCGGCTCTCTCGTGTGTCCCTCACGTGCGGCGGCCGTGCCTTCCTCGTAGGAATGTGGGTGATCTACAAGATCTCTTCGATCTGTATATCAACGATCCGCCGTACGGGTTGGCAGTGACCCATACGGCGGACGGCGGGCCCGGAGGCTACCTGCGGGGCTGGGCGTCGAGCACCTGCTGGAGGGCTTCGAACTCCTCCACGCACTTGCCGGAGCCGAGGGCCACGGAGTCCAGCGGGTCCTCCGCGATGTGGATCGGCATGCCGGTCTCGCGGCGCAGCCGCTCGTCGAGGCCGCGCAGCAGGGCGCCGCCGCCGGTCAGGACGATGCCGCGGTCCATGATGTCGCCGGAGAGCTCCGGCGGGCACTTGTCCAGGGTCGTCTTGACCGCGTCGACGATCGCGTTGACCGGCTCCTCGATCGCCTTGCGCACCTCGGCCGCGGAGATCACCACGGTCTTGGGCAGCCCCGAGACGAGGTCGCGGCCGCGGATCTCGGTGTGCTCGTCCTTGTCGAGGTCGTAGGCCGAACCGATCGTGATCTTGATCTGTTCCGCGGTGCGCTCACCGAGAAGGAGCGAGTACTCCTTCTTGATGTGCTGGATGATCGCGTTGTCCAGCTCGTCGCCCGCGACCCGGATCGACTGCGCCGTGACGATTCCGCCGAGCGAGATCACGGCGACCTCTGTGGTGCCGCCGCCGATGTCCACGACCATGTTGCCGGTGGCCTCGTGGACCGGCAGACCCGAGCCGATGGCCGCGGCCATGGGCTCCTCGATGATGTGCACCTGGCGGGCACCGGCCTGGGTGGAGGCCTCGATGACGGCGCGGCGCTCGACTCCCGTGATGCCCGAGGGCACACAGACCACGACGCGCGGACGGGCCAGGTACCGGCGCTTGTGGATCTTCAGGATGAAGTAGCGGAGCATCCGCTCGGTGATCTCGAAGTCGGCGATCACGCCGTCCTTCAGGGGCCGTACGGCGACGATGTTGCCCGGCGTGCGGCCGATCATCTTCTTGGCTTCCGCGCCGACCGCGAGGATGCCGCCGGTGTTGGTGTTGATGGCGACGACGGACGGCTCGTTCAGGACGATTCCGCGGCCCCTGACGTACACCAGCGTGTTGGCGGTCCCGAGGTCGACAGCCATGTCACGGCCGATGAACGACATTTTGTTGCTCCCCATGAGGATGCGTCCGGCCTTCCCTATTCGAGCGTTGACGGCTTCTCAGGTCGGCGAGGTGGGTGCGATGAGCGTGAGGCCCCATCGTAGTCCGGCCCGCACGGACACGGCGCGGTGGTCCACCTCAGTATGGGTGACGTCGTGTCGGGGCGATGCGTTCCCGAAGTCGGCCCGCATATGCCCAAAGGCGACCGAAATTCCTTCGGTCGCCCCAGGTCGTGAGCGCTATATGGCGGACATTGTGTCAGTAACGGTCAGTCGCGACCCGGGAAGAAAATCTTCAGTTCCCGCTCGGCGGACTCGGCCGAATCCGAGGCGTGGATGAGGTTTTCCCGGACGATGGTGCCGAAATCGCCGCGAATGGAACCGGGGGCGGCCGCGATCGGGTCGGTGGGGCCCGCCAATTGGCGTACTCCCTCGATGACGCGCTCGCCCTCGACCACCAGGGCGACGACCGGGCCCGAGGACATGAAGGCCACCAGCGGCTCGTAGAAGGGCTTGCCCTTGTGCTCGCCGTAGTGCTGCTCCAGGGTGTCCTGGTCCAGGGAGCGCAGCTCAAGAGCGGAGATGCTCCAGCCGGCCTTGCGCTCGATGCGGCTGATCACCTCGCCGATCAGGCCACGGCGAACGGTGTCGGGCTTGAGCAGGACCAGGGTGCGCTCGGTCATGGTGTGCGGATCTCCTTGCAGGCATTACGGGTGCGGTGAGGCGAGGCTACCGGGTGAGGCCGAACGGGTGGCATCCGGACTCGGCCAAGCCCCGCCGTCGCGCACCGGCCCTACTGCGCCTGCGCCCCGGCCTGCGCCCCGGTCCCCGCCTCGGCCTGCGCGGCGAACCGCGCCTTCGCCTCGTCGATCTTGCGGCCGTAGTGCACCGAGGCCCACCACAGGGCGCCGAACAGGACGCCCATGAAGAACATGAGCGGGACGGCGAACCCGCTCGCGACCAGGGCGATCTGGAGCCCCCAGCCGAGCGCGACGCCGCCGCGCCGGCCCAGCATCCCGCACAGCAGCACCGACAGCAGCATGCCGATGCCGCAGACCGTCCACACGGTGGTGGTGGCCAGCTCCGGGTCCTTCATCGCGACCAGGCCCGCGAAGGCGATCACGAAGAATTCACCGATCAGGGTGGACGCGCAGAGCGTACGCATCGGGTCAGCCCCTCTTCAGCATGAGCCGGGCGTCGCCGACCGTGAACACGGAACCGGTGATCAGGACGCCCGCTCCCGCGTACTCGTCCTCCTCCTCGGCCAGGGTGATGGCGGCCTCGATCGCGTCGTCCAGGCGCGGTTCGACCACGACGCGCTCATCGCCGAACACCTCGACGGCGAGCGCGGCCAGCTCGTCCACGTCCATGGAGCGCGCGGTGGTGTTGGCGGTGACCACGATCTCGGCGAAGACCGGCTCGAACGCCTCGAGCAAACCCTTGACGTCCTTGTCGGCGCTCGCGGCGACCACGCCGATCAGGCGCGAGAAGCCGAACGCTTCGGTCAGGCCCTCCGCGGTGGCCCGGGCGCCCGCGGGGTTGTGCGCCGCGTCCAGGACGACGGTGGGCGAGCGGCGCACGACCTCAAGGCGGCCGGGCGAGACCACGGAGGCGAACGCCTTGCGGACGGTGTCGAGGTCGAGCGGGCCCGGCTGCTGGGAGCCGACGCCGAAGAACGCCTCGACCGCGGCGAGCGCCACCGCCGCGTTGTGCGCCATGTGGGCCCCGTACAGCGGCAGGAAGATCTCCTCGTACTCACCGCCGAGGCCGCGCAGGGTCAGGAGCTGGCCGCCGACGGCGACCTCGCGCCCCACGATGCCGAACTCCATGCCCTCGCGGGCCACCGTGGCGTCCGCCTCGACGGCCTTCTTCAGCATGACCTGCGCCGCGTCGACGGGCTGCTGGGCCAGGATCACCGTCGCGCCCTGCTTGATGATCCCGGACTTCTCGGTGGCGATCTCGCCGGTGGTGTTGCCGAGCCGGTCGGTGTGGTCGAGGTCGATGGGGGTGACGACGGCGACGCCCGCCTCGATCACGTTCGTCGCGTCCCAGGTGCCGCCCATGCCGACCTCGACGACCGCAACGTCCACGGGCGCGTCGGCGAAGGCCGCGTACGCCATGCCGGTCAGGACCTCGAAGAAGGAGAGCCGGAACTCCTCGCGCGCGTCCACCATCTCGACGTACGGCTTGATGTCGTCATACGTCTCGACGAAGCGCTCGGCGGGGATCGGCAGGCCGTCCAGGCTGATGCGCTCGGTGATCGACTGGACGTGCGGCGAGGTGTAGCGCCCGGTGCGCAGCTCGAAGGCGCCGAGCAGGGCCTCGATCATCCGGGCGGTGGAGGTCTTGCCGTTGGTGCCGGTGATGTGGATCGTCGGGTACGCGCGCTGCGGCTCGCCCAAAACGTCCATCAACGCGGCGATCCGGCGCACCGACGGCTCCAGCTTGGTCTCGCCCCAGCGGCCCGCCAGCTCGGTCTCGACCGCGCGCAGCGCCGCGTCGACCTCGGGGTCCGCGGGGCGGCCGGGCACGGCTTCGCCCTGGGGCTGGACGCCGTGGGTGCGCAGGGTGCGGCTGCCGGCCTCGATCACCGCGAGGTCGGGGTCTCTGTCGGTCTCGGCCTCGACGATCTGATCGAAGTCGTCGGCTTCACTGGGGTCGGGCTGCTCGGTCACGGGTCCAGTCTACGGAGGGACACCGACAGGACCTTGGACCCGCCCCTTTCGGGACGTTCGGCCCCCGGGTCCCACAGACTGTCCGGGCAAACTTGGCGATCATGGACATAGGCATCGACCTCGGTACGGCCAACACGCTTCTCTACGCCCGGGGGCAGGGCATCGTGCTCAATGAGCCGTCCGTGGTGGCGATGAAGGAGGGCGGCCGCTCGGCGCTCGCCGTGGGCACACAGGCCAAGGAGACCATCGGCCGCACGCCCGGTTCGATCACCGCGATCAGGCCCCTGCGGGACGGCGTGATCAGCGACTACGAGGCGGCGGAGGAAATGATCCGCCACTTCGTGAAACAGGCCGTGCCCGGGCGCCGCCCGCGCACCCGGATGGTGGTGTGCGTGCCGAGCGGGGTGACCCCGGTGGAGCGGCGCGCCATCGTGCACGCCTCCCAGCGGGCCGGCGCGAAGGCCGTGCACCTCATCGAGGAGCCGATGGCGGCGGCGATCGGGGCCGGCCTGCCGGTCGCCGAGCCGCGCGGCTCGATGGTGGTGGACATCGGCGGCGGCACCACGGAGGTCGCCGTGATCTCACTGGGGGGCATCGTGACCTCGCAGTCCCTGCGGGTGGGCGGCGACCGCCTGGACACCGCGATCACCGACTACGTACGCAAGGAGCACGGGCTGCTCATCGGCGAGCGCACCGCCGAGGACGTCAAGTGCGCGATCGGGTCCGCGTGGCCGGTGCCGGGCAACGCGGAGCTGGAGGAGCGGACGTTCACGGTGCGGGGCCGCGAGAAGGTCAAGGGGCTGCCCATGACGCTCGCGCTTACGGCGCGCGAGGTGCGGGCCGCCCTCGACGAGCCCGTCGAGGCGATCATCGCGGCGGTGCGGGTCACCCTGGAGGAGTGCCCGCCGGAGCTCGCCGGTGACGTGATGGAGCACGGCATCGTGCTGACCGGCGGCGGCGCGCTGCTGCCGGGCCTTGATCTGCGCATCGCCTCGGCGACCGGCATCCCGGTGTTCGTCGCGGACGACCCGCTGGACTGTGTGGTGCTGGGCGCGGGCAAGTGCGTGGAGGACTTCGACCAGTTGCAGCGGCTCTTGGTGGGCAGCTAGAGCGGGCGGCTCGGCCCTCCCGCGCGGGACGGCTCAGCCCACCGCGCCCGCCGGCAGCGTCGCCCGCACCTCGTAGGTGGTGTCGGTACGGGTGGTGGTGAGCGAGCCGCCCATGCTGTCCACCCGCTCGCGCATCGAGAACGTGCCGGTCCCCGAGGAGACCGGCTCCTTCACCGGCGCCGAGCGCGGCAGCGGGTTCTGCACGGTGACCACGAGGTCCCCCGCCACCAGCCGGATCGTCACCGCGACCGGCTCGCCCCTGGCGTGCTTGACGGAGTTGGTCAGGCACTCCTGCACCACCCGGTACACGGCCGCCTGCCGCAGCGGCGAGAGCCGGTGCGCGTCCGCCTCGATGTCGAGCCCGACCGGGGTGCCCGCGAGCCGGCTCTCCTCGGCCAGCGCGGGCAGGCCGTCCAGGCCGGGCGTCGCGGTGCGTTCGTCGGCGCGCCGCACGATGATCTCGTTCAGCATGAGGTGGGCGCGGCGCGCGCTGTCGGCGAGCTCTTCGAAGTCCTTGTGGTGCGGCTCGTTCCTGGCCCGCACGGCGAGCACTTCGGAGCGCACCGCGAGCATCGTCAGCTCGCGCCCCACCATGTCGTGCACGTCCCGGGCCACCGAGATCCGCTCGGCCTGCACGGCGCGCAGACCCGCGGTCTGGGCGCGCTGGGCCTCCAGTTCGTGGACGAGGTCGTGCCGGTAGGCGGAGATGCCGACACCGCAGGCGAGCACCCCGACCGGCACCACGATCGCCAGGAACGAGCTCAGCGTCTCGCCCCGGATGTCGGGCCAGCCCGGCAGGTTGAACAGGACGTACGCCACCGCGATGTAGCCGCAGGTGGCGAGGATGCCGGCGCGCCGCCCGCGGAAGCGGCCGAGCGAGTACAGCGCGAACTGCACCAGGTTCAGCTGGTGCAGCCAGCCCAGATAGCCGAGCGCCACCAGGTAGGGCAGCCACGGCCAGCGCCTGCGCAGGAGCAGGGTGGCGGCGCCGAGCGCGAGGACGGGCGGCGCGGTGTAGCTGTTGAGCGAGTTGTCGTCCCTGGCAAGGCCCGGCACGTCGAGGATCATCAGGCCGAAGCAGCTCAGCGCGATCAGCACGTCCATGGCGCGGTCGTCGCCGACCCAGCGCGCGCTCGCGGCACGCGCCGCCGCCGTCGCGCGGCGCGGCGCGGAGGTCGGGGACGGCGAGTGCATGCTCTCCATCATCCAAGGTCTGGGGACCCCCACACCTGCGCCGAACGGCCCCCACGCAGTGATATGCCGCACGTGGCCGGATGGACGCCGCCCCTCCCCCGCGCGACGCTCGCACGGGCCCGCGCGGCGCTCCGCACGCGAAGGGCCCCCGGGACCGAAGTCCTGGGGGCCCTCACCCGCGTACTGCGACGGCGTACGGGAGGTACGGCGGCCGGGTCAGCCCTGGGGCAGGGCCGCGATCTGGCGGGTGATCCGCTCGATGTCGGCCTCCGCCTTGGCAAGGCGGCCCCGGATCTTGTCGACCACGTTGTCCGGCGCCTTGGCGAGGAACGCCTCGTTGCCGAGCTTCTTGTTCGCGTCCGCCTTCTCCTTCTCGGCCGCGCCCAGGTCCTTGGTCAGACGCTTGCGCTCGGCCTCGACGTCGATGGTGCCCGACAGGTCGAGCGCGACCGTGGCGCCCGCGACCGGCAGCGACGCGGTGGCGTGGAAGTCCTCGCCGGCCGGCTGGAGGCGGAGCAGCTGACGGATGGCCGCCTCGTGCGGGGCCAGCGCCGTGCCGCTCAGGGTGAGCTCGGCCGGGACCTTCTGGCCGGGCTGGAGACCCTGGTCGGAACGGAAGCGGCGGACCTCGGTGACGACCTGCTGGACCAGCTCGATCTCGCGCTCGGCGGCCTCGTCGCGGAAGCCACTGTCGCGGGGCCAGTCGGCGACGACCAGGGACTCGCCGCCGGTCAGCGTCGTCCACAGGGTGTCGGTGACGAACGGGACGATCGGGTGCAGGACCCGCAGCATCACGTCAAGGACCTCACCGAGGACCCGGCCCGAGACCTTCGCCTGCTCGCCGCCCGCGAAGAACGTGGTCTTGGACAGCTCCACGTACCAGTCGAAGACCTCGTCCCACGCGAAGTGGTACAGCGCCTCGCTGAGCTTGGCGAACTGGTAGTCCTCGTAGTACGCGTCGACCTCGGCCACGGTCTTGTTGAGCCGCGACAGGATCCACCGGTCGGTCGCCGAAAGCCGCTCCACGGGCGGGAGTTCACCCTCGACGGTGGCGCCGTTCATGAGCGCGAAGCGGGTCGCGTTCCAGATCTTGTTGGCGAAGTTGCGGGACGCCTGGACCCAGTCCTCGCCGATCGGAACGTCCGCGCCAGGGTTGGCGCCCTTGGCAAGGGTGAAGCGGACCGCGTCCGAGCCGTAGTTGTCCATCCAGTCCAGCGGGTCGACCGCGTTGGGGTTGGACTTCGACATCTTCTTGCCGAACTCGTCGCGCACCAGACCCGTCAACGCGACCGTCTTGAACGGGACTTCGCCGTCCATCGCGTACAGACCGAACATCATCATCCGGGCGACCCAGAAGAAGATGATGTCGTGGCCGGTGAGCAGGACGTCGGTGGAGTAGAACTTCTCCAGGTCGGCGGTCTTCTCCGGCCAGCCGAGCGTGGAGAACGGCCACAGGCCCGACGAGAACCAGGTGTCCAGGACGTCGGGGTCCTGGTGCCAGCCTTCGCCGGTGGGGATCTCGTCGTCGGGCCCGACGCACACGACCTGGCCCTCGGGGCCGTACCAGATCGGGATGCGGTGGCCCCACCACAGCTGGCGCGAGATGCACCAGTCGTGCATGTTGTCGACCCAGTCGAAGTACCGCTTCGACATGTCCTCGGGGTGGATCTTGACCCGGCCGTCGCGGACCGCGTCACCGGCCGCCTGCGCGAGCGGGCCGACCTTGACCCACCACTGCATCGAAAGGCGCGGCTCGACCGTGGTCTTGCAGCGCGAGCAGTGGCCGACCGAGTGCATGTAGGGGCGCTTCTCGGCGACGATGCGGCCCTGCTCCTTGAGCGCGCCCACGACGGCCGAGCGGGCCTCGTAGCGGTCGAGTCCCTGGAAGGGGCCGGGGACGGTGATGACACCGCGCTCGTCCATGATCGTCATGGATTCCAGGCCGTGCCGCTGCCCGATGGCGAAGTCGTTCGGGTCGTGCGCCGGGGTCACCTTGACGCAGCCGGTGCCGAACTCGGGGTCGACGTGCGCGTCGGCGACGACCGGGATGGAGCGGTCGGTCAGCGGCAGCTTGATGAGCTTGCCGACCAGGTGCCGGTAGCGCTCGTCGTCGGGGTGGACGGCGATGGCGGTGTCACCGAGCATCGTCTCGGCGCGTGTGGTGGCCACGACCAGGGTGTCCTCGCCCTCGCCGTACTTCAGGGAGACCAGCTCGCCCGGGTCCTCCTGGTACTCCACCTCGATGTCGGAGATGGCCGTCAGGCAGCGCGGGCACCAGTTGATGATGCGCTCGGCGCGGTAGATCAGCTCGTCGTCGTAGAGGTTCTTGAAGATGGTCTGGACGGCCTTGGACAGGCCCTCGTCCATGGTGAACCGCTCGCGCGACCAGTCGAGGCCCGCGCCCAGCCGCTTGAGCTGGCCCAGGATCCGGCCGCCGTACTCGCCCTTCCACTGCCACACGCGCTCGGTGAACGCCTCGCGGCCGAGGTCCTGGCGGGACTTGCCCTCCTCGGCGAGCTGCTGCTCGACCTTGTTCTGCGTGGCGATGCCCGCGTGGTCCATGCCGGGCAGCCACAGCGTCTCGTAGCCCTGCATCCGCTTGCGGCGGGTGAGCGCGTCCATGAGCGTGACCTGGAAGGCGTGGCCCAGGTGCAGCGCGCCCGTGACGTTCGGCGGCGGGATGACGATGGTGTACGGGTCCTTGTCGGAGTCCGCGTCGGCGGTGAAGTACCCGCGCTCTACCCAGCGCTCATACAGCTTCCCCTCTACCTCGGCCGGCGCGTACTGGGTCGGCAGTTCGGTGGGGGGCGCTGGATTCTGCTGCTGAGTGTTCTCGGTCACCGGGCCAGTTTAGGGGTGTCACGGGCCCGTACTGAAACGGGAATCTTTGGTAACGGTGGGCCCCCCGATGCACCACGGCGACGGGCCTTCGGCCAGGATGTCCGGATCGGATAAACATCCCTAGGGGGAACCAAGCAATGAGCTACAACCAGCCGGGCCCGTACGGTGGCCAGCCTCAGCAGCCCGGTCCGTACGGCCAGCAGCCGCCGCAGCAGCCGTACGGTCAGCCCGGCCAGCCGCAGCCCGGTTACGGATACCCGCAGCAGGCCCCGCAGGGCGTGCCGCCGCAGCAGGCGGGCCCCTACGGCCAGCAGCCGCCGCAGCAGCCGCCCTACGGCTACCCGCCCCAGCAGGCCCCCTACGGCCAGCAGCCCGGCTACGGTCAGCAGCCCCCGTACGGCGGCCCGGCGCAGCCCGCGCCCCCGAAGAAGAAGACGGGCCTGATCGTCGCGGCGGCCGTCGTGGCGCTCGCGGTCATCGGCGGCGGCGTGTGGTTCCTCACCAAGGGGGGTGCCAGCAACTCCGACGTGTCGGACGCCACCAAGGGCTACAAGGTCGTGCTGCCCGCCACGGTCGACGACTACAAGAAGGACGCGACGGGCGATCAGACGCAGGCCATGACGGACGAGCAGAAGAAGAAGGCCGAAGCGCTCGGCGTCAAGAACCCGCAGCAGGTGGCCACCTCGTACGACCAGGGTGACCCCGCCAAGAACCCGCTGACCGCCAAGATGCTCCAGGTGCAGGCGGTGTGGGGGCAGATCTCCGACCCGGCGAAGGTGATCGACGCCTCGTTCCAGAACGCCAAGGACAGCACCGCCAAGAACAAGACCATCAAGGCGGAGCTGGTCGGCACGGCCAAGCTGGTCAAGCCGGCCGGGTTCAAAGGCGCGCTGATGAAGTGCCAGGACATGAAGTTCACCAACGCCAACGGCGACGGCTCGCTCGACAAGGGGCCCAAGGAGTTCACGGCCCCGGCGTGCGTGTGGGCCGACTACAGCACGTACGGCGTGGTGATCCTGATGGACCTGGGCAAGGCCGCCACCGGCGGGGGCGCGAGTCAGGACGACGCCGCCAAGCTGACGGCCTCGCTCTACAACACCTCGCGCCAGAAGGTCTGACGGTCGCGGAGCGCACGTGAAAGGGGCGCCCGGTCAAGGAAGTTGACCGGGCGCCCCTTCGTCGTGCGGATGGACAGCGGCGTTACGCGCTCTTCTCGTGCCGCCCGTCGTTCTTCACGATGCGCGGCTCGCGCGGGACCAGCGTCGGGTTGACGTTGTTGCGGACGACGTCGGCGGTGATGACGACGCGGGCCACGTCCTTGCGGGAGGGGACCTCGTACATCACCGACTGGAGGACTTCCTCCATGATGGCGCGCAGGCCGCGCGCGCCGGTGCCGCGCAGGATGGCCTGGTCGGCGATGGCTTCGAGCGCGGGGCGGTCGAAGTCCAGCTCCACGCCGTCGAGTTCGAACAGGCGCTGGTACTGCTTGACGAGCGCGTTGCGGGGCTCGACCAGGATCTGGAGGAGGGCTTCGCGGTCGAGGTTGTGGACCGAGGTGAGGACGGGCAGGCGGCCGATGAACTCGGGGATCATCCCGAACTTCACCAGGTCCTCCGGCATGACCTCCTGGAACTGGTCGCTGGCCTCGATCTCGCGCTTGGAGCGGATGGTGGCGCCGAAGCCGATGCCCTTGGCGCCGGCCCGCGACTCGATGATCTTCTCAAGCCCCGAGAAGGCGCCGCCCACGATGAACAGCACGTTCGTCGTGTCGATCTGGATGAACTCCTGGTGGGGGTGTTTGCGTCCGCCCTGGGGCGGGACGGAGGCGGTGGTGCCCTCCAGGATCTTGAGCAGGGCCTGCTGGACGCCCTCGCCGCTCACATCGCGGGTGATCGAGGGGTTCTCGCTCTTGCGGGCCACCTTGTCGATCTCGTCGATGTAGATGATGCCCGTCTCGGCCTTCTTGACGTCGTAGTCAGCGGCCTGGATCAGCTTGAGCAGGATGTTCTCGACGTCCTCGCCGACGTAGCCCGCCTCGGTGAGCGCGGTGGCGTCGGCGATGGCGAACGGGACGTTGAGCATGCGGGCGAGCGTCTGCGCGAGGAGCGTCTTGCCGGAGCCGGTGGGGCCGAGCAGCAGGATGTTGGACTTGGCGAGCTCGATCGCGTCGTCCCGGCTCGTGCCGCCGCCGTTCTCGCCGGCCTGCACCCGCTTGTAGTGGTTGTAGACCGCCACCGAGAGGGCCTTCTTGGCGGGCTCCTGCCCGACCACGTAGCCCTCAAGGAACTCATAGATCTCGCGCGGCTTGGGCAGTTCCTCCCACCGCACCTCGGAGGACTCCGCCAGCTCCTCCTCGATGATCTCGTTGCAGAGGTCGATGCACTCGTCGCAGATGTACACCCCGGGGCCTGCGATGAGCTTCTTCACCTGCTTCTGGCTCTTTCCGCAGAACGAGCACTTGAGCAGGTCGCCGCCGTCACCGATGCGTGCCACGAGGTGCTTCCCCTTCGCCTGGGAGACGCCATGTGCGCCGCCTCCTGGTGCCTACTGCGTGTTCCGGGGGGACACCCCCAGACCCCCTACCGACGGTACCTTGCCGAACCCCCCGTCCGGGCCCCCCTTGGCGCGGTTCACTGGTGAGTGGACCGCGCCGGGGGCTCCGAAGTGGTTCAGGCGGCCGCGGGGGCGCCCGTCTTGCGGGTCGAGACGATCTGGTCGACCAGGCCGTAGGCCAGCGCGTCCTCGGCCGTGAGGATCTTGTCGCGCTCGATGTCGTCGCGGATCTTCTCCAGCGGCGTCGTCGAGTGCTTGGCCAGCATCTCCTCCAGCTGCGTACGCATCCGGAGGATTTCGTTGGCCGCGATCTCCAGGTCGGAGAGCTGCTCGCGGCCGGTGCCGCCCGAGGGCTGGTGGATCAGGATGCGGGCGTTGGGCAGCGCCATGCGCTTGCCCGGCGTGCCGGCGGCGAGCAGGACGGCGGCGGCGGAGGCCGCCTGGCCCATGCAGACCGTCTGGATGTCGGGCTTCACGAACTGCATCGTGTCGTAGATCGCCGTGAGGGCGGTGAAGGAACCACCCGGGCTGTTGATGTAGATGGAGATGTCGCGGTCGGGGTCCATCGACTCCAGGCACAGGAGCTGCGCCATGACGTCGTTGGCGGACGCGTCGTCGATCTGCACGCCGAGGAAGATCACGCGCTCCTCGAAGAGCTTCGCGTACGGGTCGTACTCACGCACGCCCTGCGAGGTGCGCTCGACGAAGCGCGGGACGATGTAGCGGCTGTCGACCTGGGGGCCCGTGTAAAGGCCGTTCGCGGCAGCCGAGTTGATGTTGCTCATGGGGGTGTTCACCATCCTGGTGGCGTTCAAGTGGGCGGGGGAAGCGGTGCGGTTCGGGGCTCAGGCCCCGGTGCCGCCGCCGCCCGGAACACCCGAGGCAGCGGAGATGATCTCGTCGATGAGGCCGTAGTCCTTGGCCTCCTCCGCCGTGTACCAGCGGTCGCGGTCGCCGTCGCGGATGATCGTCTCGACGGACTGCCCGGAGTGCGCGGCAGTGATCTCCGCCATGCGCTTCTTCGTGCGGATCAGGTACTCGGCCTGGATCTTGATGTCGGAGGCGGTGCCGCCGATGCCGGCGGAGCCCTGGTGCATCAGGATGTCGGTGTTGGGGAGCGCGAAGCGCTTGCCGGCGGCGCCACCGGTCAGCAGGAACTGACCCATCGAGGCGGCCATGCCCATGCCGATCGTGACCACGTCGTTCTGGATGTACTGCATGGTGTCGTAGACCGCCATGCCGGCCGTCACCGAGCCACCGGGGCTGTTGATGTAGAGGTAGATGTCCTTGTCCTGGTCGGCGGCGGCCAGGAGGAGCATCTGGGCGGTGATCTTGTTGGCGATCTCGTCGTCGACCTGCTGGCCGAGGAAGATGATGCGGTCGTTGAGCAGTCGGCTGTAGACCTGGTCACCGAGGCCACCACCGAGGGACGGCTCACCGGCGGCGTAAGGCATCAGATTCGTCACGTATCCACCTGCTCGTCTCTGACGGCTTCAACCGTCTCAGCGTCTTCGTTCCGGGGGTGCGGACTCCGGTTCGCCAGACTCCACCACCCTCGTATTCATGGACCCTAACGCGCAGGTGGGACAACGCCATCCCGGTTCCCGAACTGTTCGCTCGGAGCGCAAGGTGGTTGAAGGCGAATGAAGGGGGACCGGCTACGGACAAGGGCCCGTACGCGACTGCGTACGGGCCCTCGCTCGGGTCATGCGGAGGCTCAGGCCTCGGTCTTCTCCGCGGCCTCGGCCTCGGCGGGCTCGGCGTCGGCGGCGGCCTCCACCGTCTCGGCGGCCTCGTCCTCGGCGTCGTCCAGGTCGACGATCTCACCGTTGGTGTCGGTGACCTTGGCGGCCTCGACGACGACGGCGAGCGCCTTGCCGCGGGCGACCTCGCCCACGAGCATCGGCACCTGGCCACCCTCGACGACAGCCTGGGCGAACTGGTCGGGGCTCATGCCGGAGGAGGCGGCGCGCCGCATGAGGTGCTCGGTCAGCTCCTCCTGGTTGACGTTCAGCTTCTCCTTGTTGACGAGCTCGTCAAGGATGAACTGCGTCTTGATGCCCTTGACCGCCTGCTCCTCGGTCTCGGCGGTGAACTCTTCCTCGGTCTTGCCCTGGATCTCCAGGTACTTGGCGAGGTCGATGCCCATCTGGCCGAGCTGGTGGTGCTCGAGGTTGTGCTTGCGGGTCTGGATCTCGTCCGCGAGAAGCTTCTCGGGGATCGGGACCTCGGCCAGCTTCAGGAGCTCGTCCAGGACGCGCTCCTGGGCCTGGGTGGCCTGGTCGTACTGCTTCATGTTCTCAAGGCGCTTGCGGCTGTCGGCCTTGAGCTCGTCCAGGGTGTCGAACTCCGACGCGAGCTGCGCGAAGTCGTCGTCCAGGGCGGGCAGTTCACGGGCGGCGACCTGGGTGACCTTGACGGTGACCTCGGCCTCCTTGCCCTCGGCCGAGCCGCCCTTGAGCTCGGAGGTGAAGGTGGCCTCGCCACCGGCCTCCAGGCCCTTCACGGCCTCGTCGATGCCCTCAAGGAGCTCGCCGGAGCCGATGGTGTACGAGACACCCTCGGCCACGCCGTCCTCAAGGACCTCGCCGTCGACCTTGGCCGTCAGGTCGATCGTCACGACGTCGCCGTCCTCGGCGGCACGCTCGACCGGCGAGGTGGAGGCGAAGCGCTCGCGCAGCTGCTCCACGGACTTCTCGACGTCCTCGTCGCTGACCTCGACGGCGTCAACGGTGACCTCGATGCCGGAGTAGTCCGGGATCTCGATGGCCGGACGGATGTCGACCTCAGCGGTGAAGTTCAGCGTCTCGCCGTCCTTCAGCTCGGTGATGTCGACCTCGGGCTGACCCAGCGGGTTGAGCTCCGCCTCGTTGATCGCCTCGGTGTAGAACTTCGGAAGCGCGTCATTGACGGCCTCTTCGAGCACGGCGCCACGACCGAACCGCTGGTCGATCACGCGGGCCGGGATCTTGCCCTTGCGGAAGCCCTTGACCGTGACCTGCTGGTTGATCTTCTTGTACGCCGCGTCGAGGCTGTCCTTGAGCTCCTCGAAGGGCACCTCGACAGTGAGCCGAACCCGAGTCGGGTTCAGGGTCTCCACGGCGCTCTTCACGGTTCGGTCTCCTTGTGGCTGACTTCTTTGGGGGGTTCTGCCGAAGACCGACGGTCTTGGCGGATGGGGCCCGGTACATCATTCATCAGACACACGGGCACGCAGCTTGCATAGTAACCGCAAGCGGGATGCCACCCACAATGTGATCTTGCTACGCGGAGACCGCTACGGAGACCACGGAGATCGAACGCCGGTGACGCTGGTCGGGGTGGCGGGATTTGAACCCACGGCCTTCCGCTCCCAAAGCGGACGCGCTACCAAGCTGCGCCACACCCCGTCGGTGCGAGACGTAGGGTACATGCCCGCGCGCCCCGCGTCGGCCCCTTAGCCCTGCGGCCGCGCTCCTGGCCGTCTCCGGCCCGTCCCCGGTCCGTTCTCCGGTGGGCCGGCCGCCGACCGGAGCCCACCACGGGGGCGCGGTGTGCACGCCCCGGGGGTGACCCGCTACGATGCTCTACGTGCCGCGGTCACCAGGACCGGCGGCGCGCTGCTCGCGGGCGTAGCTCAATGGTAGAGCCCTAGTCTTCCAAACTAGCTACGCGGGTTCGATTCCCGTCGCCCGCTCCACGCAGAATCACCAGGTCAGAGCCGGTACCGCCACGCGCGGGACCGGCTCTCGCCGTTTGAGTCCGCGCGAGGGCCCGGCGGACGTCTCGCGCCGGGCGGGACGTCGCGCCTTTCCTGGGCCGCAGGCCGCAAACCGCAGGCCGCAAACCGCGGTCGTGTCCTAGAACTTGATCTGGTTGATCGAATCCGCTATCGAGTTCAGGAAGTGCTGGATCGAGGGGGCCATGCCCGTCGAGGCCAGGAAGAAGCCGAACAGTATGGCGACGATGGCCGGACCGGCCTTGATGGAGCCGCCGCGGATGAGCACCACGAGGATGACCGCCAACAGCAGCACCACTGACAGTGAGATGGCCACAACTGATCACACACCCTTGGTCGGTCCGCCTTGCCGGCCCGGGAGCGTGCCGCCCACACCCCCACAGTGACTATCGTGCCACCAACACCCCGCTGGTTGTTCCCCGGTGACGGATCGCCAAGGTAAGGATCCGGCCAACAGGCGACCTGGCCAAGGGTGTTCGCCGAGTTCGGGCGGGCGTGGGCCGCGAGCACGGCCGGTTTCAGCCACCGGAAAGCACAGCGCGCCGCCCCGGCGCCGGGTGCCCGGCCGGGCGCCTGAGCTCCCGGGCCGGCCGGCTCTTACGCGTCCCGCCTGATCAGGAGCAGCGCCCGGTCGTCGTTGACGTCCTTGGCGACCGCTTCGATCAGGTGCCAGGCCGCGCCCGAGAAGCCCGTCGAGACATAGCGGTCGGCCTCGCCGGTGAGGCGGTCGATGCCTTCGGCGATGTCGCGTTCGGAGGTCTCCACGAGCCCGTCGGTGAAGAGCAGCAGGACGTCGCCAGGGGCGAGGGAGCCCTTGGCCGGGTGGAATTCCGCGCCGTCGTAGACGCCGAGCAGCGGCCCCTCGGCGGCCTGTTCGTGCCAGCGCCCGGAGCCAGCGTGGAGCTGGAGGGCCGGCGGATGCCCGGCCGAGAGGAGTTCGTAGTCGCCGGAGTCGAGGTCGAGGACGAGGTGGATGGCGGTGGCGAAGCCCTCGTCCCAGTCCTGGCGCAGCAGATAGCCGTTGGCGGCCGGCAGGAAGGCGTGCGGGGGCAGCGAGCCGAGCAGGCCGCCGAACGCGCCGGAGAGCAGCAGGGCGCGCGATCCCGCGTCCATGCCCTTGCCGGAGACGTCGGTGAGGACGATCTCCAGGGTGCGTCCGTCGCCGGTGCGGGCGGCGACGACGAAGTCGCCGGAGAAGGACTGGCCGCCGGCCGGCCGCAGCGCCATCTCGCGGTGCCAGCCCTTGGGCAGCTGGGGCAGCGCGCTCTGGACCCGGATGCGTTCGCGCAGGTCGAAGAGCATGGTGCCGCCGCGCCGCCAGGGCACCCCGACCCGGGCCCTGAACTGGGCGATGAGCAGCCCGAAGAGCCCGCACGCGGCCACCACGAGGACGGTTCCCGGGGTGACCCGGGAGGGCCCCGAGGTGTAGGGGCCGAGCCGTACGGACTCCACGATCAGGGCGGTCGCGGCGGCCGCGTACAGGCCGAGCAGGTTGGCCGGGCGCAGCAGGAGTCCGCCGGCCACGATCGGCAGGACGAGCGCGGAGGGCGCGCACCACACCGGGGCCCAGAGTGTGGCGGCGGTGATCGCGGGCACGGTGAGCAGGAGGGCGGCCAGGGCCACCCAGTCGGATCCGTCGCCCCGGAAGTAGTCGACGCCGGATCTGCGCACCGCGATGCGGACCCGGTGCAGCGCCTTGCGCCACCGGGCCGTGAACGAGTCCGCTCTCCTCGCGCGTGCCATTGCCGAGGACCCTATCCAGCCGGACCCGCCGTGTGCAGGTGCCCCCGTGGACAGAGCCGGGCCGGGGCGGCGGAAAAGGGGGCGACCGCCGGTGCCGCGCCCTGGTAGGGATGGGCTCATGACGACGCAGCTGCGGGTCCTGGATCCGGCCGAGTGGGACGCGTGGTACGCGGCCATAGTGGCGGCGTTCGGAGGGATCCCGGACGCCGCGGAGGAGGTGGAGCTGTGGCGTGAGCTGATCGTCGCCGACCGTTCCCTCGGGGTGTGGGACGGCTCCGCGTGTGTGGCGGCCACCAGCACGTTCCCCTTCAGGATCAGTGTGCCGGGCGGCGCGGTGGTGCCGGCGGCGGGCGTGACCGGGGTCGGTGTGCTGCCCACCCACCGCCGTCGCGGGCTCCTCACGGCGATGATGCGGCGCCAGCTCGACGACGTACGGGAGCGGGGCGAAAGCCTCGCGGTCCTGACCGCGTCCGAGCCGGCCATCTACGGACGGTTCGGGTACGGCATCGCCACGATGGCGCTGTCCGCCGAGATCGACACCGCCCGGGTCCGCGTCCAGTTGCCGCCGGGCGCCGACGAGGTGCGGCTGAGGTACGCGAAGGTCGAGGAGTCGCTGGCCCGCTGCGAGGAGCTGTACGCGCGCCTGGTGCCGCGCCGCCCGGGCATGCTGGCCCGCGTGCCGGGCTGGGACCGGTTCGGCGTCATCGACCCGGAGTCCTACCGGGAGGGCGGCTCGCCTTTGCAGTGCGTCCTCGCCGAGCGCGACGGGGAACTGGTCGGGTACGCCCGCTACCGGGTCGCCGTCGAGTCGGAGCCGGCGGGCGCGAAGGGCACGGTGAGGCTGAAGGACCTGGAGGCCGAGGATCCGGCGGTGGCCGCGACGCTGTGGCGCTATCTGTTCGAGATCGACCTGACGAGCACGTTGAAGGTGAGGACCCGGCCGGTCGACGACCCGTTCCAGCACCTGGTGTCCGATGTGCGGCGCTGCGGGATCCGGCTGCGGGACTCGCTGCACGTGCGCCTGGTCGAGGTGGGCCCGGCTTTGGAGGCGCGGACGTACGCGGCGCCCGTGGATGTGGTCCTGGAGGTCGAGGACGCGTTCTGTCCGTGGAACGCGGGCCGCTGGCGGCTGACCGGCGACACCAAGGGGGCGACCTGTGTACGCACCGAGGACCCGGCCGAACTCGCCCTGTCGGTCCGGGAGTTGGGCGCCGCATACCTCGGCGGGTGCACGCTCGCCTCACTCGCGGGCGCGGGCCGGGTGCGTGAGCTGCGCCCCGGCGCGCTGGCCGAGGCCTCCACGGCGTTCGGCAGCGAGCTCGCGCCGTGGCTGCCTCACGGCTTCTGACAGGCGGGACACCAGAACAGATTGCGGGCGGCGAGGCCGGCGGTGCGGATCTCGCCCCCGCAGAGGTGGCAGGGCAGGTTCGCCCGGCGGTAGACGTACACCTCGCCGCCGTGGTCGTCCACGCGCGGCGGGCGGCCCATGACCTCGGGGGTGTGCTCGGGGCGGACGGTGTCGATGCGGTTCAGGCGTACGCCCTCGCGCATCAGCTCCACCAGGTCGGCCCAGATCGCGTCCCACTGGGCGCGCGTGAGCTCCTTGCCGGGCCGGTAGGGGTCGATGCCGTGCCGGAAGAGGACTTCGGCGCGGTAGACGTTGCCGACGCCCGCGACGATCTTCTGGTCCATGAGCAGGGCGGCGATGGTGGTGCGGCTGCGGGAGATCCGGTGCCAGGCCTTCTCGCCGGTGTCGGCGGGGCGCAGCGGGTCGGGCCCGAGCCGGTCGTGTATCGCCTGCTTCTCGCCGTCGGTGATCAGCGCGCAGGTGGTGGGGCCGCGCAGGTCCGCGTACGCCGTGTCGTTCGTCAGTCGCAGCCGTACGGTGTCGGTGGGCGGCGGCGCTGGGGTGTCGCCGAAGCCGTACTTGCCGAACAGGCCGAGGTGGATGTGGACCCAGCCCGCCGGTCCGAAGCCGAGGAACAGGTGCTTTCCGTGGGCCTCGGCGCCTTCCAGGACCTGGCCGTCGACCAGGGCGGCGCCGTCGGAGAACTTGCCCTGGGGGCTGGACGCGCGCAGCGGCCGGCCGCCGAACCTCAGGTCGTGGTCGGCGGCCAGGCGGTGGATGGTGTGGCCTTCGGGCATGGACCCTGATCAGCCCTGCTGGGGGTGGTGGGCCGGGATCTCGGGGAGGTTGCCGGTCCTCTCGTACGCGCTCAGCATCTCGATGCGGCGGGTGTGACGTTCCTCGCCCGAGTACGGCGTGGTCAGGAAGATCTCGACGAACCTGGTCGCCTCTTCCTCGGTGTGCATCCGGCCGCCGATGGAGATCACGTTGGCGTCGTTGTGCTCACGGCCGAGCGCGGCGGTCTGCTCGCTCCAGGCCAGCGCGGCGCGGACGCCCTTGACCTTGTTCGCGGCGATCTGCTCGCCGTTGCCGGAGCCGCCGATCACGATGCCCAGGGCCTCGGGGTCCGCGGCCGTCCTCTCGGCGGCCCGCAGACAGAACGGCGGGTAGTCGTCCTGGGCGTCGTAGATGTGCGGACCGCAGTCCACGGGCTCGTGCCCGTGGGCCTTGAGCCATTCCACGAGGTGGTTCTTGAGTTCGAAGCCGGCATGGTCGGAGCCGAGGTACACGCGCATGCACCCGAGTGTGGCATGCGCGGCGCCGGGCAGGGGGAGGCGGGTGGGGGACTTCGGTCCCGTGCCGCGGGGCCCTTCGGCCTCGTACAACGATCCGGATTCAGGTCTTCCGTCCCGAAGCGGTCCGGGTTTCAATGCACGGGCTCGTGACCCGAGTGCTCCGAAGACTTAAGGAAGCGTCCATGACCTCGCAACCCTCCCTTGCGAAGGAAGACCGTCTGCCCGGTGAACCCGGTCAGTCGCAGTCGCCCGACGGCGGCCTCAAGGCCGGCCTCAAGAACCGCCACCTGTCCATGATCGCCATCGGCGGTGTGATCGGCGCGGGCCTGTTCGTGGGCTCCGGCTCCGGCATAGCCGCGGCCGGCCCCGCCATCCTGCTGTCGTACGCCCTGGTCGGCGTGATGGTGGTGTTCGTGATGCGGATGCTGGGCGAGATGGCCGCCGCGCGCCCCTCATCGGGCTCGTTCTCGGCGTACGCGGACCGCGCGCTCGGCCGCTGGGCCGGGTTCTCGATCGGCTGGCTCTACTGGTTCTTCTGGGTCGTGGTGCTCGCGGTCGAGGGCACGGCCGGCGCCAAGATCCTGCACCAGTGGGTGCCGGGGGTCCCGCAGTGGGGCTGGGCGCTCATCGTGATGCTGGTCCTGACCGCCAGCAACCTGGCCTCGGTGTCCTCCTACGGCGAGTTCGAGTTCTGGTTCGCCGGGATCAAGGTCGTCGCGATCGGCGCCTTCGTGGTGATCGGACTGCTCGCGGTCTTCGGCGTGCTGCCGGGCTCGGACAACCCGGGGGCAGGCTTCTCGCACCTCACCGACGCGGGCGGCTTCTTCCCCAAGGGGTACGGGGCGGTCCTCACCGGCGTCCTGATGGTCGTGTTCTCCTTCATGGGCTCCGAGATCGTCACGCTGGCCGCCGGTGAGTCCGAGGACCCGCGCCGCGCCGTGACCAAGGCGACCAACAGCGTGATCTGGCGGATCGCGGTGTTCTACCTCGGTTCGATCCTGGTGGTCCTGACGCTCCTGAAGTGGAGCGACCCCTCGATCGTCGCGGACGGCTCCTACGTGGCGGCCCTCAAGACGATCGGCATCCCGCACGCCGACCAGATCATGAACGTGATCGTGCTGACGGCGGTCCTGTCCTGCCTCAACTCCGGCCTGTACACGGCCTCGCGGATGGCGTTCTCGCTCGGTGAGCGCGGCGACGCGCCGAAGTCGTTCGCCCGCACCAACAAGCGGGGCGTGCCGCAGGTCGCGATCCTGTCCTCGGTCGTGTTCGGCTTCGTGGCGGTCTTCTTCAACTACGAGTGGCCCGACACCGTCTTCGCGTTCCTGCTCAACTCCTCGGGCGCGGTCGCCCTGTTCGTGTGGCTGGTGATCTGCTGCACCCAGCTGCGGATGCGCGGCATCATCCTGCGCGAGCAGCCGGAGAAGCTGACGGTGAAGATGTGGGGCTTCCCCTACCTCACCTGGCTGACGATCGGGATGATCTCCTTCGTCCTGGTCTACATGCTGTTCGACGACTCCGGGCGCGAGCAGGTGCTCTGGTCGCTTGCCGTCGCGGCGCTCGTCATCGTGATCGCGCTGGTCCGCCAGCGGGTGCTCGCCGGGCGCGCTCCCGTCGCCGCCGGCGTACGGGACGACGTCACAGCGGCGTAACCGCGAGGAACGGGCGGCCCGGCGGAGCTTCGCGCCGGGCCGCCCGGATCGTCGGGGCCCGAGCGGTCAGCGCAGGCTGAACTTCTCGGCCCAGGTGTCGACGTCGGCGGGCGTCACGTTGCCGCCGCAGACCACCAGGCCGAGCCGCGCGTCCTGGCCGACCCGCTCCAGCACCCGGCGGGCGGCGGGGAGCAGGCACCCGGCGGCGGGCTCCGCCCATACCTTCGCGTGCTCGGCGAGGTCGAGGGTGCCCCGCACGGCCTCGGCGTCGCTCACCGTGAGGACATCGGTGACCAGCGCCGAGACGTGCTCGTAGGTGAGCTGCGAGGCGGTGGGGGCGCTCAGCGTCGAGACCACCGAGGACAGTTCGACCGGCACGGGCCCGCCGGCGGCCAGGGCCTGCGACATGGCCCGCGCGCCTTCGGTCTCCACCCCCCAGATCCGTACGCCGGGGCGGCGCGCGCGCAGTGCGGCGGCGACGCCGGAGATCAGCCCTCCCCCGCCGATGCTGACCAGGACGTCCGTGAGTTCATCGGCGTCCTCGGCCAACTCCAGCCCGACCGTGCCCTGGGCGGCGATGACGACGGGGTCGTCGAAGGGGTGGACCAGGGTGAGTCCCTTGGCCGTGAACTCCTCAAGGAGCGCGAACGCGCCGTCCATGGAGTCGGCGAGGACGACATGGGCCCCGGCGGTCTCCGCGATGCCCACGGCACGGCTCGGAGCGGACCTCGGCATGACGACGGTCGCCTCGATGCCCAGGGCGCCGGCCATGACCGCCACCGCGATGCCGTGGTTGCCGCCGCTCACCGCCACGACCCCGGCGGCCCGTTCGCGCGCGCCGAGCCCGAGCAGTTTCGCCGTCGCCCCCCGCACCTTGAACGAACCGGTGCGCTGGAGCAGTTCCAGCTTCGCGGTGACCCGCGCGCCGAGGAGCGCGGAGAGGCCGGGGCTGGCCACGGTCGGGGTCTTGATGACATGCCCGGCGATCCGCTCCGCCGCGGCTTCCACGTCCGCCACAGTGATCAGCACATTCGCCTCCGTTGCGTGATCCGGCCCGCAGTGACCGGACCCGCATCATCCCCCGGCGCGGTGGGGGGCGGTCGTCCGGCGGTGGCTCTGGCCCCGGGAACGCGAAGGGGCCCGGCATCCGCCGGGCCCCTTCGTGTCGCAGAGATCAGCCCCGGCGGCCGACCAGCTTCCACGCGGCCGGCAGCAGGCCCATCGCCAGGGCGGCCTTCAGGGCGTCGCCGATGAGGAAGGGGGTGAGGCCCGCCGCGACGGCCGCGCTCAGGGACATGCCGGTCGAGGCGGCCAGGTAGGGCACGCCCACCGCGTAGATGATCGCCGAGCCGAGCACCATCATGCCGGCGGTGCGCAGGACCGAGCGGTCCGCGCCCCTGCGGGCCAGCGCCCCGACGACGGTGGAGGCGAGCAGCATGCCGAGGACGTAGCCGAAGGAGGCGCCGCCCGCGCCGGAGGTGCCGTTCGCGAACCAGGGCAGGCCCGCCATGCCGACCAGGGCGTACAGGGCCAGCGAGAGGAAGCCACGGCCGGCGCCGAGGCCCGCGCCGACGAGCAGCGCAGCGAAGGTCTGGCCGGTGACCGGCACGGGCGAGCCGGGCACGGGCACGGCGATCTGGGCGGCGATCCCGGTGAGGGCCGCGCCGCCCACGACGAGCGCGATGTCCCGGGCGCGGACGCCCGCCTGTGCGAGCGAGGCCGAGAGCCTGGGCGAGGGCAGCAGGTCGGCGAGGACCGTTCCGGTACGGGGGGCGGTGGCGGACGCAGTGCTCATCGGGACTCCGGCAGGTGGTGGGAGGGCGGGACGTGCGGGGACATCGTGACGTTAGCCCACCCGATCTCCCGGGATCACCAGCAGCCGTCCACAAAGCGGGTGTTGACGCCGTGGTGGGGTCCGGACAAAGGACCGGCTACAGACCCTCTCCCGCGTGACCCTCGTCACTCGGCCGATGGGCTCGGCTGCCCCTTTTGCGCCCGGGGTCGGGCCTGGGCGAGACTGTAGGTTCCCCATAAACCGAACGATACGAGCGCCATGCACGAGCCTTTGCCCGCCGAACCCCTCTCGCACGGGCTGAAGCAGCGCCATCTGACCATGCTCGGCCTCGGCGGGGTGATCGGTGCCGGGCTCTTCGTCGGGTCGGGCGCGGGGATCGCGGTGGCGGGCCCCGGCATCGTCGTGTCGTATCTGATCGCGGGCGCGATCGCGATGCTGGTGATGCGGATGCTGGGCGAGATGTCGGCGGCGATGCCCGCGTCGGGGTCGTTCTCGGTGCACGCCGAGCGGGCGCTCGGGCGCTGGGCCGGGTTCAGCGTGGGCTGGCTGTACTGGTTCCTGCTGGTGGTCGTGCTCGCCGTGGAGGCGACCGGCGCGGCGAAGATCGCGAACGGGTGGGCGCCGGGGGTGCCGCAGTGGGCCTGGGTGCTGATCTTCATGGTGGTCTTCACGGCCGCCAACCTGGCCTCGGTGAAGAACTTCGGCGAGTTCGAGTTCTGGTTCGCCGCGCTGAAGATCTTCGCGATCCTCGCGTTCCTCGTGCTCGGCCTGCTCGCGATCTTCGGGGTGCTGCCCGACACGTCGCCGGTGGGCCTGTCCAACCTGACCGGGCGGGGCGGCTTTCTGCCCGCCGGGGTGAGCGGGGTGGTCTCCGGAGTACTCGCGGTGATCTTCGCGTTCGGCGGTCTCGAGGTCGTCACGATCGCCGCCGCCGAGTCCGACGACCCGGTGCGGGCGGTGGGGCGCGCGGTGCGCAGCGCGGTGTGGCGCATCCTCTTCTTCTATGTGGGCTCGATGCTGGTCATCGTGACGCTGCTGCCGTGGACGTCGATGAAGCCGGGCCAGAGCCCCTATGTCGCCGTCCTGGACGCGATCGGCATTCCCTCGGCCGGGCAGATCATGAACATCGTGGTGTTCGTGGCGCTGCTCTCGGCGCTCAACGCCAATCTGTACGGCTCATCGCGCATGATCTTCTCGCTGGCCGAGCGGGGCGAGGCGCCCCGGGGCCTGCTGAAGGTGTCCGGCGGCGGGGTGCCGCGCCGGGCGGTGCTCGCCTCGGTGGCCTTCGGGTTCGTCTCGGTCCTGCTGAACCTGAAGTGGCCCGACTCGGTGTTCCTCTACATGCTCAACGCGGTCGGCGCGGTGCTCCTGTTCGTGTGGGCGCTGATCGCGCTGTCGCAGTTGCGGCTGCGCCGCCGCATCGAGCGCGAGGCGCCCGAGACCCTGTCGCTGAAGATGTGGGCCTTCCCCTGGCTCACCCGGGCGGCGCTCGCCGCGATGGGCGCGGTGCTGGTCCTGATGCTGTTCGACGCCTCGGCCCGCCCGCAGGTGCTGTGGTCGGCGGGCGCGACCGCGGTGGTGCTCGTGGTGGCAGGGGTACGGGAGTTGCGCACGCGCCGCGTGTGAAGATTGCGTAAACACATCGCGCCGATGCCTTCACTCTGTGTGAGTCGAGTGTCCGCATAGCGGTCGGGTGTTCCCTCTGAGCGGGGCCGCCCTAAGACTGTGGGCCCGTGCCGCCGCCCCGGTGGATCAGCTACTGAACAGGGCATGCCCATGTCTCGGACAACCGCGCCCGCGCAGGACGACAGCAGGCCAGCGACCGACTCCCCGCTCACCCACGGCCTCAAGCAGCGGCATCTGTCGATGATCGCTCTCGGCGGCGTCATCGGCGCCGGGCTCTTCATCGGATCCGGCACCGCGATCGCCGCGGCCGGGCCCTCGATCATTCTCGCCTACGCGATATCCGGCGCGCTGGTCATGCTCGTCATGCGCATGCTGGGCGAGATGTCGGCGGCCAATCCCGCCTCCGGATCCTTCTCGGTCCACGCCGAGCGGGCGATGGGGCCGTGGGCCGGGTTCACCGCGGGCTGGGCCTTCTGGTTCCTGCTGTGCGTGGCCGTCGGCCTTGAGGGCATCGGCGCGGCGGGCATCGTGCACGGCTGGCTGCCGGGCGTTCCGGAGTGGGCACTGGTCGCCGTGTTCATGCTGCTGTTCTGCGGCACCAACCTGGCGGCCGTGAAGAACTTCGGCGAGTTCGAGTTCTGGTTCGCCGCGCTGAAGATCGGCGCGATCGTCCTCTTCCTCGCCATCGGCGTCCTCGCCATCATCGGCGTACTGCCCGACACCCACGCCCCGGGCCTGACCAACCTCACCGGCCAGGGCGGCTTCATGCCCAACGGCAGCGAAGGCCTCATCGTCGGACTGCTGGCCTCCGTCTTCGCCTACGGCGGCCTGGAGACGGTCACCATCGCGGCGGCCGAGTCCGAACACCCCGTCCAGGGCGTCGCCAAGGCGGTGCGCACCGCGATGTGGCGGATCGCCATCTTCTACGTGGGCTCGATGGCGGTCGTGGTGACGCTCCTTCCGTGGACCGGCAAGGACATCGTCACCAAGGGACCGTACGTGGCGACCCTGGACCACCTCGGCATCCCGGCCGCCGGCCAGATCATGAACATCGTGGTGCTGGTCGCCCTGCTCTCGGCGATGAACGCCAACATCTACGGCGCCTCGCGCATGGCCGGTTCGCTCGTCGCGCGCGGCCAGGGGCCCAAGGTGCTCGGGAAGATCTCGGGCGGGGTGCCCAGGGTGGCGGTGCTCACCTCGTCCGCCTTCGGTTTCCTGTGCGTCCTGCTCAGCTACTGGCGTCCCGACGACATCTTCCAGTGGCTCCTGAACACCATCGGCGCGATCATCCTCGTCGTCTGGTTCTTCATCGCCGCCTCCCAGCTGCTGCTGCGCCGCCGCACCGAGAGCGAGAGTCCGCAGAAGCTGGTCGTGAAGATGTGGCTCTACCCCTGGCTCACCTATCTCGCCCTGCTCGGCATGGCGGTGGTCTTCGTCCTGATGGCCCGTGAGGACGGCACGCGCGTCCAGCTCTACTACACCGGCGGCCTCACGGTGGTCCTCGCGGTCATCGGCTACATCCGCCAGCGCACGTCGACCGCCGCCCCTCTCGACGCCTGACCCGCGCCGCCCCCACCCACCGCCACCACCCCGCTCAACTGTCCTGCGTCCCCGGGTCCTACGCCCCGGGACGCAGGACTTTTTGCTGAGGTCACCCTTGGCTGCGGCCCCGCATTGCTGCTGGTAGCGTGCACTTGCGCATCAATTGCAATAAGCATGTGCGGTGAGCAGACAGCATGTGCAGTGAGCAGCCGGAGGGCTCGGACATGGCCATTTACACGCTTCCTGAACTTCCGTACGACTACGCGGCGCTCGAACCCGTCATCAGCCCGGAGATCATCGAGCTGCACCACGACAAGCACCACGCGGCGTATGTGAAGGGTGCGAACGACACCCTGGAGCAGCTCGCGGAGGCTCGCGACAAGGATGCCTGGGGCGCGATCAACGGCCTGGAGAAGAACCTCGCGTTCCACCTCTCCGGCCACATCCTGCACTCCATCTACTGGCACAACATGACCGGTGACGGCGGCGGTGAGCCCCTGGAGAAGGACGGCACCGGCGAGCTCGCCGACGCCATCGCCGAGTCCTTCGGCTCCTTCGCCAAGTTCAAGGCCCAGCTGACCAAGGCGTCGGCCACGACGCAGGGTTCGGGCTGGGGCGTGCTCGCGTACGAGCCCATCAGTGGGCGTCTGGTGGTCGAGCAGATCTACGACCACCAGGGCAACGTCGGCCAGGGTTCGACCCCGATCCTGGTCTTCGACGCCTGGGAGCACGCCTTCTATCTCCAGTACAAGAACCAGAAGGTCGACTTCATCGAGGCCATGTGGCGGGTCGTCAACTGGCAGGACGTGGCGAAGCGTTACGTCGCCGCCAAGCAGGCCGGCAACAACCTGATCCTGGCCCCGTAACACCCCGCGCCCATCCGGCGCGGCCCTGACGTCCTGCTCGTGATCGTCTTCTCACCCTTCACGCGCGGGCGACGAAAACGAACGGCCCCCACGAGGACGTGACTCGCGGGGGCCGTTCGCATCCCACCGGCCGCGCACGGTTGGCTGGTCGCGCAGTTCCCCGCGCCCCTGGCGGGGCTGGTGCGGGCCCACACCGGCAACTTCAGCCTGTCCGGCGTTTGAGGACGAGCGCCTTCAGCGCGAACGGGGTCTGGGGCGGAGCCCCAGGGACCCCGGCTGCCGGCCGTGGTCGCTTCTCGCGCAGTTCCCCACGCCCCTGGCGGGGCTGGTGCTGGCCCACCCGGCATACCTCAGCCCGTCCGGCGATTGAGGACGAGCGCCCTTAAGGCGCGAACGGGGTCTGGGGCGGAGCCCCAGGGACCCTGGCTGCGGACCGTGGTCGCTCCTCCCGCAGTTCCCCGCGCCCCTGGCGGGGTTGATGGCGGCCCGCATGGGAACCTCCGCCCCTGGCAGAGGCCGCGCTGGCCCACACCGGCATACCCAGCCCGTCCGGCGTTTGAGGACGAGCGCGTTCAGCGCGAACGGGGTCTGGGGCGGAGCCCCAGGGGCCCTGGCTGCGGACCGTGCGTGGCTGGTCGCGCAGTTCCCCGCGCCCCTGGCGGGACTCGTGCTGGCCCGCCAGGCACGCCTCAGCCCGTCCGGCGATTGAGGACGAGCGCCCTTAAGGCGCGAACGGGGTCTGGGGCGGAGCCCCAGGGGGTCCGGGTTAGAGGTTGGTGAAGTCGGGGCCCGTCGTGCGGGTGCGCTTCAGCTCGTAGAAACCCGGCGTCCCCGCAACCAGCACCGTCCCGTCCCACAACCGCGCCGCCGCCTCCCCCGTGGGCGCGGGCGTGACCACCGGCCCGAAGAAGGCGACCTGCTTCCCATCCGCGCCGGGCACCGCGATGACCGGGGTGCCGACGTCCTGGCCCACCAGCTCGATGCCCCTCCGGTGGGACGCGCGCAGCTCGGCGTCGTAGGTGTCCTGGTCGCCGTGGTCGATCAGACCGGCCGGCAGACCCACGTCCTTGAGCGCCGCGGCGACGGACTCACGCGTGACGCCAAGCCCCTCGTTGTGGATGCGCGTGCCGAGCGCGGTGTACAGCCCCCCGACCACCTCGTCGCCGTGCAGCTCGCGGGCCGCGGTGACGACCCGGACCGGCCCCCAGGCCTTGCCGCCCGGCCGCATGCTCTCGGCGTACTCGGCGGGCAGGTCGTCCAGGCGGTCCTCGTTGAGGACCGCGAGGCTCATCACGTGCCAGCGCACCTGGACGTCGCGCACCTTCTCGACCTCCACCATCCAGCGCGAGGTCATCCAGGCCCAGGGGCACAGCGGGTCGAACCAGAAGTCGACGGGGGTCTTGGCGGACTCGGACATGTCTCTCCTCGGGCAGCGGTGCTCACCATCGGGCGACGGCAAAAAGCAAGCGTCTGCCCAGCAGAACACCGGAACTGGCCGAAAGCATTCCACCGCTGTCCGTAAAGCCCGGCCCGGCCCGGCCCAGCCCGGCCCAGCCCGGTCCTCCCCGCGCTCGGCCGCCGGCTGCCGGGCATGGGAGGATCGAAGCCGTTCGAACGAGACACGAAGGAGTGCCCGTGCCCGGTGAGAATCTGTCCCGCGACGAGGCCCGCGCGCGGGCCGAACTGCTGTCCGTCGAGGGCTACGACGTCTTCCTCGACCTGCGGTCCGCGGTCGGTGACGCCCCGGACGGGCCCCGCACGTTCCGGTCCCTGACGACGATCCGCTTCCGCGCGGCCCGCCCCGGCGCCTCGGCCTTCGCCGACCTCATCGCCCCGTCGGTGACCTCGGTGACGCTCAACGGCCGCGAGCTCGACCCGGCCAAGGTCTTCGACGGCAGCCGGATCGCCCTGGAGGACCTGGCCGCCGACAACGTCCTCGTGGTCGACGCCCAGTGCGCCTACAGCAGGACCGGCGAGGGCATGCACCGCTTCGTGGACCCGGAGGACGGCGAGGTCTACCTCTACACGCAGTACGAACCGGCCGACGCGCGCCGGGTGTTCGCCACCTTCGAGCAGCCCGACCTGAAGGCGCCCTTCGTCTTCGAGGCGCTGGCCCCCGAGGGCTGGACGGTGTGGTCCAACGGCGCGGGCGGCCAGGAGAGCGACGGCGTGTGGCGCTTCGCGCCGACCGAGCCCATCTCGACGTACATCACCTGCGTCGTCGCCGGCCCCTACCACTACGTCACCGACTCCTACACGCGGACCCTCGACGACGGCCGCACCCTGGACATCCCGCTGGGCGCGATGTGCCGCAAGGGTCTGGCCAGGCACTTCGATGCCGACGACATCTTCCTGATCACCAAGCAGGGCCTGGACTTCTTCCACGACCACTTCGACTTCCCCTACCCGTTCGGGAAGTACGACCAGGCGTTCGTGCCGGAGTACAACCTGGGCGCGATGGAGAACCCGGGCCTTGTGACCTTCCGCGAGGAGTACATCTACCGGGGCAAGGTGACCCAGGCCGCCTATGAGCGCCGGGCCAACGTCATCCTGCACGAGATGGCGCACATGTGGTTCGGCGACCTGGTCACCATGGTGTGGTGGGACGACCTGTGGCTCAAGGAGTCCTTCGCCGACTTCATGGGTTCCTTCTCGCTCGCCGAGGCCACCCGCTTCACCAACAGCTGGGTGACCTTCGCCAACAACCGCAAGGCGTGGGCCTACCGCGCCGACCAGCTGCCCTCCACGCACCCGATCACGGCCGACATCCGTGACCTGGAGGACGCCAAGCTCAACTTCGACGGCATCACGTACGCCAAGGGCGCCTCGGTCCTCAAGCAGCTCGTCGCCTACGTCGGCCGGGAGGACTTCCTGGAGGGCGCGCGGCGCTACTTCAAGCGTCACGCCTACGGCAACACCCGCCTCGGTGACCTGCTGTCGGTCCTCGAAGAGGTCTCCGGGCGTGACATGTCGGCCTGGTCGCGCTCCTGGTTGCAGACGGCGGGCGTCAACTCCCTTACCCCGGTGGTCACTTACGACGCGAACGGACGCGTCACCGAACTCGCCGTCATCCAGGAGGCCGCGCCGTCGCACCCCGAACTGCGCCCGCACCGGGTCGCGGTGGGCCTGTACCGCAGTGAGGGGGGCGCGCTCGTGCGGTACGCCCGCGCCGAGGTCGACGTCGAGGGCCCGCGCACCGTGGTGAGCGAGCTCGTCGGCGCCGAGCGGCCCGATCTGATCCTGGTCAACGACGACGACCTGACCTACTGCAAGATCCGTTTCGACGAGGGCTCGCTCGGCACGCTGCGCGCCCACCTCGGTGACATGACCGACCCGCTGGCCCGCGCCCTGTGCTGGTCGGCCCTGTGGAGCCTGACGCGGGACGCGCTCATGCCGGCCCGCGACTTCGTGGCGCTCGTCCTCGCGCACGCGGGACGCGAGTCGGACATCGGCGTACTCCAGATGCTGCACGCCTGGGCCCAGTCGGCGCTCACGCACTACGCGACGCCCCAGTGGCGCGCCGAGGGCGGTCCGCTGCTGTCGGCGGGCGCCCTGCACGAGCTGCGCCTGGCCGAGCCGGGCAGCGAGCACCAGCTGACCTGGGCCCGCTTCTTCGCGGCGACGGCCGTCTCCGGCTCCGACTTCCAGCTCCTTGCGGGGCTGCTCGCGGGCACCGCGAAGATCGACGGCCTGGACGTGGACCAGGAGCTGCGCTGGGCGCTGCTGGAACCGCTGGCCGCGCACGGCGTCGTCGACGAGGCCGCCATCGACGCGGAGCTGGCCCGCGACGACACCGCCTCCGGCAAGCGCCACCACGTGCGCTGTCTGGCCGCGCGCCCCTCGGCGGCGGTCAAGGCGCAGGCCTGGGCGCAGGTCGTGGAGTCGGACACGCTCTCCAACGCGCTGGTGGAGGCGACCATTTCGGGCTTCGACCAGCCCTCGCAGCGCGAGCTGACCGCTCCCTACGCCCCGAAGTACTTCGAGGTGATCGAGCGGATCTGGGCCGAGCGTTCGATCCAGATCGGCATGGACGTCGTCAGGGGACTCTTCCCCGGGCTCCAGGGCGACGAGGCGACGCTGCGGGCGACCGACGCGTGGCTCGCCGCGCACGAGGACGCCGCCCCGGCCCTGCGCCGCCTGGTCATCGAGGCCCGCGACGACCTGGCGCGCACCCTGCGCGGCCAGGCGTGCGACGCGGCGGCGGCGAGCGCCGCCTGACCTCGGTGGCACCCGTTCGGGGGGTCCGGCGCCGGGCCCCCTGATCGGCACTCGAACGCCCGTACTTTAGGACGGGGTTGTCCGGATTTGCCGACGGGTGTGTAACAGCGGTTAGCGGGCGGCCGGGGTGCGGAAAACCCCCCGGCATGAACCAAGACACCCCGCTCTCCCCCCGCCCCCTGAGCCACCTCATCGACGTCCAGCGCCGCGTGCTGTCCGCCGACCAGCTGCGCGCGCACGGGATTTCGGCCGCGCGCGCCGCAGCCCAGTGCCGGCCGGGCGGCCCCTGGCAGCAGCTGCTGCCGGGCGTGTACGTGCTGCACTCGGGGCCCGCCACCAGCGAGGAGCGCCTGCACGCCGCGCTGCTGTACGCGGACCGGCCGGCCGCCGGGCGCGCCGCGTCCGTCCCCGCGCAGGGCCACGCCCCCGACGAGCCGCCGGCCGCTGTCGTCACGGGCCTGGCGGCGCTCGCCCTGCACCGCTTCTCCTGCGCTCCCCCGCTGCTCGCGCTCGACCGGATCGACGTCCTGGTCGCGCGCACCCGCAGGCTGCGCTCCACGGGGTGGGTGCGGCTCGTGCGGGCGCACGCGATGCCCGGCGCCGAGATGATCGCGGGGATCGCGGTGGCCCCGGTGCCGAGGGCGCTCGCCGACGCGGTCGCGGTCCTGGACGACGCCGAGACCGTACGCCGTCTGCTCACCGAGGCGGTGCGCCAGGGGCACACCGAACCGGCCGCGATCGTGGGGGAGTTGACGCGGGCGCGGCTGTTGTCGCGGGCGCATGTGGTGGACACGGTGGACGCGCTGCTCGCCGAGGGGCGCTCCATCGCGGAGGACCGGCTGTATGCCCTGGTGCGCGAGTTCGGCCTGCCGGCCCCGCTGTGGAATGTGGACCTGCGGCTGCCGGGCGGTCCGCTCCTGGGCGGTCTTGACGCGTACTGGCCCGAGCAGGGGGTGGCGCTGGAGCTGGACACCCGGGCGCCCCGGCAGGGCCAGGAGGAGCAGGCGGCGGTGTGGTCGCGGTGCAGCCGCAAGCGGGAGGCGCTGGAACGGCTCGGGATCACCGTCGTGCACCTCACGCCGAAGAAGCTGCGCGACTGCCCCGACCAGCAGGCCACCGTGGTGCGGACCGCGCTGATGGCGGCCGCCGAACGGGAGCCCGCCGCCTATGTCGTGGTGCTGCCACGTTGATCCCGCTCCCGGGCGGCGGCCCGGTGTCCGTGCGGCGCGCCGCCCGCGACCGCAGGTGAGGCGTCAGCCCCCGGCGGGCTCCGCCTTGCCGGTCGGCGGCCGGGTGCGCCACAACTGGAGCCCCACGTCGACGAGTTCGACCCGTTCGAGGCCGGACACCTCGTCGAGGCGGTGCCAGGCGGCCAGGTCGGTGGAGCCGTTGGTCTCGTGGCGCAGCTCGCCGCCCGTCACCCGGCCCTCGTAGACGACGCGCAGGCCCTGGAAATCGGCGAACCGGCCGAGCTTGCGCGGATAGCGCCGGTTGATGGAGTCGATGCCGAGCAGCCGGACGGGTTCGACCACATAGCCCGTCTCCTCGTCGAGTTCGCGCACCACGGTGTCGAGGGGGTCCTCGCCGTGGTCCATGCCGCCGCCCGGCAGCGTCCAGCGTCTGGTGCCGTCCCCGGCCACCCAGCGGGCGAGCAGGATCTCCTGGACACCCTCGGTTTCCCGTACGCATACGGCGTAGGCCGCCACCCGCAACTCCGTGTTCATTGGGTGAGGTTACGGGGCGGCGCACGCGGGCGCCGCCCCTTGGCGCGAGGGGCCCGCCGGGCTCCGGTGGCGGGCCCCGCACCCTGGCGGGAATGTGCCATGTTCACATCACACAACGGTCAACTCTCCACAAACAACAGTCATATACGCAATGCTCAGCGGTCATCCGGCACCGAATTACGAACGTGCACGAGCCGGACCCTTAATCACTTCACAGGGATGCTGATGACCACTGAATCCCCGCGCTCCATATCCGGGGCCAGACGCGCGGCCCGAATAGCGGCGGCCGGCCTGGTGGCCGCGCTCGTCACGGCGGGCGCCGCCCCGGCGTTCGCCACCACCGGCGGGGACGGCCCGTCGGCCGCGCCGCCGGTGAAGACCGCTCCGGCCAAGACCCCCGAGGACAAGCTGGGCAGGGCCGACGAGCAGCGTCTGGCCGACGCGCAGGCCAAGGGCGAGAAGAGCGTCACCGTGATGGTGGCCACCGCCCCGGGCGCCACGTCCGACGTCACCAAGCAGATGCACGCGGTCGCGGGGGCGACCGTGGGCAAGCAGGACGACAAGCTCGGCTACGTCCGCGCGACGCTCCCGATGGCGCAGGCCGAAGCCGCCCTGAAGGCGGCCGCGAAGCTGCCCTCGGTGCACGGCATCGACCTCAAGCAGGACATCCAGCTGGACGACCCGACCCCCTCGGGCGACACCACGCGCTCCGCCAAGCAGCTGCGGACCTCCAGCAGCTACCCGGCGCCGGGCAAGGACACCCCCGCGAAGAACCCGTACAACCCGAACTTCGAGACGGGCGCGGTCGACTTCGTCAAGCAGCACCCCCAGGCCGACGGCCGCGGGGTCACCATCGGCATCCTGGACTCCGGCGTCGACCTCGGCCACCCGGCGCTCCAGAAGACCACCACCGGCGAGCGCAAGATCGTCGACTGGGTCACGTCGACGGACCCCGTGCAGGACAACGACGGCACCTGGCTGCGCGCCAACACGGCCGTCAGCGGGCCCACGTTCACCGCGGCCGGCAAGACGTGGCGGGCCCCGGCGGGCTCCTACGACTTCTCCACCTTCGCCGAGAAGGTCACCGCCGGCGGCGACGCCAAGGGCGACCTGAACCGGGACGGCGACACCACCGACAGCTGGGGCGTGCTCTACGACCCGGTCGCCGGCACGGTCCGGGTGGACCTGAACAACAACAACGACTTCTCGGACGACACCCCGATGAAGCCGTACAAGGACGGCTACCAGGTCGGCTACTTCGGCACCGACAACCCGGCCACCGATGTCTCCGAGCGGATCCCGTTCACCGTGGAGATCCGCAAGAACGTCGCCTACGACGCGGCCGGGCACACCTCGGACTACGTCAACATCGGCGTCATCGAGTCCGAGCACGGCACCCACGTCGCGGGCATCACCGCCGCCAACGGCCTGTTCGGCGGCAAGATGAGCGGGGCCGCGCCCGGCGCCAAGCTCGTCTCCTCGCGCGCCTGCAACTGGGACGGCGGCTGCACCAACATCGCGCTGACCGAGGGCATGATCGACCTCGTCACCAACCGCCACGTCGACATCGTGAACATGTCGATCGGCGGCCTGCCGGCGCTCAACGACGGCAACAACGCGCGCTCGGAGCTCTACAAGCGCCTCATCGACACCTACGGCGTCCAGCTGGTCATCTCGGCCGGCAACGACGGTCCCGGCGTCAACACCATCGGCGACCCGGGCCTCGCCGACCACGTCATCTCGGTCGGCGCCGGCATCTCCAAGGACACCTGGGCCGCCAACTACGGCTCCGGCGTCTCCACGGAGTACCAGATGATGCCCTTCTCCTCGCGCGGCCCGCGTGAGGACGGCGGCTTCACGCCGACCCTGACCGCGCCCGGCGCGGCCATCAACTCCACCGAGACCTGGCTGCCCGGCAGCCCGGTCAAGGAGGCGGGTTACGACCTGCCGGCCGGCTACTCGATGCTCCAGGGCACCTCGATGGCCTCCCCGCAGGCCGCCGGCGCCTCCGCGCTGCTGATCTCGGCCGCCAAGCAGCGGGGCATCGACCTGCCGCCGGCCGACCTGCGCACCGCGCTGACGTCAACGGCCAAGCACATCAAGGGCGTTCAGCCCTACGCCGAGGGCGCGGGCCTGATCAACGTGGTGGGCGCCTGGGACGCGGTCGAGCAGACCGCGAAGAAGCACGCCCCGGCCCACGAGTACACGGTGACGGCGCCGGTCTCCAGCGCCCTGAGCGCCGCGCTCAAGACCCCGAACGTCGGCACCGGCATCTACGACCGCGAGAGCGGACTAAAGACGGGCCAGAAGAAGACGTACGACGTCACGATCACCCGCACCACGGGCCCGGACTCGAACGTCAAGCACAAGCTGTCGCTGAAGAACGACGACGGCACGTTCACGGTGCTCGGCGCCAAGGAGGTGAGCCTGCCGCTCGGCAAGCCCGTCACCGTCAAGGTGCAGGCGCAGCCGAAGTCGGTGGGCGTGCACAGCGCGATCCTCCAGGTCGACGACGCCAAGACGGTCGGCGTCGACCAGCAGATCATGGCCACGGTCGTCGTCGCGACGCCGCTCGCGGGCCCGGGCTACACCTTCTCGGCCTCCTCGACGGTGCAGCGCGACTCCACCAAGTCGTACTTCGTCAACGTCCCGGCGGGCGCGAAGAACCTGGAGGTCCGCATGAGCGCCCTGCGCTCGGGCAGCCAGACCCGGTTCATCTCCCTGCACCCCTACGGCGTCGCCCTGGACACGACGTCCACGCCGAACTGCTACCCCAACTACGACAACCCGGCCAACACCTGCCGCCCCGACCTGCGGTCCTACGCCAATCCGCAGGCCGGCGTCTGGGAGATCGAGGTCGAGGCGCGCCGTACGTCGCCGTACCTGGACAACTCCTTCAAGCTGGACGTCTCGGCGCTCGGCGTCACCTTCGACCCGGCCACCCAGACGGTGCCCGAGGCGAAGACCGGCACCCCCGCCCCCGTGCAGTGGAAGGTCACCAACGGCTTCGCCGCGCTGGAGGGCAAGCTGAAGGGCGGCTCGCTGGGCTCCGCCAAGGTCGCGACCCCCACCATCAAGACCGGTGAGACGCAGACCAGCACGGTCACCATCGGCGCGGGCGTCGAGCACCTGGACGTCTCCATCGGCTCCACCTCGGACACCGGCGCCGACCTCGACCTGTACGTCCTCGACCAGAACGGCAAGGCGGTCGCCCAGTCGACGACGAGCAGCGCCAACGAGTCGGTCAGCCTGGTCAAGCCGGCGGCGGGCACGTACACGATCCAGGTGGCCGGCTACGCGGTCCCGTCCGGGTCGACGACGTACGCCTACAAGGACGTGTACTTCGCGCCCTCGCTCGGCACCGTCAAGGTCGACGAGAGCAAGAGCGTCACGCTCGCGAGCGGCGCGTCGGCGCAGGTGAGCGCCGATGTCGTGGCGGCGGGCGCGGCTCCCGAGGGACGTCAGTTCTTCGGCACCGTGCAGCTGGTGAACGAGCGCGGCACCGCGGCCGGCACCGGCAGCGTGCTCATCGGGAAGGTCACCAAGTAGCGGGACGCGCGGGCCGGCGGTAGGGCCCCGCGCGGGAACGACGGCGGGGCGGGCGCTCTTCACGAGCACCCGCCCCGCTTTTTCGCGCGCCCCGGCTCAGTGGCGGAGCGAGCTCAGGTCGTAGGCGTAGGTGCCCACCGCGTGCGCGATGACGTCGATGTTGAGGTCGAAGTACTTCCTGTCGATGTTGTCCAGGGTGTCGCCGGCCGCGTGGTAGTGCGGGTCGAAGGCCTCGCCCGCGCGGCCGCCCCACTTGGCGGCCTGCTCGGGCGTCTTGATCTCCTCGGCGCCCGTGTAGGTGCCGCCGGCGGGGATGCCGACCTCGATGAAGGGGCCGTAGTCGGAGCGGCCGTCGAAGTCATAGCCCTCGTGCGGTACGTGGCGCTGGTCGAGGTAGCCGTTGATCAGGTTCTCGATGCCGGCCGAGCCGGCCGGTCCGGGGCCCGCGCCCTTCTTGTCGGAGTCGTCGCCGTCGTAGACGAGCTGGGCGGCGTTGGGCGAGCCGATCATGTCGAAGTTCAGATACAGCTTGATCTGCTGCTTCTGCCGCTCGGTGAGGCTCTTCACATAGTGGTCCGAGCCGAGCAGGCCGAGCTCTTCGCCCGACCACCAGGCGAACCGCACCTTGTGCGGGAGGCTCTTGGGGTGCTTCCTGGTCTGCTTGGTCTCATCGGCCAGCTTGAGCGCCACTTCGAGCAGGCCGGCCGAGCCGGAACCGTTGTCGTTGATGCCGGGGCCCGCGGGCACCGAGTCGAGGTGGCTGCCGAGCGCGACGACCTCGTCGGGGCTGCCCGTGCGGGTCTCGGCGATCACATTGCGGGTCTTCTTGGCGATGGACCGGGTGGCCACGTCGAGGGTGACCTTCACCGGGCCCTTGGCCACCCGCGCGGCGAGCGCTTCGCCGTCGGCCAGGGAGATCCCGGCGGCCGGAATGTGCGCGTTGTCCGGCGCCTCGACCGTGCCGCGTACCGGCGCGGTCCCTGAGTGGTCGTAGAGGATGAGGCCGGCCGCGCCGGCCCGGGCCGCGACGGCCTCCTTCTCCTTGAAGGTGCAGCTGCCGCGCTTGACCAGGGCGATCTTGCCGGTGAAGGCGCCGGAGGCGTAGTCGTCGAGCGAGCAGCCCGGGGTGTCGTCCACCCGCGCCGCCTTCACCTCGGCGGTCAGTCCGCCCTCGGGGGTCGACTTGCTGAACTGGAATGCGGAGACGGGCAGTTGACGGCCGCCGGCCCCGTTCGCGCCGTCCACGGTCAGCTTCTCGCGCAGCGTCTTCGACTCGTAGATGTTGAAGTCCTGGTACGAGACGTCGTACCCGGCCCGCTGGAGCTGCCCGTACACATAGGCGGCCGAGGCGTCGTAGCCGGGGGTGCCCGCGGCGCGGTTGCCGCCGTTGGCGTCGGCGATCTCCTGGAACTTCACGAGGTGGCGGTAGGCGCTCTCTCCCGAGGCGTCCTCGACCAGCGTCCTGGCGAGGTGGCGGCCGGGGGCGGGGTGGGCGGTGGCCGGGGTCGCGAGGGCCACCAGGACGGGGGCGGCGGCCAGAGCCGCTATGACCCGGTTGCGGTGGGATACGGGCACGGGAAATCCTCCGGTATGCGGTGCGGTGTCGCCGATGATCGACCGGCTTGCCAGGACCGTAACCAGCGAAAACCGTCTCATGGGGCATTTCGGGGCGGATGCAACACGGATGCCATGGACTTGTCACAAGTGGGCAGGTGTCCCACACCCCGGACAATGGATTGGACAAGTCCGCCGGGCGCCGACGCATCATGGATGCGCCGGAGTCGTTCGAAGACCACGTGAGCTGCACGTGAGCACCAAAGGAGTCACCGTGAGGGTCGGAATCGTCGGAGCCACCGGGCAGGTCGGCTCAGTCATGCGCAAGATCCTCGTCGAGCGGGCGTTCCCGGTCGACGAGCTGCGCCTGTTCGCCTCCGCGCGCTCCGCCGGTACGGTCCTGGACGGTGTGACGGTCGAGGACGCGTCCACGGCCGACTACTCGGGCCTGGACATCGTGCTGTTCTCGGCGGGCGGCGCGACCTCGCGCGCCCTGGCCGAGAAGGTCGCCTCGCAGGGCGCCGTGGTGATCGACAACTCCTCCGCGTGGCGTGGCCACCCCGAGGTGCCGCTCGTGGTCTCCGAGGTCAACCCGCACGCCGTCGCGAACCGCCCCAAGGGCATCATCGCCAACCCGAACTGCACCACGATGGCCGCGATGCCGGTGCTGCGTCCGCTGCACGACGAGGCGGGCCTCACCGCCATGGTCGCCACCACCTACCAGGCCGTCTCCGGCTCGGGCCTGGCGGGCGTGGCCGAGCTGCACGAGCAGGCCTGCAAGGTCGCCGAGGCCGCCGACCAGCTGACCTTCGACGGGGACGCCGTCGAGTTCCCCGAGCCCGGCGTCTACAAGCGGCCCATCGCCTTCAACGTGCTGCCGTTCGCGGGCAACCTGGTGGACGACGGCTCCTTCGAGACCGACGAGGAGCAGAAGCTCCGCAACGAGTCCCGCAAGATCCTGGAGATCCCGGACCTCAAGGTGTCCGGCACGTGTGTGCGCGTGCCGGTCTTCTCCGGGCACTCGCTCCAGGTCAACGCCCGTTTCGCGCGGCCGATCAGCGTGGAGCGCGCGTATGAGGTGCTGGGCTCGGCGCCCGGGGTCGAGCTCTCCGAGATTCCGACGCCGCTTCAGGCGGCGGGCAAGGACGCGTCGTATGTGGGCCGCGTCCGGGTCGACGAGACCGTGGAGAACGGTCTCGCGCTGTTCATGTCCAACGACAACCTCCGTAAGGGGGCGGCACTCAACGCCGTCCAGATCGCGGAACTGGTCGCCACCGAACTAACGTCCTGACCCCGCCGGCTCCCTGCCACCCTGGACACCCCCAGCGCCGACGGGGCGCGGCCGCCCGCGCAGTTCCCCGCGCCCCTAACACCCTGGGCACCCCCAGCGCCGGTCCGCCTGCGGGTCGGCGGGGGTTGCCCGCGCAGTTCCCCGCGCCCCTAAAAGCCGTGGCTGCCCAGCACCGCAAGGGGACGCGCCCCCAAGGGGCGCGAGGAACGGCGCGAGCAACCACAAACAGCCCGCACTGAAGAACGCACCTCTTAAGGGGCGCGGGGAACTGCGCGAACGCCCCCCACCGGCCCGCACGGGAGAACGCACCTCTTAAGGGGCGCGGGGAACTGCGCGAACGCCCCCACCGGCCCGCATGGGAGAACGCACCCCCCAAGGGGCACCCGGCGGCTCGTCGCCGGAAAACGCAACCCCGAAAACGGCCATCGCGCCGCCCACACCCCCCGTGCAAGGATGGCCGGAACGTCACGATCTGATGGAACTGAAGCATCTGAAGGAGATGACCGGGTGCCTGGCACGAATCTGACCCGTGAAGAGGCGCAGCGACGGGCAGCCCTGCTCACCGTCGACTCGTACACGATCGAGCTCGACCTGAGCGGCGCACAGGAGGGCGGAACGTACAGCTCCGTCACAACCGTGCGCTTCGAGTGCGCCGAGGCCGGGGCGGAGACCTTCATCGACCTCGTCGCACCGACCGTGCGCGAGGTCGTCCTGAACGGCACCGCCCTGGACGCGGCCGCCGCCTTCGCCGACTCGCGGATCACCCTGACCGGGCTCGCCGCGGGCGCGAACGAACTGAGGGTGGTCGCGGACTGCGCGTACACCAACACCGGCGAGGGCCTGCACCGCTTCGTGGACCCGGTGGACCAACAGGCCTACCTGTACACGCAGTTCGAGGTCCCCGACGCGCGCCGCGTCTTCGCCTCCTTCGAGCAGCCGGACCTGAAGGCGAGCTTCCAGTTCACCGTGAAGGCGCCGAGCGGCTGGACGGTGATCTCCAACTCGCCGACCCCGGAGCCGAAGGACGACGTCTGGGTCTTCGAGCCCACGCCGCGCATCTCCTCCTACATCACCGCCCTGATCGCCGGCCCGTACCACTCGGTGCACAGCAGCTACGAGAAGGACGGCCAGAGCGTCCCGCTGGGCATCTACTGCCGCCCCTCGCTCGCCGAATTCCTCGACGCGGACGAGATCTTCGCGGTGACCCGCCAGGGCTTCGACTGGTTCCAGGAGAAGTTCGACTACGCCTACCCGTTCGCCAAGTACGACCAGCTCTTCGTGCCGGAGTTCAACGCGGGCGCGATGGAGAACGCGGGCGCGGTCACCATCCGCGACCAGTACGTCTTCCGCTCGAAGGTGACCGACGCCGCCTACGAGGTCCGCGCCGAGACCATCCTGCACGAGCTCGCCCACATGTGGTTCGGCGACCTGGTGACGATGGAGTGGTGGAACGACCTGTGGCTGAACGAGTCGTTCGCCACGTACACCTCGATCGCCTGCCAGGCCCACGCGCCGGGTTCGCGCTGGCCGCACTCGTGGACGACGTTCGCCAACACGATGAAGACCTGGGCCTACCGCCAGGACCAGCTGCCCTCCACGCACCCGATCATGGCGGACATCAGCGACCTGGACGACGTCCTGGTCAACTTCGACGGCATCACGTACGCCAAGGGCGCCTCGGTGCTCAAGCAGCTCGTCGCCTACGTCGGCATGGACGAGTTCTTCCAGGGCGTGCAGGCCTACTTCAAGGCGCACGCGTTCGGCAACACCCGCCTCTCGGACCTGCTCGGCGCGCTGGAGAAGACGAGCGGGCGTGACCTGAAGACGTGGTCCAAGGCGTGGCTGGAAACGGCCGGCATCAATGTGCTGCGGCCCGAGATCACGGTCGACGAGTCGGGCGTCATCACCTCCTTCGCCGTCCGCCAGGAGGCCCCCGCGCTGCCCGCCGGCGCCAAGGGCGAGCCCACGCTGCGGCCGCACCGCATCGCGATCGGCTTCTACGCTCTGGACGAGGCCGGCAAGCTGGTGCGCACCGACCGCGCCGAGCTGGACATCGACGGCGAACTGACCGCCGTGGACGCCCTGGTGGGCAAGGCCCGCCCGGCGGTCGTGCTGCTCAACGACGACGACCTCTCCTACGCGAAGGTCCGCCTGGACGAGGAGTCCCTGCGCGTCGTCACCGAGCACCTGGGCGACTTCGCCGAGTCCCTGCCGCGCGCGCTGTGCTGGGCGTCTGCCTGGGACATGACCCGCGACGGCGAGCTGCCCACGCGTGACTACCTGGCGCTCGTCCTGTCGGGCGTGACCAAGGAGTCGGACATCGGTGTGGTGCAGTCCCTGCACCGCCAGGTGAAGCTGGCCCTCGACCTGTACGCGGCGCCCGAGTGGCGCGACGCGGGTCTGACCCAGTGGACCGAGGCCACGCTCGCGCACCTGCGCACCGCGGAGCCGGGCAGCGACCACCAGTTGGCGTGGGCCCGCGCGTTCGCCGCCACGGCGCGCACCCCGCAGCAGATCGACCTGCTCCAGGACCTGCTGACGGGCGCCCAGGTCATCGAGGGCCTGGTCGTGGACACCGAGCTGCGCTGGGCGTTCGTGGAGCGGCTGGCCGCGACCGGCGTCTTCGACGAGCCGGACATCGCCGCGGAGCTGGAGCGCGACCGGACGGCGGCGGGCGAGCGGCACGCGGCGACCGCCCGGGCCGCGCGGCCGACGCCGGAGGCGAAGGCCGAGGCGTGGGCGTCGGTGGTGGAGGGCGACGCGCTCCCGAACGCGGTCCAGGAGGCGGTCATCGGCGGCTTCGTCCAGACCGACCAGCGCGAACTGCTCGCGCCGTACGCGCCGAAGTTCTTCGACGCGGTCAAGGACGTCTGGGAGACCCGCTCGCACGAGATCGCCCAGCAGATCGCGGTGGGCCTGTACCCGTCGCTGCTGGTCTCTCAGGAGACCCTGGACGCGACGGACGCGTGGCTGGCCAAGGCCGAGCCCAACGCGGCCCTGCGCCGCCTGATCTCGGAATCCCGAGCAGGCGTGGAACGCGCCCTGCGGGCCCGCGCGGCGGACGCGGCGTCCGCCGCGTAACGCCCGAGAGGGGCGCCCCCATGCAGGGCGCCCCTCAACCCCCGGCGCGTCGCACGGAATTGGCCACCGCCGGATTCGGCACCCCGCCTGCCCCATGCGGCGCTTGAGCAGCGGCGCCCGCAGCGATCCCGTACCCACGCGTCACACCGCCCCCGCGCCCCTACGCGACGGAGCCCCGCCCACCACCCCCAGTGGTGCCGAGGGACCGCCTCCCCCGCTCCAGGAAAGCCGGGGCCGCCTGGTCCCGAACTCCCCGAGAAACCGGGCGCCCACCACCCGCCTCCAGGAAAGCCTGGAGCCGCCCCGCCCCCAACACCCGAGGGGCCCGGAACCCGTCAGCCCCTCCGGCGCTTGAGGAGCGGGCTCCAGATGGAGCCCCAGTGGCCCGCGTGCCTCTGTCGCCGCCCTCCCGCCCCGCCCGCCCGTACGCCGGAGTCTTCCGCCGCAGGCTGGGCTGGATTCATCCGGCTGGATCTATAGCGGGTCGCATTCCCTCGTACGCGTCTCTCAGCTCTCGAGCATCGGAAATGCCTCGATCTTCCACGGCTCGCACAACCTCGAGCGCGCGCCAACGATTGGACGGGACGACTCGCCCCGAAAGGATAGCCTTTTGTGCGGCGTTGCAGGCTTCGTCCACCCGGCCCGATACGATGAGCGACAGGGCGAGGTCAATATTTGCCGATGCCACACGGCGCGGCCACTTCGAGATATCACCTGATGGCGAGAGTCGCGAAACCACTTCCCGCGCATATCTCTCAGCCGCCGGATCACCGACCCATGCGAGAGTCGTAGCGGTATACGAGATGCACTTTCCCGGATCGTACTGATAGTGGTGCTCGGGGCGGTCCGGGAACCGCATGGAGGAAACGAGGCTCTGCACTCTCCCTATCGCGCCGTAGGTTTCTTTCGAAGCCCCAAGCCTTGCATGCGCTCGCCCCTCTTGCGCTGTCGCCTGGATTTCGACAGAGCTTCCCTTCGGAGCCAGCGCCTGAGCGGCTTTGCTCAGTTCCACGGCCTTCGAGTAACGGCCTTCCGTGAGCACACGCCAAGCATCAGTTTCGAAGCACCAAGCCTGGATTTCCGAGTGCCCGGCATGCCCAGCAAGCGCCATCGCCGTTCGCAGCCTGGCCGTCGCCGCATCCTCTTGATCGAGGTCGATATGCAGCGTTGCACCCAGAAGAGAAAACCATCCTCCAAGCACGAGCAACTGTCGGTGTTCAGCGAGCGTCTTCTTGGCGTCCAGGAGTCGCGTGATGTATCCAGAATATTTCCGGATGCGTCCCAGCAGATCCTGTGGATGCGCGGTCGGGTACGCCGTGGCGAGATCGTTGAATACGCCCTCGAGGCGGGAAAGCGTTTCGTTTCCCACGTCACTGGCTTCAACTCTGCGAGCGAGTTCGAGAGCTTCAATTTCATCATCGTATCCTGAGCCGCTCGGATCACTCTGTTGCGCACGGCCGGATTGAAGAGGCGCACCTTCTGCCGACACCGAGATCATAGATTCCAGTTGCGCTGCGGAAATTCTTAGCTCTCGACAAAGTCCGGGTCGGTGGAGTGCCTGTGGCTCTGTCTCCCCAGTTTCCCAGCGACCCACTGTGGAACGGTCAACGCCCACGGCATCAGCTAGGGATTCTTGACTGAAGCCCAACGCCCTGCGTCGCTTTACGAAGCTCTCGCGCCTGGTCGCCATCCCGCCTCCCCACTCTCCGAATCGCCGTTCTACCAGCTCAGAGGGTCTGCCGCCCCCAGTATGCGGCAGGAATGCGGCGGAGATGCGGCACCGGTGCGCTGGTCCACCTCCGGGCGGCGCTCTGTACTGGGCATCCGCACAGGCACAACCGGCGATCGGACGGACACACGATGGCGGCGGTCGTCGCGGCCGGACGGGACCGCAACCACGACAGACAGAAGGGGTGTCCATGGAAACCTCCGAGCGCGCGCGACTCGATACGTTCTTCGGAAAGATCGCCGAGATGTTCGTACCGCCCGAGCGTCCGTCCTCGCTGCTGATCACTCACCTCCTGCCCGGGCGCCCCGCGTTCGTACGTGCCGTGAGCAAGGTGACTCAACTCCGCGCCGTGCTGCCCAAGCCCAAATCCATTTACGCCAGTGTTCGCCGAGAAATCGAGAAGTCGGTGGCGTGCGACGAGCTGTCCCGCGACATGCTCAACGCGCCCGACACCGCGGCGAGTTACCTGGAGACGAGGGCGGCCGGCGAGAAAGTGGTGCTGCTCGACGTAGGCGGGTACTTCGCTCCCGCGCTTGACGCGCTGTGTGAACGGTTCTCGGGGACCATCCTCGGCGTGGTCGAGGACACCGAGAACGGCCACAAGCGCTATGCCGAGCGGGACAAGCTCCCCTGCCCGATTGTCTCGGTGGCCCGGAGCCCGCTCAAGGACCCGGAGGACTTCTTGGTCGGTCAGTCGGTCGTGTTCTCCGCAGAAGCGCTGTTACGGCAGCGCGGGGACATCCTGCACGGGCGGCCCGCCCTGGTCATCGGGTTCGGCAAGCTCGGCAGCTCGATCGCCCGCCTGCTGCATGTCAAAGGCGTGCGCGTCGTCGTCCACGACATCGACCCCGTACGGCGCGCACAGGCCATGTCACAAGGGTTCGAGGTGGCACGAGACAGGGATCAGGCCCTGGCCACGGCTGGACTCGTCCTGTGCGCGACCGGGGCGCTCTCGCTCCGTGGCGAGGACTTCCCGCAACTCAAAAACGGCGCCTACGTGGCCACCGTCACCAGCTCCGAGGACGAGTTGGAGTTGAACGGACTGCCCTCGGGCTACACGCGCGACAGTGCCGGCGAACACGTGAGCTGCTACAGCACGCGAGGGCACTACTTCTATCTGCTGAACGGGGGCGAGGCCGTCAACTTCATCCACGGCGCGAGCGTTGGACCGTTCATCTTCCTCGTTCAGTCCGAAATCCTCGCGGGTGCCGCCATGCTGGCTCGCGGGGGGTTGGACACCACCATGCACGAGGTGCCGACCACCGACCGGGAAGCCATCGCGGCTACCTGGCTCCACTACTACAACAGGTGACCCCATGCCCATCACCGCAGACCACATCCGTACGACCCTCGGCGAGTACACCGACGCGCACCCCGAGCACAAGCGCGCCCTTGCCCCGCTCGGTGAGTTGCTGGACCAGGGCGCCGACGTGACCAGCCGGAAGGAGTTCCGTGGGCACGTCACGGCGGGGGCGGTGCTCGTCAACGACAAGGGCGAGGCGCTGTTCATCCATCACAACGCGCTCGATCAGTGGCTGACCCCGGGCGGGCACCTTGAGCCCGAGGACGTGAACCTCTTGGGTGCGGCTCTCCGCGAGTTGGTCGAGGAGACGGGGATCACGCTCAGCATCGCGCCCGTGCAGGCGGCCCCCGTACACATCGACGTGCATCCCATTCCCGCGAACGACAGCAAGGGCGAGGCCGCCCACTGGCACGCGGACTTCCGCTACCTCTTCCGCACGACCGGCGCCCAGACCGTCAAGCTCCAGGAGGAAGAGGTCAGCGGGTACGCGTGGCGCAGCTTGGACACCATCGCTGACGGTACGTTGCGCGTGCGGGTGGCCGCAGCGCTGCGTTAGCCGTACGCCTGCGTCGGATTTTCGGTCGGGCAGGCCGGAACACCCACTCCGGACCTTCGGGAGGAAGCGGGGTGGGGAATTGAGAACCGCCCGGCGGACGGGCGTCGTTGCGCAACCGTTCCGCCGGGCGGAGGTGGGAGGGGGTGGCGGGGTCAGCCCGTCAACTCCGTGTGGCGGCGGCGTAGTTCGGCCACGCCCTCGGCCGTGAGGGTGCCGTGCAGACGCATCCGCGCCACTCCACCGTCGGGGAACGCGTCGAGGCGGACATGGGTCGCCACCGCCAGGGACGGGAGGCGGAACCGGTGCAGCGTGTCGGGCTGGAGGCGCGTACGCGGGATGATCTCGAACCACTCGCCCGTCTCGCCGTCGCGCCCGCTCAGCGCGATCCACCCCGCCGAGTTGCCCTTCAGGTACGCCGTGTCGATCTCGACCGCCCTGATCGCCCCCCGTGCGACCAGTCGGAAGCGCACCCAGTCGTTGGTGTCGCGGACGCGGCGGCGCCGATTCTCCCAGCCGTCGTCCATCTTGCGCGAGGTGCCGGGCAGGATGATCTGCGTGGGCGAGGAGTAGAACTTGTCGCTCGCGTCCTCGTAGGAGCCGCCGTTGACGGCCGCCACGAGGTCGATGGTGCCCAGCGTGTCCAGCCACTCCGGGTCCGGCACGACCTCGCCGTGCACGCGCAGGCGCGCCACGCCGCCGTCGGGGTGCTGGCAGAGCCGTACGTGGGTGTAGCGGCGGCCCGTCGTGATCTCGAAGCCGTTCTCGGCGTGGCCGCGCACCGGGGTGGGCGGGACCAGCTCGTCCCACTTCACGTCGTCGGCGAGGAGTTGGCCGGGGCTGGGCGAGCCCTCGACCGCGGTGGCCTGGAGGGATATCCGCTGCGGGTAGTTGCCGCGGAAGTGCGCCGTGTCGACGACGACGCCCTTGATCACGCCGGGCGCGCCGAGGCGTACGAGCGCCCAGTCGTGGTCCTCCGGCGCGGGGAAGACGTGGTCGGCGTCCACCCCGCGCCTGCGGCGGGTCTCCCAGCCGTCCATGATCTTGCCCTTGTGCCCGAAGTGCTCCGGGTCGAAGACGGGGCGCTCGCGTACGAGCAGGTTCTCGCGCTCGGCGAAGAACTCGTCGTTGGCGGCGATGACCCCCGCGCCGAGCCTGCGGTCCGCGAGGTCGACGAGCTCGGTGAAGGCGAAGTGGCCCGAGCGGTAGTCGGCGTACGGGTCGCCGCCGCCGTAGGGCGCGGCGTCGTTGGCGTGCGGGTCGGCTGAGGATGCGGGGGCGAGGTTCCCGGGGTGCTCGGTGGCGGAGGTCATGGCTCAGACTTTCGTCGCCTTCCGGGTCCCACGTCCATCGAAAGTTTTGGGACATACCTTTCAGTTCTGGTGAACGGTTGAGCGCGTCGCTGTCGGATCGTCTCGGCAGGAGTCGGATCGTCCGGGCAGGAACCGCGCACCCGGATCGTCCGGGCAGGAACCGCGCACGGGTCGCGTGGTCGGGGGGCCGCGCACCCGGGCCGCAAGGCCGGGGGGCCACGCGCCCAGATCGCCAAGGCGAGGGCCGCTCACCCGGGTCGCCTGGCGGGACGCGCACCCGGAACGACTGGCCGGGGGCGCCCACCCGAGACGTCTGGCCGGGGCGCGCACCCGGATCGACTGGCCAGGGCGCGCACCCAGGACGTCTGGCCGGTGGCGCGCACCCGGATCGACTGGCCGGGGGCGCCCACCCGAGACGTCTGGCCGGGCCGCGCACCCGGATCGACTGGCTGGGGCGCGCACCCGGGCCCCTGGCCACTTCTGGCCACCTCGCGGCGGTCGCCCTTCCCGCTGGCATGCTCCCCGCATGACTTCACCCACCATCACCGCGGCCGCCGCGGGCACCTGGAAGCTCGGCGATCTCGACGTCAACCGCATCGGCTTCGGCACCATGCGGCTGCCGCAGCGGGGCGCGGCCCTGCGCCCCGACGCCGTTCCCCGGGACCGTGAGCAGGCAATCGCCGTCCTGCGCAGGGCAGTTGAGCTCGGGGTCAACCACCTCGACACCGCCGCCTTCTACTTCTCCCCGCTGCGCTCCGCCAACGAGCTGATCAACCGGGCGCTCGCCCCCTACGCCGACGACCTCGTCATCGCCACCAAGGTCGGGCCGGCCCGGCTCCCCTCGGGCGAGTGGGGCGAGCACGCCAGCACGCCGGGGGCGCTGCGCGCGCAGGTCGAGGAGAATTTGCGCCAGCTCGGCCGCGACCACCTGGACGTGGTCAACCTGCGGGTGGCCGGGCCGGATTCGGTCGCCGAGCGGTTCGGCGCGCTCGCCGAGCTGCGCGAAGCGGGGCTCATCCGCCACTTGGGCCTGTCCAATGCGCGCCCGGCCCACCTCGACGAGGCCCAGGCCATCGCGCCCGTCGTGTGCGTACAGAATCCGTACGGCGTCGGCGCGTCCGCCGAGCAGGAGGCCATGCTGCGGCTGTGCGGCGAGCGGGGCATCGCGTTCGTGCCGTTCTACGCGATCGCGGGGGCGGGGCGCGAGGCGGGCGCGGACGCGGGCGCGGACGGCGCGCAGGACGAGGAGGTGCTGGCGATCGCGCGTGAGCACGGGGTGAGCGCGGCGCGCGTACGGCTCGCATGGACACTGCACCGAGGGCCGCACGTCCTGGCCATCCCCGGCACCGGCGACCTGGACCACCTCGCCGACAACGTGGCGGCGGGCGCACTGCGCCTGACCACCGGCGAACTGACCCGCCTGGAGGCGCGGCGCCCCTGACGCGCGTGGGGGTCCCGGCCGGTCGCGTGCGCGGCGGCAGGCGCGCGGTGGGGCTCAGCTCCCGGGGCGTACGTCGGCCGCCTCGCGCAGGGCCGCCAGGACCCGGGCCACCGCCGGGCCCTCCTGCGCGCCGCGCCGTACCGCCGCCACGACATGGCGCCGGGGCTGGTCCGCGCTGAGCACCCGCATGACGACACCCGCGCGGCGTTCGGCCGCCGCCATGCGCGGTACGAGCGCCACGCCCATCCCGGCCTCCACCATGGCCAGGATCGCGGTCCACCCGGCCGCGCTGTGCGCCTGCTCGGGCACGAACCCGGCCGCCTCGCAGGCCGCCGTGGTGATCTGCGACCAGGGGCCGCTGCCGCCGAAGATCCATGCCTCGTGCGCCAGGTCGGCCAGGCGCAGACCCGGCTCGGCGGCGAGCGGGTGCCCGGCGGGGAGCGCCACGTCGAGGGGGTCGGCGAGCAGGGGCAGCAGCGCGAACTTGGGGTCGCGGGCGCTGGGGGCGTGCGCGGCGAGCGACAGGGCGAGGTCGACCGCCCCCGCCGACAGCAGCTCGAACGCCTCGGCCGCCTCCGCCTCCCGTACGCGTACCTCAAGGGCGGGGTGGCTGCGGCGCAGCTGCCGTACGGCGGGGACGACGAGCGCGGGCACGGCGGTGGAGAACGCCCCGACCCGTACCTCGCCCGCCTCGCCCTGCAAGTAGCCCGCCAACTCGGCGTCCGCGCGCTCCAGTTGGGCGAAGACGGCCTCGGCGTGCCGCAGGACGAGATGGGCGGCGTCGGTGAGACGCACCCGGCGGCCGTGCGCTTCGAGCAGGGGTACGCCGAGCTGCTTGGCGAGGTTGGACAGCTGCTGCGAGACCGCCGAGGGCGTCATGCGCAGCACCTCGGCGGTCGCGGTCACGGTGCCCTGCTCGCGCAGGGTCCGCAGGATGTGGAGTTTCCTGATATCCCACTCGCTCATGCCACGCACCCTAGCGGCGGCTGTGGGGCCCGGCTCACCTGCGGCTTCCCAGGACGACGCCGCCGAGGACGAGCGCCATGCACCCCGCTTGCGCGGGTCCCGTCGCCTCGCCGAGCAGGGGGTAGGAGAGCAGCGCCACGCAGACCGGCTGGAGGTAGTAGACGACGCCGGCGCGGGCGGCGCCGATCAGGGAGAGCGCCTTGTTCCACGCGAAGAAGGCGACGGCGGAGGAGAGCACGCCCACATAGAGGAGCGGCCCGACGGTGGCGGGTGTCGCGCTGAACCCGCCCTGGACCGCGAGGCTGACCCCGTAGGCGGGCGCCAGCATGAGCGCGCCCAGCACGAACGTGGTGAACAGGAAGGTGAGCGAGCCCAGTTCGGCCGGCCGGCGGCGCAGCAGCACGCTGTACGAGGTGAAGCTGACGGCGGCCGCGACCATCCACAGGTCCCCCGGCGCGAGGTCGAGGCCGAGCGAGCCCTTGCTGACCAGGAGGAGTACGCCCACGACGGCGATGAGCAGTCCGAGGGTGCGCCGGACGCCGAGGCGTCCCCCGGTGAGGCGTTCGTGGACGGCCATCAGGACCGGCGACGCGGCCATGATCAAGCCCATGTTCCCGGCCGACGTGGAGGTGCCGGCCTGGTTGACGAGGGTGTTGTACACGGTGATGCCGAGCAGGGAGGCGACGGTCAGGAACCCCAAGTGCCGCCGGATCAGGGCCCGTTGACGCCAGGCCCCACCCACGGCGAACGGCGCCACCGCCGCGATGGCGATCAGCCAGCGCCAGAAGGCGGCCTGCACGGGTGGCACGGAGTCGTGCAGGGCGCGGCTCGCGACGAAGCTCCCGGACCAGACGACCGTCGCGACGCCCGCGAGGACGAGCCCGAGCCCGGCGGAACCGCCCGTCCTCCCGGCGCCCCTCCCGTCGCCCCTCCCCTCGCCCCTTCCGGTCTCGGTGGCGCGCGGTGTGTTGCGGACGTGGTCCAGGACGGTCACGGTGACTCCGTTTCGGGTGTGCGGGGGGGCGGGGTGGGGACGGGGCGAGAGCTGGGGGCGGCGCTCCGTCGCCGGCCCGACCTCGTGTCGGTCGGCCCCTACCGTCGCACCGGCTGACCGATCACGTCCATCGAAAGTTTCCGTGCGGTCTCTTCAGTAGAAGTGAAAGGTCGGATCGGGGTGGCCGGCTTCCGCGTCCGGGCGGCTCCCCGGGGCGCGGCCTGGCCGGCCAGGGTGGCGCCGAGGGCGATCACCATGCCGAGCACCTGCACCGGGGCGAGGGCCTGGCCGAGCGCCGCCCAGCCGATGACGGCGGCGCTGAGCGGGGAGAGCGGGCCGAGGAGGGTGACGGAGGTCGCGCTCATGCGGCCGATGCCACGGAACCAGAGCCAGTACGCGACGGCCGTGTTCACCAGGGCGAGGTAGACGTACCCCGCGATCTCGCGCCCGTCCAGCGCGGGCGGCGCGCCCTCCACGAGGAAGGCGACCGGTGCGATGAGGAGGCCGCCCGCGGTGAGCTGCCAGCCGGTCAGGACGAGTGGCCCCGCGCCCTCGGGCCGCCCCCACCGCTTGGTGAACACGGTCCCGGCGGACATCGAGGCGGACGAACCCAGCGCGGCGATCACCCCCACCGCATCGAAGGAGCCGGTCGCCTTGAGGACCACCAGGCTCACGCCGAGGGCGGCGGCGATGCCGGTGAGCAGGGTGCGCGAGGTGGGCTTCTCCCCCAGGAACAGGGCGGCGAGCCCGGCCACCCAGAGCGGTCCGACGGACCCGATCACGGCGGCCATGCCGCCGGGGAGGCGGTAGGCGGAGAGGAAGAGCAGCGGGAAGAACGCCCCGATGTTGAGCGCGCCGAGCACCGCCGCCTTCCACCACCAGGCGCCGCGTGGCAGCCGTCTGGTGAGCGCCACCAGCGCGAGTCCGGCGGGCAGGGCGCGCATCATGCCGGTGAACAACGGCCGGTCGGCGGGGAGGAACTGCGTGGTGACGAAGTAGGTGGAGCCCCAGGAGAGGGGAGCGAGGGCGGTGAGGGCGGTGGTGGTGAGGCGGGCGCGGTTCATGGGGGTTCCCTTCGGGAGCGGCGGGGCGCGGGGGCGCGGGGGTTGCGGCCGGGGTGACGGGGTGCGCGCGGCAGCGGGCTGGGGGGGGCTCT
>NZ_JBIAGO010000011.1:140281-227771 GCF_042869775.1 Streptomyces sp. NPDC006711
TCTGCCCCGGCGAAGGGCGGCAGATCAGGCGGCCAGCGCCACCCGTACTGCCCCGGCAGAGGACGGGAGGCACAGGCTCGGGGGCGACGGGGTCTGCCCCGGCGAAGGGCGGCAGATCAGGCGGCCAGCGCCACCCGTACTGCCCCGGCAGAGGACGGGAGGCACAGGCTCGGGGGCGACGGGGTCTGTCCCGGCGAAGGGCGGCGGGTCAGGCGGCCAGCGCCACCCGTACCGCCCCGGCGGAGGGCGGCAGATCAGGCGGCCAGCGCCACCCCTACCGCCGCGCCCGGCAGTCGCCGCTCAAGGCGTACCACGGCGGCCGCCGCCACCACCGACGTCGCGACCAGGACCGCCCACGGCACGCGTCCGTCCACCGCCATCAGCGCTGTGTAGAGCGAGGGCGCGATCGCCGACGCCAGCGACCAGGACAGCTGGTACGCCGCCAGGTACCGCCCGCGCAGCGCCTCCGGCGCGACCGCCACCGACAGCGCCCCGGCCGCCGGGTTGTGGACGAGTTCGCCCAGCGTGTACAGCACGACGATGACCAGGAGCGCCCCGCCGAGCACGATGCCGGAGCCGGGCCGGACCGTGCCGAGCGCGATCTGCGCGGTGAAGGCGGCGGCGAACAGGAGCGAGCCGAGCGCGGCGGAACGGGTGCGCCGGGCACCACGGGCGCGGATCCGGGCGCCGATCACGACGCCGCCCGCCGCGCACATCACGGTGTTGAGCGTGAACGCCGTACCGGTCAGGGCCTGGGGGCCGCGCAGCCAGGTGCTGATGTAGAGCGGGAAGAGCACGGGGAGGGCCGAATAGCTCAGCGCGTTGAGGAAGTTGACGGCGGTCAGGCCGAGGAAGGGCCGGTCCGCGAAGACCTGCCGGTAGCCGGCGGGACGCTGGGCGGGGGCCAACACCGGCTGCTGCGGGCGCCGTTGGGAGGGCACGCCGTGCATCAGAAGCGCCGCGAGGGCGAAGCTGGCGGCGTTCAGCCAGGCCGCCGCGGTGAACCCGGTGTCGCCGCCGAACCCGACGATCAGGGAGGCGAGCAGCGAACCCGCGCCGAGGCCGCCGTTGCGCAGGGCGCGCGAGGAGGCCTGGAGCCGGTCCCGGTCGGCGCCCCGGGCGACCTCGCCGAGCAGGGACTGCTGCACGGCGGGGAAGGCGCGGTCGCCGAACGCGGTGGCGAGGGCGACGGCGGCGAAGGCGGGCAGCGCGTGGGCGAAGGGGTAGAGCAGGAATCCGGCGCCGCGCACCCCGTACAGCAGGAGCTGGACGCGGCGGGCCCCGTACCGGTCGACGGCCGCGCCGGCGAACGGCAGCGCGCCGAGCCCGAGCAGTCCGACGACGGTGAGCACGAGGCCGACGGTGGCGAACGGGAGCCCGGTGACGTGGTGGAAGAAGACCAGGCTGAACGGTACGTACATCCCGGAGCCGGTCGCGTCGACCGCCATGGCGACGAGCATGCGGCGCTCCCCCGGTATGCGGGGGGTGCGGGTACGACTGCGGAACGTACGCATGGAAACTCCGTCTCCGGGAAGGGCGGGTAGCTCAGCCCTAAGTGGCTCAGCTGAAAGTAGCTTACTCGTAAGCTACTTTCCGTCAAGCTACTTACTTGCGCTCGACCGACTGGGTTCGGATACTGGTCCCATGACTGGCGCAGAGACAAACCCCCCGGCACCCCGATCCCGGCCCGCCGCGCCCGAGACGCCTTCGGACGCGGTGGACGCGATCACCGGGCAGTGGGCCTCGGTCCGCCCCGACCTCGCGACGGCGCCGATGGCGGTGTACGGGCGGATCTACCGGATCGCGCGCGCGATGGGCGAGCGGATGGACAAGGAGTACGCGCGGTTCGGCATCGGGCGCGGGGAGTTCGACGTCCTGGCGACCCTGCGGCGCGCGGGCGAGCCGTACACGCTCTCGCCGCGGCAGCTCTCGGCGACGCTGATGCTGACGACCGGGGGCATGACGGGGCGCCTGGACAAGCTGGAGAAGGCGGGCCTGCTGTCGCGCAGCCCCGATCCGACGGACCGGCGCGGGTTGCGGGTGACGCTGACGGAGCGGGGCCTGAAGCTGATCGACGAGTCCGTGACGGCGGGCCTCGCGGCGCAGACGGAGGTGCTGGCCTCGGCGCTGGACGCGCGGGAGGCGGAGCAACTGACGGGGCTGCTCAGGAAATTGCTGGCGGCACACTGAGGGTCCCTGTCCGCGACCAGGCGTGCGACGGCGGCATCCATCGGCGGGCCCACCGGCACGGGGCCGAGGCTCAGGTGGGGCGTCGGGTGAGGCGGATGCGCAGCCGGCGCACACGGCGGGCCACGAAGCCGAAGGTGTACGTGACGTGGTCCTCGGCCAGCTCCGGCCGGCCGCGCCACAGGGCGGCGAGCATGAGCCGCGCCTCCATACGGGCCAGGGGCGCGCCGAGACAGAAGTGGGATCCCAGACCGAACGCGAGGTGTCTGGCACCCCGCCGCAGGTCCAGGCGGTGGGGGTCGTCGTAGACGAGCGGGTCGCGGTTGGCCGCGTTGAGCATCAGGATGACGATCGTCCCTCGCGGGGCCCTGGTCTCGCCGACCCACGCTTCGGCCAGCGCGGTGCGCACGGCGACGTGCACGGGCGGTTCGTGGCGCAGCAGCTCCTCCACGGCCGTCGCCATGACGCCGGCGTCGGCACCGGCGTGATCCAGGACGCGGCTCTCCTCGGGATGGGTGAGCAGCGTGTGCAGGCCGTTCGCGATCAGCCCGACCGTCGTCTCGTACCCTGCCGCGATGAGTTGTCCGCAGGTGGCGACCGCTTCGCTCAGCGTGATGGGATCGTCGTGCCCGGCGACGCTTTGGGCCAGGTGGCCGATGACGCTCGCGCCGCCGCCCTCGGGCGTTCGCCGCAGGAGTTGGGCGAAGACGCGGACGAACTCGGTGCGGGCCCGGGCGATGTTGGCCCGGGTGCCGGGATCGACGTCCTGCTGGGGGTCCATGCCACGCACGAGGAGTTCCGCCATGTCCACGAAGCGACTCCCGTACGCGGGCGGCAGGCCGAGGACATCGGAGAGGACGGAGGCCGCCAGCGGGCGGGCGAGGTCGGCGACGACATCCACCTCCCCTTGCCCCCACACCCCGTCGACGAGATCGCGGACGTACTCCTCGACCCCGGGGCCGAGCCCGGCGGTGGCCCGGGCGGTGAACGCGCCGCTGACCCGGCCCCGTTGACGGTCGTGCTCGGGCGGATCGGTCAGGAGGAAGGACCGGGCGGGCACGCCGTACCCGGTGATGTCGCGGGCCGTGGCGGCGCCGTGGCCGAACCGCGGATCGCGCAGCACCGCGGCGCACTCGGCGTGACCGAGCACGACCAGCGCACCTGAGGGGGTCCGGTGGACGGGGCCGTGTCTCCTGCGAAGGGGCTCGGTGAACTGGTTCGGATCGGCTCGATAAGCCTCGCTGGAAGGGTCGCAGTTCACTTGTTCCGCGATCAGTTCGGCCCAGGAGACCGGGACCGCGACGCGCGTGTTCGCCATGACGAGCGACTGTAGGCGCTGCTCGTCGCCGGACGGCCGAGCCACGTCCCGCCCCGCTTCGGCATTCGGGGGCATTTTCCCGGCACCCCAGGTGACGGCATGGGGTGCCCGATGCGCCAAGGCGTCGATGGTTCGCTGGCTCCATGGCTGAATACGCGACAGTTGACGGCTGCTCCCGTGAAGTACCGCGGGTCGAGGCGGAGACAGGTCTTTCGATGCGGCGCCGGTGGGCGGCCGCCCTCACCGTGTGCCTGGGACTCTTCCTGCTCGGCCTCGATCTGACGGTGCTGAACGTGGCCGTCCCGGACCTGCGGGACGACCTGAACGCGAGCATGCGGGAAACCCAGTGGATCGTGGACGCCTACGTACTGGCCCTCGGCGGCCTCGTGCTGACCAGTGGGGGGCTCATGGACCGGCTGGGGCGCCGGCGCGCGTTCGTCGCGGGCCTGGTGGTCTGCGCCGTCTCCTCGGCCGTCGGCGGGCTAGTCCGTTCTCCCGGCGAACTCATCGCCGCCCGGGCCGGCATGGGTGTGGGTGCCGCTCTGCTGATGCCCGCCACGTTGTGCGTCATCACCGACCTCTTCCCCGAACCCGCGCCGCGCCGTAGGGCGATCGCCGTGTGGGCGGCGGTCGGTGGGCTGGGCGGCGCCTGCGGACCGGTCGTCGGCGGATGGCTGGTGGAGCAGACGTCCTGGCGTGCCGCGTTCTGGGTCAACGTCCCCATCGCCGCCCTCACCGTCCTCCTGACGCTGGGACTCGTGCCCGCCCCGCCACGCCGTTCCCCCTCGTCCGGCCTTTCCGGCCTTTCCGGCCTTTCCGGCTCCTCTGATTTCCGTGAGTCCTCTGACCTCTCCGGCCCGCGTTTCGACGTGCCGGGTGCCCTCCTGTCGGCGAGCGGTCTGCTCGTCCTGGTGTGGGCCGTCATCGAGAGCCCAAGCCGCGGCTGGACCGATCCGGCCACGCTCGTCGCCTACGCCGTCGCCGGGCTGCTGCTCGCCGGTTTCCTCGTCGTGGAGCACCGCGCCGACGCCCCGGTTCTGCCGTTGGCGCTGGTGCGTCCCGCGCGGGTCGGCACGGCGGCCATGGCGCTGGCCATGATGTCGTTCGCCCTGTTCGGCGCGCTCTTCGTGGTCACCCTGTATCTCCAGGGGGTGCTGGGTTACACGCCGTGGCAGGCCGGACTACGGGTGCTGCCGCTTCCGATGGGGCTCATGGCGGGGGCGGCCATGTCGCTGAGGATCACGGCCCGTTGGGGTGAGAAGAGCAGCGTGCTGCTCGGGCTGCTCGTCGTGGCGGGCGCGTTCGGGCTGCTCGCGCGCACGTCCGCCGGGTCCGGCTACGGGCGTCTCCTGGTGTTCCTCGTGCTGGGAGGCGGGGGCGCGGGGCTGACCGCGGCGGCCGCGACCGCCTGTGTGATGAACGCCGTTCCCGCCGCACGGGCGGGCCTGGGGTCGGCGGTCAACGACGCCACCCGCCAGGTCGGTGCCGCTCTCGGTGTCGCCGTCCAGGGCTCGCTCCTTTCCGGCGCGTACACGAGCCGGCTCGACGACACCCTCACGCGCGCCCACGCGCCCGCTTCCCTGCGGGGGGCGGGCGGGGCGGACAACGTGCTGTCCACCGTGGCCGTCGCCCGCCGTCTGCCGCCGGGAGCGCGTGAACGGCTGCGCGCGGCGGCGGCGGACGCGTTCGTGCACGGGATGTCCCACGCCGCCCTGGCCGCCGTCGCCGTCGTACTGGCCGCCGCCCTCGTCACCCTGCGCCGGCTACCGGGCCGGGACGCGGTGGACGCGCCACCAAGTGGTGCGCCAGTGCAGTGAATCTGCCGGGCCGGGGGTGTCCCCGGCCACGCCGCACCGGCAACGCCGATATCACAGGGGCGTCGCACCATCCGCACCCGGACGAAAGACGACCTTGACCACTTCGCAGATCCCCTTCACCGAAGAAGCACTCAAGACGATCGTCGTCGAGGAGTTCGAGATCCCCGCCGACCAACTGACCGAGGACGCCACCCTCGAAACCCTGGGACTCGACTCCCTCGGACTCCTGGAACTCCTGGTCGCCATCGAGGCCCAGACACACAAGGAGATCTCCGGCATGGACCTGCCGATCTCCCCCAACACGCCGTACCACGAGGCGGCGCGCATCGTCACTCAGGCTGTCGCGGAAGCACCCGCCGTCGGCTCGGGAGAGCCGGTCGCCGAATGAATCAGCCCCTGAGGATCGCGGTCACCGGCCTCGGACTGGTCACGGCGGCCGGCGTGGGCGTCACCGAGACGTGGCAGCGTCTTCGCACGGGCACCGCGACCGCCGCGCCCGACCCCGAACTCGAAGGGCTGCCCGTCCCCTTCGCCTGTCGTGTTCCGGCGGCGCCCCTCAAGGCGGCGGCCCCCGGCCTCGCGTGGCGTGCCGACCCGTTCATCCGCTTCGCTGTGGCGGCCGCCCGGGAGGCCGTGGCCGACGCCGGTCTCGGCCAGGACGCCTGGGACGCGCCGCGCGTGGCGGTCGTCATCGGCGTGGGCGGCTCCAGTCACGATCAGACACTGGCCGCGAGCGCCGCCCTGACCGAGCGACGCTTCCAGGCCATCCCGCCCACTCTCATCCCCCGCGCCGCGCCCAACATGGCCGCCGGATACGTCGGCATGACGGTCGGCGCCCAGGGGCCCACCCTGTCCACCAGCACGGCGTGCGCCTCGGGAGCGACCGCGATCGGCACGGCCGCCCTCCTCCTGCGCGCGGGCATGTGCGACGTCGCCATCGCCGGCGGCAGCGAAAGCGCCAGCCGCGTCACCTCGGCCGCCTTCTGGCGCATGGGAGCGCTCTCCACCCGCACCCACGACCCGGTGGGCGCCTCCCGCCCCTTCGACCGCGACCGCGACGGATTCGTCCTGGGCGAGGGCGCGGGCGTCGTCGTCCTCGAACGGGCCGCCGACGCCCGGGCCCGCCGGGCCCGCCCCTACGCCCTGCTGACCGGCTACGGCGCGAGCGGTGACGCCCACCACGCCACCTCACCCCACCCCGAGGGCGAGGGCGCGCAGCGGGCGATGCGGTCCGCCCTGGCCGACGCGGGACTGGCCGCCCACGACATCGACCACGTCAACGCGCACGCCACGTCCACCCTCCTCAACGACCGCGTCGAAGCGCATGCGCTGCGCGCCGTCTTCGGTACGCCGCCGCCGGTCACCGCCACCAAGAGCGTCCTTGGCCACTCCCTGGGAGCCGCCGGAGCCATCGAAGCCGTGGTCACCGCCCTGACCCTGCGCCATCAGCTGATCCATCCGTCCGCCAACCTGGACCGGCTCGACGACGACATCGACCTGGACGTCGTGACGAAACAGCCCCGGCCCGGCTCGCTGCACGCGGTGCTCACCACGTCATTCGGCTTCGGCGGACAGAACGCGGCCCTGATCCTGCAACGCTGCTGAAGCGGTCACGTCGTCAAGGAGCCGCGATGCCCGTCCCCACCCCACGCCCCCACGCCCGTGACCGGATCGACGTCCTCACCGAACTCGAACCGTGCGTCGCCCGCCATCTCGACCGCCACTTGGCCACGGCCCGCGAATGGTTCCCGCACATGTACGTCCCCTGGTCGGGGGCGCGTGACTTCGACGGACCGCTCGGCGGTTCCGCCTGGAGCCCCGACGACTGCCCCCTGCCGGGCGCCGTACGCGACGCCCTGGTGGTCAACCTGCTCACCGAGGACAACCTGCCCAGCTACCACTACGACGCCCGAAGCCGGATCCCGCGCGAGGGGGCCTGGGCCACCTGGCTGCACCGGTGGACGGCCGAGGAGGCCCGCCACGGCGAGGCTCTTCGTGCCTACCTCCACGCGCGCCGCGCCGTCGACCCCGTCCGTCTGGAACGGGACCGCATGCGGCACATGTCAGCGGGCCACCACAGCGGGCAGGCCACGCTGCCCCACGCTCTCGCCTACGTCACCGTGCAGGAGATGGCCACGCGCCAAGCCCACCGCAACACGGGCAGCGCCTGTGGTGATCCGCTCGGGGAACGGCTCATGCGGCGCATCGCCGCCGACGAGAACCTGCACATGCTCTTCTACCGGGACCTGTGCGCCGACGGTCTCGACCTGGCCCCGGACCTCTTCGCCGCGGCCTTCGCCGACGTGATCTGCGACTTCACCATGCCCGGCCACGCCATCCCGGGCTTTCGCACCCGCGCGGCCCGCATCGCCGTCTCCGGGATCTACGATCTCGCCACCCACCACGACGAGGTCCTGCGTCCCCTGCTGCTCGCGCTGCGCCTGATGGACCGGCCGGGGCTCGGCCCGCGAGGGGAGGAAGCGCTCGACCGCATCGGCCGTCACCTGGAACGACTGCGCGCCCAGGCGGAGCGTTTCCGGCAGCGCGGCGAGGCGTCCCGCGTCGCACCGCTCGGACAGGCGACCGGGAGCGAGCGGACGGAGCGGTCGCTCAAGAAGCCCCCCGTCGGCCCGAAGGGCGCGGGGGGCGGCCAGACTTCCGGTGCGGCTACGCCTTCTTCGCCGTCTTGCGGGACTTGTCCAGCACCATCACCAGACCCGCGATGATCGCGAACAGCGCGATCGGCGCGATCACGAACAGACCGATCGTGTCGATCACGCTCAGGCCTGACCCCGGGTCGTCACCGTCGTCGCGCGTGAGCGCGAGCGCGGGGGACGACATGAGCAGCATCATCAGCGTCGTACCGGCTGCTACGGCGCCGGCGCGCAGGGCGTTCTTCTTGTCCACGGAGCAAACGTAGCGAACGCCCGCCGGGGCCGCGCGCCCGGGGGTGCCGTACGAGCCCCCGCGCGCCCGGGCCCCTAGCGAAAAGCGCCCGCGTTCACCCCGTGCCCGCGCCCGCCCCCGGCCCCCCGCGCGGGAAGATCCGCATCAGGGCGTGCAGCCGGGGCGACGCGGTGAGCTGGTCCAGGCTCAGCGGGCAGGCGTCGGGGCCGGCGATGGGCAGGCGCCAGTTGGGGTACTGGTCCCATGTGCCGGGCAGGTTCTGCGGCCTGCGGTCGCCGACCGTGTCCGGCAGCCACACCCCGACGAGCCGCGCCGGGGTGCGCAGCAGGAAGCGGTACACCGCCCGGATCTCCTCCTCCTCGTCGCCGGGCGCGTCGGGCAGAAGACCGAGCCGTTCGAGGTGGGCGAGCCACTGCCCCACCTCGGCGCGGGCGGCGCTCTCCTCCTGGACCAGGGAGTCGGTGAGCAGACCGAGGCTGTACCGCAGCGTGACGTGGTCGCCGGTCAGCCGGGCCGCCGTGGAGGGCAGGTCGTGGGTGGTCGCGGTGGCCAGGCACCCGGGCCGCCAGGACTCGGGGGCCAGCGGCCGCCCGTCCCCCACCCAGTCCCGCTCGAACCACAGCACCGAGGTGCCGAGCACACCCCGCGCCGCCAGCGCCTCGCGTACGCCGGGCTCCACCGTGCCGAGGTCTTCCCCGATGACGGCGGCGCCCGCGCGGTGCGCCTCCAGGGCGAGGACGGCGAGCATCGCCTCGGCGTCGTAGTGGACGTACGTCCCCTCCGTGGGCGGGCGGCCCTCGGGCACCCACCACAGCCGGAACAGGCCCATCACATGGTCGATGCGCAGGGCGCCCGCGTGCCGCAGCAGGCTCTGGAGCAGGCCCCGGTAGGGCGCGTAGCCACGGGCGGCCAGGACGTCGGGGCGCCAGGGCGGCAGCCCCCAGTCCTGGCCGTGCGCGTTGAAGGCGTCGGGGGGCGCCCCCACCGACATGCCGGGCGCGAAGGCGTCCTGCTGGGCCCACGCGTCGGCGCCGTCGGGATGCACCCCGACGGCGAGGTCGTGGACGAGGCCGACCGCCATGCCCGCGTCGCGCGCGGCGCGCTGGGCGGCGGCGAGCTGGGTGTCGGTCAGCCAGGCGAGCCAGGAGTGGAAGTCGACGCGGTCGATGAGGTCGCGCCGCTTGCGGGCGGTCTCGGCGGACCGGGGATCGCGCAGCCCCACGGGCCAGTGGCGCCAGTTCGGCCCGTACGCCTCGGTGAACGCGCACCACGTCGCGTGGTCCTCAAGGGCCTGGCCCTGCTCGGCGAGGAAGTCGCAGTACGCGGCCCGGCGGCCGGGCTGGAGCGGCACCCGGTACAGCACGCCGAGGGCCGCGCGCTTGAGCTCCCACACGGCGTCGCGGTCGATCAACTCGCCCTTGGACAGCACCTGTTCGCGCAGCGCGCCGGCCCGCGCGACCAGCGCGTCGAGTTCGGCGCGGTCGGTGGCGTAGGCGTACTCGGGGACGTCCTCGATACGCAGATGGACGGGGTCGGGGAAGCGGCGTGAGGAGGGCCGGTAGGGCGAGGGGTCGGTCGGCGTCCCGGGCACGGCCGCGTGCAACGGGTTGACCTGCACGAACCCGGATCCCACGGCGCGGCCCGCCCAGCCCGCCAGCTCCGCCAGGTCACCGAGGTCGCCCATGCCCCACGAGCGCGTGGACAGCAGCGAGTACAGCTGGACGAGGAAGCCGTGGGCGCGGGCGGGTGGCTGCGGCACGGCGGCGGGCGCGACGACGAGCGTCGCCGAGGCCGTACGCCCGTCCCGGTGCCGCACGTCCACCTGGTGCACGCCGGGCGGGAGTTGATGGATGGGGTCGCCGAGGACCGTCAGCTCGTCGCACAGGTCGGGGCCCGGCGCGTCGCCCCAGCGCACCAGCGTGGGGGGCAGCAGCCGGTCCGCATCGGCCGCCTCCGCCTCGGCGAGGGAGCGGGCCAGCGCGTCCGGGGTCGAGGCGTCGACGCCGAGCGCGGCGAGGACGGCGACCACCGTGGCGTCCGGCACCCGCACGGTGACGCCGGGCGCAGGGGAGTACGACGTGGCCACGCCGTGCCGGGCGGCCAGCCTGGCCAGGGTCATGGCCTCAGAATCCCACGGCCGCGGCGGCCACCGGGGTCGGCTCGCTGGTGAGCGGGATGACATCGGCCATGGGGGGCTCGCTGGTGAGCGGGATGACATCGGCCATGGGGGGCTCGCTGATCAGTGGCTCGGCGTCGGCCATCGGGGGTTCGCTGGTCAGCGGCTGTTCGGGGGCGGGAGCGACCACGGGGGCCTCCAGGGGGTGGACAGCGGGGACAGAGGATGCCCTACCCAGCGCGGGCCGCCCCAGACGTGCCGCACCCCACAAGCTCCCGCCGCGCCCGTCGCGGCGCCCCGGGCGCCGGGTCGTCCGGGGCCCGAGCAGCCGTACGCGGCGGCCGGAGGACAAGGGCCCGGACCGTGTCAGGCGGAGATGCCGTCGATCCGGGCCAGGGCGTCGTCCGCGCCGAACGGCTGGAGGTAGGGCAGCCAGCGCGGATCGCGATGGCCGGTGCCGATGATCCGCCAGGCGAGCCCGGTGGGCGGGGCGGGCTGGTGGCGCAGGCGCCAGCCCAGCTCCATGAGGTGCCGGTCGGCCTTGACGTGGTTGCAGCGCCGGCACGCGGCGACGACGTTCTCCCAGGCGTGCTGGCCGCCGCGACTGCGCGGAATGACATGGTCGACGCTGGTGGCGACGCCCCCGCAGTACATGCAGCGCCCGCCGTCCCGGGCGAACAGGGCACGGCGGGTCAGCGGAACGGGCCCCCGGTAGGGGACCCGCACGAATCTTTTGAGCCGCACGACACTGGGCGCGGCCACGGCACGGGACGCGCTGTGCAGGAAGGCGCCTGACTCCTCAAGGCTGACGGCCTTGTTTTCGAGGACGAGGACGAGCGCGCGACGGAGCGGTACGACGCCGAGGGGCTCGTACGACGCGTTGAGGACCAGGACGTGCGGCACGGGTGCCTCCCTTACGCCGGCGGCGCGTGGCTCGCGCCGGGACGATCTGTTCTCCAGTCTCTCCTCATGCCTGGTCGAAGCGCCACCACGTCCGGGTAACGGGCCCGAAGTGTTTTCGACCACATCCCCTTCCTTCCCAGGTGGAGCGGGTCTCTCCCCCGAACACGTCAACGGAGCACAGCCCTTGCCCCGTTAGTGTGGTAGGTCTGCCGCCGCTCCTTCGCCGGCACCGCAACGCTGGAGGTTCCTGCCGTGAACTGGTCCGCCGTCCTGGCCGACGGATCGCCGTCGCCCAGGCCCGCGACGCTCGACGACGCCCAGAAGTCGGCCACCGAGGCCGCCGGCTGGGTCGAGCAGAACTGGTCGACCTGGCTGTACGTCGGCTTCCGCATCCTCCTGATCGTCGTCATCGCCTCGGTCCTCAGAGTCCTGGTGCGCCGGGCCCTGACCAAGCTCATCGACCGGATGAACCGCAGCGCCCAGGCGGTCGAGGGGACCGCGCTCGGCGGCCTGCTCGTCAACGCCGAGCGCCGGCGCCAGCGCTCGGAGGCCATCGGCTCGGTGCTGCGCTCGGTGGCGTCGTTCCTGATCATGGGCACGGCCGCGCTGATGGTCCTCGGCGTCCTCAACATCGACCTGGCCCCGCTGCTCGCCTCGGCGGGTGTGGCGGGTGTGGCGATCGGTTTCGGCGCGCGCAACCTGGTCACGGACTTCCTGTCCGGCGTGTTCATGATCCTGGAGGACCAGTACGGCGTCGGCGACTCCATCGACGCCGGGGTCGCCTCCGGCGAGGTCATCGAGGTCGGCCTGCGCGTGACGAAGCTGCGCGGCGCGGACGGCGAGATCTGGTACGTGCGCAACGGTGAGATCAAGCGCATCGGCAACCTGTCGCAGGGCTGGGCGACGGCCGGGGTGGACGTGCGGGTGCGCGCGGCCGAGGACCTGGAGCGGCTGCGTACGGTGATCAACGAGGCGACCGAGTCCATGGCGAAGGAAGAGCCGTGGAACGAGCGCCTGTGGGGCCCGGTGGAGATCCTTGGCCTCGACGAGGTGCTGCTGGACTCGATGGTGGTCCGCGTCTCGGCCAAGACCATGCCGGGCAAGGCGCTGAGCGTGGAGCGCGAGCTGCGCTGGCGGATCAAGGTCGCGCTGGACGCGGCGGGCATCCGCATCGTCGGCGGCCTCCCGCTCGCGGAGGAGGCGCCCACGGCCGACCCGTCGGCCTCGGTCGCCGCCCCGTCCGCCCTGAACAACCCGACCTCCCCGCAGTCCCTGGCAACGGCGCCCATCCCCAACCCGAACCCGTCGAACATGTCGAAGTAGCCCCACCCCACCGGAGGCCGGGCCTACGCGCGGAAGAGACCACCAGCCCCGAACTCGCTGTCCTGCAAGGAGCGGCGAGTGCGGGGCTTTCTATGTTTGTGCGGCGCCGTCGAGCAGCGCCCGGACGTCTGGAATGTCGGGGAACTCCTTGAGGCGAGCGAGCACGATTCGCACACGCTGTGCTGTTCGTTCGCTGGCCACGTCGGCAGAGAGCGAGATCACGCGCGCAGCGACGGTTGCCGCCTCCTCGGGTTCGTTGGCATCTGAGAGGGCGACGGCGAGCCACGACAAGTACAGGGCAAGCTCCCGCGTGTGGGTCGCGTCGTACCGGTCGAGTACGTCCCGAAGCAGCGGAACAGCGCGGAGCGGTCGGCGAAGCTCCGTGTACACACGGGCCTCCATGACTTGGAGTTCGCCGGAGTCGACCCAATACAGATAGGCCGGTGCCCCGCTCCCTTCGCTGTCCTGACTCAGTGCCTCGCCGGCCTCTCCCAGTGCCCGAATGGCAGGCTGAGTTTCACCGGCCTTGGCGTGCGCCCAAACCACCCGGTCGAGGTAGAGCGCGCGAGCCTTGGCCGGCGCGTCCGTTCCGGCTACGTCAAGAGCGGCGCGGGCAAGACGAATGCCCTCCGCTTCTCTGCCGATATTGCTGAGTTGGTAGGCCAGCGACCCGGCGAGGTTCCCGGCCAGGGTGTCATCCCCTGCCTCCCTGGCGGCGCTGAGTCCTAGCCGGTAGATCTGTTCCGCCTCTCCGCGCTGCCCGGCGTCGCTCGCGATCCATCCGGCGATCTGCCCCAACTCGCCAATTTGACGCAGTAGTTCCCGACCAACCTCTTCGCTGTGGCGGCCTTCCCGGTGGAGCTTCACGGCCGAGCGGAGTTCGCGGAGCGCGGGACGGATCAGATCCCCACCGGCTAAAACGTCATCGGCCAGCCGTAGGCCGTGCACGCGCTGTTGCAAGTCGCCCACCTGCTCCATGCCGACGCCTCGCCCCGTGCGGGCGCTGAGGGGGGCTAGTGGGTCACCGGCGGGCAGATAGTCGGCCAGCGTCGGCAACGGAGGTTCAGGGGGAGCCTGCGGCGCCGCGAGCGTGTCCACGGGCACGCCGAGAGCGGCAGCGATGGACGGCAGCCATTCGCGGGGCGTGCGCTTCCCCGTTTCCCATCGGCTGACCTCCTGACGGCCAACCGGTTCGCCCTGAACTCCGGCAATTCGGCAGACCTCCCGCGCAAGTCGCGCCTGGCTCCATCCGCGCATGCCTCGCTCGCGCCGGATGTTGGCCCCCATATTCCCCGACATGTGCCCAGTCTGGCCGACAGTTGGCCTACATGTGGCCGCTGGTCGGTATTGCTTCGCGGCAGCACGATCAAGGCGTACGACATTCGAGGGGACGGCGAGAAGCGACGGCCGGCAACTGGGCGCCCACGGTGGGTGGTTACGCGAGTGGCGGGCGCGTTCATGCTCGTCATCGGGTGGGCGCTCCCCGTGGCGCTGCTCGTATGGGGCCTGCGTGGCCCTCTCTGAGACCCCCGGCTCCCGGGTGAGGTCCGCACCGGTCCGCCCCTGCTACGGATGGCAGGCGGACGTGACGGTGGTCCCGTCCCACCCGGGAGGCGGGGTTCAACCCCGCTGTCTGTGTCGTGATGTGAGGTCCAACGCAGACAGCGGGTCCAACCCACAAAGGAGAAACGCACATGCGAGACGCACACGCCTTACTCACCCCGCAGGGGTTCGAAGGAGTCGCCGCAACAGTCCGCGACAACAACCCCGGCATGTCCGAAGCTACGGCAGAGCGCATCGTGACGGAAGCGCTCAAGTACGTGGCTGCGGCCGCCAAGTTCCCGACCGTACCGATCCAACCGTCCAAGGTCGTGGACGAAGGATGGCACGCGCTGATTCTGCACACCCGGCTGTACGCCCGGCTCTGCGAGGGACTGGGGCACTTCGTCAACCACTTCCCGGAACGGCCGGGACCGGAACGGCACGACCCGAACGTCCTGACCCGCACAGTAGCCCTGCTCGAACAGGCGGGCTTCACCGTGGACGCAGAATTGTGGACCGGACCGATCAAACCCTGGTGGGTGTAGCCGCGAACTGCTCTCACACCCCCGTGCCGGGAGGTTGCGGGCCGATCAACCCCGGTAAGTGCGCAACGCACGGCGGGGGCAGCGGCAAGTAGCTAGGGTGGCGCGCAAGGCAGGACGGAAGGTGGGTCAATGGACGCGAACGAGGCCCGAGAAGTTGAGGCCAAGATCAAGCGGTTGGGCCTTTCCTGGGTCGTAGCACCGATGGATCCGAACAACAGTGAGGGTCCATGGGGTGTCTATGACATGGCTGACCCCGTTACACGGGAACCCATCAAGGCCGAAGCGTGGTCAGCAGTGCTGGCCAAGGCTGCCGATAGGGGGCACGACTCCCGGTCGAACCACGATCGGACCACCACACGCGGCTTTGTAGTTCCTCCCACCGACGGCTGACCGATGCGCGGCTGGCCAGCAAGTATCCCCGTTCGTCTTGGCATTCGTGCCATGGCAGGCGGGGCTACTTGTTGTCCTGGTGCCCATCCTCGCCGACGGGAAGCGTGTCCCGGTTCACGCCGAACTTGGCCGGCGGCCGGACCTCTACGCTGGGGCGCATGCCTGAAGCCACCCCACACGACTGCCTCACCGCCACCCGCCAGGCGTACGACGACGCGGCCGGGACCTACGCGCGGCTGTTCCGGGGCTCGCTGCGTGACAGTCCGCTGGACCGGGCGATGCTCGGGGTGTTCGTGGAAGCGGTGCGGGCCGGCGGGGGTGGCCGGGTCGGGGATCTCGGGTGCGGTCCCGGTCATGTCACGGCGTACCTGGCCGAGTTGGGGATGCGTAAGGACGACGTGTTCGGCGTCGACGCTTCACCCGCCATGGTTGAGCTGGCCCAACAGGCTTACCCGGACATTCAGTTCGCCGTCGGCACGATGGGCGCCCTGGACCTTCCCGACGGCGCGCTGGCCGGGGTGCTGTCGCGCTGGTCCATCATCCACACCCCGCCGACCGAACTCCCCGTCATCGTGGCGGAGTTCGCGCGCGTGCTGACCCCCGGCGGCCACCTTCTGCTCGGCTTCTCGGCGAGCGACGGCGCGGCCGAGCCCGTCCAGGTCTTCGACCACGCGGTCGCGCCGGCCTACCGCTGGTGGCCCGACCACCTCGCCGCGCTGCTGCGCGAGCACGGCCTCGTGGAGGTGGCCCGGATGGTCCGCGAGCCGCTGCCCACGGACCGCCGCCCGTTCAAGGAGGTCCATCTGCTCGCGCGCAGGGCGGACACCCCGACTCCTTGACGCCCGACAGCGGTTGGCGCGCGGGCCGTGCGTGGCCGGGCGTGCGGTTCGCCACGCCCTTGTCCACGGCGTACCGGGCCGCACCGGCGGCCTCGGCCCGGCCCAGGGCCAGCTCCGCGTACACCGTCTTGCCGACCGCACGCGGCTCGATGCCCCAGCGGTCCGCGAGCGCCCCGACCAGCAGCAGGCCCCGGCCGAACTGTTCGTCGTCGGCCGCCGCGCGCGGTCTCGGCGCCGATTCGCCGCGCGGGTCGGTGACTTCGATGCGCAGCGCCGTGGCGCCCAGCGTCAGGCGCACCCGGAACAGCCGGTCGCACAGGCACCCGTGCAGCAGTGCGTTGGTGGCGAGTTCGCTCACCAACAGCGCGGCGTCCCCGGCGAGTTCGGGGTGCCCCCACGCGACGACGAGCGCGGCGGTGCGACGGCGGGCCAGGCTCACGCTGCGGGCATCGGGGGTGTAGTCGAGGCAGTCCTCGTACGCCGGAACCTGCTTGCGCTCCTCCATGGACACGCACCTCCTTGTGCGGCTCGGGGTGACGGTGGCTATGCGGTTGCCCGTGCGGGGCGGTGGGGTGCACTCCCGTCATTGTTCGCCGTGGTGGCCCGGCGTGGGGACCGCGACGCCCGTGAGGCACCCGGAACGGGCGCGAGTCGTCCGGGGACAAGTGTCCCGATCGAGCGAGGGGGGATCGGCCCGCGCGCGTCGCGGGCGCCGCGCCTGTCCCGTGGACGGATCGGTTCGGCAGGGCGGCCGGGCCTCAACTGTCGTGGGACGCGGGCCCGGTGGGGAACTCCTGCGGCCGCGCGACGCGGCGGGCGGGGCGTGGCAGCGGGCCGTCCACGTCGTCGCCGCCTCGAAGCCGCACATCGTAAAAAGGCGGCAAGGCCCGGTCCCGGCGCGCGACCCGGACATCCGTACGCTGTGTGAGTTCCACGGACGGGACGACCTCGGCGGACAACACTTTGACCGTCGGCTCGCCCCGCCCCATTGACGCGCGCCGAACCGCGCCCTACGTTCCTCTCAACAGATAGGAAACTTTCCTAACAGTGTGATGGGGAAGCGGGCGAAGGGGGAGGTGGATTCGTCGTGGCCGGTACTACCCCGGGGACGCCGCGCGTACTCCGCGCGATGAACGACCGGGCCGCGCTCGATCTGCTCCTGGAGCACGGCCCCCTGTCGCGGACCCGGATCGGCAAGCTCACCGGGCTCTCCAAGCCCACCGCCTCGCAGCTGCTCGCGCGCTTGGAGGCCGCCGGGCTCGTCGTGGCCACCGGGACCACCGAGGGACGGCCGGGGCCCAACGCCCAGCTGTACGCGGTCAACGCCCGCGCCGCGCACGTGGCCGGGCTCGACGTGACCCCCGAGCGGATCCGCGCCGCCGTCGCCGACGTGGCGGGCGAGGTCGTCGGGGAGTTCGAGGTCACCACGCCCGGACGGCGCGCCGAGTCCGTGGTCCGCCAGGTCACCGACGCGCTGGACGGCGCGGTCAAGGCCGCCGGACTCGTGCGCGGCGATCTGCACCGGGTCGTCATCGGCACCCCCGGCGCCTTCGACCCGGGCACCGGACGGCTGCGGTACGCCTCCCATCTGCCGGGCTGGCACTCCCCCACCCTCCTTGACGAGCTGGCCGCCGCCCTGCCCATGCCGGTCGAGTACGAGAACGACGTCAACCTCGCCGCCATCGCCGAGCAGCGCCTGGGCGCGGCCCGGGGCCACGACGACTTCGTCCTGCTGTGGAACGAGGGCGGGCTCGGCGCCGCGCTCGTCATCGCGGGACGGCTGCACCGGGGCTTCACCGGCGGCGCGGGCGAGGTCGGCTTCCTGCCGGTGCCGGGCGCCCCGCTCGTACGACAGGTCACCAAGGCGAACTCCGGCGGCTTCCAGGAGCTGGCCGGCGGGCAGGCGCTGCCCCGGCTCGCCCGCGAACTCGGCGTCGCCCACATGCCCGCCGGAACCGTGAACGAGGTCGCCGTCGCCCTGATCGCGCGCGGCGCCGAGGCGGCCGAAGGCCCCGAGCGTGAACTCCTCGCGGCCTTCGCCACCGGGCTCGCGACCGGCCTCGCCTCGATGGTGGCCGTCCTCGACCCCGAGCTCGTGGTGCTGTCGGGCGCGCTGATCGCGGCCGGCGGCGAACCGCTGTGTGAGCTCGTGCGGAGCGAACTGGGCGAGCTGGCGGCCTCCCGGCCCCGGCTCGTCGTCGGCGAGGTCACCCGACTCCCCGTCCTGCGCGGCGCGTTGGAAGCAGCGCTCGCCACCACGCGTGACGAAGTCTTCGACACCGCACGCTGATCCCCCCTCTTTCCACCCCCAGCCCTCCCGGGAGACACCGCCATGCCCACCATCCGCCGCACCCCGGCCGTCGTTCTGGCCGCGACCGCGTCCATAGCCCTGTTCGCCTCCGCCTGTACGGGCCAGAGCGGCGCCGGCACGACGGACGACGCGTCCAAGGACACGACGATCACCTTCTGGCACGGGTGGAGCGCGGCGAGCGAGGTCAAGGCCATCCAGGCCGACGTGGACGCCTTCCAGAAGGCGCACCCCACCATCCACGTCAAGGTCGTCGGCAACGTGACCGACGACAAGATCAACCAGGCGCTGCGCGCGGGCGGTTCCAGCGCGCCGGACGTGGTGTCGTCGTTCACCACCAACAACGTGGGCAAGTTCTGCTCGTCCAACGCCTTCGCCGACCTCGCCCCGTTCCTGAAGAAGGACGGCATCGACCCGGCGAAGACGTTCCCGAAGAGCATGAACGAGTACACCCAGTTCCAGGGCAAGCGGTGCGCGCTGCCGCTGCTCGGGGACGCCTACGCGCTCTACTACAACAAGGACGCCTTCAAGGCGGCCGGCATCGACGGGCCGCCCACCACGTGGTCACAGTTCGAGGCCGACGCCAAGCTGCTGACCAAGCCGAAGGGCGACTCCTACGAACAGCTCGGCTTCATGCCCGTCTATCACGGCTACGAGACGACGACCGAGCACTACCTGGCGCAGTGGTCGCCGACGTACTTCGACTCCAGCGGCAAGTCGAACATCGCCAAGGATCCCGCGTTCGAGAAGGGCCTCGCCTTCCAGAAGGAGCTCGTCGACGGTCTGGGCGGCTTCGCCAAGCTGGAGAAGTACCGGACCTCCTTCGGCGAGGAGTTCGGCGACACCAATCCGTTCAACACCGGTCAGGTCGCGATGGCCATGGACGGTGAATGGCGCCTTGGCATGGCGCTCGCGGGCAAGGCGAAGTTCGACATCGGGGTGGCGCCGCTGCCCGTGCCGGACGACCAGCGGGCCACGTACGGCAAGGGCTATCTGACCGGCACCATCGCGGGCATCGCCGCGACCTCCAAGAAGCAGAACGCGGCGTGGGAGTTGGTCAAGTTCCTGACCACCGACACCGACGCGGTGGTGGACTTCGCCAACGCCATCCACAACGTGCCCTCCACCTTCGACGCCCTGAAGTCGCCGAAGCTCCAGGCCGACCCGCGCTTCAAGACGTTCCTCGACATCGCCCAGAACCCGAACTCCACCACCACCCCCGCCTCCGTCAACGGCGGCCAGTACATCGTGTCGCTGCAAAACCTCGGCTACGCCGTGGAGAGCGGCAAGCAGGGCGACATCAAGGCGGGTCTGGCCGGCACCGCCCGGGAGATCGACGCCGCGATCGCGCAGGCGAAGTAGCCCGGCCATGAGCACCACGTACACACTGCGCGCCAAGCACCGCCGCTCGGCGCTGCGCACCCTGGCGTTCCTGGCACCCTGGCTGATCGGGTTCGGCGTCTTCTTCGCCTACCCGCTGATCTCCACGGTCTACTTCTCCTTCACCCACTACGACGGTTTCGGCGCGGCCACCTTCGACGGTCTCAAGAACTGGGGTTATGTCTTCAACGACTACCCGCTGTTCTGGCCGGCGCTGCGCAACACCCTGTGGCTGGTGGTCGTCATGGTCGCCTGCCGGGTGGTGTTCGGGCTCGGCGTCGGCATGCTCATCACCAAGATCAAGACGGGTGTCGGCGTCTTCCGCACGCTGTTCTACCTGCCCTACCTCGCCCCGCCGGTCGCCGCCACCCTCGGCTTCGTGTTCCTGCTCAACCCCGGTACCGGGCCGGTCAATTCACTCCTCGGCGACCTCGGCATCCCGGCGCCGGACTGGTTCACCGACCCGTCCTGGTCCAAGCCCGCGCTGACCCTGCTCGCGGTGTGGGGCGTGGGCGACCTCATGGTCATCTTCATGGCCGCACTCCTGGACGTACCGAAGGAGCAGTACGAGGCCGCCGAGCTCGACGGGGCGTCCGCCTGGCAGCGGTTCCGCTATGTCACGCTGCCCAACATCTCGCCCATCGTGATGTTCGCGGTGGTCACCGGCGTCATCCAGGCGATGCAGAGCTACACCCAGCCGCTGGTGGCGGGCAAGGTCGCCTCCGGGAACCTCGGCAACTCGGGCCAGCAGTTCGAGCCCGGCTACCCCGACAAGTCGACGCTGACCCTGCCCCAGCTCGTCTACAACCTGGGCTTCCAGCGCTTCGACTACGGCTCCGCCTGTGTGGTCGCACTGGTCCTGTTCGCCCTCTCCATGGCCTTCACGGCGCTGCTCATGAAGCGGCGCGGCGGGCTCGTCCAGGCAGGTGAGTGACATGACGTACGCCCCCCAGGCTCCGGCGGCGACCCCGGCGGCCAGGGTCGCCCGGCGCAAGGCCGCGCTGCACTGGATCGCGGTGCACGCGCTCGGTGTCGCGGCCGCCCTGTTCTTCGTGCTGCCCTTCGTCTTCCTGCTGCTCACCTCGCTGATGGACGACCACCAGACCCTCACCCGCGACCTGATCCCGCACCACTGGGCGTGGTCCAACTACCGCCAGGTGTTCGACACCCCGGGCTTCCTGAGCTGGTGGAAGAACACCCTGCTGTACGCCGGACTCGGCACCGTGCTCAGCGTGGTGTCGTCGGTGCCGGTGGCCTACGCGCTCGCCAAGTTCCGCTTTCGCGGCCGCGATCTGTCGCTGATGCTGGTCATCTCGACGATGATGCTGCCGCCCCAGGTGGTCATCATCCCGATGTATCTGTTCTGGGCCAGGCAGCTGGACCTGTCGGGCACCCTGTGGCCGCTGATCATCCCGCTGGCCTTCGGCGACGCGTTCACCATCTTCCTGCTGCGGCAGTTCCTGATGACCATCCCCAACGAGTACCTGGACGCCGCCAAGGTGGACGGGTGCGGGGAGCTGCGCACCCTGCTCAAGGTGGTGCTGCCCATGGCACGGCCCGGCATCGCCGCCGTCGCGCTCTTCCAGTTCTTCTACGCCTGGAACGACTACTTCGGACCCCAGATCTACGCGTCCGACACGCCGGGGTCCTGGACGCTGAGCTATGGCCTCGAGTCCTTCAAGAGCGCGCACCATACCGACTGGAACCTGACCATGGCCGCGACCGTTCTGGTCATGGCCCCCGTGATCCTCGTCTTCTTCTTCGCACAGAAGGCCTTCGTCGAGGGCGTCACGCTGACCGGAGTGAAGGGCTGATCGATTCAATGAAGCTCGCAGTAGTGGGGGGCGGGTCCACCTACACCCCCGAACTCATCGACGGCTTCGCCCGGTTGCGGGACACGCTGCCCGTCAGTGAGCTCGTCCTGGTCGACCCGGCCGCCGACCGCCTGGAGCTGGTGGGCGGGCTCGCCCGGCGCATCTTCGCCAAGCAGGGCCACCCGGGCAAGATCATCACCACCTCCGACCTGGACGCCGGCGTCGCGGACGCGGACGCCGTGCTGCTCCAGCTGCGCGTCGGCGGACAGGCCGCCCGCCAGCAGGACGAGACCTGGCCGCTGGAGTGCGGCTGCGTGGGCCAGGAGACGACCGGCGCCGGGGGCCTGGCCAAGGCCTTGCGTACGGTGCCGGTGGTGCTCGGCATCGCCGAGCGCGTGCGCCGCGCCAACCCCGACGCCTGGATCATCGACTTCACCAATCCGGTGGGCATCGTGACCCGGGCCCTGCTCCAGGCCGGGCACAAGGCGGTCGGCCTGTGCAACGTGGCCATCGGGCTCCAGCGCAAGTTCGCCAAGCTGCTCCAGGTGACGCCCGGCGAGGTCCACCTCGACCACGTCGGCCTCAACCACCTCACCTGGGAGCTCGGGGTGCGCCTGGGCGGTCCCGCGGGCGAGAACGTACTGCCCCGGTTGCTCGCCGAGCACGGCGACGCCATCGCCGACGACCTGCGCCTGCCCCGCCAGGTCCTGGACCGGCTCGGCGTGGTGCCCTCCTACTATCTGCGCTACTTCTACTCCCACGACGAGGTGGTGCGCGAGCTCGCCACCAAGCCCTCCCGGGCCGCCGAAGTCGCGGCAATGGAACGGGAGTTGCTGGAGATGTACGGCGACCCGGCGCTCGACGAGAAGCCGGAGCTGCTTGCCAAGCGCGGCGGCGCCTTCTACTCCGAGGCCGCCGTCGACCTCGCGGCGTCGCTGCTCGGCGGCGGGGGAAGCCCCGTGCAGGTCGTCAACACGTACAACAACGGCACGCTGCCCTTCCTCGCGGACGACGCCGTCATCGAGGTGCCGGCCCGGGTGGGACGCGACGGCGCGGTCCCGCTCCCGGTGCCCGGACTCGACCCGCTGTACGCCGGGCTGATCGCCCACGTCACCGCGTATGAGGACCTGGCGCTCGAAGCCGCCCTGCGCGGCGGGCGCGACCGGGTGTTCCGTGCCCTGCTCGCGCACCCGCTGGTCGGGCAGTACGACCACGCCGAGAAACTCACCGACCGGCTGATCGCGCACAACCGGGAGCACCTTTCGTGGGCATGAGGGTGCTGGCGATCGACGCCGGCAACAGCAAGACCGACGTGGCGCTGATCGACGCGGACGGCACGGTGCTCGGCGCCGCGCGCGGCGGGGGCTTTCGGCCGCCGGCGGTGGGCGTCGAGGTGGCCATGCACATGCTGGCCACCACGGTGGAGGAGGCCCACCTCGCCGCGGGCGGCCCCGGTCCGCTGCGGGTCGAGCACGTGTCGGCGTGCCTGGCCAACGCCGATCTGCCCGTGGAGGAGCGGGAGTTGGCGGCCGCGCTGACCGCGCGCGGCTGGGGGCAGTCGGTGAGCGTCCACAACGACACCTTCGCGATCCTGCGCGCCGGGCTGCCCGTGGGCGCCGAGCCGTGCGGGGTCGCGGTGGTGTGCGGCGCGGGCATCAACTGCGTCGGCATGACACCGGACGGGCGCACCGCCCGCTTCCCCGCCATCGGGAAGATCTCCGGCGACTGGGGCGGGGGCGGCGGGCTCGCCGAGGAGGCCCTGTTCTTCGCGGCGCGCGCCGAGGACGGCCGGGGGGAGGCGACCGCGCTCGCCTCCGCCCTGCCCGACCACTTCGGGCTCTCCTCGATGTACGAGCTGATCGAGGGGCTGCACCTGGGGAGGATCCCGGTGGTCCGGCTGCACGAGCTGAGCCCGGTGCTCTTCGAGGTCGCGGCGGCCGGTGACAAGGTGGCGCGTTCGCTCGTCGAGCGGCAGGCGGAGGAGATCGTGGCCCTGGCCACCGTGGCGCTCGGGCGGCTCGGCCTCCTGGAGGTGGAGACGCCGGTCCTGCTCGGCGGCGGTGTGCTCGCGGCCCGCCATCCCCAGCTGGACGACGGCGTACGCGAACGGCTCGCGGCCCGTGCGCCCAAGGCGGTGCCGCTGGTGGTGACGGCGTCGCCCGTGCTCGGCGCGGGCCTGCTGGGCCTCGACCGGGTGTCGGCGCCCGACGAGGCGTACGCGCGGCTGCGGGCCCAGTACCCGTAGGTCCGCCAGGGGCGGTGGGTCGGTGGGGCCCGGGGGAACCGAACGCCCGGGCGCCGCGTATACATGGGGAGGGACGTGGGGGCGGGGGCGCGCGGGGCTCACGGCGCGCGGGGTGGCAGGTAACAAGATCCAGACAACGCTGGATGGTTGTCGGTCCCTGCGGCCATACTGCCTAGGCAGCGACCGAGGGGGAGGTCAGGTGGCGAATCCGCCGAACGTGCGCGAACCGGGGACGCGGGGGGCCGTGGCCCGGTCCGCCGCGCCGCCGCGCCCGGGCGCGCGCCGGGGCCTGGCCGAGGCCCGCGAGCGGGCGCGCGCCGCCGCGACGACCGAGCCCGGCCGCCTGTGGATCATCGGCACGGTCGTGGCGGTCCTGGTGCTCGCCTTCGGCGCGGTCACCGCCTGGGAGGTCTCCGACCGCGCGGCCGCCGCCGACGACGTGGTGAGCCGCAGCCAGCCGCTCAGCGCGGACGCCGCGTCCATCTACCGTTCGCTCGCCGACGCGGACACGGCGGCGGCGAGCGGCTTCCTCGCGGGCGGCCAGGAACCGCTCGATGTGCGCGCGCGGTACGACAGCGACATCGCGACCGCCTCCCGGCTCCTGGTCAAGGCGGCCGCCAACACCACCGGCTCGGCCGACTCCGCCCAGCAGATCGCCACCCTGAACCAGCAACTCCCGCTCTACAACGGCCTGATCGAGCAGGCGCGGGCCAACAACCGGCAGGGCTTCCCGGTCGGCGGCGCCTATCTGCGCTTCGCCAACCAGAAGATGTCCACCAGCCTGCTGCCCGCCGCGCAGAAGCTGTACGAGGCGGAGACGGGCCGCCTCTACGACGACTACGGCCAGGCCGACACCTGGCCGTACGCGGCGATTGTGCTCGGCCTGGTGGCGCTCGGCGGCCTCCTGTGGGCCCAGCGGCGCACCTATCTGCGCACCAACCGGGTGTTCAACCACGGCCTGCTGGCCGCGACGGCCGCCGCCGCGGTGATGCTGCTCTGGCTGGTGGTGGGGCACGCGGTGGCCTCCTCGGACCTGTCGGCCTCGCGCGCGCACGGCCAGGAGTCCCTGAAGGTCCTCAACGACGCCCGGATCAGCTCCCTCCAGGCCCGCGCGAACGAGAACCTGACGCTGGTGGCCCGGGGCGCGGTGCTCACCTCCGACGGCAAGGACCAGTACGAGGCGGACTACATCCGGGAGATGGCCACCCTGTCCGACCGGCTCGGCGCGGCCCGCGCGCTGGCCGACGACGACGCGGGCAAGTCCCCCGTGGCCGCCGCGGCCGCCGACATGAACACCTGGCGCACACGGCACACGGCGGCCCGCAGGACGGACGACAGCGGCGACTACGACGGCGCGCTGACCCAGGTCCTTGGCGCCAAGAACTCCACGGGTGAGAGCTTCGACCAGGTGGACAGGGCGCTGGACACGGCGATCGCCCACGAGCAGCGCCAGTTCACCTCGGCCGCGTCCGACGGCCGGGGCGCCTTCTCGGGTCTGCCGGTCGGCGCGGCGGTCCTCGCCGTGCTCGCGGCGGCGGGCGCCGGGGTGGGCGTCAGCCGCCGCCTCGCGGAGTACAGGTGAGCGACATGGACGGCGGCAATGGACCAGCGAGCAGCGGTGGATGGGCGAGAGGGGTCGCGATGAGCGGCGCGAAGAGCTCGGCGGACCCGGCCCGCGCGGCCGCCCCCGGCACCAGCACCGGCACGGGCCGCGCCCGGCGCGCGGCCCGGCGGCTGCGCGGCTGGGGCGGGGTGGCCGGGATGGCCCTCGCGCTCGCCGTCGCGGCCGGCGCCCTGATCCCGCTGAGCCGGCACGGCGGCCAGGCCACCTCGGTGAGCGTCGGCCCCGCCGCCGCGCGGGGCGTGCCGGCCAAGGCCGACGACTGCGTGGACCCCGAGGCGAGCCTGCCCCCGTCGAGCGCGGACGGCCCGAACATCGACGCCATCAAGCGGCGCGGCAAACTGATCGCGGGCGTGGACCAGAACAGCTTCCGCTGGGGCTACCGCAATCCCACGACCCGCACCCTGGAAGGCTTCGACATCGACCTGGTGAAGGCGATCGCGAAGAACATCCTGGGCGACGAGAACGCGGTGATCTACCGCGCCATCCCCACCAGCCAGCGCATCCCCGCGCTCCAGAACGGCACGGTGGACGTGGTGGTGCGGACCATGACCGTCAACTGCAAGCGCGTCAAGCAGGCCTCGTTCTCCACCGCCTACTTCGAGGCGGGCCAGCAGGTGCTCGCCCCCAAGTCCTCCGCCATCACCGGCTTCGACGACTCCCTCAAGGGCAAGCGGGTCTGCGTGGCGGCGGGCTCCACCGCCTTCGACGCGCTCAAGGCCGCCTCGCACGGCGCCGACTACCAGGACTTCACGGTCCCCAACCAGCTGGACTGCCTGGTGCGCCTCCAGCAGAACCTGGTGGACGCGGTCGTCACCGACAACGCGCTGGCCGCAGGACAGGCCGCCCAGGACCCGGCGGTCCAGCTCAAGGGCAGCCCCTTCACCACCGAGTACTACGGCGTCGCCGTCAAGCTCGGCAACACCGATGTGGTGCGGCGGGTCAATCAGGTCCTGGTGGACTACCGGGACGGCGGGGACAACAGCGCCTGGATGAAGGCCTACCGTCAGTGGCTGGCCGCCGACCTGCCGGGCATAAAGAGCCCCCCGGCACCCAAGTACCGGACGGGATGAGCACGTTGAGGCAGCGGCCGTACCACAGAGCGGAGAGGTGATCGATGGGCGCGGGATCCTCCCCCGGCTCCGCCGGAAGGCCCCCCGAGCCGGCCGGGCCGGTCATGGACCGGGACGAGGCGGACCGTGCGCTGGCGCGCCTGGACGCCGAGCACGAGGCCGTCGAGACTTCGCTGCTCGCCCTCCAGGACCACGCCGGGCGCCGGCTCCTGGAAGGGGCCGAGCTCACCGGCGTCACCCAGGAACGCTGGGCCGCCACCGAGCAGTCCATCTCCCTGCTGTGGGCGTACTTCGACGCGTACACGGCGGCCCTCAGCTCCGCGCGTGAGCTGCGCGCCCGGCGCCGCTGGCCGAGCCGGGAGGACCTGGTGGAGCTGACCGACCGGCTGCGCGGCGAGTCCGTCACGCTCTCCGGCGCCGCCCTGCACGGCGCGCCCACGCTGACTGGGGGCCCCGCGAAGCTGACCGAGCGCTTCTCGCTCGCCGGCCTCGTCCACCGGATGAACGAGCTGTACGCCCGCTCGCTCGACCTGGTCGTGGCCGCCGACACCGTGTGGTCCGCGCTGCCCGCCCGGATAGACCTGCTGGCCGCCGAGCTGCACCGCACCCGGGGGCTCGCGCACTCGGTGGGGGTGCGGCCGGGCGAGCACCCCTCGGGCGACGACCTGGAGGCGATCACGGCCGAACTGACCGAGCTGCGCACGCAGGTGATCTCCGACCCGCTCGCCTTCTGGGTGCCGGCCCCGGGCAGCTCGGCGCCGGGCGGCGGCCGCCCCGACACCGGCCGCTACGACCGGGCGGCGCGCGCCCTTGAGGACGTACGGCGGGAGATCGAAGCGGTGCTGACGGTGCGTCAGGACGCCGAGCAGCGCCTGGCCCGGCTGCGGGACGTCCTGTCGCGGGCCGACCGCACGCTGGCCGAGGCACGCTCGGCGCGCGGCGAGGTCCTTGCGAAGATCGCCGCCAGCGAGGTGCCGGCCGTCAGCGGGCCCTCCATCGTGCTCCAGGAACAGCTGGCGGCGGCCGCCGAGTACCGCAGGCACGCCCAGTGGCACCGCCTCTCGCCCCTCCTTGAGTCCCTTGAGCGCGAGGCGGAGGACGAACTGCTGCGCGCGCGGGCCTCGTTGACGGCGGTGACCGCGCCGCTCGCGGTCCGCGCCGAGCTGCGCGGGCGCCTCGACGCGTACAAGGCGAAGGTGGCCCGGCACGGCATGGCGGAGGACCCGTTCCTGATGGAGCGGTACGACGCGGCCCGCCGGATGCTGTGGTCGGCACCCTGCGACCTGCGGGTCGCCGAGGACGCGGTGCTGCGCTACCAGCGGGCGGCGGCGGAAGTGCTGGTCCCCGGGCAGCCGGGAACCCAGGACGTGAGGGGGGATTCGTGAGCGAGAACACCCAGTGCCAGCGCCCCGGTTGCGCGGGCACGTACGAGGACATGGGCGGCGGCGAGCTGTACTGCGACACCTGCGGGCTCGCGCCCGTCGTGTCGCCCACCGGCATGGTGTCGTCGCCGCCCACCGGGATCACCGGCGGCGGCCACCGCTCGGTCTCCTCGGCGGCCGCGTCATCACGGTCTGCCCGGTCCTCATCGCGCGCCTCCGCCCGCTCCTCGCGCTCCTCGACGTCCCGTCGTTCGGTCTCGGGGCGCCTGTCGTCGCTGTCCGGCGCCGGGACCGCGCGCTCGGTGTCGGTGCGCAGTTCGGGTGCGGGAGCCAGCTCCTCGGCGCGCAGCCGGCTCGGCGCGGGTCTGGTGACGGTGCCCGCGGTGCCGCGCCCCGATCCGCGTTCGGCGGTGATGGAGCGTCCCGAGGTGCCCGAGCGCAAGCGGTTCTGCTCGCGCTCGGACTGCGGGGCGCCGGTGGGGCGCTCGCGCGGGGAGCGCCCCGGGCGCACCGAGGGCTTCTGCACCAAGTGCGGCCATCCGTACTCCTTCGTGCCCAAGCTGCGCACCGGTGACATCGTGCACGGCCAGTACGAGGTGATGGGCTGTCTGGCGCACGGCGGCCTCGGCTGGGTCTACCTCGCCGTGGACCGGGCGGTCTCCGACCGCTGGGTGGTGCTCAAGGGCCTGCTGGACACCGGCGACCAGGACGCGATGGCGGCGGCGATCTCCGAGCGGCGCTTCCTCGCGGAGATCGAGCACTCCAACATCGTGCGGATCTACAACTTCGTCGAGCACCTGGACCAGCGCACCGGCTCACTCGACGGCTACATCGTCATGGAGTACGTCGGCGGCAAGTCGCTCAAGGACATAGCCAACGAGCGGCGCACGGCGGCGGGCAAGCGCGATCCGCTGCCGGTCGAGCAGGCCTGCGCGTTCGGCATCGAGGCGCTGGAGGCGCTGGGGCATCTGCACAGCCGCAACCTGCTGTACTGCGACTTCAAGGTCGACAACGCCATCCAGACCGAGGACCAGCTCAAGCTGATCGACATGGGCGCGGTGCGCCGCATGGACGACGACGAGTCGGCGATCTACGGCACGGTCGGCTACCAGGCCCCCGAGGTCGCGGAGGCGGGACCATCGGTCGCCTCCGACCTGTACACGGTGGCGCGCACCCTGGCCGTGCTGACCTTCGACTTCCAGGGCTACACCAACGTCTACGCGGACTGTCTGCCCGACCCCGACACCATCGAGGTCTTCCGCGCCTACGAGTCGTACTACCGCTTCCTGGTACGGGCCACCGACCCCGACCCGGCGCGCAGGTTCGCCTCAGCGCAGGAGATGGCGGAGCAGCTGACGGGCGTGCTGCGTGAGGTCGTCGCGCTCCAGACGGGCCGGCCGAGGCCCGCACTCTCGACGCTGTTCGGCACCGAACTGCGCGTCACGGACACCACGTTGTTCGCCGCGCCGCACGACGCCGACGCCGTCTCGCGGCTCGGGGCGCGGGTGGCCCCGCCGGGCCGCCGGGCCCGCAAGGCACTCGCGGCGGCCGCGACCGCGTCGGCCGCCGGCGCCCCGCCCGCCGTTCCGGGGGGCGCGCCGGGCGCATCCGCAGCGTCCCCCTTGGCGACGCCGGGCGCCGTCCCCGCGCCGCGCGCCGAGGGCGCCGCCGGCGGGCCGCCCGTGCTCGCGCTCGCGCCGCTCGACGCCCGCGCCACCGCGCTCGCGCTGCCGGTACCGCACGTGGACCCGGGCGACCCCAACGCGGGTTTCCTCGCGGGCCTGATGGCGGCCGCGCCCACCGAGCTGATCATCGCGCTGCGCTCGGCGCCCGCCCAGTCCATCGAGCGCCGGCTGCGCGAGCTGCGGGCCCGGCTCGACCTGGACGAGCAGCTGTCCGCCGCCAAGGCACTGGACTCCCTGGAGGCCGACCACCCCGACGACTGGCGGGTGGTCTGGTACCGGGGTCTTGCCGCGCTGGCGGCGGGCGACAACGAGAACGCGGCGCTGTCCTTCGACGCGATCTACGACGCGTTCCCTGGCGAGCCCGCCCCCAAGCTCGCCCTCGGCGTATGCGCGGAGGTGCTGGGCCAGCTCGACAACGCCGCCGAGTACTACCGCCTGGTGTGGATGACGGATCCCGGTTACGTCAGTGCCGCCTTCGGCCTGGCCCGGGTCCGGCTCGCCGCCGGTGACCGCGCCGGCGCGGTCAGGACCCTGGAATCGGTGCCGGAGGCCTCCATCCACTACACGGCGGCCCGGGTCGCCGCCGTCCGGGCGCGGCTGCGCGGCCGCTCCCCCCACGACCCGTTGCGTGCGGACCTGTTGGCGGCCGCGGCCCAGGTCGAGGCGCTGGACGCGTTCGGACTCGACGCCGTACGACGTGCGCGGCTGACGGCCGAGGTCCTGGGCAGCGCCCTGGACTGGGTACTGTCGGGGAGCACCGGCGCCGGGCAGGACACCACCGTCCTGCTCGGCAGCGAAGTCGACGAGCGGGGCCTGCGCTTCGGTCTGGAACGTTCGTACCGGATGCTCGCCCGGCTCGCACAGCGCGGCGAGGAAAGGATCGACCTGGTGGAACGGGCCAACCGATTCCGCCCACGGACCTGGGTGTGACGATGTCGCAGACGCATCAGCTCGCCGCCTGCCCCGGCTGCGAAGAGCCGCTGGAGACGGGCGACCTGTTCTGCGGGGCCTGCGGGTACGACCTGTCGGCCGTGCCCGAGCCCCCGCTCGACCATCCGACCATCGAGCTGGCGTCACCGGCCGCCGCCGTGCCGCCCCACGTACCGCGCCCCGCGAGCCCGGACGGCCCGGCGGCGGCGCCGGGGGCGGAGGCGGCTCAGGGCGAGCAGCCCGGGCAGCCCGGCCGGCTTGATCAAACCGGGCAGCTCGGGCAGGAGGCGTACGCGCTCGCCGCGCCCGACCCGCGCGCCGCCGAACCCGACGCCCCCGACGCGCACACCCACGTGGCGCGGCCGCCGGCAACCCCCGCCAAGCTCTGCGTGGCCTGCCGGGCGGGCCGGGTCGACGGCGACGGTTACTGCGAGAACTGCGGGCACGCCCAGCCGCGCGAGCGCGACCACATGGAGCAGGACCTCGGCGGCGTCTCGGCGGTGAGCGACCGCGGCCTGCGCCACCACCGCAACGAGGACTCCTTCGCGCTGTCCTCGACCGCGCTGCCCGACGGCTCGCCCGCCGTCGTGGCCATCGTCTGCGACGGGGTGTCGTCGGCGACCCGGCCCGACGAGGCGTCGGCGGCCGCCGCGGCCACCGCCAACGAGTCGCTGCTGGCCGCCCTGGAGCAGGGCACCCACCCGCAGCAGGCGATGCACGACGCGATCCTGGCGGCCGCTGAAGCCGTCAACTCCCTTGCGGCCGAGCCCGTCCAGGTCCTGCCGCACGAGGCGCACCGCCATCAGAACGCGCCGGCCTGCACGCTGGTGGGCGCGGTGTCGGCGGCCGGGCTCCTGGTGGTGGGCTGGGTCGGCGACAGCCGCGCGTACTGGGTGCCCGACGACCGTACGGCCGCGCCGGCCCGGCTCACCGAGGACGACTCGTGGGCCGCGCAGATGGTGGCGGCGCGCCTGATGAGCGAGGCCGACGCCTACGCGGACCAGCGGGCCCACGCCATCACGGGGTGGCTCGGCGCGGACGCCTACGATCTCGACCCGCACACCGCCTCCTTCAAGCCGGACCGCTCAGGCGTGGTGGTGGTCTGCACGGACGGGCTGTGGAACTACGCCGAGGGCGCCGAGGAGATGGCCCGTGTCGTCCCGGTGGACGCCGCCGCACAGCCGCTGCGCGGCGCGCGGGTCCTGGTCGGGCACGCCCTGGACGGCGGGGGCCACGACAACGTGACCGTGGCCCTGCTGCCGTTCGCGGTGGAGCCGCAGGGGGCGGCTCCCGGCCGCCCGTAGGCCCCCTCCGCCCTCCCCCTCCCGCCCGGCGCCGCCACCCGCGCCCCGCAACTCGCCCCGCACTCTTGTCACTTCAGGTCCATGGAGCCTCAAGGAGTCTTTTCCGATGGCCAACTTCTCGAAGTCCACCGTGCCGCAGTTCTCCGTCGAGGTGTACCAGAACGAGTTCCTGCCCGAGGGCGGGCGCGAGGTCAACGCGATCGTCACCGTGGCCTCCACCGGCGGTGGCACCCTGGGCGGCGCGCTGGGGGGTGGCCCGCTCACCACGGCCACGGTCTCGCCCGTCCACGTGCCGGGGCAGGCGGCCGCCGCCGCCGTGGTGATCATGGTGGACTGTTCGGGCTCCATGGACCACCCGCCGACCAAGATGCGCAACGCCCGCGACGCGACGGCCGCCGCCATCGACACCCTGCGCGACGGGGTCGAGTTCGCGGTGGTCGCCGGCACCCACATCGCCCGCGAGGTCTACCCCGGCAACGGCCGCCTGGCCACCGCCGACAGCCGGACCAGGGCCCAGGCCAAGGACGCGCTGCGCAAGCTGAGCGCGGGCGGCGGCACCGCGATCGGCACCTGGCTGCGCCTGGCCGACCGGCTGCTCGGGGCGGCGGACGTGCCGATCAGACACGGCATCCTGCTGACCGACGGGCGCAATGAGCACGAGTCGCCCGAGGACCTGCGCGCCGCGCTCCAGGCGTGCGCCGGGCGGTTCACCTGTGACGCCCGTGGGGTGGGGACCGACTGGGAGGTCAAGGAGGTGACCTCGATCGCCTCCGCGCTGCTCGGCACCGCCGACATCGTCGCCGACCCGGCCCAGCTGGCCGGCGACTTCACGTCGATGATGGAGAACGCGATGGGCAAGGAGGTCGCGGACGTGGCGCTGCGGCTGTGGACGCCGGTCGGCGTGGAGATCATGTTTGTCAAGCAAGTGGCTCCCGCTGTCGCGGAGTTGACGCACCGTCGCACCGAGGCGGGCCCGCGCGCCGGGGACTATCCGACCGGCTCGTGGGGCGACGAGTCGCGCGACTACCACATCTGCGTGCGGGTGCCCCAGGCCAACATCGGCCAGGAAATGCTGGCGGCCCGCGTCTCCCTGATCGTGCCGGACCGCGAGGGCGGTACGCCGCAGGTTCTCTCGCAGGGTCTGGTGCGGGCGGTGTGGACCGACGACATGGTGGCGTCCACGTCCATCAACCCCCAGGTCGCGCACTACACAGGTCAGGCCGAACTGGCTCAAGTCATCCAACAGGGCCTGGACGCACGCAAGTCGGGCGATGTGGACGGGGCCACGGCGAAGCTCGGCCGGGCGGTCCAGCTGGCCGCCGCCTCCGGGAACGCGGATACTGCGAAACTGCTCGCGAAGGTGGTGGACGTGGTCGACGAGGTGACAGGTACTGTGCGACTGAAGGCGAAGGTCGCGGAAGCGGACGAGATGACCCTCGAAACGCGCTCGACCAAAACCGTTCGCGTCAAGAAGTAGCAGGAAGCGAACAGAATGTAGTCGCGCGGCGCGTCGCGGGGTTACGACCGAGACGTACCGAGCAGGACCCGGAAGCACCGAGCCGTACAGAGACAGCCAGCCGTACCGAAGCACGAAACACCGAAGCAACCGAGCAGCACCCGAGCAGCACCCGAGCAGCACCCGAGCAGCACCCGAGCAGCACCGAGTACTGAGAACCACCGAGATGCCTCGGCCCACCGGGCCGGACAAGGAGAGGGGGAAGCGACTCCATGCCGACCTGCCCGAACGGACACCAGTCGGGTTCCGACGACTGGTGCGAGATCTGCGGCCATCGCATGGGCGCCGTGCCGCCGCCTCCCCCGCCGCCTCCCCCGCCGCCGCCCGCGTACGGCTACCCGGGTCCCGGCGACCCGAACGCCACCGCGCAGGCCGAGCTCTGCCCGCAGTGCCGGACCCCGCGCGAGGCCGGTGCGCCCTTCTGCGAGGAGTGCCGGTGGAACTTCCTCACCAACACGGCGACCTCGTACACCCCCCTGGCCCCCCAGCACCCCCTGCCGCCGCAGGGCCCGGGCCCCGTGGGCGGCCCCGGCCCCGTGGGTGGTCCGGGTCCCGTGGGCGGTCCGGGTTCCACGCCCGGCCCCGGTCTGAATCTGCCGCCCGCCTTCCAGCAGGGTCCGCCGCCCGCGCCGCGTGATCCGTACGAGTACCACAGCTCGCGGCCCTCGCAGGTGAACCGGCCCGCCGAGCCGCTGGCTGCCGACCCCGCGCAGCGTCCCGGGCAGCAGGTGCCGCCGAACGGGTTCCAGCAGCAGCCGCCCGCGCCGTCGCGCCAGCCGTTCGGGGGACCGCAGGGCGGGCCTCAGGGTGGTCCGCCGCAGCCGCCGTTCGGTGGGCCCCAGGGCGGGCCGCCCCCGCCGCCGCCCTTCCAGCAGCAGGGTCCGCCGCAGGCGCGGGAGCCCCGGCCGGGGGCCGACGACGACTGGATGCTGCCGCCGCCCTCCCAGGCCGTGCCGGGCCAGGGCAGGCAGCCCGGCACCGACCGCGCCGACGACTGGCCGCAGCCGGCCACGCCCGAACGCGGCGGCGACGACTGGCCGCAGGCCCGGCCCGAGGCGGCCCCGAGGCCCGCACCCGAGCGCGCGGCCGACGACTGGCCGCAGCCGAACCCCCGCTCCACCCCGGAGCGCGGCGACGACTGGCCGCAGGCCGCGCCCGAGGCCACGCCACGGCCCGCGCCGGAGCGCGCGGCCGACGACTGGCCGCAGGCGACACCCCAGGCCGAGCCACAGGCCGCCGCGCCCGCGCCCGAGCGTGGTGACGACTGGCCGCAGGCGGTGCCGCCGCCCGCGCCCGCGCCCTGGTCCATCACCATCGGGCCCGACCGGGACTATTTCCTGGCGATGATGCAGCGCAGCGGCCCCGAGGCGGCCGGGCTCAACCTGCCCGCGTACTCGCCCGAGCAGCAGCGCCCGCTGTCCGGCAACCAGATCACCATCGGCCGGCGCCGCCACTCCACCGGCGAGGCGCCCGACATCGACCTGTCGGTGCCGCCGGAGGACCCGGGCGTCTCGCACCAGCACGCGGTGCTGGTGCAGCAGCCGGACGGCACCTGGGCGGTCGTCGACCAGAACTCGACGAACGGCACGACGGTCAACGGCGCGAGCGAGCCGATCCAGCCCTATGTGCCGGTGCCGCTCCAGGACGGCGACCAGGTGCACGTGGGTGCCTGGACGACGATCACGGTGCGCCGGGGCTGAACGGCGCGCGCCGCAAGGGCCACGTGTGGGGCCCTCGCGGATCGTCCAGCCACGCCCACTGGGCGCCGCCGTCCACCGTGACCCCGAACCGCTCGCGCCGGGGCCGCGCCTCGCGCCGCCACAGCGCGTACGCCTCGTACGGATCGAGGCTGCCCGCCGTCAGCTCGACGAGGAAGCGGAACAGTTCGTCGGCCACGATCGCGCGGGCCGATCCCGCGGCGCCGGACGTGGGTCCCGCGTCCGGGCCCGCGCCGCGCAACGGCACGAAGTAGGCCGGGGTGCCCAGGAAGCGGCCCTCGGCGCGGCCCGGGCCGGTCACCCGCAGCCGGATCAGACCGGTGGCGAGCGGGGCCAGGATCAGCGCGCCCGGCCGGCACTGGGCGACCCACTCGTGCGGCACCGAGGCGACCGCGCAGGTCGCCACGACCTCGTCGAAGGGGGCCCGCGCGGGGGCGCCGCGCGCCCCGTCCCCGGTGATCACGGCGGGCCGGTACCCGGCGGTGGCCAGATGCGCCCGCGCGGAGTCGGTGATCTCGGGGTCCAGATCGACGGTGGTCACGTTCGCCTCGCCGAGCCGGTGGCACAGCAGCGCCGCGTTGTAGCCGGTGCCCGCGCCGATCTCCAGGACCCGGTCGCCGTCCGCGAGGTCGAGGGCCGCCAGCATGCCGGCCATCAAGGAGGGCTGGCTGCTGGAGGAGACGAGGTCGCCGTCGCGCAGCCGGGTGGCCAGCGGGGCGTCCGCGTAGGCGCCGGTCAGCCAGCGTTCGCGCCGCCCGGGGTCGGGGTCCTCGCCCCACCGGCGCGCATACCCGCCCGCCGCGCCTGCCTCCCCTGCCGCACTTTCGTAGTAGTACGGCACGAAGAGATGGCGCGGCACGTCCTCGAAGGCGGCCCGCAGCGCCGGGTCGCCGAGCGCGCCGCCCGCCACGATCTCCCGCACCAGGGCCCGCCGCAGCTCCAGGTCCGTCCTCATGCCTCCACTGTGCTGCGCCGGGCCCCGCCGGGCGAGCCGTCCCCGGGCCGGATCCGGCCGGGGCCCAGGGCGAGCGGTCCTAGGGCCCCGGTACTCGGCCGCCCGGTCTGAGACCATGGAAGCGCGCCGCATTCACCCGGGGACGGCCCCTGGGCTCCGGGCGGCGTCCCGGGGCAGGCCCCATGACATTGCGAGGGTGTTCAACGTGACCGAGATTCCGCGCGGCACGCTCCAGGAGCAGACGTTCTACGAGCAGGTCGGCGGCGAGCAGACCTTCCGCCGGCTCGTCCATCTCTTCTACCGGGGTGTCGCCGACGATCCGCTGCTGCGCCCCATGTACCCGGAGCAGGACCTGGGCCCGGCCGAGGAACGGCTCGCGCTGTTCCTGATGCAGTACTGGGGCGGCCCGCGCACCTACAGCGACGGCCGGGGCCATCCCCGGCTGCGGATGCGGCACGCGCCGTTCACGGTCGACCGCGCCGCCCACGACGCCTGGCTGCGTCATATGCGCGCCGCCGTGGACGAGTTGGGCCTGTCCCCCGAGCACGAGCAGACGCTCTGGAACTATCTGACGTACGCGGCCGCCTCGATGGTCAACTCCGAGGGCTGAGCCCACCGGACGCCCCGGCTGCCCCTCAGCACCCGCGAAGACTGCCCTTCCGACCGGAACTCGGTCATCCGTGGTCGCATTCCGATCACGATCGGGCAAGAACACCGAGCAAGCGGTTTCCACGACCCCGCGCGTCCTGAAAACATCTGGACACATTTCGGGGGAATGGCCAACAGCCCGAGGGGGGCCGTGTGCCGGGGTTCGTCTTGCTGCGCGTCCGCGCACACCGCTTGCTGCTTCTGGCGGCGCTGCTCGCCGTGCTGCTCACGACCTCGGTCCTGGCGGCGCTGACCACGTTCTCCGGCTCGGTCTCCGACGCGGCGCTGCGCCACACGCTCGCCACCCGCGCCGCCGCCCCGGCCGCCCTCGCCGTCACGTCCGGGGTCCGCCCCGACCAGCGGCAGGCGGCGGCGGACGCGGTACGGGCGGGCGCGGCCGCCGTCTTCGACCATCTGCCGGTCACCACACGGCAGTTCACACGGTCGGGCACCTACGCGCTGCCCCGTTCCCCGCAGAACGCCGGCGCCGCCAACCCCGACCTCACCTTCCTGGCCGCCGTCGACCGCACGCGGGTCCGCCTGACGGCCGGCGGCTGGCCGACCGCTCCGGCCGCCGCGCGGGGCGGCGAGATCCAGGCCGCCCTGCCCGAGTCCGCCGCCGCCCGGCTCCCGGTGCGCCCCGGCGCCGTCCTCACCCTCACCGACCGGCTCGGCGGTCCGGACATCACCGTGCGGATCACCGGCGTCTACCGCGCCGCCGACGTGTCCGACGCGTACTGGCGCCTGGACGACCTCGGCGGGCGCGGCGTCCGCAAGCTCGACTTCACCACCTACGGGCCCCTGCTCGCGGACCCCTCGGTGTTCGAGGGCGGCCGCGTCAGCGCGGGCCCGAGCGCCTGGCTCGCCACCGCCGACTTCTCGACGATCACCACGGACCGGATCGCCGCCCTGCGCACGGCGGCGACCGAAGGCCCCAAGTCCCTGGTGAAACAAGGCGCGTTGGGGCCCGACGCCACGGCGGTGACCTCTCTGCCCTCGATTCTCGACCGGGCCGAACGCTCCCTGCTCGTGTCCCGCTCGACCCTGCTCATCGTCGCCCTCCAGCTGGTCCTGCTCGCCGGATACGCGCTGCTCCTGGTCGCCCGGCTGCTGAGCACCGAGCGCTCGGGCGAGACCGAACTGCTGCGCGCCCGGGGCGGATCGCGGCGCCAGATCGCCTGGCTCGCCGCCGCCGAGGCGCTGCTGCTCGCGGTGCCCGCCGCGCTGATCGCGCCGCTCCTGGCCGGCCCGCTGACCCGGCTGCTCGCCGGGCAGGGCGCGCTGGCGCGGGCCGGGCTCCGCCTGGACACCTCGGCCACCGCCACGGTGTGGCTCGTCGCCGTGCTGGTCGCGCTCGGCTGCGCGGCGGCGGTGGTGGCGCCCGCGCTCGCGGCGGGGCCCGGGCGGCGCGGCGGGCGCGCGGGCGCGCTGCCCGCGCCGGTCCGCGCGGGCGCCGACATCGGGCTCCTGCTGATCGCGGGCGTGGCCTACTGGCAGCTCGACCGGCAGACCTCCGCCGCCGGCTCCGGCGCGCTCGACACCGACGCCTCGGGCGGACTCGGCGTCGATCCCTTGCTCGTGGCGGCGCCCGCGCTGGCCCTGCTCGCCGGGACCGTCCTCGTGCTGCGGCTGCTGCCGCCCGCGGCCCGGCTCGCCGAGCGGCGGGCGGCGGGCGGGCGGGGACTGCCGATGGCGCTCGCGGGCTGGCAGTTCAGCCGTCGGCCGCTGCGCGGCGCGGGCCCGGTGCTGCTCCTGGTCCTCGCCGTCGCGATGGGTCTGCTCACCCTCGGCCAGTCGGCGTCCTGGAACCGTTCGCAGAACGACCAGGCCGACTTCAGCGCGGGCACCGACATCCGGGTGCTCACCTCGGCCACCAGCCCCTTCGGCCAGGGCGGCTCCTACGCCACGGTCCCCGGCGTCAGCGCCGTCGCCCCCGCCGTGCGCGAGTCGATGCCCCTCAGCGGCGGGCGCTCGGGCACCGTACTCGCCCTCGACACCCGCGACGCCGGCGGCTTCCTGCTGCGCCCGGACCTGGCGGGCCGCACGGCGCCGGAGCTGCTGTCCCTGCTCACCCCGGAACAGGACCCGCCGGGCGGCGCCGTCCTGCCCGATGACACCGAGCGGATCGGCCTCGATCTGCGGCTGACCGGCCCGGCCGTCCCCGAGGGGCGCCCCGGCGCGGTGACCGCGACCCTGGAGGACCGGTTCGGGGTGCGGTTCGCCTTCCCGCTCGGCACGCTGGCCCCCGACGGCCGGGCCCACCGGCTGCGCCTCGACCTGGCCGCCGCCGCGGGCCCGCCGACGGGACGCCCCGCCGGACCCGTGCGCCTGACCGGCCTGAGCGTGGCGCTCCCCGTCCCGCCCGGCACCGAAGGTCCGGGCGGCGTCGCTCTGGAAGGGCTGCGCGCCGAGGGAGCGGGCGGCCAGGACCGGCCGGTCGCCGTGCCGCCCGCCGCGCGCTGGACCACCACGAGCCAGGACCAGCAGTCCCAACCCGGCTGGGACGGCGAGGAGTCGGGCCCCCTCACCCGCACGCTCGGCCTCACCGCCCGCCGCTCCGCGCCGCCCCCGGCGACGGCCGTCGCCGACGACCGGTTCCTCGCCTCCAGCGGCGGCAAGGTCGGCCAGATCATCGACGTACCGCTCGGCGGCCACACCGCGCGCGTGAAGATCGTCGCCCGCCTCGGGCAGCTGCCGACCACCGGCAGCGGCGCGCCGGCGGCCACCGGCGCGCCCCAGGTGCCGGCCGCCCTGGACGGCGGCGGGCTTCTGCTGGACCTGCGGGCCGCCAACGCGCTGCTCCACAACGACGGCGCCACGGGTCTGACCGCCACCGAATGGTGGCTGACCACCGCGCCCGGCCGCGCCGCCGAGGCCGCGGCCGCGCTGAGGGACCGGCCCGACACCGACCCGGCGGGGATCGTCTCCCGCGCCGACCTCGCGCGCCAGCTGCGCGACGACCCGCTCGGCGCGGGCCCCCAGTCCGCGCTCGCGGCCGTGTCCCTGGTGGCGGCGGCGCTCGCGGCGGTCGGCTTCACCGTGAGCGCGGCCGGATCGCTGCGTGAGCGGGGCCGGGAGTTCGGCGTGCTGCGCGCCCTCGGCACCCCGCGCCGCCAGCTCGCCCGGCTGATCGCCGCCGAGCAGGGCGTTCTCATCGCGCTCGCGCTGCTCGCCGGATTCGGCCTCGGTGAACTCCTCACCCGGGCGGTGGTGCCGCTGATCGTGCTGACCGACCAGGCAGCTCAGCCGGTGCCCGCCGTCCTGGTCGAACTCCCGGCGGGACGGGTGGCGTTGCTGCTCGGCGCGGTGGCCGCCGTGCCGCTCCTGATCGTCGCGGCGATCGCGCTGCGCCGTACCGATCCCGCCGTCACACTGCGCGGCCAAGGGGGCAACTGACATGGCGGGCAGAGCTCTCGCGCCCTGGGTGCGCACCCGGCTGCGGACCGCGCCCGGGGCGGCGGCCGCGCTCGCCGTCCTGGTCCTGATGACCGCGTGGCTCGCGGCCGCCTTCCCGCGCGGCGTGGAGACGTACGAGAACGACGGGCTGCGCCACGCGGTGGCGTCGGCCGCGCCGGCCCGCACCGCCCTCCAGTTCAGCGCGGGCGCGCCGGGGCTCTCCGCGACCGCGCCGGACCGCGCGGCGATGGTCTCCCCCGCCGAGCTGCGCCAGCACTTCGACGCGGTGGTGCGCACGGTGCCCGCCCCGCTCACGATCGACCGCGCCCAGTCGGCGTACGGGCTGCGGACCGGGCAGAGCCTGGAGTCCGACGAGCCGTTCCTGCCCCGGCCCAGCGGGATTCCGGCGCGGTTCACGGTGGCCGCCCAGGCCGGCCTTGCCGCCCACGCCCGTCTGGTGTCCGGGCGGCTGCCGGGCGGGCGGGCCGACCAGGAGTCGGCGGGCGCCGAGGTCGCCGTCACCGAGGACACCGCGCGCGCCCTGCGCCTCACCCCGGGCGCGGTGCTGCACGTGGCCGGGGTCGGGCGCGGCCCGCTGGCCCTGACGGTGACCGGCATCGTACGGCCGCTGGAGCCGGGCGGCGGCTACTGGTCGGTCCAGCCGGTCCTGCGCACCCCCCAGCTCGAAAGCGTGCCGTCCGCGGCGCCCGAGCCGCCCAAGTACTGGCACGGCGCGCTGCTGCTCGCGCCCAACGCCGCACCCGCGCTGCTCGCCACCGGCGGCAAGCCCGAGATGTACGCCCAACTCGCCCCGGAATCAGCCCCGTTGAACGCCCGGGGCCTGGGTGACCTGAAGGATGCCGTCGCCTCCCTCCAGGCCGGTCCCGCGCTCAACGATGCACGTACCGTGTTCTCCTCCTCCACCGCCGTCTTCACCGAACTCGACAAGGTGCTCATCGCCTACGGCTCGGCGCGCGACGCGGTAAGACCGGTGGTCGCGGTGGCGGGCTTCGGCACCGCGACCGTGGCGGCCGTGGTGCTCCTGATGGCGGGCGGCCTCGCCGCGACCCGGCGCGCCGCCGAGCTGACCCTGCTGCGGGCCCGTGGCGGTTCGCTGCCCCAGATCGCGGGCCGGTTGTGCGCGGAGAGCGCGGTCGTGGTGGTCCCGGCCGCCGGCGCGGGACTGGTGCTCGCCCTGCTCGCCGTACCCGACGGCCGGTTCGGCCCCGCGCTCGCGGCGGCGGCCGGGGTCGCGGTGCTCGGCTGCGTGGCCCTGCCGCTGCGCGCGACGCCCGCCCACCGCACGGTGCGTTCCGCCGCCGAACGCGCCGACCTGGTACGGGAGAAGGCCTCCGCGCGCCGTACGGTGGCCGAGCTGACGCTCCTGGTGCTCGCGGCGGGCGCGGTGTTCGCGCTGCGCCGCAGGGGAACCGCGGGCGGCTCCGTGGACCTGCTGCTCAGCGCGGCGCCGGTGCTCATCGGGGTGATGGCCGCGCTGGTCCTGATCCGGCTGCATCCGCTGCCGCTGCGCTGGGCGGCCCGCCCGGCCGGCCGGCTGCGCGGCGTCCTCGGCTTCCTCGCGCTGGCCCGCGCCGGGCGCGCCCCCGGCGGTGGGGCGCTGCCCCTGCTCGCCCTGCTCACGGCGCTTTCGACGGCCGCGTTCGGCGGTTCGGTCCTTGCGGGCACGGCGGACGCGCGCGACCGGGCGGCGCTGTACGCGACGGGCGCCGACGCCCGGGTCGACGGCGTGGTCCTGCCGAAGGACCTGGCCGCCGAGGTGGCGGGGGTGCCGGGTGTGCGGAGCGTGGCGGCCGTCCACATCGAGTACGCGGTGGAGCTGCCCGGTGGCGCCAAGGCCGCCGTCGCGGGCGTGGACCCCCAGGCGTACGCCCGGCTGACCGCCGGCACCGCGCTCGACGTGGACGCCGCCCGGCTCAAGGCGCCCTCGGCAAAGCCCGGCACGGCCGTCCTGCCCGCCCTCGCCTCCCCCTCCCTCGCCCGGCTCCTCGGCCCGAATCCGGTCGCGTTGCGCGTGGGCGGCAAGGACGTGACGGTGCGCGTGAACGCGGACCACGCGTGGTCGGCCGCCGTGCCGGGCACCGCGTACCTGCTGGTGGACGCGGCGGGTCTCGCCGCCAAGGACCCCACAGCGCTCCTCGTCGGCGGAAGCTCCCTCGACGCCAAGGCGCTCCGGGCGACGGCCGAGCACGGCGGCGCCACCGTACGGCTGCGCTCGCAGGCGCGGGAGGCGTTCACCGACTCCCCGTTGCAGAAGGGCGCGGGCCGCGTCTACGGCGTGGCCGTCGCGGCGGGCGCGGGCTTCGCCGTCCTCGCCCTGCTCCTCTCGCTCCTGCGCGGCGCGCCCGAGCGCTCCGCGCTGCTCGCCCGGCTGCGCACCATGGGCCTGACCCGCCGCCAGGGCCGCGCGCTCCTCGTCCTGGAATCGCTGCCTGCGGCGTTCCTCGCGGCGGCGGGCGGCGCGCTCACCGGCTGGGCCTCGATCGCGCTCCTCGCGCCGGGCATCGACCTCGCGGGCCTGGCCCTCGCCACCACGAGCGGCCTGGCGCCGGTCGGCGCCGAACTGCGCGCGGATCCGGTGTCGTTGGTGCTGCCCGCCGTGTGCGTCCTGCTGCTAGCGGCGGGCGTGGCGGCGGCGCAGGCCTGGTGGAGCGGGCGGCGTGGATCCATCACCGAACTCAGGGCAGGAGACGCACGATGACGACATCGGCCGCACCGGCCACATCGGCCACATCGCTCGAAGATCTGGAGCGCAGGGCCACGGCCCACCGCGACCGGCCGGCGTACGGCCACGACGCGCTCATCGCCTGCGACCGGCTGGTCCGCGTCTTCACCACCGACGGCGTGGAGGTGCAGGCCCTCCAGGGGCTCGATCTCCTGGTCGCCGAGGGCGAGTTGATGGCTCTGGTGGGGGCGTCGGGCAGCGGCAAGTCGACGCTGATGAACATTCTGGCGGGGCTCGACGTGCCGACGGCCGGCGCGGCCAGGGTGGCCGGGCGCGACCTGCTCGCGATGGACGCCCGGGCCCGGCTCGGCTACCGGCGCGAGGTGGTGGGCTTCGTGTGGCAGCAGACCGCCCGCAACCTGCTGCCCTACCTGACGGCCGTGCAGAACGTGGCCCTGCCGACGCAGTTGCGCGGCGCGCTCGCCAAGCGGAAGAAGGCCGAACGGGCCGACTCCCTTCTGACCATGCTGGAGGTCGCCCACTGCCGCGACCGCAGGCCGCACCAGATGTCGGGCGGCGAGCAGCAGCGCGTGGCGATCGCGGTGGCGCTGGCCAACGGCCCCTCCGTCCTGCTGGCCGACGAGCCGACGGGCGAGCTGGACTCGGCGACCGGTGAGCAGATCTTCGCCGCGTTCCGCCGGGCCAACGAGGAGCTGGGCACGACGATCGTGATCGTCACCCACGACCAGACGGTGGCGAGCGAGGTCCGCCGCACGGTCGCCATCCGCGACGGCCGCACCTCGACGGAGGTCCTGCGCCGCACCCAGGTGGACGCGGCGACGGGCGAGGAGTCCCTGGTGGCCCGCGAATACGCGATGCTCGACCGCGCGGGCCGCCTGCAACTCCCGGCGGAGTACACCCGCGCCCTGGCCATGGAACACCGAGTGGCCCTGGAACTGGAGCCGGACCACATCCAGATCTGGCCGGACGAACGCTGAGGGGTTTGCGCGCGGGTGGAACTTGTCCCCCAGCCCGGCTGCGGACCGCGGGCGCCTGGTCGCGCAGTTCCCGCGCCCCTGGCGGGGTGCGTGCGGGCCAGCGTGGGCGGTCCTGGTGCAGGGCTCATGCTGGCCCACGTGGGGTGCCTTGGGGCGGGGCTCGTGCCGGCCCACGTGGGCTGCCTTGGGGCGGGGCTCATGCTGGCCCACGTGGGGTGCCTTGGGGCAGGGCTCATGCCGGCCCATACAGGCAACCTCAGCCCGTCCGGCGTTTGAGGACGAGCGCGTTCAGCGCGAACGGGGTCTGGGGCGGAGCCCCAGGGTTTTTCTTTCGCCCCCGGAGGGTTTAGGGAAGGGGCGGGGAGGGGCCTCCCGGGGTTTGGGGCGGAGCCCCAGGAGGCCCGGTTCTCGCGTGCGGGTCGTGCGGGGCTGAGCGCGCAGTTCCCCGCGCCCCTTGAGCACTCGGTGCGGGCCCGCATGCGGGCTTCACCCCGGCATGCGCAGTTCCCCGCGCCCCTGGCGGGGCTTGTGCTGGCCCATGTGCACATACCTAGCCCGTCCGGCGATTGAGGACGAGGCCGTTCAGGCCGAACGGGGTCTGGGGCGGAGCCCCAGGGTTTGGGGGGCTTGGCGCGCGTTACACCGGGGTCACGGTCAGGCCGCCCAGCCCCGCCCGCCGCAGCGCGACCGACCCGTACGGGGTGCGCAGCCGCAGCCACGGACCCGAGACGAACAGGGTCACCGGGTCGGGAGCCACCGGCGCCCCCGCCGAGGCCAGCGCACGGACCGGCCGCAAAAAACCGAGGGACTGGGCCGCATGCACGGCCCGCAACGGCAGCTCGGTCGAGCCAAGGGTGCGCGACCAGATCTCGCGCCCGATCAGCTCACGCTCCGCCCGCGTACGCCGCTGCTCGGGCAACGCCTCATCCCTGGCCCGGAACTCGGCGACGGCGGCCGCGACCGCCCCCCGCATCCGTTCCGGTTCCGGCAGGCCCGGCACCGGCTGCCAGCCACCGCGCGGCGGGAGCACCCCGGCCCACGGCGGCCCGGTGACGGCCGAGGGAACGCGCGCGGAGCACTCCGCCTCGTCCAGCGATTCCAGGAGTTCACCCGCCGCGACGGTCACGTCGAGCACGAGCGCGTCGTCCATGAGCCGGGCCGTGCGGATCGCCAGCACCTCGAAGGACGGCGGCCGCCCGAAGACGGCCAACGCCCCGCCGCCCGCCTGGAGACGGACCGCGGCGGCCCGGTCGTAGTGGATCAGCCGGCCGAGGAAGGCGGCGAGATCCGCCACCTCCCTCGTGTCGTCGAACCGGAGCACGGCGTTCATGCCGCGGCCCGCTCCCGCCCGCCGTCGGCGCGCACGCCCCGCTCCCGCTCCCCGCCGGACGAGCCACCGGCCGAACCACCCGCCGAACCCTCTGCGGACGACCCGTCGTCCAGGTACTCCATCAGGAAGGACTTCTCCTCGGCCGTGATCCGCCGAGGACGCCCCGCCGCGAGATCGAAGGGCACGACGACGGTGGACGCGGTGACATACACCTGTCCACCCTCCTCGGGCTCCTTGATCTCGTACGCGATGGTCAGCGACGCCGCCCCGATCTTCGTCACCCACGACTCGATGGTCACCGGCTCGTGCCGGTGCACCAGGGGCCGCTTGTAGTCGATCTCGTGGCGGGCCACGACGGACCCGCCCTGGAACGACGGCGACCCGTCGCCCGGCTCGAGGCGGAACATGAAGTCGATGCGGGCTTCCTCCAAGTACCGGACGAAGACCGCGTTGTTGACGTGCCCGAAGGCATCCATGTCCGACCAGCGCAACGGGCAGCGGTAGATATGACGGCTCACGTGACTCAGCCCCGCGTGAGCTTCTTGTACGTGGCGCGGTGCGGGCGGGCCGCGTCCGCACCAAGGCGCTCGACCTTGTTCTTCTCGTACGACTCGAAGTTGCCCTCGAACCAGTACCACTTGGAGTCGCCCTCGTAGGCGAGGATGTGGGTGGCCACTCGGTCCAGGAACCAGCGGTCGTGGGAGATCACGACGGCCGCGCCGGGGAACTCGAGGAGCGCGTTCTCCAGGGAGGACAGCGTCTCGACGTCGAGGTCGTTGGTGGGCTCGTCGAGGAGCAGCAGGTTGCCGCCCTCCTTGAGCGTGAGCGCCAGGTTGAGGCGGTTGCGCTCACCGCCGGAGAGCACGCCCGCGGGCTTCTGCTGGTCCGGACCCTTGAAGCCGAAGGCGCTGACGTACGCGCGCGAAGGCATCTCGACCTGGCCGACGTTGATGTAGTCGAGCTCGTCGGAGACGACGGCCCACAGCGTCTTCTTGGGGTCGATGTTGGCGCGGCTCTGGTCGACGTAGCTGATCTTGACGGTGTCGCCGACCTTGATGGAGCCGTTGTCCGGCGTCTCAAGGCCCTGGATCATCTTGAACAGCGTGGTCTTGCCGGCGCCGTTGGGGCCGATGACGCCCACGATGCCGTTGCGCGGCAGGGTGAAGCTGAGGTCGTCGATGAGGACCTTGTCGCCGAACGCCTTCGAGAGGTTGTTGACCTCGACGACGATGGAGCCCAGACGCGGGCCCGGCGGGATCTGGATCTCCTCGAAGTCGAGCTTGCGCATCTTGTCGGCTTCGGCGGCCATCTCCTCGTAGCGGGCGAGGCGGGCCTTGGACTTGGTCTGACGCCCCTTGGCGTTGGACCGCACCCACTCCAGCTCTTCCTTGAGGCGCTTGGCGCGCTTCTCGTCCTTCTTGCCCTCGACCTTGAGGCGGGTGGCCTTCTTGTCGAGGTAGGTCGAGTAGTTGCCCTCGTAGGGGATGGCCCGGCCGCGGTCGAGCTCCAGGATCCACTCGGCGACGTTGTTCAGGAAGTACCGGTCGTGGGTGACCGCGACGACGGCGCCGGAGTACTTGGAGAGGTGCTGCTCCAGCCAGTTCACCGACTCGGCGTCGAGGTGGTTGGTGGGCTCGTCGAGCAGGAGCAGGTCCGGCGCCTCGATGAGCAGCTTGCACAGCGCCACGCGGCGCTTCTCGCCACCGGAGAGGTTGGTGACCGGCCAGTCGCCGGGCGGGCAGCCGAGCGCGTCCATGGCCTGCTCGAGCTGGGCGTCCAGGTCCCACGCGTTGGCGTGGTCCAGGTCCTCCTGGAGCTTGCCCATCTCTTCGAGGAGCGCGTCGGAGTAGTCGGTCGCCATGAGCTCGGCGACCTCGTTGAAGCGCGTCAGCTTGCCCATGAGCTCGGCCGCGCCGTCCTGGACGTTCTGAAGGACGGTCTTGGACTCGTCGAGCTGGGGCTCCTGCATGAGGATGCCGACGCTGTAGCCGGGCGACAGGAAGGCGTCGCCGTTGGAGGGCTGCTCAAGGCCCGCCATGATCTTGAGAACGGTGGACTTACCGGCACCGTTCGGGCCGACCACACCGATCTTCGCGCCGGGAAGGAAGTTCAAGGTGACGTCATCAAGGATCACCTTGTCGCCGTGCGCCTTGCGCGTCTTGCGCATGGTGTAGATGAACTCAGCCAAGAGAAACCGTCCGGCAGATCGAAGTGTGGGCAGATACACCCCATCTTGCCTGACGGCCACCCCCGGGAGGAAACGGGTTCCCCCGCACGCCGGTGACCTGGCGCTTCCTTCCCCCACGCCCGAGGGGTGGTTCGCTCACCAACCGTCGCCGCGCACGTACGGACCGTCGCCCGGCACGTCGCGGAAGGGCGCCCGGCACGGCAACGGCCCCGGTACGCGATGCGTACCGGGGCCGTCGTGCGTCAGCGGATGCCGTGCCGCCGGATGGTCACTGCCGGCTGATCACTGCCGAGTGGCTACCACCGTGCGGTTACCGCCAGGTGCTTACTGACCGGCCGTCTTCTTCTTGCGGAGGAAGAACACCGCGCCGCCACCGACCAGCACCAGGGCGACCGCCGCGCCGGCGATCATCGGGGTGGAGCTGGAGCTGCCGGTCTCGGCCAGGTTGGTGCCGCCGGTGCTCCCGGTCGAGCTGCCGCCGGCCGAGGCGGGGCTGGGCTTGGACGCCGGAGTGGACGCGGCGGGCGTGGGCGTACCGCTGCCGGCCGTCTTGCAGTCCAGGACGCCGGTGAAGTGCTGGCCGGCCAGGTCGAAGGAGTACGTGGCGTCCTCGGCGACCGGCATGAACAGCGTCTGGGCGGAGTTCGCCGGGACCGTGCCGAGCTTCTTGCCGAGCACGACCACGTCGAACGGCTTGTCGCCCTTGTTGCTGACGGCGATGTCAAGGCCACCCTTGACGCAGTCGTTCTTGACCGTGACGGCCGGGGCGGTGCCCCACTTGGCCATGGCGACCGCGGTCACCGGCACGTCGCTGGTGCCGGCCAGGATGAACGTCTGGCTCTTGATCTTGCCGTCGCTGATGAACGCGCGGCCGACCGGAACCTTGGTCTGCGTGGTCGCGGTCACCTTGACGGAGCCGTCCGGGGTGCCCTTGGGCACCTTGAAGTAGACCTCGGTGCCGTCGGAGGCGGAGGTGATGACCTTGCCGCCCTTGTCGGTGAGCTGCACGCCGGCCGGGGCGCCCGGCGCGAGGCCCAGGGTCACCTTGCTGGCGGAGGCGTTGGTGTGGACCGTGAGGGGACCGACCTCGCCACCGGCGAGACCGGAGACCGCGTCCTTGTCGAAGGCCAGGGACGCCTTGGGCTCCTTGTACGCCTTCGGGTCCGCCTCCTTGAGCAGCTTCGCCGTCAGCTTCGCGGCGGCCGGGTCCTGGGGGACGGCCTTGGCGTTGTCGGAGAGCGTCCAGATCGCGGCCTGGGTGCCGGCGGCGGCCGTCTCCTTGGTGAGGCCCGCGCCGAGCTCGCCCGGGGTCTTGGCCGGGTAGGAGTTCTGGAGGATCCAGTTGATCTTTCCGGCCGCCTCCTCCTTGCCCGCGAGCGAGGACTCCGCCCAGGTGACTTCCTTGTAGGAGGAGCCGGCCACCGTGCCGTTGTTCAGGTCGATGCAGTACGTCTGGATGACGCCCGCGCCGTCGACCTTGAGCTCGAAGAGCCCTCCGGTGGGGCTCGTCACCTGGCCATGGGCGTCGGTGATGTTCACCGGAGCGCCCACCGCGACCGTGGCCTTCGGCAGGGTGGCGTGCGCGCCGGACGACGTGGTGACGGGCTTGCCGTCCGCGCTGGCCGCGCCGGCGCCGGCTATCGCGCCGACCGCGACGAGACCTGAGACGGCTGTGACGGTGGCGAGGCGCAGCGCACCCCGCTTGCGGGCGGAAGGCCCGTGAACGGCTGAAAACACAGAATTCCCCTTCGGGCGAGGCTCTTTCGCATGTGGTGCGCGTGCACAGAGGTGCGCGTTGGGGGAAGTGCCTCGCCGGCAGACTCAAGTGCCCCGTGAGTACGCGGGAATCCTAGGGATTCGGAAGACGACGTTTCGCGGTCATGACATCAGATAACCATTCCGATTCGCAATCGTTATCCCAGAACACGTGTGCCAAGCGACGTTGTCGACAAATCCCCGGCACAGATGGGGAGTTTCGGTACAACGGCGCTCGCCGCCCGTCCCCCGGCGCGGCACCGGCCGACCCTCCACGGGGACCCTCCGCCCAGGCACCGCCCCCCCCTGCGGATCCCCCAAGTGGGCGCGTCTAGAAGCCCATCGCGACCGTGTCCGAAACTGTGGCCGAAACCGACTCCCATACCACCGGCGCACCCCTGCCGACCGCACCGCCGCTGACCGCGCCCGCCAAGGCGCCACCCGGCTCCCCCGCCCCTGCCGTCCCCGAGGCGCCCGCCGCCGGGCCCGGGCCCGCCCCACTCAGCTCCCCCTGGCGCACGGCCCGTTCGGCCGGGGCGGCCTCGCCCTTGAACACCCGCCGGAACGCGCTGGTGCCCCGCGTCATGTCGTGCCCGATCGCCACCGCGTCCACGTCCGCCGAGAACCGGCGCGAGCCGTCCTCGCGTTCCTCATCACGCACTTTCAGGCGGCCGTGCACCAGCAGGGGTTCGCCGACCGCCACCGAGCCCGTCAGATTCTTTCCGAGGGTCCGCGCCGCCCACACCGTGTAGAAGCTCGTCACCCCGTCCACCCAGCACTGCTTCTCGCGGTCGAAGCGGCGCGCGCTCACCGCGAGCCGGAGCCTCGCCGCCCCGCCGGTCGGCGTCTCGCGCCACTCCACCTGCGTGGCCACGTTGCCGACCAGCGTCACCATCGTCTCGTTCACAGCTCTCAACCCCCGTGCCCGTCAAAACCGCTGGGCCCTGCTCGCGCCGGACACCAGCGGGTGTGAAGAACCCCGCCCGGCCCAGCCGTCGATCGAACCCTTGCGCTGTCGATCTCCATGCTGGACCGGACGGGGAGTCCGTGCCGGGGCCTGTGGATTACCGCCGGGTTGTGGACAACCCGCTCACCCCCGTGGCGCGCGTGGCTCCCGCGCCCACCACCGCCGCGTACTGTTCCCGCACTTCGCGATAGCGCAGCAACTCGGCCGCCAGCGGATCGAGGACCTTGGCCCGCCCGCAGGCCGCGGCGGCCTCCCTGAGCCTGCGTTCGGCCTCCTGCCCGTAGCGCCGCCCGGGCCCGCGCGCCGCCACCGCGCACGCCCACTCCACCAGCGGCCCCCCGACCACGCCCGCCAGCATCACCAGCGCGGGCACCACGAGCCCCGGTGCGAGCACCCCGAGGATCTGGCCCAGCAGCCAGAGCCCGCCCACGATCTGAATGGCCGTCATCACCATCTGGGCCAGCACGGCCGCAGGCCACCATGGCGGCCTGGGAGAGGCGCCGCGCTCCAGCTCCTCCCGCACCGCGAGCTCGTCCAGGGCCTCCGCAAGCCCCTCCGCGCCCCGTACCGCCGCCTCGCGCACGGACTGCGCCCAGGGCGCGGGAAGCCCCGCGGTGGCGTGGTCGGCGACCGTACGCACCGCCTGCTCGACGCGCTGGCGCGCGGTGACCTGCTCCTCGACGGGGGCATCGGGGCGCGGGCGCTGGGTGGCGGGGACGCGGATGCGGTCGTACCAGCGCCACAGCCGCAGCCACGGCGTCCCGCACGCGCGCTGGGCGCCCAGGCGCCATTCGCGTTCGGCCGCCTCCCCCGCAGCGGTGGCGCCGACCGCGCGGGCGAGGCGGTCGGCGAATTCGTCGCGGGCCCGTTCGCCGAGCCCGGGCCGGCCGTCGGCGACGTACAGCGGACGCAGTTCGGCCGCGGCCCGGTCCACGTCGGCGGCCAGTCTGCGGCCCGCCGCGCCGCGCTCGCGCACGAAGTGACCGAGCTGTTCGCGCAGTTCGGCGACGCCCTGGCCGGTCAGGGCGGACAGCGCGAGCACGCAGGCGCCGGGCTCGCCGTGCTCGCCGAGCGCCACGCCGTCCTCGTCGAGCAGCCGGCGCAGATCGTCCAGGACCAGGTCGGCTGCGTCGCCGGGCAGCCGGTCCACCTGGTTCAGGACGACGAAGCTGACCTCGGCGTGGCCCGCCATCGGGCGCAGATAGCGCTCGTGCAGCACGGCGTCCGCGTACTTCTCGGGGTCCACGACCCACACGATCGCGTCCACCAGGGCGAGCACCCGGTCGGCGGCCTCGCGGTGCGTGCCGAGCGCGGAGTCGAGGTCGGGCAGGTCCACCAGGACAAGGCCCTCCAGATCGCCGCCGCCCGCCGTCTCCAGCGGGCGCCTGCGCAGCCGGCCGGGGATGCCGAGCCGGTCGAGGAGCCCGGCGGCACCGTCGGTCCAGCTGCACGCGATGGGCGCGCCGGTGGTCGGCCGGCGCAGCCCGGTGTCCGAGATCTGGCTTCTGGCAAGGGCGTTGAAGAGGGTGGACTTACCGCTTCCGGTGGCGCCCGCGACGGCGACCACGGTGTGCCGCGCGGACAGGCGCTGGCGGGCGGACGCCTCGTCCAGCACCCGCCCGGCCTCCGCGAGCGCCTGCTCGTCGAGGCGCGTACGGGAGAGGCCGACCAGTTCGCGCAGTGCGTCCAGGCGTCCGCGCACCGCGCCCGCGTAGGGCCCGCCGATGGGTTCGAACGCGGCGTCCCGCGCCTGTTCGCCGTCCTCGGCGACGGATGACATCTCGCCGGGCTCGGCGGCGCGCCGCGCGATCAGCCCGTCGGCCCAGCGGTCCTCGACGTCCTGCGTCATGCCGCTTTCCTCTCCTTCTGCACCACGGACAGAGCGGCGATCAGCCCGGCCTGCGGCTCGGGTGTCACCTCAAGGGCGTCCAGCGGGGCGAGCCGCCGTTCGCGTTCGGCGCCGAGCACCTGGTCGATGTACGTGGCGACGAGCTCGCCGCCCTTGTCGCGCAGCCGCAGCGCGCCCTGGGCGCCGATCCGCTCGGCAAGACGCTCCCCCGCCCTGCGGGCCCTGCGGCCGCCGAGCAGGGCCGCGGCGAGCAGCGCGGCCACGGTCTCGGGATCGGGCGCCACCGAGCGTTCCATCTCCCGCACCTCGTCCTCGGCCAGCTCCTCCAGGACCCGCCGCCAGCGCCGCACCGCGAGCCCGATGCGGTCCTCGGGGTCCTGGTGGCGCCCGGCATCGGCGAACCGCCCCGCCGCCGGCTCCCGCGCCCAGGCCGCCCTGACCCGCTCGTCGGCGGCGGCCGCCGCGCACCGCAGGAGTTCGGCGAGGCTGTCCACGAGCGCGTCAAGGAGCTCGCCGGCGGACGCGCCGCCGGGGTGGGCGCGCCAGCGGGTGAGCGCGTCCCCGGCCAGCACCTCACCGGCCCGCAGGCGCCGCCGCACCCGCTCGCCCTCCTTGGCGTACGCGTCCTCGACCGCGCCGGTGAGGCGGACGGCGGCGGCGTACTGCGCGGCGACGGCCGAAGCGAGCTCCGGCATCCGGGCGTTGAGCGATTCGATGGCGCCGGACGCGGTGCGGGCGACGGCCTGCTGGCGGGCGGCGGGGTCCTGGCTGCGGTGGGTGAGCCAGGTGCGCAGCGCGGCGACGGCGGTGGAGGGCAGCAGGCCGTGCGAGGCGCCCGCGGATTCGGGCAGTTCGGGCACGGTGAAGCGCGGCACGTCGCCGAGCCCGGCGCGGGTGAGCAACGCGCCGTACTGCCGCGACACTTCGGCGAGCACCTGGTGGGGCACCCGGTCCAGGACGGTGATGAGGGTGGCGTCGTACTCCTTGGCGGTACGCAGCAGGTGCCAGGGCACCGCGTCGGCGTAGCGGGACGCGGTGGTGACCATGACCCAGACGTCGGCGGCGCAGATGAGTTCGGCGGCCAGGATGCGGTTGCTGACGATCAGTGAGTCGATGTCGGGCGCGTCCAGCAGGGCGAGCCCGCGCGGCAGCGTGGTGGCGGTCTCCACGCGTACGGTGCCGTCGTCGTCCCCGCCCGGAAGGTCCTCGGGTTCGGCGTCCTCGTGCTGCTGGGGCAGCCAGACGCGGGTGAGCCCGGGCAGCACCCGCACTCCGGCGAACCACTCCTTGTCGTCGGGGTGGCAGACGAGCACGGGCGTACGCGTGGTGGGACGCAGCACGCCCGCCTGGCTCACCCGGCGTCCCACAAGGGAGTTGACGAGCGTGGACTTCCCCGCGCCGGTGGAACCGCCGATGACCGCGAGCAGCGGGGCTTCGGGGTCGCGCAGGCGGGGCAGCAGATAGTCGTCGAGCTGTGCGAGCAGTTCGCCGCGGGTCTGCCGGGCACGTGGCGCCCCCGGCAGGGGCAGCGGGAGGCGCACGGCGGCGACACTGTCGCGCAGGGCGGAGAGTGCGTCGATGAGCTGAGGCCGTACGTCCAAGGTCACCACATGCGAAGAATGCCCAATTTTGGCGGCTTTTTGAAGCGTATGGCTACTTCCGCGCGCGTCCGTACGCCGCCAGGACGCACCGAACGGACAGATGGGACACAGGGGACGAGTGGGACGCAGGCATAACGAGTGCACAACACCCTGCGCCACGAGCGTCAAAACCGCTGCGGGATTCGCACCTGCCTGCGATTATCGGTTCGCTTCACCGAACCTCCACATCGTGCCACGCAGGTGAAGCAACCGGGACGAGGTGACAGGAGCCCTATCCTTGTCCCCGGCAAGGTCACCGGCCCGGGACCCGCCCCGGACCGACAACCCTGCCGCCCGGGACCCCAGCCCCACCGAGGCCCCGCCCGGCCCCCGTAGCTCAGTGGATAGAGCAGGCGCCTTCTAAGCGCTTGGCCGCAGGTTCGAGTCCTGCCGGGGGCGCATTTTTACGCAGGTCACAAGCGGCAACCGAGCCCTTCGCGAGATCACTCGCGGAGGGCTCCCTCCTTGCCCCGGGCGAGCCGCGCGTCCGACGGGCGGCCGGGAAAGGGATTCGGCTTCCTTTCCTCGCCTACTCCCTGCGCCCCTCACCCCCTCCACACCCACGGCCTCTCCAACCGCGATGTCCAATCCCGCCGCCACACGCTCGGATACCCGCGAGAGAGCGGAATGGAGCTCTCCGGACGGCGGGGTCGGCACCCAGTCGCGTCCTATTCGCCCGGGCCCGACCCCAAAGGCACGATGTGATGAATCTCGGCACGTTCAGAATTCAAGTATCTACGGAACGGCGAAGTCGCCGCCGGGCCGGACCGGGGACCTCTCCTGGGGCTGCCGCAGCGCGCTGCCCCGACGCTCGCCCCGGCGGCCGCCGCCCCCGAAGTCCCGTACCAGCAAGGGGCTTTGAGCGCGGGCCACGCGGTCGGTCGGCGGCCGGCCGGCGCCCCGCTGACCGGCGGAGTTGTCACGTTTCTGACGTGGGAACGCAACAGCCGTCCTATAGAACTCGAAGCCATCCCGAGCCTCCCTCCGATTCGCCGGGCCCGGCCCAAATCCCTTTGCCTGCCCGGGAATTACCGCAATAGCATCCCCAATGTCATGTACATCGGGGGACTTCTTCCGACAGACTCACGGATCAACGGCCCACCACGCGGCCGGAGTTGGTGAAGAGCGCGGGTTCCGCATGCGGTCATGAGTTGTACTGGAGGTACCGGTGTTCGCCCGTTTCCCCCGCCTCAGGGCGTCGCGTCCGCCGTCGGCCGGTCCGTGCGCGAGACCGGCCCGCGCGCATCGGCCGGACGCGGCCGCCCGGTCGCGCCGCTTACGCCGGGCCGTGGTGGACGGGGCGGGCTGATGGAGCCGGTGTACCACCCCGCCGGCGCGGACGGTGAGCTGCGCTCGGCCCTGACCGCCCTGAAGGTCGGCCGCTGGATGGCCATGCGTGATCTTCTGGCGGAGACCGGCGCGAACTGGCCCCTGCGGAGTTTCCGCACCCAGGTGCTCGGCATCAGGGCGGCCGGCTCGGACGTGACGGAGGCATGGCTGGCCGAGGAGCCGGACAGCTATGACGCACATGTGATGCTCGCCCGCGTGTCGGCCGAGCGCGCGCTGCGCTCGCACCACCAGCGGCACGCCGCCGCCCAGGACCTGGAGCAGCGAGCGCGGCGCGCGGCGCTCACCGCGGCCGGCCGCGAGCGGCGCGACCCGGTGCCGTGGCTGTGCCTGCTGGCCCTGGCCCAGATCGACGAGCGCGCCCTGCGCGGGGAGCACAGGGCGCGGGCGGCCGAGCCCATGCTGCCGCCCGGCCCGTGGGGTCTTCTGCACGAGGTCAATCAGCGCGATCCGGGCAGCCGGGAGGCGTACCACCGGGTGGTCCAGTTCCTGCTGGCCCGCCGGGCGCCGGAGTCCGCGGTCCTGGCGGACGTGGTCGACTTCGGCCGGTGGGTGGCGTCCTGGGCGCTCGAAGGCTCGCCCCTGCTCCTGCTGCCGCTGTACGCGCTCGCCGAGCGGTGCCGCCGCCAGAGCGACCAGCGCCGGACGGTGACCTGGCGCCTGCGCTGGGCGGAGGAGCCCGCGATCGGTTACACCCTTCGAGCGTTCCACTCCTGGTTCCTGCGCACGGATCCGGCCCGGTGCTCGGTGCTGGACCTCAACCATCTGGCCTGTGCCCTGTGGGCCGGGCACCAACTGGCGCAGGCCGACGCGGTGTTCGCGGCGATGGCGCCGTACGCCGCCCGGGAGCCGTGGGCCTCGGTGCACGACTACGGCAGCCAGCCGCGCGCGGCCGAGTCCTTGTTCCTGCGGGCCCGGGCCGAGTCGGCCGCCGCCGCCAAGCGCGCCCCGGACCACCGGGCCGCCTCCTGGGGGACCCGCGCTCTCGATTGACACGCACCGCCTGACACGCATCGCCTGACCCACACGCCCCGCCCTCGGACGGGCTCACCGTCCGCTCTCGGACGAGCTCACCGTCCGCACACGTTCTCCGCGCCTGGAGGTTCCTTCATGTCTCGCCCGTCCCACCATCGCGCCGCCGGGGCCCACTCCGACGACCTGGTGCTGCGTGAGCTGGGTTACACGCCGCAGTTGTCGCGCCGCATGACCGGTTTCGGCAACGCGGCCATCTCGTTCTCCGTGATCAGCGTCCTGTCCGGGTGCATGACCCTGTACGGGTTCGGGCTGACGACCGGCGGACCCGCGGTCATGATGTGGGGCTGGGTGATCGTCGGCGTCATGGTGCTGTTCGTCGGCGCCGGCCTGGCCGAGGTCACCTCCGCCTATCCCACGAGCGGCGCCCTGTTCTTCATGGCGCACAAGCTCGGCGGCAAGAAGTGGGGCTGGTACACCGGCTGGCTCAACCTGCTCGGTCTGCTCGGCGCGATCGCCGGGATCGACTACGGGTGTGCGCTGTTCACCGGCGCGCTCCTGAACCTCCAGTTCGGGTTCGCGCCCACCCCGCGGAAGATCATCCTGATCTTCTGCGCGATCCTGCTGCTGCACGCGGTGCTCAATCTGCGCGGGGTGCGCCTGGTCAATCTCCTCAACGGCATCAGCGTGTGGTGGCACCTGGTGGGGGTCGCCGTCATCGTGGCCGCCCTCGCCGTCGTACCCACCCACCACCAGTCGGCCCAGTTCGTGTTCACCAAGTTCGTCAACGACACCGGCTGGTCGAGCAATCTGTACGTGGTCATGATCGGGCTGCTGCTCGCGCAGTACACCTTCTCCGGTTACGACGCCTCCGCGCACCTGTCGGAGGAGACCGCCAACGCGCAGGTCGCGGCCCCTCGGGGCATCATGCGGGCCATCACCTGGTCGTGGGCGGCCGGGTTCGTCCTGCTCGCGGGCCTGACGTTCGCCATCCAGGACTACGCGGGCACCCAGGGCACCGACACCGGTGTCCCGCCGGCGCAGATCTTCCTCGACGCGCTCGGTCCCGGCGGGTCGAAGGCGCTGCTGCTGGTCGTGATCGTCGCCCAGTTGTTCTGCGGCAACGCCGAGACCGCCGCGGCCTCGCGCATGATCTTCGCGTTCTCGCGTGACAACGCGCTGCCCGGCTCCCACCTGTGGCAGCGGGTCACGGGCGGCACCCCCAGGGCCGCCGTGTGGCTCTCGGTCGGGGTCGCCGCGGTCATCGCGCTGCCGTCGCTCTACAGTCCCACCGCGTACGGCGCCGTCACCGCGATCAACGTCATCGGCATCACGCCCGCCTACGCCATCCCCATCTTCCTGCGGGTCAAGAACCGGCGCCGCTTCGTGCCCGGGCCCTGGCACCTGGGCCGCTGGGGTGTGCCCATCGGCGTCGTTGCGGTGGTCTGGGTGGCGTTCGTGACCGTGCTGTTCTGCCTGCCCCAGACCCGCCCGGCCACGGGTGGCCTCATGACCGTGGACACGTTCAACTACGCGCCCGCGGCCCTGGTCGTCATGCTCGTGCTGGCCGCCCTGTGGTGGCGGATCGCCCGTCGCGGCTACAGCGTGCCGGCCGCCGCCGTCGACCACGACATGGCCGACCTGGAAAGCGACGTCATCTGATGCCGAACCGTCCCCCCATGGGCCCGCTGCCCCACGTGCCCGCGCCCGCCCCGCACGCCGCGAGCGGTGGGCGGGGCCCGCGGACCGGCCGGCTCGACCTCGAAGAGCTGCGCTCGGCCGTGAACCGGGGCCGCATCGACACCGTGCTGCTCGCGCTGCCCGATCTCCAGGGCCGCCTCAAGGGCAAGCGGTACGGCGCGGCCCACTTCCTCGACCGGGTGGCGGGCGGCCACGCCGACATGTGCGCCTACCTGCTCGCCACCGACGCCGCGATGAACCCGGTCGACGGATTCGCGCTCACGTCCTGGGAGAACGGGTACGCCGACCTGGTTCTCGCCCCGGATCTGAGCACGCTGCGGATGATTCCGTGGCAGCGTCGGACGGCCGTCCTGCTCGGCCACGCGCTCACCGCGCGCGAGCACCGGCCGCTCGCGGTGGCCCCGCGCCAGATGCTGCTCGACCAGATCGCGCGCCTGGCCGCCCACGGCCTGTACCCCATGGCCGGGCTCGAAAGTGAGTTCCTGCTGTACGAGGGGGTGTTCGGCGAGACCCCGCGCATCGGGGACGGCGGCCTGAAACCGGTGACCGCCACGAACCTCGACTACGCGCTCGACCACCCGCCCGTCCTCGACCGTTTCCTGCGCCGCCTCCAGTCCGCCCTGGCCGGCGCCGGATCCCCGGTGGAGGCCGTCAAGACGGAGGCCGCGCCGGGACAGGTGGAAGTGACGTTCCCCTACGGTCCCGTCCTTGAGGCCTGCGACACCCATGTGCTGTTCAAGCACGCGGTCCGCACCCTCGCCGGCCGGGCCGGGCTGACCGCGACGTACATGGCCGCCCCGCAGACCGGCGTGGCCAGCGGACTGCACGTGCACGTCTCGCTGTGGCGCTCCGGCGACCCCGCACTCGTCACCCTCGACGGCGACCTGTCCGACATCGCGCGCCACGCGATCGGCGGGCTCGTGGAGGCGCTGCCGCAGCTGGCCCCGCTGTACGCCCCGAACACCAACTCCTACCGCCGGTTCGCCCCCGGCTCGTTCGCCCCGACCGGGACGACCTGGGGTTACGACAACCGGACGTGCGCCATCCGCGTCGTCGGCCGGGGCAGCGGCCTGCACCTGGAGGTACGCGTCCCGGGCGCCGACGCGAACCCGTACCTGGCGGCCTCGGCCGTCCTGGCCGCCGTCTGTCACGGCCTCGACCGGAATCTGACACCCCCGCCACCCCAGAGCGCCAACGCCTACCTCGCCCAGGACGCCCCCTCGCTGCCGCTCACCCTCGACGAAGCCCTGGCCGCCTTCCGCGAGAGCCCCCTCGCGCAGCAGGCGTTCGGCCCCGAAGTGGTGTCGCACTACGCCCACTTGGCTCAGGTGGAACTCGCCCACCAGCGCCACGCGGTCCCGGACACCGAACAGAACCGCTGGTTCACCCAGGCCTGACGGCCCGACGGGGGGCGCGCAGAACCACACGCCCCACGCACGCCCCGCCCCGCGCACGCGGCCCGCCCCGCGCTCACAGCACGGGCGGCCGCCCCAGCCGGGTCATCCGCCACACCGTGCCCCACCCCATGGGCCGACGCACCCCGCACGGCTGCCGCCAGCCCTCGACGAACCCACCCCACCACGCCCTGAGGCCGGGCAGTGACCGGGTCCGAAGAACGGTCAGCAGGATCCATACGCCCAGATGGACCGGGATCAGCGGGGCGGGAAGCCGGCGCCGCGCCAGCCAGACGCGGTTGCGCGCGGTGTAGCGGTAGTGGCCCGCGTGCCGCGCGGGGGACGTCCTCGGGTGCTGGAGGACCAGCTCCGGCTCGTAGCGGATCTTCCAGCCCGCGTCGAGCGCGCGCCACGCCAGGTCGGACTCCTCGTGCCCGAAGAAGAACTCGGCGGGCCACAGGCCGATCCCCCGCAGCATGGGCACCGAGAAGGCGTGGCCGCCTCCGAGGAACGCGGTCACCGGACCGCCCCGCATCGGGTCACCGGCGCGCAGCCGGGGCACCCAGCGCCGCTCGGTGTGCCCGTGCTCGTCGGCGACCCGGAACCCGACGATCCCCAACTCGCGCTCCCGCGCGAACAGTTCACGCACCCGGCGGAACACGTCGTCGGCGATGAGCAGGCCGTCGTCGTCCAGTTCGACGACGACGTCGGCCTCGTCCGCGTCGAGCAGGGCCCGCAGGCCCACGTTGCGGCCGCCCGGACACCCCAGGTTCTCGGCCAGCGGGATCTTGAGCGCGTCCGTGGCGACTTCCGTGAGCGAGGTCGCGTTGCCGACCAGGACCACCCGGGCCGCCGGCACGTCCTGCTTCTCCACCGAGGCCAGCAGGGCCTGAAGCTCCGCAGGACGCGTGCCCATCGTCACGATGACGACCCCGAGCCGCAGCGGGGGCGCGGACGGCGACGAGGATGAGGACGGGGGTGCGGAGGGGGACGGCGACGGAAACGTGGATGGGGGCGGGGACGAAGACGGGGACGGGGTCATGGCGCGGGCTCCAGCGGTCGACTGAGCCACGATGCTAGTTGGGGGGCGACGCCTGATCGCGGTTCGGCCCCGGCGGCCGCGCCTCACGGCTGCGGCGGCTCGCCGCCCAGCTCGCGGTACACGCCCTTCGTCTCGTCGGCCGTCAACGCCGGTCCTGGCAACGGGTGTTGGGCCGTGGCGCGGAAGCCGTCCAGGAGGAGGGCCAGGTGGCGGCGCCAGGAGCCGGGGCGGACTCTTTCGATCGCGTACAGGGAGCCGCCGAGCGCGCTGAGGGCGAAGAGCAGGTCCTCCGGGACGACGTCGGTGCGCAGCTGTCCGGCGGCTGCGGCCCGGCGCATCAGTTCGCTCTGCGTGGCGTAGTTGTGGACGTGGATCGCGTCCAGGGTCGGCGCGCCCTCGATGCCGGTGGTCATCAGGTCGCCGATCCCCCGGTCCCGGGCGAGCAGCGCGCACACGCCCTCCAGGTACGTGGTGAGCGCGCCCCACGCGTCCTCGGCCGCCAGGGCCCGCTCGCCCGAGGCCATCACCTCGGTGAGGTCGTCGTGGAAGACGGCCTCCACCAGGTCGCCCCGGGTCGGAAAGCGCCGGTACAGGGTGGCGTTGCCCACCCCCGCGCGCTTGGCGATCTCGTCGAGGGGCACGTTGATCCCCTGCTCGGCGAAGAGCGCGCGGGCCGCCGCGACCAGGAGGTCCCGGTTGCGTGCCGCATCACGCCGCAGGGGCGGGGACTTCTTCTCGCTCTTGGGCCGCACCATGGCTCCCGACCCTATAGCAGCAGGTGGGGCGCCCCTTCCCGGCTAGTTCGGGCTGTACGTCCATTCCGGCTGCCAGGCCGGGCCGATCAGGCGGGCCCGCCCCGGACCCGTCACCAGGCGTACGCCCACCGTGCCGGCCAGACCGTGCCGCAGCCGGGCGCGGGCCAGAGCGACCAGGGCGGCCGGGCCGTACTTGTCGATCAGCGCCACCCGGTAGCGGACGCTTCCCCGCGCGTCCAGGAACACCGGCCGCACCCGCAGGGCCCCGGACCCCTTCCCGTCCGCGACCAGAACCCGTGAGCCCGCGCGGCGGCGGCCGGCCAGCGGTGAGTCCGCCCGCAGGAGGACGCCGAGGGCGTGGCCGTCCCGTACCACCCAGGTGGCGTCGGTCGTCGCGGCCCCGTCCGCGTCGTAGGTTGTCACCAACAGGCGTCGTGCGTCGGCGAGTTGGCCGGTTCGTGGCGTACGCGACGACATTCCCGTACGGTTCACCGCCCGGCGCCCTCGTGCCCGGAATGACCCGCGTGCCCCCCGTGCCCCGCCACCAGGCGTTCGCGCTCCTCCCGCGTCGCCTTGGCGACCTGGCCGCCCCCGCCGAAGTAGGCGCGGGACAGCCGGGCCCGCAGCGACCTGCCGTCGGCGGCCGGCCGGTACTGCTCGTGCGCGGTCAGGAGGTGGACCCGCGCCGCCGGCAGCGGCTCGTGCGCCTCCACGTACTCCCCGTGCGGCAGCTTCTTGATGACGCCGGTCTCCCTGCCGTGCAGCACCAGATCGCGGTCGCGCCGTTGCAGGCCGAGGCACCAGCGCCGGGTGATCTCGAAGACGAGCACGGGCGCCACGAAGAAGCCGACGCGGACCGCCCAGGTCATCGCGTTGAGCGAGAGGTGGAGGTGCGTGGCGAACAGGTCGTTGCCGCCGCCGACCAGGGTGACCAGATACAGGCTGATCCAGGCGGCGCCGAGCGCGGTGCGGACGGGCGCGTTGCGCGGCCGGTCCAGGAGGTGGTGCTCGCGGGCGTCCTTGGTGATCCACGCCTCGACGAAGGGGTAGACCGCGATCAGGCCGAGGACCGCGTGGTCCGGAAAGATCTTGCGCATGTTGTCCTTGGCGAGCCGGTGCAGCCCCACCCGCCCGTCCGCCCAGTCGGCGATCCGCTCTCCACGCCCTGCCACCGCGAACTCCCTTGCTCCAGCACGCCCCCGGACGGGAACGCACACGCCGAACAGCAGGGGAGCGCCCTGCGGGGCCGCGCCACCGCGTCCCCATCGGTCTGACCGGGGAGAATTCCCCACTTGCGGTGCGCCTGCCCGGGGGACCCGGGGAGGGCTGGGGACGGGGAGGGCTTTGTAAGCTCGATGGGGCGCACCCACCCCGAGCCGTACCCCGTAGGCGCGGCCCCGCGAGAGGAATCACCATGACCACCGAGCTGAGCTCCGACGCCCTGGCCGGGCTGCTCGACCGGGCCCGGAAGGACTACGAGGCGCTGGCCGCCCGCGGTCTCAAGCTCGACCTCACCCGGGGCAAGCCCGCGCCCGAACAGCTCGACCTCAGCGAGGACCTGCTGAGCCTGCCCGGCGGCCGCCACACCGCCGCGGACGGCACCGACGTACGCAATTACGGCGGCCTCCAGGGCCTCATGGAGCTGCGGGAGATCTTCGCCGGGGTGCTCCAGGTGCCGGCCGGGCAGCTGCTGGCCGCGGGCAACTCCAGCCTTGAGCTCATGCACGACTGCCTGGTGCACGCGCTGCTCAGCGTCCTGCCCGGCGCGCAGCGGCGCTGGGCGGACGAGGAGCGCGTGGCCTTCCTGTGCCCGGTGCCCGGCTATGACCGGCACTTCGCGCTGTGCGAGCGGTTCGGCATCGAGATGATCCCGGTGCCGATGACCGACGCGGGCCCGGACATGGACGTCGTGGAGCGCCTGGTCGCCGAGGACGCGGCCGTCAAGGGCATCTGGTGCGTGCCGAAGTACAGCAACCCGAGCGGCGTCAGCTACAGCGACGAGACCGTGGCGCGCCTGGCCCGCATGGAGACCGCGGCCCCCGACTTCCGCGTCTTCTGGGACAACGCCTACGCCGCGCACCACCTCACCGATGAGCCCGTGGAGATCGCCGACCTCCTCGGCGCGTGCGCCGGGGCCGGTCACGAGGACCGCGCGTTCGTCTTCGGTTCCACCTCGAAGATCACGGCGGCGGGCGCGGGCGTCGCGTTCTTCGGCGCCTCGCCCGCCAACGTGCGCTGGCTGCTCGCCAACAACTCCAAGCGCTCGATCGGCCCGGACAAGGTCAACCAGCTGCGCCACGTGCTGTTCCTGCGCGACGCGGACGGCGTACGGGCCCACATGGAGCGCCAGCGCGCCCTGCTGGAGCCCAAGTTCGCCACCGTCCAGCGGATCCTGGAGAGCGAGCTCGGCGGCACGGGCCTGGCGTCCTGGACGGTCCCCAAGGGCGGCTACTTCGTCACGCTCCAGGTGCCGGACGGCTGCGCCAAGGAGGTCGTGGCGCGGGCCGGCGCGGCGGGCGTGGTGCTGACCCCGGCCGGCGCGACGCACCCCTACGGCGACGACCCCCAGGACGCCACCATCCGCATCGCGCCCAGCTACCCGGACCCGGCGGAGCTGGAGCAGGCGATCCTCGGGCTCACCGCGTGCGTGCGGCTCGTCGGGTACGAGAAGCTGCTCGCCGCCTGATCCGTCCGCCCGCACCGCGCCCGCGAGGACCCCGGGTCTACGACACGATGTCCTTGCGGGCGAAGCCGCGGAAGGCCAGCGCGAACAGGACGAGCGCGTACGCGACGGAGACCGCCGAGCCCTTCAGCATGCCGCCCCACTCCAGGTGCGGCTGGAGCGCGTCGGCCCAGGCGAACTGCCAGTGCGCGGGCAGGAAGTCGCGCCAGTCGCCGAGCGCGGTCACCGCGTCCAGGACGTTGCCGACGATGGTCAGGCCGACCGCGCCGCCGACCGCGCCGAGCGGCGCGTCGGTCCGGGTGGACAGCCAGAACGCCAGCGCGGCGGTGACCAGTTGGGACACGAAGACGAAGGTGACCGCCGCCGCGAGGCGGGGCAGCGCTTGGCCCGCGCCGAGCGCGCCGCCGGTGGGGATCTCCAGCGGCCCCCAGCCGTAGAACGCGGTCCCCGCCGCGAGCGCCACCAAAGGCAGCAGCACGATCGCCGCCGCGCTGAAGGCGAGCGCCACCGCCAGCTTCGACCACAGCAGCCTGGCCCGTGGCACGGGCGCCGCCAGCAGATAGCGCAGCGAGGACCAGCTCGCCTCGGAGGCGACGGTGTCGCCGCAGAACAGCGCGACCGGCACCACCAGCAGGAAGCCCGCCGAGACGAACAGGCACGTCGCGGCGAAGTTGGCGCCGGACGCGGTGGCCGTGTCCATCAGGGTGATCCGGCCGTTCCGGCTGCTCGGGGTGCCGCCGATGGCGAAGGCGATGATCAGGACGAAGGGCAGCGCGCCGAGCACCGCGCCCATCACCAGGGTGCGCCGGCGTTTGAGCTGGCGCAGGGCCTCGACGCGCAGGGGCAGGGTGCGCCCGGGCCGGTAGCCCGGCGCGGTCTCTTCCGCCGGGGACTCCATCAGGGTGCTCACGCGGTCCCTCCGATCAGGGTGAGGAAGGCGTCCTCCAGGCGGCGGTGCGGCCCGACGCCGGTCAACCGCACGTCCAGGCGCAGCAGTTCGGCGATGAGCTCGGTCGTGCTCGCCCCGTCGAGACGGATCAGGAGGCCGTCGTCGGTGACCAGCGCCGAGCCGATGCCGGGCAGCGCGGCCACCTTGTCGACGACGGCTTCGGGGACCTTCTCGGCGGTGGTGACGAGCAGGGTGTCGCTCGCGCCGGTGATCTCGGCGACCGGGCCTGCCTGGACGAGGCGGCCCCGGTCCATGACCACCAGATGCGTGCAGGACTGCTCGACCTCGGACAAGAGGTGGCTGGAGACGATCACGGTGCGGCCGCCCTCGGCGTACCGGATCATCACGTCCCGCATCTCGCGGATCTGGGGCGGGTCGAGTCCGTTGGTCGGCTCGTCCAGGATCAGCAGGTCCGGCATGCCGAGCATGGCCTGTGCGATGGCCAGGCGCTGGCGCATGCCCTGGGAGTAGGTGCGCACGGCGCGCTGGAGGGCGTCGCCGAGGCCCGCGATCTCCAGGGCCTCCGCCATGCGGGCGTCCCCCGAGGGGCGGCCGGTCGCCGCCCAGTACAGCTCCAGGTTCTCTCGGCCCGACAGGTGCGGCAGGAAGCCCGCGCCCTCGACGAACGCGCCGACCCGGGACAGGACGGGCGAGCCCGGCCGGATGGCGTGCCCGAACACGCGGATCTCGCCGCCGTCGGGCCGGATCAGCCCCATGAGCATACGCAGGGTGGTGGTCTTGCCCGCGCCGTTGGGCCCGAGCAGCCCGAGGACCTGGCCCTTCTCGACCCGGAAGGAGAGCTCCCGTACGGCGTACCGGTCGCTGGACTTGGCGTACTTCTTGGTCAAGTCCGTGATCTGGAGCGGCACTTGGGCCAGCTCCGGATCGGGGGCCGGGGTGTGGGTGCGCCGGGTGATCAGGAGCGCCGCGCCGATGAGGGCGCCGGCGAGCGGCAGCCCCCACACCCACCAGGCGAGCCCCGCGGACGCGGTCCGCAGGGCGGGCACGGTGGGCACGCCGAGGGACGGGCCGTCCAGGGCGACGGTGTACGTGGCGGGTGCGGCCGGGGAGGCGAAGCCGAGGTCGGTGGCGGCGACGACCAGGCGCAGCCGGTGGCCGGCCTCGACGTTGTGGTCCACGGCGGGCAGCGTCAGCTCCACGCTCCTGCCGCCCTTCGCGCCGTCCACCCGCAGCGGCGCGACGAGCTGGGAGGGCAGCACCCGCTGCTTGCCGTCGGGCCCCACGTCGTACACCTTGCCGAACAGGATGGCGGTGTCGGTGCTCGACGTGACCTTGAGCCTGACGGTGGGTGACCCGGTGATGTGGAGGCCGGTGGTCAGCGGCGCCGAGTCGAACGCGGCGTACTGGCCGGGGAAGTCGAGGGAGAGGCCGACGCCGAGCGAGGAGAGACCCGAAAGGCCCGCCGCCCCCGCACCGAGGCCGGGCACCGCCGAGATCGCGGGCGGGGCGCCGCCCGGCGGGTTGCCGAAGCTCTGCTCGCGGCCGGTCAGCGCGACAGCCTCACGCCCGCTCGTGAGGCCGGGGTAGCTGCCGCTGGTGGCGCCCCTCAACTGGGCTGCGCCATCGGTGGAGTTGACGCCTCCGGTGCGGGTGACGCGGAAGGCGGGGCCGGTGGAGGCGCCCTTGTCGTCCTTGAGATAGCGGTCGAACCACTGGGTGACGCGGGCCTGGGTGCGGGCGCTCTCGCGGTCGCCGCCGTCATGGCCGCCGGCGATCCAGTCGACGGAGACCGGGGCGCCGTTGGCGGCGATCGTCTTCGCCATGGCGTCGGCCTGGCCGAGCGGGAAGAGCGAGTCGGTCTGGCCCTGCGTGATCAGCGCGGGCACCTTGATCCGGTCGCCGACGGCGGAAGGACTGCGTGACTCCAGGAGCTTGACGGCCTCCGGGTCCGGCTGCCCGGCGGTCGCCACCCGCTCGTACATCGCGCACAGTTCGGGCTGGAACTTCTGGCAGCCGCCCGCCGTGGAGACGAAGATGCCGGCCCACAGCTTCTTGTAGACGCCGCCGGGGAAGAAGACGTCGGCCAGGTTCCAGTACGTCATCTCCGGGGCGATCGCGTCGACGCGGTGGTCGTATCCGGCGGCGAGCAGCGAGATCGCCCCGCCATAGGACACGCCGGTGACGCCGACGCGCGGATCGCCCGGCTTGTCCAGCCGCACCTCGGGCCGGCGGGCCAGCCAGTCGATGAGCCGCGAGACGTCCTTGACCTCGAACGCGGGGTCGTTGATGCCGATCTTGCCGGTGGACTTGCCGAAACCGCGCGCGGACCACGTCAGGACCGCGTACCCGTCGCGCGCGAGCTGTTCGGCCTGGCCCTTCACCTCGTCCTTGCTGCCGCCGAAGCCGTGCCCGATCAGCACGGCCGGCCGCTTGTCCCGCGCGCCGCCCGCCGTGAAGAACGAGGTGTCGATCCTCGCTCCCGGCAGGTCGAGCACCTGGTCCTGGCGGTGCACGGCGCCCGCGCCCGACGCGTCGGCCGCGCCCCAGACGCCGGCGCCGGCCAGCACGGCAAGGACCGCCGCCGCCGCGGCCGCCCGCCACCGCCGTCTGCCCATCCTGATCTCCATCCCCCAACGGTATGCGCCCGCACCGACAACCGACGCGGCCCGGTGGGCACAGCGCGGCCCGGGGCTGCGCCCGGGTGCGCTCAGGTCCGTGCCCGGCTCAGAACGCCGTCTTGGCCAGCCACGTGTCCAGGACCGCCCGCTCGCCGAGTACTTCGACGGCCGGGGAGTCGGTGGGCAGGCGGCGGTAGAGGACACGCAGCACGTCGGTGAGGGGCCCGCGCACCACGGCCGTCGCCTTCTCGTGGGCGCGGCGCCAGGTGAAGCCGTCGTCGCCGATCTCGATGAACCACTCGGCGTCGGGAACGTCCGTGGCGTGCAGGTGCAGGGACTGTCCGGGCTCGCCGAGCTTGCCGCTGCTGCTCCTGAACGCACGGGCGAAGCTGAGGACGTCGAGCCATTCGTCGATGGCGTCGGCCGCGACGTCGGCGGGCGCGGTGAAGGCGGCGCCGAGTGCGCCGGCCGCGTCCGCCCGGTGCACCAGGGTCTCGTGGGTCATCCTGCGGGCCCAGAACGCGCTGGTCGTCGGGCCCGTCCAGGACCAGACCGGCACGTCGGTCCCGGCCTCGCGCAGGACCTTCGCGCAGTTCTCGGCACCTTCGGCGAGCCAGGCGTCGAGGGCGGCCGGATCGTCGCTGTCGGGACCGGCCGCGCCGGGCACCTGGTCCGGCGGGAACGGCTCGGTGGCCTTGGTGCGGACGATCTCGGTGGACCAGCGGTGGGCCCCGCCCACGTGCCGGGCGAGCTGGCGCAGGGTCCACTCGGGACAGGTCGGTACGGGCGCCGAGAGGTCGGCGCCCGCGAGGTGGGACCGCAACTCGGCGCTCTGGCGGACGATTTGGTCGCAGTACGTCAGGTGTTCCAGGGTCATGGCGACACCCTAGGCAACGCCTCAGGCGCGGGCGTTCGCGGGGAGGCCGGCCTCGCTCTCGGGGAGGCCGGCCTCGCCCTCGTCCAGACCCATCTCGTCCTCGGGGATGCTGACGAGCCAGCGGGTGTCGCGGCGCGGCCGCAGGTACAGCGCCCAGTACAGGGTGGCCGCGGCGGTGATGCCGCCGGTCCACACCAGGTAGCGGGTCTCCTGCTGGGTGAGGATGTAGGCGAGTACGGCGATGAGCAGCACCGGGACCGCGGGCCACAGCGGCATGCGCCAGGCGGTGGCGTGCTTGTGGGCGCCGCGCCGGCACAGCAGGGCCGCGACGGCGACCAGCAGGTACATGGCGGTGACGGAGACGCCGGTGACGCCGTAGAGGGTGTCGAGGTTGACGAAGCACAGGGCCGCGCCGGGGACGCCGACGAGGAGGGTGGCCACCCATGGCGAGCCGAAGCGGCCGAGCCGGGACAGGCCCCGGTTGACGGGCTCGGGCCAGGCCTTGTCGCGGGCGGAGGCGAACAGGACCCGGGAGTTCTGGATGACCATGACGATGCCCGCGTTGATGATGGCGAGGGCGACGCACAGGCTCACGAAGGTGCCGACCGCCGAGTTCGACCAGGCGTTGACCATGTCGCTCAGGTTGCCGCTGGTGAGGGTGGCGAGGTCGGGGGCGCCCAGCGTGATGGCCACAACGGGCACCAGGATCACGGCGGTTGAGATGGCGAGGGTGGCGAGCACGGTGCGGGCGACGTTGCGCCGGGGGTGCTCAAGCTCCTCGGAGAGGTAGACGGCGGTGGAGAAGCCCTGGGTGATGAAGAGGGCGATGGCGAGGCCGGACACCACCATCATCGCGGTGACCGTCGAAGTGGTGTGGCCGTCACCGGCGACCGTGCCGTGCACCAGGGCGGAGGCGCCCCGCTCGCTGTGGGCGAAGCCGAGGACGGCGACGACACCGGCCGCGATGACTTCGAGTACGAGGAAGATGCCGGTGATCCAGGCGTTGGCACGCAGGTCGAGCAGGCCGGCCAGGGTGGCGAGCAGCATGACCGCGCCGCCGGCGACGGGGGCCGGGATGTGCACGATCGGCGCGAGGTAGTCGGCGGTGCCCATCGCGATGACGGGCGGCACGATCATCACGACGAGCAGCGAGAGCACGAACACGAGCCAGCCCGCGAGCCGTCCGGCCATCGTGGAGACCATGGCGTACTCGCCGCCCGCGCTGGGGATCAGGGTGCCCAGCTCCGAGTAGCAGAACGCCACGGCGATACAGAGCAGCGAGCCGATGGCGATGGTGAGGGCGGTGTAGGTGCCGAGGGTGGAGAAGAGGTCGGGCACGACGACGAACAGCGTGGAGGCGGGGGTCACGCACGACAGCGTGAGCAGGGTGCCGCCCACGACGCCGATGGACCGCTTGAGCTTCTGTGTTTCTCGGGGGCTGGGTCCGGTCCCGGGGGCGAGCGCTTGGGGAGCGCTGAGCGTTTCCGTCATCGTGCGGGTTCCGATCGACTGGTGCGGAGTCCGGTCACCGGGAGCGGTATCGCCTCCAGAGGCGGGTGGTGAAGAGTTCGGGGCTCCCGGGGTGCCGTTATGCAATCCTTCGCAGAACCGCAGGTCAATAGGGGGTTACCTGCGGAATCCGAAGATCGGGACGCGGTTTACGCCGGTTTTCGGCGTCAAGGGGGCGTCAGGAACCAGGATCGGCCGGTACGGGAACCGTAGCTTCCGCATTGAAGTTCGTCGACAACTTTCCGCAGTGCGGACGCTTATGCCAGGCCGCGCCCGCTCCCCCGCCGCCCGCACCCCCAGCCACTCGGTCAGGTCAGCGCGGCCATCAGCGCCCGCACGGGGTCGGCGGGCTCGCGCGGGTGGACGATCTCGGTACGGTGCACGAGACGCGGCGCCGAGATCCGCACGGCGACCGTCCCCGCCACCTCCTCGGCGACCCGGGCCGCCACGGCGACGATCCCGTGCCCGGCGGCGACGAGCACCCCGAGCCCCGTCAACTCCGTTCCCGCATACGCCACTTGGCCCAGGAATCCGTCACTGCGGGCGGCCGCGCGCAGCTGCACCAGGGGCACGGCCGCGTCCGGGGCGTCGATCCAGCGGGCGTCCGCGAGATCGCCGAGACGCAGGGCGGGGCGGCCACCGAGAGGGTGCCCGGCGGGGAGCAGCACCACCAGGGGTTCCTCGGCGATCCCCCGCGTGATCATCGACCCCGCGTCGGGCAGCGGCAGCGGATCGCTGGGCGCGGCGGCGCCGGTGACCAGGCCGAGGTCGGCCGCGCCCGTCAGGACCGCCCGCACGCTCGCGTCCCGGCCAAGGACGCGCACCTCGACGGCGAGCCCGGGAACGGCCTGGCGCACGACGCCGAGCGCGCGGGCGAAGGCGGGGCTCAGCGCGTCGGGCGCGCAGGCGACGGCGAGCCGCGCGGGCCGCACCTCGGTGAGCCGGGCGAGGTCGGCGCGGGCCGCGTCGAGGCGGAGCAGCAGGGGGCGCGCGTGCTCCATGAGACGCGCCCCGGCCGGGGTGGGCTCCACCGGGCGGCGCCCGAGCAGCGGGGTGGCGAGGTCGGCTTCGAGCGCGGCGATGTGCTGCGACACGGCGGACTGGGTGTAGCCGAGTTCCCGGGCGGCGGTGGAGAACGAGCGGTGCTCGACGACGGCGACGAAGGTGCGCAGCAGATGCGGATCCATGGCATCAGTATCGCTAATGCGAAGTGCAGGCATCATCGTTGGACGTGATCCGGGCGAGCGGCCAGGCTTACGTGCATGAACACGACCCGTATCGCCCTGGTCGGCGACCGCTCCCCCGATGTCCGCTCCCACACCCGCGTCCCGCTGCTCCTGGACGCCCTGCGCGAGCGCGAAGGCCTCGACCTCGACGCGTACTGGATCCCGACCGAGGAGGCCGAGGAGCACGGCGTCGGCGGCTTCGACGCGGTGTGGCTGCTGCCGGGCAGCCCCTACCGCAGCGAGGCCGGGGCGCTGGCCGCCGTACGCACCGCCCGCGAGGAACGCATCCCCTTCCTCGGCACCTGCGCCGGGTTCCAGCACGCGCTCTTGGAGTACGCGCGCGACGTGTGCGGGCTGCACGGGGCCAGCCACGCCGAGAACACCCCGGACGCCGAGGACCCCGTGATCGTGCCGCTCGCCTGCTCACTGGTCGGCCACGAGGGGGCGATCACGCTGGAGCCGGGCTCGCTCGCGGCCGGGCTCCTGGGCGCCGAGCGCAGCCTGGAGCGCTACCACTGCAACTACGGCGCCGGCGCCGCCCACCTGGGCACCCTGCGCGCCCACGGCCTGCGCTTTTCCGGCACCGACACCGAGGGCGACGTACGCATCGCCGAACTCCCCGGCCACCCCTTCTTCCTGGCCACCCTCTTCCAGCCGGAACTGGCAGGAGACGGCCACCGCCCCCACCCCTTCGTCCGGGGACTGGCGGCGGCCGCGGTGGACCACGCGGGGGCGGCCGGGTGAGGGCGCTGCTCCTGGCCTACCTCAGAGCCTGCACGGTGGCGGGCGCCGAGCGGATGAGCCCGCTGGCGCCCGCCCACGCTCAGTGGTTCCGCGGGAACCCCAGGTCCACGCCCGTCGGGCCGTCCGCCGGGTCCGGCCAGCGGGTGGTGACCACCTTGCCGCGGGTGTAGAAGTGCGTGCCGTCGTTGCCGTAGATGTGGTGGTCGCCGAAGAGGGAGTCCTTCCAGCCGCCGAAGGAGTGGTAGCCCACCGGCACCGGGATCGGCACGTTGACGCCGACCATGCCGGCCTCCACCTCCAGCTGGAAGCGGCGGGCCGCGCCGCCGTCGCGGGTGAAGATCGCGGTGCCGTTGCCGAACGGCGAGGCGTTGATCAGCGCCAGGCCCTCCTCGTACGTCTCGGCGCGCAGCACGCACAGGACCGGGCCGAAGATCTCGTCGCGGTAGGCGTCGGCCGAGGTCGGCACGTGGTCCAGGAGGGACAGGCCGATCCAGTGGCCGTTCTCGAAGCCGTCGACGGTGTAGCCGGTGCCGTCGAGGACGACTTCGCAGCCCTGCGCCGCCGCGCCCTTCACGTACGAGGCGACCTTGTCGCGGTGGGCCGCGGTGATCAGCGGGCCCATCTCGGACGAGGGGTCGTTGCCGGGGCCGATCTTGATCTTCTCGGCGCGCTCGCGGATCTTCGCCACCAGCTCGTCGCCGATCGCGCCGACCGCCACGACCGCGGAGATGGCCATGCAGCGCTCGCCCGCCGAACCGTAGGCGGCCGAGACGGCGGCGTCGGCGGCCGCGTCGAGGTCGGCGTCCGGGAGCACCAGCATGTGGTTCTTGGCGCCGCCGAGCGCCTGCACCCGCTTGCCGTTGGCGGACGCGGTGGTGTGGATGTGGCGGGCGATCGGGGTGGAGCCGACGAAGGAGACGGCCGCCACGTCCGGGTGGGCGAGCAGCGCGTCGACGGCCGCCTTGTCACCGTGCAGCACGGTGAAGACGCCGTCGGGAAGCCCGGCCTCCGCCAGCAGTTCGGCGATCTTCATCGACGCCGACGGGTCCTTCTCGGACGGCTTCAGGATGAACGTGTTGCCGCACGCGATGGCGAGCGGGAACATCCACATCGGCACCATCGCGGGGAAGTTGAACGGGGTGATGCCCGCCACGACGCCCAGCGGCTGGCGGATGGAGGCCACGTCCACCCGGCTGGAGACCTGCGTGGACAGTTCACCCTTGAGCTGGGTGGTGATGCCGCACGCCAGGTCCACGATCTCCAGGCCGCGCGCGACCTCGCCGAGCGCGTCCGAGTGGACCTTGCCGTGCTCGGCGGTGATCAGTTCGGCGATCGCGTCCCGGTTCGCGTCCAGCAGCGCCCGGAACGCGAAGAGCACCGTGGTGCGCTGGGCCAGCGAGGACGTGCCCCAGGTCGTGTACGCCGCTCGCGCGATGGCCACCGCCCGGTCCACCTCCTCGGCGGACGCGAACGCGACCCGCGTGGTGACCTCGCCGGTCGCCGGGTCGGTCACGGGGCCGAACTCGCCCGACGTGCCTTCGACTGTCTTGCCACCGATCCAGTGGTGGACGGTCTTCGTCATGTCCAAGTGCTCCTTCACAGATGGCGGCGTCGGGCGGTGACGTGCCGTTCGTACTCCTCGCGGGCCGTGACCGCCGACTGACGGGTCGCGGTCTCGGCCACGGGCACATCCCACCACGCCTGGGCCGGGGGCGGGCCCGACACTGTGTCGGGCGTTTCGGTCTCCGCGTAGACACATGTGGGAACGTCTTGCGAGCGCGCCCACGCGAGGGCTTCTCGCAGGTCACGCACGGTTTCCGCGCGCCGCACCCGCATCCCGAGCGAGGCCGCGTTGGCCGCGAGGTCCACCGGCAGGGGCGCGCCGTCACAGGCGCCGTCCGCCCCCCGGAACCGGTACGCCGTGCCGAACCGCTCACCCCCCACCGCCTGCGAGAGCCCACCGATCGAGGCGTACCCGTGGTTGTTCAGGATCACCACCTTGATGGGGATGTTCTCCTGCACGGCGGTGACGATCTCGGTCGGATTCATCAGATACGTACCGTCGCCGACCAGCGCCCACACCGGCCGGCCTGGCGCGGCGAGGGCGACTCCGATGGCCGCCGGGATCTCATAGCCCATGCAGGAGTAGCCGTATTCGACGTGGTACTGATCGCGCGAGCGGGTCCGCCACAGCTGGTGGAGGTCGCCGGGGAGCGAGCCCGCCGCGTTGATCAGGATGTCGTCCCCGGTCACCAACGTGTCGAGTACGCCGAGGACTTGGGCCTGCGTGGGGCGCGCCGTCTCGGACGCCGGGGCGTACGCGGCCTCGACCCTGCGCTCCCACTCCCCCTTCAGGCGCGCGCACTCGGCCTCGTACTCCGCCGGTACGCGATGCCCCGTCAGCGCCTCGCGCAGCGCGGCCAGCCCGGCGCGGGCGTCGCCGGTCAGCTGCCGCCCGCCCATCTTGAGCGCGTCGGCGGGCCGGATGTTCAGGTTGATGAAACGGACGGCGGGGTTCTGGAAGAGGGTGGCGGACGCGGTGGTGAAGTCGGTCCAGCGGGTGCCGACGCCGAGCACCACGTCGGCTGCGCGGGCCAGCGCGTCGGCGGCGGCCGTGCCGGTGTGGCCGATGCCGCCGACGTCCTGGGGGTGGTCGTGGTCGAGGGCGCCCTTGCCGGCCTGGGTGCTCGCCACCGGGATGCCGGTGGACCGCGCGAAGGCGTCGAGTTCCTGCTGGGCGCGGGCGTGCCGCACCCCGCCGCCCACCACGACGAGCGGCCGCCGAGCCTCCGTCAACTCCCGTGCGGCCCATGCCAGTTCGTCCGGGTCCACGGCGGGCGCGCGGACCGGCCACACCCGTTCGCGGAAGAACTCCTCGGGCCAGTCGTACGCCTCCGCCTGGACGTCCTGCGGCAGCGCGAGCGTGACCGCGCCCGTGTTCGCGGGGTCGGCCAGGACGCCCATCGCGTTCAGGGCGGCCGGGATCAGCGCCTCGGGCCGGGTGACGCGGTCGAAGTAGCGCGAGACCGGCCGCAGGCAGTCATTGACCGACACATCGCCCGCGTACGGGACTTCGAGCTGTTGCAGCACCGGGTCGGCGGGCCGGGTGGCGAAGATGTCGCCGGGCAGCAGGAGCACCGGCAGGTGGTTGACGGTGGCCAGGGCCGCGCCGGTGACCAGGTTGGTGGCGCCGGGCCCGATCGAGGTGGTCACCGCGTGCGCGGAGAGCCGCCCCGACTGGCGGGCGTAACCCACGGCCGCGTGCACCATGGCCTGCTCGTTGCGGCCCTGGTGGAAGGGCATGGCCTCGGGCCCGGATTCGAGCAGGGCCTGCCCGATCCCGGCGACGTTGCCGTGCCCGAAGATGCCCCAAGTGGCGGCGATCAGGCGGTGGTTGACGCCGTCGCACGCGGTGTACTGGCGGGCCAGGAACGCGATCAGCGCCTGGGCGGTGGTGAGGCGGCGCGTTCTGCCGGTCACTGGTATCCCTCCGTGTGGTCGGGGTGGAAGGAGATCTTCCACTCCCGTTCCTGCCCCGGGCCCGCCATCACGTTCAGGTAGTACATGGCGTTGCCGGGCTGGGCGATCGACGGCCCGTGCCAGCCGTTGGGCACGAGCACCGCGTCGCCGGAGCGGACCTCGGCGAGCAGGTCCGCGCCACCGGGCCGGGACGGCGCGACGCGCTGGTAGCCGTAGCCGCCGGGGCGCTCGAACGCGAAGTAGTAGATCTCCTCCAGTACGCTCTCGCGGCCCGGCCGGTGCTCGTCGTGCTTGTGCGGCGGATACGACGACCAGTTGCCGCCGGGCGTGATCACCTCGACGGCGATCAGGCGCTCGCACGCGAAGGCGTCGGCGGCGGCGAAGTTGCGCACGGTACGGGCGGTGGTGCCCGAGCCGCGCGCTTCGACGGGCACCTCCGGCGCGGGGGCGTGGCGAGCGGGGAGTCGGCGCTCGCACCGCGCTCCTGTCAGCGCGAACCGGCCTCCCGCGCCGGAGGAGATCCAGGCGTGCGCGGCACGCGGGACGTAGACGAAGTCGGTGGGCCCGTCGAAGACGCTCTCGCGCCCCGCGAGGTGGAACTCCAGGCCGTCGACGCATACCGTGGCGCCGCCGCTGAGCGGCACCACGAGCCATTCGCTGTCCCCGGCGTCGAAGTGGTGCGAGCCGCCGGGCGGCAGGTCGAGGACGCGCAGCGAGGAGTAGTCCCAGCCGGCGCGTTCGGGGCCGATGTCGAGGGCGTACGGGGCGCGGGCCGATCCGCCCGCCCGTACCAGCAGTTCCTGGTGATCCATGCCCGATCCCTACCCTTCCCCGGTGGTCATCGCTACAGCAGACCGACGGCGGTGTCGACGGCCGCCGCCACGTCGCCGTCGGGCGGATAGAGCAGCGAGCGTCCTGCGACCAGGCCCTGCACGGTGGGCAGGCGCAGGGCGCCGCGCCACTTCTCGAAGGCGGCGTCCTGGTCGTCCCCGATGTCGCCGCCGAGCAGCACGGCGGGCAGGGTGCTGGTGGCCATGACCTGGGCCATGTCGTCGGGGTTCGCGGTGACGGGCACCTTGAGCCAGGTGTACGCGGACGTGCCGGCCAGGCCCGAGGCGATGGCGATGGAGCGGGTGACGGCGTCGGCGGACAGGTCCGCGCGGAGCCTGCCCTCGTCTCTGCGGCAGATGAACGGCTCGATGAACACGGGGAGTTGACGCGCGGCCATGTCGTCGACGGCGCGCGCGGCGGCGTGCAGCGTGTCGAGCGAGCCGGGGTCCTGGTAGTCGATCCTGAGCAGCAGTTTGCCCGCGTCGAAGCCGAGCCGGGCCAGGTCCTGCGCACGGTGGCCGGTGAAGCGGTCGTCGAGTTCGAAGGCGGCTCCGGCGAGGCCGCCGCGGTTCATGGAGCCGATGACGACCTTGTCGTCCAGGGCGCCGAGCAGCAGCAGGTCCTCCAGGACGTCGGCGCCGGCCAGCACGCCGTCCACACCGGGCCGCGCCAGCGCCAGGCACAGCCGGTCGAGCAGGTCGCCCCGGTCGGCCATGGCGAGCGCGTCGGCGCCGACGCCGAGTGCGCCACGGGCGGGGTGGTCGGCGGCGATCACCAGGAGCCGCCCGCCCTCACCGCGCAGCAGCGGCCTGCGGGCCCGGCGGGCGGCGGCCTCTGCGACGGCTTCGGGGTGGCGGGCCCTGATCCGCGCGAGGCCGCCCGGCCCGAGGGGGGCGCTCACGCCCGGCCGCCCTTCAGGACGCGTTCGACCTCGGCGGGCGTGGGCATGGCGGAGGAGCAGGCGAGGCGGGAGGCGACGATGGCGCCGGCGGCGTTGGCGTACCGCATGACGCGGTCGAGCTCCCACCCGGCGAGCAGCCCGTGGCAGAGCGCCCCGCCGAACGCGTCGCCCGCGCCGAGCCCGTTGACCACGTCGACAGGTACGGGCGCGACCTCGGCGACCGTGCCGTCGCGGTGCACGGCGAGCACGCCCCTGGGCCCCTGCTTGACGACGGCGAGCTCGACCCCGGCCCCGAGCAGCGCCTCGGCCGCGGCCCGGGGCTCCCGCTCCCCGGTGGCCACCTCGCACTCGTCGAGGTTGCCGACGGCGACGGTGGCATGAGCGAGCGCCGCGCGGTAGTGCGGCCGCGCGTCGTCGGGATCGGCCCAGAACACGGGCCGCCAATCAAGATCGAAAACGGTATGCCCCGAGCGCCCCGAGCCCAGCCCCCGGCGGGTTTCGGGAAGGGGCGGGGTGGGTCCGAGATCGCCTTCCGCCCCGGGCGCCTCTCGACCCGTCCCCGCCGCGCTCCCCCAGGCCGCCTCGCCCCCGGAAGCCCCCTCAACGGAACCCGCGCCCCCAGCCCCCGGACGCACCGCCCCCAACACCTCCGGGCCCCCACCCGCACCCAACCCCCGGCGGGTTTCGGGGAGGGGCGGGGTGGGGGAAAGCTCGTGCCTTGCTCGTAGGGCCGCCAGCGTCGCGCTCCGGCTCGGTTCCGCGCACAGACCCGTCCCCGTCACCCAGAAGATCCTGGCCGCCCGGACCGCCGCGAGGTCCAACTCCCCTTCCCTCAGCTCCAGGTCGGGCGCCTTGGGCAGCCGGTAGAAGTACAGCGGGAAGTCGTCCGGCGGGAACACCTCGCAGAACGTGACCGGCGTGGGCAGACCGTCCACCGGCGTGGCCCAGCGCGCGTCCACCCCGAACTCGCCCAGCTCCGTACGGAGATAGTCCCCGAACGGGTCGCGCCCCGTGCGGGTGATGACGGCGGTCCGGCGCCCGAGGCGGGCCGCGGCGACCGCCACGTTGGAGGGCGAGCCGCCCAGGAACTTGCCGAACGAGGTGACCTTGGCCAGCGACACCCCGGTCTGCAAGGGGTAGAGATCGACCCCGATCCGACCCATGGTGATCACGTCGTACGAAGCCTCGTCCATGCGCAGCGCACATCCCCTCGGATCGCCCGGCGGCCGCCGCCGCCGATGGCCCTGGGCCCCAGGTCTAGCCGCCTCTTCCCACCCCTGTCAATCTTTTGTCCTTACATTAGGACGTGACCTTGACACCCCTCCGACGCCCCCGAAAGGCTGGCTCCATGACGACGGCGAAGACCCGCATCCGGATCGGTTCGGCCCCCGACTCCTGGGGCGTCTGGTTCCCCGACGACCCCCGTCAAGTCCCTTGGCTACGCTTCCTGGACGAGGTGGCCCACGCCGGCTACCACTGGATCGAACTGGGCCCGTACGGCTACCTCCCCACCGATCCCGCGCGCCTCGCCGAGGAGACCGCCGCACGCGGTCTGCGCGTCTCGGCCGGCACGGTGTTCACGGGGCTGCACCACGGCCCCGCGGTGTGGGAGCAGACCTGGGCGCACGTGTCCCAGGTGGCCGCGCTCGCCCAGGCGACTGGCGCCGGGCACCTCGTCGTCATTCCGTCGTTCTGGCGCGACGACAAGAGCGGCGAGGTCCTGGAGGAGCGCACCCTGACGGCCGCGCAGTGGCGCGACCTCACGGGCCAGACCGAGCGCCTGGCCCGCGAGGTACGGGAGCGGTACGGCCTGCGCGTGGTGGTGCACCCGCACGCGGACACCCACATCGACAGCGAGGAGAACGTGGTCCGCTTCCTGCACTCCACCGACTCCGACCTGGTCTCGCTCTGCCTGGACACCGGCCACTACGCGTACTGCGGCGGCGACAGCGTCAAGCTGATCGAGACGTACGGGGAGCGGATCGGCTACCTCCACCTCAAGCAGGTGGACCCCGAGGTGCTGGCCCGGGTGCGCGCCGCCGGGACGCCGTTCGGGCCGGCCGTCGCGCAGGGCGTGATGTGCGAGCCGCCGCGCGGCGTGCCCGCGCTGGAACCGGTGCTCGCGGCGGCCCAAGCCCTGGACGTCGACCTGTTCGCGATCGTCGAGCAGGACATGTACCCGTGCGATCCCGACCGCCCCCTGCCCATCGCGGAACGCACCCGCGCCTTCCTGCGCTCGTGCGGCGCCTGACCACCGACGCCTCCGCCCGGCCACCCGTTTGCCCCAACAGCCCTCTTTCTCACCCCTGTTACAAGGATCTCCCTCCCGTCACACATGTCTCGATTACGCGGGTCTTGCGTCACAGCCGGTCGACAGGCGGCCCCACAGCATCACTCTGTGTCGTTCAACGGGCACAGGCTGAGTGATCGCCACACGTTCGCGTCGCAGCTCCCCCGACGGCCTTCCGGTCGCCGCTGCGGCGTACGCAGGAGGTGCCGCACATGACCGACCGACGGCTCTGGTCCTACAAGGAGATCGCCGCGCACATCCGGGTGCAGCCCGACACCGTGCGCTCGTACCGCAAACACGGACTCCTTCCCGCGCCTGACCTCGTGGAGAACGGCAAACCCTATTGGTTCGCGGACACCATCCGTACGTGGGTGGCGCGCCGCCCGGGCAATCGCGGCCGTCGCGACGGCTGACCCCCACCCCTTCCCCACTTTCATACCCCCTAGGGGTATAGTCTGCGGCGTACAGCCGTGAACCCGTACGCCCGCACAGAGGAGAACGCCATGACCGCCGAGACCGTCACCACCGTCTACCGGGTGTCCGGCATGACCTGCGGCCACTGCGAGGGTGCGGTGACCGAGGAGATCTCCGGCATCGAGGGGGTCAGCTCGGTGAAGGCCGTCGCCTCCACCGGGGAGGTCACCGTCGTGTCCGCAGCGCCGCTGGACGAGGAGGCCGTCCGGGCCGCCGTCGACGAGGCGGGTTATGAACTGGCCGGCCGCGCCTGACCGTCCGAACCCGCACGCATCCGGCGCCGATCCGCACGGGTCGGCGCCGGTCCGTGTGTGTGCGGCTCTGGCGCTCGCCCGCGTATTCGTGGTACCCAAAACCCTACGGTCGCGTTCCTTCACCTGACCTCCACAAAGAGATCTAGATCACAGAGGTTTTGAGGTAACCATCGGGAGGGGTCGGGAGTCTAAGTGGGCGATGCCACGGATGTCTTGGGGGACGTCCATGGAATGTCTTGGGGGACGTTCCAGGCAACGCGTTGGCCGGGGCACGTACGTCGGGAGCTTTGAGCGGCCCACCGACAGGTACGTACCCCGGCAGACCGCCTAGACCCCCGGCTCGGATCCCGTGGGGGGAATCCGCACCGGGAAACAGGGAAGCGCCCCGGCTGTCGACCCGTGGGGGGATCGGCAGCGGGGCGCTTTTCCGTGTGCGGAGCGCGGGGCGGGCCGCCTCAGCGAAGCGGGGCGGGCGCCGCGACGGCGCTCAGTCGCACGGGGTCGCGAAATCCGCTCAGCGGCCCTCGACCGGCACGAAGTCGCGCAGGACCTCGCCCGTGTAGATCTGGCGCGGGCGGCCGATGCGCGAACCGGGCTCCTTGATCATCTCGTGCCACTGGGCGATCCAGCCCGGAAGGCGGCCGAGCGCGAACAGGACCGTGAACATCTCGGTCGGGAAGCCCATGGCGCGGTAGATCAGACCCGTGTAGAAGTCCACGTTCGGGTACAGGTTGCGCGAGACGAAGTAGTCGTCGCTCAGCGCGTGCTCTTCCAGCTTCAGCGCGATGTCCAGCAGCTCGTCGGACTTGCCGAGCGCGGAGAGGACGTCGTGCGCGGCGGCCTTGATGATCTTCGCGCGCGGGTCGAAGGACTTGTACACCCGGTGGCCGAAGCCCATCAGGCGGACGCCGTCCTCCTTGTTCTTCACCTTGCGGATGAAGGAGTCCACGTCGCCGCCGTTGGCCTGGATGCCTTCCAGCATCTCCAGGACGGACTGGTTGGCGCCACCGTGCAGGGGGCCCCACAGGGCCGAGATGCCGGCCGAGATCGACGCGAACATGTTCGCCTGCGAGGAGCCGACCAGACGCACGGTGGAGGTCGAACAGTTCTGCTCGTGGTCCGCGTGCAGGATGAGCAGCTTGTCCAGGGCCGAGACGACGACCGGGTCCAGCTCGTACTCCTGGGCCGGCACCGAGAACGTCATGCGCAGGAAGTTCTCGACGTAGCCGAGGTCGTTGCGCGGGTAGACGAAGGGGTGGCCGATCGACTTCTTGTACGCGTACGCCGCGATCGTCGGCAGCTTGGCCAGGAGCCGGATCGTGGAGAGGTGGCGCTGCTTCTCGTCGAACGGGTTGTGGCTGTCCTGGTAGAACGTGGACAGCGCGGAGACCACCGAGGACAGCATGGCCATCGGGTGGGCGTCACGCGGGAAGCCGTCGAAGAACCGCTTCACGTCCTCGTGGAGCAGGGTGTGCCCGGTGATCTCGTCCTTGAAGCTGGAGAGCTGGTCGACGGTCGGCAGCTCGCCGTTGATCAGCAGGTACGCGACCTCGACGAAGGTCGAGCGCTCGGCCAGCTGCTCGATCGGGTACCCGCGGTAGCGCAGGATGCCCTGCTCGCCGTCCAGGTAGGTAATGGCGGATTTATAGGCGGCTGTGTTGCCGTATCCGCTGTCGAGGGTGACCAGCCCGGTCTGGGCTCGGAGCTTCCCGATGTCGAAGCCCTTGTCGCCGACGGTGCTGTCGATCACCGGGTAGGTGTACTCGCCATCGCCGAACCGCAGTACTACAGCGTTGTTCGCGTTCTCGCTCACGTCATCCCTCACCGACGTAGTGCCTCTTCTTCGAGGTGCCCTGACTGTCTCTACCATCCCCCATTTGGCTCAGCAGAGTGCACTCGGGGTCGCCCATTGGGCTTATTCACGGCACTCAGTGCCGCCAACCTGCTCATCCTGCCCCGCTCGCCCCAGTTAGGAAAGTCCTGGGTGACGTTTCACACCAAAGTGCCCCCTGCCAGCCGGTGAGCCAGTGCGGTAAAGCGCCTGCCTGCGGAAACGGTGCGCACCGCCTGACCGATCGCCTTGCGCGACCCCACCAGGACGACGAGCTTCTTGGCGCGGGTCACCGCCGTGTAGAGCAGATTGCGCTGGAGCATCATCCAGGCACTCGTGGTGACCGGGATGACGACGGCCGGATACTCGCTGCCCTGGGAGCGGTGGATCGTCACGGCGTAGGCGTGGGCCAGCTCGTCCAGCTCGTCGAAGTCGTACGACACCTCCTCGTCCTCGTCGGTGCGGACCGTCAGGCACTGGTCGTCGAGGTCGAGCGAGGTGACCACGCCGACGGTGCCGTTGAAGACGCCGTTCTCGCCCTTCTCGTAATTGTTGCGAATCTGGGTCACCTTGTCGCCGACGCGGAAGACCCTTCCGCCGAACCTCTTCTCCGGCAGATCCGGCCGGCCCGGTGTGATGGCCTGCTGGAGCAGGCCGTTGAGGGCGCCGGCCCCGGCCGGGCCCCGGTGCATCGGTGCGAGCACCTGGATGTCGCGGCGCGGATCGAGCCCGAACTTCGCGGGGATGCGCCGGGCCGCCACGTCCACCGTGAGCCGCCCCGCGTCCTCCGTCTCGTCCTCCACGAAGAGGAAGAAGTCGTCGAGGCCCGAAGTGATGGGCTGCGTACCGGAGTTGATGCGGTGGGCGTTGGTGACGACACCGGACTGCTGGGCCTGCCGGAAGATCCGGGTCAGCCGCACGCTCGGCACCGGGCCGCCCTCGGCGAGCAGGTCGCGCAGCACCTCGCCGGCGCCGACCGACGGCAGCTGGTCGACGTCGCCCACCAGCAGCAGATGGGCGCCGGGCGCCACCGCCTTGACGAGCTTGTTGGCGAGCAGCAGATCGAGCATGGACGCCTCGTCGACCACCACCAGGTCCGCGTCCAGCGGCCGGTCCTTGTCGTACGCCGCGTCGCCGCCCGGTTTCAGTTCGAGCAGGCGGTGGACCGTGGAGGCCTCGGCGCCGGTGAGCTCGGCCAGGCGCTTGGCGGCCCGCCCGGTGGGCGCGGCGAGCACCACCTTCGCCTTCTTGGCCCGGGCCAGCTCCACGATCGAGCGGACCGTGAAGGACTTGCCGCAGCCCGGGCCGCCGGTGAGCACGGCGACCTTGCTGGTCAGGGCCAGCTTCACCGCGTCGCTCTGCTCGGGCGCGAGCTCGGCGCCGGTACGCCCCGCGAGCCAGCCGAGCGCCTTGCCCCAGTCGACCCCGGCGAACCCCGGCATCCGGTCCTCTCCGGTGCGCAGCAGACGCCCCACCTGGGCGGCGAGGGACAGCTCCGCGCGGTGGAACGGCACGAGGTAGACGGCCGCGACGGGCTCGCCGCCGTCCGGTCCCGGCACCTTCTCGCGCACCGCCCCCTCCTCGGCGATCAGCTCGGCCAGGCACTCGATGACGAGCCCGGTGTCGACCTGGAGGAGCTTGACCGCGTCGGCGATCAGGCGCTCCTCGGGCAGGAAGCAGTGGCCCTGGTCGGTGGACTGCGACAGCGCGTATTGCAGGCCCGCCTTCACGCGCTCGGGGCTGTCGTGCGGGATGCCGACCGCTTGGGCGATCTTGTCGGCGGTGAGGAACCCGATGCCCCAGACGTCGGCGGCCAGCCGGTAGGGCTGGTTCTTCACGACGGAGATCGACGCGTCCTCGTACTTCTTGTAGATACGTACGGCGATGGACGTGGAGACCCCGACGCCCTGGAGGAAGACCATGACCTCCTTGATCGCCTTCTGTTCCTCCCAGGCGGCGGTGATCTTCTTGGTCCGCTTCGGGCCGAGGCCCGGCACCTCGATCAGGCGCCCCGGGTCCTGCTCGATGATGTCGAGGGTGTCGGCGCCGAAGTGGCGCGTGATGCGGTCGGCGAAGACCGGGCCGATGCCCTTGATCAGGCCCGAACCGAGATAGCGGCGGATGCCCTGGATGGTGGCGGGCAGGACGGTCGTGTAGTTGTCGACCGTGAACTGCTTGCCGTACTGGGGGTGGGAGCCCCAGCGCCCCTCCATGCGCAGCGACTCCCCCGGCTGCGCGCCGAGCAGCGAGCCGACCACCGTGAGCAGGTCGTTGCCGCCGCGGCCGGTGTCGACGCGCGCGACGGTGTAGCCGCTCTCCTCATTGGCGTACGTGATCCGTTCGAGGACCCCCTCCACCACCGCGGCACCCGTGAGACTGGACATGCCCCGACGCTACCGCCCCGCACTGACAACGCGGACAAGTCGGTTGCGTATCAGGGCGGTTGCTTGCCTGGGCGTCAAGGTGTCACGGGGTTCAAGGGTGGCGGGGTTCAAGGGGACCCGGCCCGTCGGCCGGGCCCCTTGATTTCCCTCCCCGTCAGCGCTTCCCGAAATCCCCCCGGATCCCTCCCCTGAAGCCCTGACTCCCCTTAAGACTTCCGTCACACCGGAAGGGTTGCACGACTGCGGGCAGTAATTTTTTTCCGGGGTTGGCCCATCAGCCGCGCGGCCGCCCTGCCCAGTCAGGCCCCGCCCGGTCAGGCCCCGCGCAGGAACGCGTCGCCGTGGGCGGCGATGTGCGCCTCAAGGGCGGCCAGCGCGAGACCCGTGGTCTGTTCGGAACCGCCGCCGTGCCGCTCCGCGTAATACGCCGCGCCCAGCTTCTTCAGGAGGTCGTTCCCGGCGCGCTGCTGCTGGACCTCGTCCACCTTCTGCTTGCCCTGCTGCATGGCGCTCTGCGCCTGCTCCTTGGCCCGGTCGAGAAACCCTGCCATGACTGTCTCCGATCGTGATCGTGCCCCGTACCGGCAACACTTCCCCTCTTATCGGCGCGCATGCCCACGCATACGTACAGATGGACCAGGAATCGGCGCGCGCCTCGCGGGCCGCGTCCCGGGCGCCAAGGACCCCGCGACCCGCCTCGCACATCCGCGCGAATACTCTGACCGGCATGATCGCGTCCGCCCGCACCCGCGCCTGCCCGCGTCCGTTCGCCGTCGCCCGGGCCGGGGCGCTGGCCGCCTGCGTCCTGCTGGCGTCCGCCGGGTGCTCGGGCGCGCGGTCCGCCGCCCCCTCCGCCGTACGGTCCGGGGCCGCGCGGGCCGCCGGCGCGAGCCCCGAGGCAGGGGCCGATGTGACGGCCGGGCCCACGCCGTCGCTTCCGCCGGGGACCATCACACTCGCGTTCGGCGGTGACGTCCACTTCACCGAGCGGACCGCGTCCCGTCTGAACGCGACCCCGGCCGATCCCGCGCTCGGCCCGATATCCAGGACCGTCGCGAGCGCCGACTTCGCGATGGTCAACCTGGAGACGGCGATCACCACGCGGGGCTCCGAGGAGCCCAAGCTGTACCACTTCCGTACGCCGCCGAGCGCGCTGGACGTGCTCCAGAAGTCGGGTGTGGACGCGGTGTCGATGGCCAACAACCACGCCGTGGACTACGGGCCGGCCGGCCTCACCGACACCCTCGACGCCGTGCGTCACGCGCCCATACCGGTGCTCGGGATCGGGGCGGACGAGGCCGAGGCGTACCAGCCGTACGTCAAGGAGATCCGGGGTGTGAAGCTGGCCGTGGTCGCGGCGAGCCAGGTCATGGACCTGACCAACGACAAGTTCCGGGCCGGTCCGAAGAAACCGGGGATAGCCTCCGCGCTGGACGCCACGAAGCTCGTCGCGGCGGTGAAGCGGGCGAAGGCGCGGGCCGATGTGGTCGTGGTGTACCTGCACTGGGGTACGGAGGGGAAGAGCTGTCCGGGGCCGGAGCAGAAGGCCATCGCCGCGAAGTTGTCGGCGGCGGGGGCGACGGCGGTGGTGGGGACGCACGCGCACGTGATGCTGGGGTCGGGGATGCTGGGCCGGACGTACGTCAACTACGGTCTGGGCAACCTGCTTTGGTACGGGAGGTCGCCGTATCCGCACTCCGACGACAGCGGGATCGCGACGTTGACGGTTGCGCGGGGGAAGGTGGTCAAGCAGGTGTTCACGCCGGCGGTGGTGGATGGGCGGGGTGTTCCCATGCCGCAGGCCGGGGCGGCGGCCGACGCCATCACGTCCCGCCTGACCGCCCTCACCCCCTGCACGTCCCTGACCCCGGCCCCCCACTGACCCCCTCTCACCCCAAGCCCAGCCACACACGGCCCGCAGCCGGCGCCAGACCTATCGGGCCTGAAGGGCCCTCGTCCTCAATCTCCCCCAAGGCCTTAAGGGCCAGGGGGGACCCCCATGACGGGCTAGGTATGCGCACATGGGCCAGCACCCAACCCCGCCAGGGGCGCGGGGAACTGCGCGCCCAGCCACGCACGGCCCGCAGCCAGGGTCCCTGGGGCTCCGCCCCAGACCCCATTCGGCCTGAACGGCCTCGTCCTCAAACGCCGGACAGGCTGAGGGTGCCCATGAGAACCAGCGCGGACCCTGCCGGGAGCGGGGCTGAGGATGCCCATGCGGGCCGGCGCCGAGTAGTTAGGGGCGCGGGGAACTGCGCGACCAGCCACCCACGGCCCGCAGCCGGAGTCCCTGGGGCTCCGCCCCAGACCCCGTTCGCGCTGAACGCGCTCGTCCTCAAACGCCGGACGGGCTGAGGGTACCCTCGCAGGCCAGCACAAGCCCTGCCCCGGACGGGGCTGAAGTGCCGGTCCGGGCCAGCACCAAGTAGTTAGGGGCGCGGGGAACTGCGCGACCAGCCACCCACGACCCGCAGACCCCGTTCGGCCTGAACGACCTCGCCCTCAATCCGGGCAGGCTGAGGGTGCCCATGCAGGCCAGCACAAGCCCTACCCCCGGACGGGGCTGAAGTTGCCAGTCCGGGCCAGCGCCAAGTAGTCAGGGGCGCGGGGAACTGCGCGACCAGCCGCACTCGACCCGCACCCGACGCCCGGATTCAGGCGCGCGGGACCGCAGTTGACGCCCGGACCATCAGTTCGCCCTGGACCGTCGCCATCCCCCCGGGCGGCACGGGGGCGAGCCCCAGTGCGAGCCGCCCCGCCCGCACCCCCGCCGCATACAGCGGAAGCCGCACCGTCGTCAGCCCCGGCACCGCGTCCGCGCTGAAGGGCAGGTCCCCGAACCCCGCCACCGACACGTCGTCCGGCACGGACCGCCCCCGGTCCCGCAACGCCGCGCACACCCCCAGCGCCACCGTGTCGTTCGCGGCCACGATCGCCGTCAACCCGGGCTCGTGGCGCAGGAGTTCGACCGTCGCGTCGTACCCGGAGCGGCGGTCGTAGGACCCGTGCACAACCAGCCGCCCCGCCTCGATCCCCGCCGCTTCGAGCGCCGCCGTGTGCCCTTCGAGCCGGTGCCGGGTCGTGGTGCGCTCGGGCGGCCCCGCGACGTACCCGATCCGCCGGTGCCCGAGCCCGACGACGTGTTCCGCGAGCCGCCGCGCGCCGCCCCGGTTGTCGAAGGCGAGCGTCGCGGCCACGCTGTCGCCGGGCAGCGGCGGCCGGCCGCACAGCACGATCCGGGTGCCCGCGTCCGCGAGCCGCGCGAGCTTCGCGCCGACGGCGGCCTGGTGCTCGGGGTCCTCAAGTGCCCCGCCCGTCACGATGACGGCCGCCGCCCGCTGGCGCTGAAGCAGCGTCAGATAGGTGAGTTCGCGTTCCGGCGAGCCCCCGGTGTTGCAGATGACGGACAGCTTCTCGCGGCCCCCGCGCTCCCCGCGCTCCTCCCCGATCGCCCCCTGCGCCGCGCCCGCGATGATGCCGAAGAACGGGTCGGCGATGTCGTTGACGAGGATGCCGACCAGATCGGACGTGGCCGCGGCGAGCGAACTCGCGGGCCCGTTCAGGACGTAGTCGAGCTCGTCGACCGCGCGCAGCACCCGCTCCCGGGTCGCCGCGGCCACCGGATAGTTGCCGTTGAGCACGCGCGAGACGGTCGCCGGGGACACCCGGGCCCGGGCCGCCACATCCGCCAGGGTCGCTGTCATCTCTGCCTCCGCACCGATCGGGGCCGTGGTCGAACCGCGGCCGGCCCGGTCGCGCCGCGCCGCCCGCGCCCCGGGCACGCACGCCCGGGCCGAGGTCGGACCACCGCCCGGCCGTTCAAGCTTTCGGCCTCTTGTCCGAGGCGCTGTGCGCAGGCTAGCGTCCCTCCCTGTAGAAAGCGCTTACTACCATCGCCCACCTAGGGGGTGTCTGGTGGACCATGGCCGGGGGCGCGGCGTCTGGCACGGCACCTCGCGGCGTTGCCGAATCGCCCCGATAGCTCCGCTATCGAG
>NZ_JBIAGO010000012.1:0-7898 GCF_042869775.1 Streptomyces sp. NPDC006711
CCGGCGGCTCCGACTCTATCAGATCCTTTCGGACCCGATTCCCGGTCTCCCGGGGCCAAGTCGGCTTGTCTTCCCGGCTGTTGGGCCGTTCCGACGAGTGAGACATTAGCGGAATCCTGGCCCCCGACGCCAATCGGGGGCGCGTCCTCGAACGCGGATTCCTCATTTCGCAAAAGCGCACGAAAAATGAGACGACGAGGTGTCGTTCATAAGAAGTGGTTGGTGCGGAATGGCTGTCCGGGGACCGACCGGGGTCGGCGCTCACGTCGGACAACTCGGAGAACATTACGTACCGGGGATGGCCGTGTCAACCCTCGGCCAGGCCCCGCCCGAGGGCCACGGGCCTCTGCCGGGACAGCTGCCCCGCGCGGCGCTGACCTCGGGCTTTGGCCGGGTGGGGCGCGCGGGGCCCGGGCGTCAGCCGGTGCCGGAGGCCAGCTCGCGGCTGCGGTCGCGGGCCGCTTCCAGGGCGGCGATCAGCGCGGCCCGTACCCCGTGGTTCTCCAGTTCGCGGATCGCGCTGATCGTCGTGCCCGCCGGGGACATGACGGCCTCTCGGAGCTTCACGGGATGCTCGCCGCTGTCGCGGAGCATCACGGCCGCTCCGATCGCGGACTGCACGATCAGGTCGTACGCCTGGGCGCGGGGCAGGCCGAGGAGGATGCCGGCGTCCGTCATCGCCTCGACCAGGTAGTAGAAGTACGCCGGGCCCGAGCCGGACAGGGCGGTCGCCGCGTCCTGCTGGGACTCCGGTACGCGCAGGGTTTTGCCGACGCCGCCGAAGATCTCCTCCGTATGGGCGAGGTGGTCCTGGGTCGCGTGGCTGCCGGCGCTGATCACGGACATGCCCTCGTCCACCAGGACCGGGGTGTTCGGCATGACGCGGACGACCGGGGTGCCGGAGGCGAGGCGGGCCTCGATGAACGAGCTGGGGATGCCCGCCGCCGCGCTGACCACCAGACGGTCGCTCGCCAAATGGGGGGCGAGTTCGTCCAGGAGGCTGCCCATGTCCTGGGGCTTCACGGCGAGGATCAAGGTGTCGGCGCGCTGGGCGGCCTCGGCGTTGGTGACCGCGTCGACGCCGTAGCGGGTGTGGAGTTCCTTGGCGCGTTCCGGGCGGCGGGCGGTCACGAGGAGGTGTGCCGGGTGCCAGCCGGCCCGGATCATTCCGCTGAGCAGAGCCTCGCCGATCTTGCCGGTGCCGAGGACTGCGACGGTCTGGGTCATGCGGTCACCCTCCAGGTGGTGCGGGGTTCGTGACGTCATCCTCGCACCGGGGCGCCGGGGCGGGCGGGGGTGTCCGAAGGGCGGTATGGGTGGCTCCGGTACGGGTGGGTCCTCTTCGGTCGGGCCCTGGGGGCGTTCAGTTCAGGGCCAGGCGCAGATGGACGACGTACCGCTCCTCGACCATGCCGTCCGGGAAGAGCTCGCTCAGCAGGGCCCGCTCCCTGGTCATGAACGCGTTCGTCCGCTCCTCGCCGAGGACCAGGAACGCCGAGTGGCTGCCCAGGTTCGCCAGGTGGGTGGCGAGCGGGACCGTGCGGGAGTGCGGGATGCGGCGTTCCGTGAAGGTCAGGCCGGGGAGGTCGACCCAGGGGTGCTCGCCGCGTTCGGTGGGGCCGCTGCCGTTCCCGGCGGCGACCGCGCGCTGCTCCGCCGAGACGTCGACGCCGAGGTGGTCCCGGATGCGGGCGTCCTGGTCGGCGAGCCACGGCGCGGTGTGGTCGGTGATGTTCCACCACAGGGCGAGCGCGCCGCCGGGGCGCAGCACGCGACGGGCTTCCGGGGCCGCCTTCGCGGGGTCGGTCCAGTGCCAGGCCTGGGCGTAGGTGAGGAAGTCGGCGGACGCGGTGGCCAGAGGGAGGCGGTCGCCGTCGCCGCGCACGAGGGGGATGCCGGGGTGGCTCGCGCGGAACTGGGCGGCCATGCCCCCGCCCGGCTCCACCGCCGTGACCCGCGCGCCCCGGGCGTGCAGCAGGGCGCTCGCGATGCCGGTGCCTGCCCCGATGTCGGCGACCCGGGCGCCCTTCAAAGGACGCCCAGCCAGTTCCTCCAGGGTGTCCAGGAGGAGCTGGGGGTAGGAGGGGCGGTTCGCGGCGTACTGGGCCGCCGCGGCGTTGAAGGAGTGGGCTCGGGTGGGCGGCGCGGGAGTCGTCATGGGGCCGAGTCTGCCGCGCGGGGTGCGGGCGGCGGGCATATTTACGCCACGCGCGTCCTGTTCGCGCGCCTGCTCCCGCGACGGCTCCCTCTCCCGCTCCCGCTGCTTTCGCCCCGCGCCCGCCTGCTGCTTTCGCCCCGCTCCCGCGTGCTTCCGCGTTCGCGTGCCTTCGCTCCCGCGTGCCTTCGCTTCCGCGTTACTCCCGCTTCCGCGTTACTTCCGCTTCGGCTTCTTGCGGGTGGACGGGTTACCCGTCCGGGTGGCGCGGCGGCGCTCGTACTGGGCGCGGGAGGTCTCGTACTCCGCGCGGCGCAGGCCCTCGCCCGGGGCCTCGGTGAAGGTGCGGAAGAAGTAGGCGAGCAGGGAGCCGATGAAGCCGATCGCCTTGAGACCCTGGAGGGAGCGGTCCGCGTCCGGGTCGGCGGGGCGGGCGGAGAAGCCCTCCCACGTCTTGCGGAAGGCCAGCGCGCTACAGATCGCGAACATCACCACGACCAGGACGTTCACGAACGTGCCGGTGTCGGCGAGTTGCAGCCCCTCGTAGGCGAAGCGCAGGACGAAGCACGCCGCCACCGCCGCCGCGAGCGAGCCGGCCGCCGTGCCGATCCGGCGCAGTCCGTATCCGCCGTCGTGGTCGACCCAGGTCGTGCCGTAGAAACGGATGAGCTCGGGCCGGGGACCCGCCGTCCCCGCCCCGGCGTCCCCGCCCCGCTTGCCGGCGTCGGCGCTCTCGCCCGTGTGCTCGCTCATGCAGCCGATTATCCCTGGGCGCTCCGGGGCCGGGCGCATCCCGCGCCCCGGACAGGATCCACCAGACACCCCCTAGCCGCAGCGCTGCGCCACGTAGCCGTCACTGCCCGTCTTCACATATGCGTCCGAGACGTAGCGGCCGTTGCCGATGTTGTCCCAGATGTTCGAGGTGCCGTACGGGCCCGAGACGCGCGTACCCGGGGTCTGGCAGTTCACCGGGACCGAGGCGCCGAGGTCCAGGGTGTCGACGATCGTGTAGTCCGTGCCGGGGCCGCTGCGTACATTCAGTTCGACGCCCGGGGCCACCGGGTAGCGGCGCGCCCCCAGCGACGCCGAGGCAGTGTTTTCGGCCGATTCCGCGGTCATGGTTGTCTCCCCCATTGGCTTCACTCTGTGTGCAACACGCAGGCTAGCAAGCCCCATCGGGACCGCACCCGTCATCGACTAGGCTCCGTCGACGCGTGCGTACAACGGACACACGGGGGTCGGCCATGGCGTCGCCGCGCAGTATCGGGTTCGGGGCGCCCGGTGCCGATGATCCGGAATCCGTCGGGGCGTACCGGCTGGAATCCGTCCTCGGCTCCGGGGGCATGGGGGTGGTGCATCTGGCCACGTCTCCCTCCGGCATGCGGCTCGCCGTCAAGGTCGTGCACGCCCAGCACGCCGCCGATCCGGAATTCCGGGCGCGGTTCCGCCAGGAGGTGTCGGCGGCCCGGCGGGTCAGCGGCGCCTTCACCGCGTCCGTCGTGGACGCCGATCCCGACGCCGAGCGGCCCTGGATGGCCACCGTGCACATTCCGGGGCTCACGCTCGCCCAACGAGTCAAGGACAGCGGCCCGTTGCCGGCCACCGAGGTACGCCGGCTCGGTGCCGGGCTCGCCGAGGCGCTGCGCGACATCCACCGGGCCGGGGTCGTGCACCGCGACCTGAAGCCCAGCAATGTGCTGCTCGCGGCCGACGGGCCCAAGGTCATCGACTTCGGGATCTCGCGTCCGTACGACAGTGATCTGCGGACCGAGACCGGCAAGCTGATCGGCACTCCGCCGTTCATGGCGCCCGAGCAGTTCCAGCGGCCCCGGGACGTCGGACCCGCCGCCGACGTGTTCGCGATGGGCGCGGTGCTCGTGCACGCCGCGACCGGCCGGGGGCCCTTCGACTCCGAGTCGCATTACATCGTCGCCTATCAAGTGGTGCACAACGAGCCGGACTTGGCCGGGGTGCCCGAGGATCTGGTGTCCGTCCTTCGCGGCTGTCTCGCCAAGGAACCCGGCGACCGGCCCACCCCGGACGAGCTGATGTCGGCGCTGCGGTCGGCGGCGTACGGCTCCGAGGCGTCCATCCCCACCCAGGTGTTCCGCAATCCCGTTCCGTCGGAAGGCGGGGGCGGAGGCGGGGGTGAGGGCGGGGGCGGGGGCGGAACCGGCGTCGAGGGGGCCGGCGCGTTTGAGGTGTCCGCCGCCCCCGGCTCGTCCGGACGCGTCCGGCCCAGGGGGATCCTGCCCGGCGCCCTGGCCGGCGGCGTCCCCTTTTCCGGCCGCTTCCCCGGCCGGTTCCCCCGCCGCGCACGCTGGGCCGCCGCGTCGATCGCGCTCGTCGGTGTGCTCGGCGCGGGCGCGGCCGCCGTCCGCGCGATGCCCGACGGCACGGGGACGCGGGCCGCGCCCGAACAGCACGACGCGGCCCGGTTCCGTCCCTGGCAGACCCGGCTGGAGCCGGGCGGCGCCGGCGACGGCGAGGACCGTACGGCGTTCTGCTCGGGCGGCGAGGGCGGCGAGGGCGGCGGCGCGCTGTACTGCTCCGCGCCCGGGGTCGCGCTGGCCCGGCTCGACGCCGTCAGCGGGAAGACGGTGTGGTCGGTGCCGGGGGCGGGGGGCCGGTCCCTTTCGGACGAGTACGCCCCTGCGGTTGCGGGCGGCGTCGTGCTGGCGCGGGCCCCGCGTCAGCCGTTGCGCGCGTACGACGCGGCGACCGGCAAGCAGGTGTGGTCCTTCGACGTGTCGGCGTACTCGGGGGTGCGTCCCGCGGGCGCGGTCGTGCTGCTCACCACGGCGGACGGGCACATCACCGCGCTCAACTCCCTGACGGGCAAGGAGAAATGGCGCGCCCCGGTGGGCGGCGCGCGGTCCCAGTGGGTGGTGTCCGGGGACGGCGCCGCCGCCTATGCCGTGACGCCTTCCGCCGACGGCGCCTCGACCTCGGTGACCGCTGTCGATCCCGCGACCGGTGCCGTGCGCGGGCAGGCCCGGGCGCAAGGACGGCTGCGGCCCGTCTCGGCGAGCGGCGGTGCGGTGTTCCTGCTGGCGACCGACGCCGGCGGCTTCACCACGGCCGTCGTACGCCTCGACGCCGCCACGCACTCCGTCCGGCGCACCGCGCTGACGACCCCGCTCGACCAGGCGCAGGCAGGCGTCGACCAGGACACCGTCTATCTCTTCGGGGCGGGCGGGACACTGGTGGCGGTCGACTCGGTGCGCGGCGGCGAGTCGTGGCGGCTCGACACGGGACTGGCGCGCACGTCGCGGCCGGTCGCCTCGGGGGGCCGGGTGTATCTGACGGGTGCGGACGGGCGGCTGCTCGTCTTCGACGCACGCAAGGGCGCGCTGGCCGGGCAGACCAACCCCCGGATGAACATGGGCCGTTACACCTTCACCCCGGCGCTCGCCGCGCCGCTCGCGGCCGGGGGCCGGGTGTACGCCACCTCTCCCGACGGGTCGGTCTTCGCGGTCGATCCAGGGGATGTGGGGAGTTGGTGACGCCCCGACAGAGATGACGCCCCGTCAGGAGCGATCATGACGGGGCGTCATGTGAAGGTGCGTGGCCGGCGGCGGCGTCAGCCCAGCCTGGACACGTCGCGGACCGCGCCGCGGTCGGCGCTGGTGGCCATCGCGGCGTAGGCGCGCAGCGCGGCGGACACCTTGCGCTCGCGGTTCTTCGGGGCGTACACCCCGTTCAGCGCCTCGCGGCGGCTCGCCAACTCGGCCTCGGACACCAGGAGTTCGATCGTACGGTTGGGGATGTCGATCCGGACGCGGTCGCCGTCCTCGACGAGCGCGATGGTGCCGCCGGACGCGGCCTCGGGCGAGGCGTGGCCGATGGACAGGCCCGAGGTGCCGCCGGAGAAGCGGCCGTCGGTGACCAGGGCGCAGGTCTTGCCGAGACCCCGGCCCTTGAGGAACGACGTCGGGTACAGCATCTCCTGCATGCCGGGGCCGCCCTTGGGACCCTCGTAACGGATCACCACGACATCGCCGTGCGTGATCTGCTTCGTGAGGATCTTGTCGACGGCTTCTTCCTGCGACTCGCAGACGACGGCCGGGCCCTCGAAGGTCCAGATCGACTCGTCGACGCCGGCCGTCTTCACGACGCAGCCGTCCTCGGCGAGGTTGCCGCGCAGGACCGCGAGGCCGCCGTCCTTGCTGTACGCGTGCGCCGCGTCGCGGATGCAGCCTTCGGCGGCGTCGGTGTCCAGGGTGTCCCAGCGCTCGGACTGCGAGAAGGCGGTCGCCGAGCGGACGCAGCCGGGGGCCGCGTGCCACAGTTCGACGGCCTCGGGGGACGGGGAGCCTCCGCGCACGTCCCAGGCGTCCAGCCATTCCTTGATGGAGCGGGAGTGGACGGTGTGGACGTCCTCGTTGAGCAGGCCCGCGCGGTACAGCTCGCCGAGGATGGCGGGGATGCCGCCGGCGCGGTGCACGTCCTCCATGTAGTACGTACGGTTCTTGGCGACGTTCGGGGCGACCTTGGCCAGGCAGGGGACGCGGCGGCTGACGGCGTCCATGTCGCTCAGGCCGTAGTCGAGCTCGGCCTCCTGGGCGGCGGCCAGCAGGTGCAGGATCGTGTTGGTGGAGCCGCCCATCGCGATGTCCAGCGCCATGGCGTTCTCGAACGCGGCGCGGGTGGCGATGGAGCGGGGCAGGACGGAGTGGTCGTCCTGCTCGTAGTGGCGCTTGGTGATCTCGACGACCGTGCGGGCGGCGTTCTCGTACAGGGCGCGGCGGGCGGTGTGGGTGGCCAGGACCGAACCGTTGCCGGGGAGGCTCAGGCCGATCGCCTCGGTCAGGCAGTTCATGGAGTTGGCCGTGAACATGCCGGAACAGGAGCCGCAGGTCGGGCAGGCGTTCTCCTCGATGCGGAGGATGTCCGCGTCGGAGATCTTGTCGTTGACCGCGTCCGAGATGGCGTCGACCAGGTCGAGCGTACGGACCGTGCCGTCGACCAGGGTCGCCTTGCCGGACTCCATCGGGCCGCCGGAGACGAAGACGGTGGGGATGTTGAGGCGCAGGGCCGCCATCAGCATGCCCGGGGTGATCTTGTCGCAGTTGGAGATGCAGATCAGGGCGTCGGCGCAGTGGGCTTCGACCATGTACTCCACGCTGTCCGCGATGAGGTCGCGGGAGGGGAGGCTGTAGAGCATGCCGCCGTGGCCCATCGCGATGCCGTCGTCCACGGCGATGGTGTTGAACTCGCGGGGGACGGCGCCGGCCTTGTGGATCGCCTCGGAGACGATCCTTCCCACCGGGGCGAGGTGGGTGTGGCCCGGCACGAACTCGGTGAAGCTGTTCGCCACGGCGATGATCGGCTTGCCGATGTCCTCGCTCGCTACACCGGAGGCTCGCATCAGGGCGCGGGCGCCTGCCATGTTGCGGCCGTGGGTGACTGTGCGGGACCTCAGCTCGGGCATCGTCGCTCGTCTCCTAGGTGTGCGGGTGCTCTGCTGTGAGCCTACGCCGGGCTCCAGGGTCTGGACAGGTTGTCCGGATGGCGGGACGGGGGGTTCGGCATGTGGCCCCTGGCGCGGCGCGGGGGGCTGGGTTGCTGGGGCTCTGCCCCAGACCCCGGTTCTTGGCCCCTCCCCGCCCCTTCCCTAAACCCTCCGGGGGAGAGGGAGGGATCGGGGTTGCCCGTCGCCTGCGGGCCGGCTGGTGGCTGGGCGCGCAGTTCCCCGCGCCCCTTAACCACTCGGCCCGGGGCCGGGTGTCGCTGTGAAGGC
>NZ_JBIAGO010000012.1:7995-143194 GCF_042869775.1 Streptomyces sp. NPDC006711
GGCAGCGGATTGGTTGTCCCCTGTCTGCGGGCCGGCTGGTGGCTGGGCGCGCAGTTCCCCGCGCCCCTTGACCACTTGGCCCGGGGCCGGGTGGCGCTGTGAAGGCAGCGGATTGGTTGTCCCCTGTCTGCGGGCCGGCTGGTGGCTGGGCGCGCAGTTCCCCGCGCCCCTTGACCACTTGGCCCGGGGCCGGGTGGCGTGGGTTCAGGCTCTGTGGGCCGGGGCTGAGGCCAGGTGTAGGCGGGTGAAGGCCAGGGCCTCCGACAGGTCGGCCTCTCGTTCGGCGGCGGACATGGCGCGGCGCGTGTTGACCTCGATGACGACGTGTCCGTCGAAGCCGGTCAGGGCCAGCCGCTCCAGCAGTTCCGCGCAGGGCTGGGTGCCGCGGCCCGGCACCAGGTGCTCGTCCTTGGCCGAGCCGCGCCCGTCCGCGAGGTGGACGTGGGCGAGCCGGTCGCCCATGCGGTCGACCATGGCCATCGCGTCCGTACGGGAGGTCGCGGCGTGCGACAGGTCGATGGTGAAGTGCCGGTAGTCGTCCTTCGTCACGTCCCAGTCGGGTGCGTACGCGAGCATTTCGCGGTCCCGGTAGCGCCACGGGTACATGTTCTCAACGGCGAATCTGACGTCCGTCTCGTCATGCATACGCCAGATCCCGTTGACGAAGTCGCGGGAGTACTGACGCTGCCAGCGGAAGGGCGGGTGGACCACCACCGCCGACGCGCCCAGCTTCTCCGCCGCCGCCCTCGCCCGCTGGAGCTTCACCCACGGGTCGGTGGACCAGACCCGCTGGGTGATCAGCAGACACGGCGCGTGGACGGCCAGGATCGGCACCTGGTGATAGTCGGAGAGCCGCCGCAGGGCTTCGATGTCCTGGCTGACGGGGTCGGTCCAGACCATGACCTCGACGCCGTCGTAGCCCAGGCGTGCGGCGATCTCGAAGGCCGTCGCTGTCGACTCCGGATAGACCGACGCCGTGGACAGGGCGACCTTCGCATCCGGGATGCGCACCACTGGTTCTGCCACGCAGACAGCGTACGGGCCCCCGCCGCCGGGAGGGGAGGCGGTCCTGCGAGACCGACGAACGTCACACTCGCCACTGACTCCGGGTCCGGCCCGCCCCCGTGCTCACCCCGCCGGCAGGTGGTCCAGGTGCCGCAGGATCACGCCCTCGCGCAGCGCCCAGGGGCAGACCTCCAGTTCGTCGACCGCGAACAGGTCCATCGCGCCCTCCGCCACCAGCGCGCCCGCGAGCAGCTGCGGCGCCCGGCCCACCGAGACTCCGGGGAGCCTGGCGCGCTGCTCGCTGGTCATGGCGGCGAGCTTGGGCACCCACTCCTCAAGGGACGCGCGGCTCAGGGTGCGCTGCACATAGGCGCCCTCGCTGGAGCGCGCGGCCCCCGCGATCCGCGCGAGCTGCTTGAACGTCTTGGACGTCGCGACGACGTGGTCGGGGCGGCCCGAGCGCGCGAACTCCCCCACCGTTCCGGCGATTTGCGCCCGTACGTGCCGGCGAAGGGCCCGCACGTCGGCGGGGTCGGGCGGGTCGCCGGGCAGCCAGCCGCCGGTCAGTCGCCCCGCGCCGAGCGGCAGCGAGACCGCCGCGTCGGGCTCCTCGTCGATGCCGTACGCCACTTCGAGCGAGCCCCCGCCGATGTCGAGCAGCAGCAGCTTCCCGGCCGACCAGCCGTACCAGCGGCGCGCCGCGAGGAAGGTGAGCCGCGCCTCCTCCTCGCCGGACAGCACGCCCAGATCGACGCCGGTCTCCTCGCGGACGCGGGCGGTGACGAGGTCGGCGTTGCTGGCCTCGCGCACGGCGGAGGTCGCGAAGGGGAGCAGTTCCTGGACGCCCTTGTCCTCGGCGGCGAGCAGGGCCTCGCCGATCGTGGCGACGAGCCGGTCGATGCCCTCGGGTCCGATGGCGCCGCCCTCGTCGAGGAGTTCGGCCAGGCGCAGCTCGGCCTTGTGCGAGTGCGCGGGCAGCGGCGCGGCACCGGCGTGCGCGTCCACCACCAGCAGATGAACCGTGTTCGACCCCACATCGAGGACTCCGAGTCTCATGGACCGAACGCTACTGCGCCTGCGCGGACGCCCTCGGACATACGCTTGAGGGGTGCCAGAGACGAAAAAGGCGAAGCCGGGCAAAGCCAAAGCCCCGAAGAACCCCGCGAAGCTGTCGCGGGGCGAGCAGACGAGGGCCCAGGACGAGCAGGGACTGGACTTCCCGCGCGCCTGGGTCGAGTTCCCCGACCCCGCCGACGACGAGCAGGTCTTCCGCTGCGACCTGACGTGGCTCACCTCACGGTGGACCTGCGTCTTCGGCAGCGGCTGCCAGGGCATCGAGGCGGGCCGGGCCGACGACGGATGCTGCACGCTCGGCGCCCACTTCTCCGACGAGGACGACGAGAAGCGCGTGGCCGGGCATGTGGCGCGGCTCACTCCCGAGCTGTGGCAGTTCCACGACGTCGGCACCGAGACGGGCTGGATCCAGACCGACGAGGACGGCGACCGCCAGACCCGCCGCTGGCAGGGCTCGTGCATCTTCCAGAACCGGCCGGGGTTCGCGGGCGGCATGGGCTGCTCGCTGCACATCCTCGCCCTCAAGGAGGGCAAGGAGCCCCTTGAGACCAAGCCGGACGTCTGCTGGCAGCTGCCGGTGCGCAGGACGTACGACTGGATCGAGCGGCCCGACGACACCAAGGTGCTCCAGGTCTCCATCGGCGAGTACGACCGTCGCGGCTGGGGTCCCGGCGGTCACGACCTGCACTGGTGGTGCACGTCGGCGACGTCGGCCCATGGCGCGGGCGAGCCGGTGTACGTCACGTACCGGCCGGAGCTGACCGAGCTGATGGGCCCTGCGGCGTACGCCGTCCTGGTCGAGCAGTGCGAGGCGCGGCTCGCCTCGCAGCTTCCGCTGGTCGCGCCGCACCCGGCTGATCCCAAGCGGTAACTCCCGTTCGGGACGGGCCCGTTCAGCTGCTGGGGGTGGCTGACGGCGGGGTCTGGGTGGGGGTGGCCGAGGCTGTCGGGGTGGGGCTCTGGCTCGGTGGTGTCGCGGTCGGCGTGGGGGTCGGGCTGCCCGGTGTGCCGGTGGGGTGGGTGGGGGGCGCGCTGGATCCGGGCGGGCCGGGGTGGCCGGTGCTGCCCGGGTCGCCGGGGCCGCCCGGGTCGGGCGAGGACGGTGTCACGACGGGCGTGCCGTCGCCGCTGATGCGGATCGTCGCGCCCGTGGGGGCCACCTCGACCCGCGCCGACCAGGCGTGGTGCGGTTCGCTGCCGCGATCGACGCGGATGTAGACGGTGACGGTTGCGCCCGGGGCCAGCCTGCCCGCGCTCTGGCTGAACACCAGCCAGCCGGCCCGGGCGCGCAGCGACCAGTCGACCGGCGCGCCGCCCGTGGAGGTCAGGGTCAGGACGGTGGTGTCGCCCGCCGAACTCGCCGCGACCGCGAGCCTGGCCGGGCCCTCGGGGGCGGTGGTGGGGCTGATGACCTCGACCGAGACGTCGGGGGTGCGGCTGCCGGCGGTGAAGCGGGTGTCGGGCGCGTTGCGCGCGTTGCCCGCGTTCTCGTAGCGGTCGGCGGGGCGGCCGGTGAGCCCGGCGGGGTTGTCGGCCTCGCTGGCGGTGACCTTCGCGCCGCCCTCCGGTTCGCCGGTCGAGGGGGCGCCCCGGTAGGCGGCCCAGAGCGCGAAGACGGGGGCCGCGACGACGGTCGCTACGACGGTGGTGGTCACCGCCCGTGCCCGCAGCCGGTCGCGCCGGGCGGCCCGGTCCTTGGGGTCCATCGGGAACCCGGCGCGGTCGAAGCGCGGGGCGCCGCCGCGCGCCCGTGGCACGTGCAGCATCGCCGCCTGTGCGGCGGCCCTCGGCGCCTCGGCCAGCGGCAGCGCGGCCGGCGTGACCGTCGAGCCGGGCCAGGGCCCGTCGGCGCCCGCGCGTTCGGCGGCGCGGCGGCAGCGGGGGCAGTCGTCGACGTGGCGCACCAGTTCGCGGCGGAGCGCGGCCGACAGCAACACCTCGTGGTCTCCGGTGAGTTGGGCGACGGCGGGGCAGCCGCCCATCTCGACGACGGCGAGGGCGGCCCGGGTCCGCTCGACCTCGCAGGCGCCCGCCGCGAGCAGTTCGCGCGCGGCCGGGTAGTTCATGCCGAGCACCGAGGCGACCTCGCGGGCGCCGAGCTGGTGGCGGACCGCGAGTTCGAGCGCTTCGCGCTGCTCGGGGGTGGTGCCGGCCGCCTCGGGCCAGGCGAGCAGGGCCAGTTCACCGCGGCGGCGCTCCCGCTCCTGCTCGGGGACCTCCACGGCCGGCGTCTCATCGGCGGTGCGGCCGGTGTGGGCGCCCTGCCGGTTGCGCCTGCGCTCGGCGAGCTTGCGCAGACAGGCCCAGCGGGCGAGCGCGTACAGCCACGCCCGGCGTTCGGCCTCGCCCGCCGGGCAGCGCGCGTACTGGCGCTCGGAGACGGCCAGCAGGTCACCGAGGGCGGCGGTCGCCTCGTCGTGGTCGCACAGGACGGAGAGGCAGTACGTGAACAGACCGTCGAGGTAGGCCTCGTACCGCGCGGGCGGGCGCTGGGCCAACGTACGGGGCGCACGGCGCTGCGCCCGGTGTGCGCCGGTGTTGTGCGCTGGTTGATCCAGTCTGCTGCTCGTCACGCGTGCGACCGTAGGGGCAGCATGAGGGGTTCTTCGTACCGGTTGAGTACTTTTAATCCTTACGGGTGAACGTATCCCTCAAAAGGGGACAGGAATCGGGAATTCCGCAGCATTTGATGGCAGATCCCTCACGCAGGGCGCACACGGGCGCAGGCGGGCGGGGTGACGCTCCCCCGGCCCGTGCGACGGCCCCGTGCGACGGCCCTGGGCGGCCGCCCCGGCGGCGTCGGTGGCGCTGGCGGCGCTGGCGGCTTGGCTGCGTTGGCTGCCTTGTCAGTGGGGCCCTATACGGTGACGCCATGGCTGCCCGTACGAAATCCGCGAAGGACCGGCCGTCCTACCGCTGCACCGAATGCGGCTGGACCACCGCCAAGTGGCTCGGCCGTTGCCCCGAGTGCCAGGCGTGGGGGACGGTCGAGGAGTACGGCGCGCCCGCGGTGCGCACCACGGCGGCCGGCCGGGTCTCCACGGCCGCGCTCCCCATCGGCCAGGTGGACGGCCGCCAGGCGACCGCCCGCAGCACCGGTGTGGACGAGCTCGACCGGGTGCTCGGCGGCGGTCTCGTGCCCGGCGCGGTCGTGCTGCTCGCGGGCGAGCCCGGCGTCGGCAAGTCCACGCTGCTCCTTGACGTGGCGGCCAAGGCGGCGAGCGAGGACCACCGCACGCTCTACATCACGGGCGAGGAGTCGGCGAGCCAGGTCAGGATGCGCGCCGACCGCATCAAGGCCATCGACGACCACCTCTATCTGGCCGCCGAGACCGACCTGTCCGCCGTGCTCGGCCACCTCGACGCGGTCAAGCCCTCCCTGCTCGTGCTCGACTCCGTGCAGACCGTCGCCTCACCCGAGATCGACGGCGCGCCCGGCGGCATGGCGCAGGTCCGCGAGGTCGCGGGCGCGCTGATCCGCGCCTCCAAGGAGCGCGGCATGTCCACGCTCCTGGTCGGCCATGTCACCAAGGACGGCGCGATCGCGGGCCCCCGCCTCCTTGAGCACCTGGTGGACGTGGTGCTGTCCTTCGAGGGCGACCGGCACGCGCGCCTGCGTCTGGTCCGGGGCGTCAAGAACCGCTACGGCGCGACGGACGAGGTCGGCTGCTTCGAGCTGCACGACGAGGGCATCATCGGACTCGCCGACCCCAGCGGTCTGTTCCTGACCCGGCGCGACGTGGCGGTGCCGGGCACCTGTCTGACCGTCACCCTGGAGGGCCGGCGCCCGCTGGTCGCCGAGGTGCAGGCGCTCACGGTCGACTCGCAGATCCCCTCACCGCGCCGCACCACCTCGGGTCTTGAGACCTCCCGCGTCTCGATGATGCTGGCCGTGCTCGAACAGCGCGGCCGCATCACCGCGCTCGGCAAGCGCGACATCTACAGCGCGACGGTGGGCGGGGTGAAGCTCTCCGAGCCCGCCGCCGACCTCGCGATCGCGCTGGCGCTGGCGTCGGCCGCGAGCGACACCCCGCTGCCGAAGAATCTGGTCGCGATCGGCGAGGTGGGCCTCGCGGGCGAGGTCAGAAGGGTCACCGGCGTCCAGCGCAGACTGGCCGAGGCGCACCGGCTCGGCTTCACGCACGCCCTGGTGCCGAGCGACCCGGGCAGGGTCCCCGCCGGTATGAAGGTCACGGAAGTCGCCGACATGGGGGACGCGCTGCGGGTGCTCCCCCGTGGGCGTCGTGCACAGGCCCCACGGGAGGAGTAGCCGCGCCGGTAGACTTTGCCCTGGTCTCGCCCGTCCGTACGAGCAGTACGCCAGCAGTACGCGAGCAGTACGCGCCGTATGAGCAACACCGGAGGAGTGCAGTGGCAGCCAACGACCGGGCATCATCACCCGGAAAGTCCGGCGCGGGCTCCGGTAACGAAGGACTGATGCGCGCCGCGCTCAGTGCCGTCGCGCCCGGCACCGCGCTCCGCGACGGCCTGGAGCGCATCCTGCGCGGCAACACCGGCGGTCTCATCGTGCTCGGCCTCGACAAGACCGTCGACTCGATGTGCACGGGCGGCTTCGTCCTGGACGTCGAGTTCGCGGCGACGCGGCTGCGCGAGCTGTGCAAGCTCGACGGCGCGCTGGTCCTCGACAAGGACATCACCAAGATCCACCGGGCCGGCGTGCAGCTCGTGCCGGACGCGGACATCCCCACCGATGAGACCGGCACCCGGCACCGCACGGCGGACCGGGTCTCCAAGCAGTGCAATTACCCCGTGGTGTCGGTCAGCCAGTCCATGCGGCTGATCGCGCTGTACGTGAACGGGGAGCGCCGGGTCCTGGAGGAGTCGGCGGCGATCCTGTCCCGCGCGAACCAGGCGCTGGCGACCCTGGAGCGGTACAAGCTCCGCCTTGACGAGGTGGCCGGCACGCTCTCCGCGCTGGAGATCGAGGACCTGGTGACGGTCCGGGACGTGACGGCGGTGGCCCAGCGTCTGGAGATGGTGCGGCGCATCGCGACCGAGATCGCGGAGTACGTGGTGGAGCTCGGCACGGACGGGCGGCTGCTCTCGCTCCAGCTGGACGAGCTGATCGCCGGGGTCGAGCCCGAGCGGGAGCTGGTCGTACGGGACTACGTGCCCGAGCCCACGCCCAAGCGGTCGCGGACGGTGGACGAGGCGCTGCGCGAGCTCAACGACCTCACGCACGCGGAACTGCTCGAACTGCCCATAGTGGCACGGGCGTTGGGCTACAGCGGCTCGCCCGAGACGCTGGACTCGGCGGTGTCCCCGCGGGGGTACCGGCTGCTGGCGAAGGTGCCGCGGCTGCCGGGGGCGATCATCGAGCGGCTGGTCGAGCACTTCGGGGGGTTGCAGAAGCTGCTTGCCGCGTCCGTGGACGATCTTCAGACCGTCGACGGGGTCGGGGAGGCGCGGGCCCGGAGCGTCCGGGAAGGCCTGTCCCGCCTGGCCGAGTCCTCCATCCTGGAGCGCTACGTATAGCTCCGCCGGGGTAGCCAATTAACTCCACCCGGGCCAACCCCCAGCCCCGCCAGGGGCGCGGGGAACTGCGCGCCCAGCCACGCACGGCCCGCAGGCGCCCTGGGGCTCCGCCCCAGACCCCGATCGCGCTGAACGCGCTCGTCCTCAATCGCCGGACGGGCTGAGGTTGCCGGTGCGGGCCAGCACAAGCCCCGCCAAGGGGCGCGGGGAACTGCGCGACCAGCCACCCACGGCCCGCAGCCGAGGTCCCTGGGGCTCCGCCCCAGACCCCGTTCGGCCTGAACGGCCTCGTCCTCAATCGCCGGACGGGCTGAGGTTGCCCGTACGGGCCAGCGCCGAACAGTCAGGGGCACCGGGAACTGCGCGACCAGCCCAGCACGACCCGCAGCCGGGGTTCCCGGGGTTCATCCCGGATGGGCTGGGGTTGCCGGTGCGGGCCAGCGCCGAACAGTCAGGGGCGCGGGGAACTGCGCGACCAGCCACCCACGGCCCGCGCGTGAAAGCTGACCCCATTCGCGCCTGAAGGGCCCCGGGGCTAGGGGGTGTCTGGTGGATCAGGGTCGGTCAGGGCGCGGCGTCTGGTGCGGTGCATCGCAAGGCGCCGGAGCGTCTCGATAGCGGAGCTATCGGGGCGATTCGGCAACGCCGCGAGGTGCCGTGCCAGACGCCGCGCCCCCGGCCATGGTCCACCAGACACCCCCTAGTCCTTGGACAGGGCGAAGGAGGCTCGGGCTACGGGGAGGCCGGGGACGTGGGCCTCGACCAGGTACGTGCCGGGCCCCACCACCCCCCCGGAGGGCGTCGCACAGCCCGGCACGGACGTGGACCGGTCCCACTCCACCGTATGCGTGATGGCCGCGGCACCCGGAACCTGGAAGAACGCCCCGGAGTCACCCGCCGCACAGTCCTGCGTGGACCACACCCGGTCGTTGCCGGCGGACGTCACCGTCACCACCGCCTCCTTGGGCCCGAGATCCGCCTTGCACGCCGACGACGCGTTGTTCTTGAGCACGACCTCGATGCGCGGCTTCTCCCCCGGCTCGTAGGACGTCTTGGTGCTGCGCAGGGTCAAGGTCAGCGCCCCCGGCGCACAGGTCGGCACACTCGACCCGGCCGGCACCCGGACCCCCGCACCGCCGCCGCCACCGGAACCGCCCGAACTCCCGCCGCCCGTACCGGAGTCGGACCCCGCCGCGCCGCCCGAACCCGTACCCGCACCGCCGTCGGCGGAGTTGCCGCCACCGGAACCGCCCGAGCCGCCCGAGCCCCCGGAACCGCCCGAACCGCCCGACTGGTCGCGGCCACCCGGCGCGGTGCTGATGGCGGGGCCCGAACCGGAGGGGCCCGGGGTGATCGAATGCGTGGGATCGGGACCCTTGTTGGTGCCGCTCCCCTTGTTCCCGCTGCCGCCCCCGGAGGTGACGGCCCACAGCACAAGGACGGCGAGCAACGCGATCAAGGACAGCGCGACTGCCCTCCGTCGCCAGTAGATGGAGGAGGGAAGCGGCCCGACCGGATTGCGCAGTGATCCCACGCACCGAACCTTACGAGAGATCGGCGCCAACTCCGGCCCCACCCGCCGCCACTGTGGGCAAGTTTTGCGGATCATCATCCCGGAGGAGGGTTTCCGCAACCCGGGGGTGGCGGGCTCGCGCTTCCCGGGCGGCGGCAGCGGCCGTCCGCGCGGCACCTTCCGGCCGCCCACCGGTCATCGAGTGGTCGGCTCGCGGTCGCCCCTCCGTCATCATTCATACTGTCCGTCACCATGGATAGTGAGCTCTACCGCAACATCACCGACTTCGCCCACGACATGCCGTCCTGGGTCCAAAGCTTCGTCGAGGTCTGGACGGAGCTCGGCCTGCTGCTGTTCGGCGTGCTGTTCGTCTGCGCCTGGTGGCGGGCGCGGCGCCGGGACACCACGTCGTTCGCCCTGGCCCTGCTGGCGCCGCTCGCGACGGCGGCCGCCTACCTGTGCAGCGAGGTGATGAAGTCACTGATCGACGAGGAGCGGCCCTGCCGGGCCGTGGCGGGCGCGGCGACCTCACTGATCGCCTGCCCCGCCCACGGCGACTGGTCCTTCCCCTCCAACCACGCCACCATCGCCGGCGCCGCCGCCGTCGCCCTGGCGCTCGCCTGGTCGCGGATCTGGCTGCTCACCGTGCCGATGGCGCTCGCGATGGCGTTCTCACGGGTCTTCGTCGGGGTGCACTACCCGCACGACGTGGCGGCCGGTCTCGTGCTCGGCTCCCTCATCGCGCTGCTCGTCGTGAAGGCGGGCACGCGCCCGGCGCGGTCGCTGGCCGAGTCGATGCGTACGAGTGACATCGCGGCGGCCGCCTGGTTCACGGGCCCCGGCGCACGCCCGCATGCCCGGCAGCACGCACGCCGCTGAGGAACGCCGCGCGCCCCCTTTACCGGCCGGTCGTGCCAGGATCGGATCTGCGATGAACATTCTGCCGACGACGCCCCCCGTGTCCACGAACGAGACGACCGAACCCGCCGTCCTCCACGAATCCGTCATCGGATGGTTCGGCGAGCACGCCCGCGACCTGCCCTGGCGACGCCCCGAAGCGGGCGCCTGGGGCGTGATGGTCAGCGAGTTCATGCTCCAGCAGACCCCCGTCAGCCGGGTCCTGCCGGTGTACGAGCAGTGGCTGGCGCGCTGGCCGCGCCCGGCCGACCTGGCCGCCGAGGCTCCCGGCGAGGCGGTGCGCGCCTGGGGCCGGCTCGGCTACCCGCGCCGCGCGCTGCGCCTGCACGGCGCCGCCCTCGCCATAACGGAACGCCACGGCGGCGACGTACCGGCCGACCACGGCCAGCTCCTCGCGCTGCCCGGCATCGGCGAGTACACGGCGGCCGCGGTCGCCTCCTTCGCGTACGGCCAGCGCCACCCCGTCCTTGACACCAATGTGCGCCGGGTCTTCGCGCGCGCGGTGACCGGCGCGCAGTACCCGCCGACCGCGACCACCGCGGCCGAGCGCCGCCTGGCCCGGGCGCTGCTGCCCGAGGACGACGTCACCGCGGCGCGCTGGGCGGCCGCGTCCATGGAGCTGGGCGCGCTGGTGTGCACGGCCAAGAACGAGACGTGCGGGCGCTGTCCGATCGCCGATCGGTGCGCCTGGCGGCTGGCCGGCAAACCCGCGCACCAGGGCCCTGCGCGGCGCGGCCAGACGTACGCGGGCACCGACCGCCAGGTGCGCGGCCGCCTCCTCGCGGTCCTGCGGGACGCCACCGCCCCTGTGCCGCAGGCGGCGCTGGACGCGGTGTGGCCCGAGCCGGTCCAGCGGGCCCGCGCGCTGGACGGCCTGGTCTCCGACGGTCTCGTGGAGCCCCTTGAGGGCGGCTTCTACCGCTTGCCGCAGTCCTGAACTTCCGCCCGCCGGCCGCCTTCGCCCTCTGACACCGTTGTCCGACACCGTTGTCGACGCCCGCGTCGGAGGGCGTCCGGCCGCCGTTGACAGCGTTGTCTCAATGGTCCCCCAACGTCCGGAAAACTCGCGTTACCCCTGGAAAACGGCGGTAAACCTCCGCTGTTACACAACCGATGGCTCTCCGTGCGTCGGCCGACGGCTGCTCCGCACAGGCCCGTGACAAGTGCTCCGTAGCTTCATTCCCGTAAGCGACCAGCAGGACGAGCGGGACCAGCTCACGGGGACGACGGAGGCGGTTGGGTATGGCGCAGGGCGAGGTGCTTGAGTTCGAGGAGTACGTACGCACCCGGCAGGACGCGCTGCTGCGCAGTGCCCGGCGGCTGGTTCCCGACCCGGTGGACGCGCAGGACCTCCTCCAGACCGCGCTGGCCCGCACCTACGGCCGCTGGGACGGCATCGCGGACAAGACCCTGGCCGACGCCTATCTGCGGCGCGTCATGATCAACACGCGGACCGAGTGGTGGCGGGCCCGCAAGCTCGAAGAGGTCCCGACCGAGCAGCTGCCCGACGCCCGCGTCGAGGACGGTTCCGAGCAGCGCGCCGACCGCGCCCTGCTCATGGACGTCCTGAAGGTCCTCGCTCCCAAGCAGCGCAGCGTCGTCGTGCTGCGACACTGGGAGCAGATGAGCACCGAGGAGACGGCCGCGGCGCTCGGCATGTCGGCCGGTACGGTCAAGAGCACGCTGCACCGGGCCCTGGCCCGGCTCCGCCAGGAGCTGGAGAGCCGCGAGCTCGACTTCCGCGCCCTTGAGCACGGCGGCGCGGGCGAGGTAAAGGGGCGGGAGCGGTGCGCGGCCTGAACAGGCACAGGGGGAGCGCTCTTTCGGCGGGGACCACGGCACTGGCCGGGATCTCCGCCCTCGGGCTGTTCATGAGCGGCTGCTCCACGGGCGGCACCGGCACCCGCGACGAGGGCGAGGCCGCCCAGCCCGACAAGGCCGCCCATGCCACGCCGTCACCGACCGCGTCCTCGCCCGCCCCGTTCAACAAGGTCGACCCGGTGCGGCTCCTGAAGGCCGACCCGAAGGTCAGCGCCCGGGTGAAGGCCCAGCTCAAGCCCTGCACCAAGGACGAGTACCCCATCGACGTGACCTACGGGCACCTGACGGGACCGACCGGGCAGGACGTCATCGTCAACGTCATGAACTGCGCCGACGCGGTGGGCCTCGGCGCCTATGTGTACCGGGCGTCCGGCGCCGCCTACGACAACGTCTTCACCGCCGAGGAGACCCCCGTGTACGCCGAGATCGACCGGGGCGACCTGGTGGTGACCCGGCAGATGTACGCGCCGGGCGACAAGCCGGCGTTCGCGTCGAGCGAGGTCGTCACCACGTATCACTGGTCGGGCGGCGCGAGCGGTAAGTTCGCCCAGCAGAGCCAGGTGGAGAACGACTACAGCAAGGCGGTCGACGGGAACGGGACCAGCGCGCCCGTGCCCGCCTCCCCCTGACCGGGCGGGCGCCGGCCGGTGAGCGGCGCGGCCGGCATACCGCAGACTGGGTAGGGCGCCCGGGCTTGGCCCGGGTGCCGCACGAGACCGCCGGAGATCGGGGAGAGCAGCGCGATGGCCGAGACCCATGTCCTGTTCGTCGAGGACGACGACGTCATCCGTGAGGCCACCCAGCTCGCCCTTGAGCGGGACGGCTTCACCGTGACCGCCATGCCCGACGGGCTCCTCGGCCTTGAGGCCTTCCGCGCCGACCGGCCGGACATCGCGCTGCTCGACGTGATGCTGCCCGGACTTGACGGCGTCAGCCTGTGCCGCCGGATCCGTGACGAGTCGACCGTGCCGGTCATCATGCTCTCCGCGCGCGCCGACTCCATCGACGTGGTGCTCGGCCTGGAGGCCGGCGCGGACGACTACGTCACCAAACCCTTCGACGGCGCGGTCCTGGTCGCCCGGATCCGGGCCGTGCTGCGCCGCTTCGGGCACGCGGGCGGGCCCGGCGCCGCCGCCGAGACCTCGGACACCGAGCCCGACGGCGGGGTGCTCGCGTTCGGCGACATCGAGATCGACACCGAGGGCATGGAGGTCCGCAAGCGCGGCGAGACCGTCGCCCTGACGCCGACCGAGATGCGGCTGCTGCTGGAGTTCTCCTCGGCGCCCGGCACGGTCCTGTCCCGCGACAAGCTCCTTGAGCGGGTGTGGGACTACGGCTGGGGCGGCGACACCCGGGTCGTGGACGTGCACGTACAGCGGCTGCGGACCAAGATCGGGCAGGACCGGATCGAGACCGTCCGTGGCTTCGGCTACAAGTTGAAGGCATGAGGGACAGATGAGGCGCCCCGCCCCGCGCACCGGCGTTCGCGCGCAGTGTCCCCCGGGGGACGACCCCCGGATCCCCGGCCGCCGCCACGCCGAAGCCGAACAGGACCACGTCGTATGAGGCGCCCCGCCCTGCGCACCGGCGTCCGCTGGAAGATCAGCATCGCCATCACCGCGGTCGGCGCGCTCACCGTGATGGCGCTGAGCCTCGTCGTGCACAACGCCGCCCGTGTCTCGATGCTCGACAACGCCCGCGACGTGCAGATGGAACGGCTCAACTTCGCGCAGAACTACTACGAGACCAGCAACAAGCGGGTCCGCTTCGGCACCAAGCTGAACGATCCCGGGCTCCCGCCCGCCCTGAAGACCAAGGCCCTCCAGGGGCGCAAGGTCTCCTCGGTGCAGGAGCGCGGCAGCGGCCCGCCCGACATCTGGGCGGCCGTGCCGGTGGGCAACGGCGACGTCCTGTCGCTGCACTCCACGTTCACCGACCGCAGCTCCAATGTGATGGCCGACCTCGACCGCGCCCTCGTCATCGGTTCGGTCGCGGTCGTCTTCGGCGGCTGCGCGCTCGGCATCCTGATCGGCGGCCAGATCTCCCGCCGCCTGCGCAAGGCGGCCGACGCCGCGGGCAAGGTCGCCGAGGGCAACACCGAGGTGCGGGTGCGGGACGCCATCGGCGGTTTCGTACGCGACGAGACCGACGAACTCGCCCGCGCCGTGGACGCGCTGACCGACGCCCTCCAGGAGCGCATCGAGGCCGAGCGCCGGGTCACCGCGGACATCGCGCACGAGCTGCGCACCCCCGTCACCGGTCTGCTGACCGCCGCCGAGCTGTTGCCGCCGGGGCGCCCCACCGAGCTGGTGCGCAACCGGGCGCAGGCCATGCGCACCCTGGTCGAGGACGTCCTTGAGGTCGCCCGGCTCGACAGCGCTTCCGAGCGGGCGGAGTTGCAGGACATCGCGCTGGGTGAGTTCGTCAGCAGGCGCGTCGCGGCGTTCGATCCCGAGGTGCGGGTCACTGTCGTGCACGAGTCGTGGGTCAGCACCGACCCGCGCCGCCTCGAACGCATCCTGGGCAACCTCCTGGGCAACGCGGCCAAGCACGGCGGGGGTCCGGTCGAGGTCACCGTCGAGGGCAGGGTCGTACGCGTCCGCGATCACGGGCCCGGGTTTCCCGAGGCGCTGCTGCGGGACGGGCCGAGCCGGTTCCGCACCGGGTCGAGCGACCGGTCGGGCAACGGGCACGGCCTGGGTCTGACGATCGCGGCGGGCCAGGCGAAGGTGCTCGGCGCCCGGCTGACCTTCCGCAACGTGGCCCCCGACGGTGCCGCCGGGGGCGCGGGCGGGGCGATCGCGGTGCTCTGGCTCCCCGAACACGCGCCGACCAACACGGGCTCCTTCCCCATCCAGCCCCCGACCAAGGGCGCACGCCGGACGTAGGCGGCGCCCCGGGTGACGGCGGGCGCCGGGCCGATGCGTCGCCGCCGCCTCGACGGATGGGCGGGCAGACACCAACGGCCGCGCCCGGTAACACTGTTGACCATGCATGAGGTCTCTCACCCAGCCCGCCACCCCTCGCCGTCACCCCTCTCCCCGCCCCCGGGGCCGGGCCCCGATGAGGCCGAGCGGCGGGCCACCTGGTTCGAGCTGTTCTGCGACCTGGTCTTCGTCGCGGCCGTCGGCCAGACGACCCACCGCGTCGGCGCCGGCTCCGGGCTCGGACCGGTCGCCGCGGCGGCGGCCCTGTTCGTGCCGCTGTGGTGGACGTGGGTGATGTACGCGGTACGGGCCAACCGGGCGGACCGTGACGTCACCTCGCACCGGCTGCTCACCATGGCCGGACTCGTCGCGGTGTGCGGCCTCGCGGTGTTCGCGGGCGGCGTCGGCACGTCCGACGGCGCGGACACCGGCTTCGCCCTGTCCTACCTCGGCGCGCGGCTCGGCGTCCTTGCCCTGTACGCACTGGAGTCCCGGCGAGATCACCGCCTCGTCCCGCTGCTGCGGGCCTTCGCGGCCGGGTCGGCGCTGTCGGCCCTGTTCTGGGCGGGCGGCGCGCTGCTGGCCCCGGCGGGGGCGCTCCGGTACGGGATCTGGGCCGGCGGGATGGCCCTGGACCTGGCGGTCCCGCTGCTGACGCGCCGGCAGGTGGCGCGCGCGCCGCACCACACCGACCACCTGCGCGAACACTTCGGGCTCTTCACCATCATCGTGCTCGGCGAGTCGGTGCTCGGCTTCACCAACGGGCTCGTCCAGGCCCGCACGTCGGGACCCGCGCTCGCGACCGGAGCTGCGGCGTTCGCGCTGTGCGCCGGTCTGTGGTGGTCCTACTTCACCGCCAGCGGTACGCGCCCGGGCGCGCACGCTCAACTGGCCGAGGATCCACGGCTGTTGAACATATACGTCCTGGGCCACCTGCCCGTACAGCTCGGGCTCGCCGTGGCGGGCGGCGCGGTGGGCACGGTGGTGCTCGGCGCGGGCCACCGGCTCACCACGGGGTCGGCGCTGTGCGTGCTGGGCGGGGTCGCGCTGTTCCTGCTGGCGACGGCGCTGGTGCGGGCCGCGTTCACGGGCGTACGCGACCTCGTGGTGCGGTCACGTCTGGTGACGGCGGTGCTCGTCGCCGCGCTGCTGCCGTTCGCGGGCCACGTCCCGCCCTGGACGGTCCTGGCCGCCCCGGCCCTCCTGCTGGCCCTCGCCGCCACCGCGGAAACCCGGCCGTCCTAGGCGGGCCGGCGCGGGGGAAAAGCCGCGCCCCCGCCCCGCCCGCGGCACGCGGAAGGGGCCGGGGCGCGGCCACGTCACCGCGGGCGCGGCCGGCCGACTCAGAGAGCCGGCTCCGCGAGAGGTGCGTCGCCCGGGCCCTTGTCCGGGGCCGGCGCGGCGCCCCGCAGCGGCACCTCCTTGACGAAGAGCGCCATCACGAACAGCGCCACCGCGACGACCGAACCGACCAGGAACGTGCCGTGCGTGCCGGAGGAGACGGCGTACTGGTACGCCTCGCGGACCGGCGCCGGCAGCTTCAGCAGACTCGCGTGGTCCAGCTGCGCGGAGGCCAGGTTCCCGGCGCCCGAGGACGCCGCCGCACCGAGCCGGTGCTTCATCTCGTCCCCCACCCGGTTGGTGAAGATCGCGCCCATGATCGAGACGCCGAAGGACGAGCCGAGCGTACGGAAGAGGGTCGTGGAGGACGAGGCGACGCCCATGTCCTTCATCTCGACGCTGTTCTGCGCGACCAGCATCGTGATCTGCATCAGGAAGCCCATGCCGGCGCCGAGCACCGCCATGTAGACACCGGACATGAGCCGGGTCGTGGTGGTGTCCATCGTGGAGAGGAGGAACAGGCCGATCACGACGAGCGCGCCGCCCATGATCGGGAAGATCTTGTACTTGCCGCTGCTGGTGGTGACCCGGCCCGCGATCAGCGAGACGGCCATCATCGAGAGCAGCATCGGCAGCAGCAGCAGACCGGAGTTGGTGGCGGAGGCACCCTGCACGGACTGCTGGTACAGCGGCAGGAAGAGCATCGCGCCGAACATCACGAAGCCGGTGAGGAAGCCGATCGAGGACATCAGCGAGAAGTTGCGGTTGCGGAAGATGTGCAGCGGCACGATCGGCTCGGCGGCGTGCTTCTCGACGAAGAGGAAGCCGATGATCGCGGCCACGCCGAGCGCGATGAGCACCATGATGACCGCGGAGTCCCAGGCGTACTGCTGGCCGCCCCAGGTGGTGACCAGGACGATCGAGGTGATGCCGACGGTCAGCAGGAGGGTGCCGAGGTAGTCGATCCGGCCGCGGGAGCGCTTCTTGGGCAGGTGCAGCACGGCGGTGACCATGGCGAGCGCGACCGCGCCCAGCGGGATGTTGATGTAGAAGGTCCAGCGCCAGCCGAGGTGGTCGGTGATGGCGCCGCCGACCAGCGGACCGCCGATCATGGCGAGCGCCATGACGCCGGCCATCATGCCCTGGTACTTGCCGCGCTCGCGGGGCGGTATGAGGTCACCGATGATCGCCATGACGCCGACCATGAGGCCGCCCGCGCCCAGGCCCTGGATCGCGCGGAAGCCGATGAGCTGGGTCATGTCCTGGGACATGCCGCTGAGCGCGGAGCCGGCCAGGAAGATCACTATGGAGGTGAGGAACGCGCCCTTGCGCCCGTACATGTCGCCGAGCTTGCCCCAGATCGGGGTGGAGGCGGCGGTGGCCAGGGTGTAGGCGGTCACCACCCAGGACAGGTGCTCCAGGCCGCCGAGTTCGCCCACGATCGTCGGCATCGCCGTGTTCACGATCATGTTGTCCAGCATCGCGAGCAGCATCGCGATCATGAGCGCGAGCAGTACGACCCGTACGCTGCGCGGCTGTGGTCCTTCGGGCGCCTCCGCCTCCGCCACCCGCTCCTGAGATATCCCCGTCGCCATCGTCCCCAACTCCCTGAAGCCTGCTGTCCACCGCGCGGGGCACTTACTTGCCGCCCGGTTAGTTCCCACTACACTGGGGAAGGTAGACCCTAACTAGCCGGGCGTCAAGCAAGTTAATGGTGGCCCGGCACGGCCACCGGGGGACGGCGGCCGGATGCATTCGGGAGAGCGGCATGGCCAGAGGAAACACCCGCCAGCGGATCCAGGACGTTGCCCTGGAGCTCTTCGGCGAGCAGGGGTACGAGAAGACCTCGCTGCGCGAGATCGCCGAGCGCCTGGATGTGACGAAGGCCGCGCTCTACTACCACTTCAAGACCAAGGAAGACATCATCATCAGCCTCTTCCAGGACCTCACAAGGCCCATGGACGAGTTGATCGAGTGGGGCAGGGAACAGCCGCACACCCTTGAGGTCAAGCAGGAGATCCTTCGGCGCTACAGCAAGGCCCTGTTCGGGGCGGAGCCGCTGTTCCGGTTCATGCAGGAGAACCAGGCGACCATGCGCGAGCTGAGCATCGGCGAGACGTTCAAGGAGCGGATGCACGCGATGGTTGACCTGCTCAAGGACGAGGACGCCTCGATGTCCGACCGCATCCGCTGCTTCACGGCGCTGGTCTCGATGCACGCCGGGATGTTCGTCCTCAAGGACGTGGAGGGCGACCCCGAGGAGAAGCGCGCCAGCATCCTTGAAGTCGCCAACGACCTGGTCGTGCAGGCCCACCACGATTCCGGCGGCGGCCGCCCGTAGCGCCGCGTCAGACGGTGACGCCGACCCCGCGCAGGAACGCGACCGGGTTGACGGCCGAGCCGTAATGCGGCGTCCTGCGGATCTCGAAGTGCAGGTGGGGGCCGCTGGAGTTGCCGGTGCTGCCGGACAGCGCGATCCGCTCGCCGGTGCCCACGCGCTGGCCGACGCGCACACCGATCCGGGACAGATGGGCGTACTGCGAGTACGTGTTGTCGGCGTGCCGGATCACGATGGCGTTGCCGTACGCGGGGCCGTCACCGGCGCCGACCGGGCCCGCCTTGACGACGGTCCCGGTGTGCGCGGCCACGACGGGGGTGCCGGTGGGCACCGCGAAGTCCTGCCCGGAGTGCTTGTGCGACCACATCGAGCCGCCGAGCCCGAAGGCGGCGCTCAGCGTGTACTGCCGCACCGGGTGCACCCAGGAGGCGGCCTTGGCCGCGGCCGCCCGCTGCGCCGTGGCGGCGGCCCTCGCCTGCGCCTCGGCCTGGCCCGCGACCGCGTTGGCGGGCGCGGCAGCCTTGGCCTGGCCGGCGTTGGCGACGCCACCGCCGAGCAGCGAGACGGCGCCCACCCCGGTCGCGACGGCGGTGACGAGCGCGGCACGCAGCGGGGACACGGACGGACGGGCGGCAAGGGACGCGGTGCGCCGAAGCATGCGGGATCTCTTCCGGTACGGGGACGGGGGCGCCGCAAGGACGCGGCGTGAGCGGGGTCCTGACGGCCTGCGCGGACCCGGCGCACGGAACGGCACACGAGTCGGCCCCACCTTGGTAACCCGAACCCCCATCTCCGCTCAAAACACCCATCTACTACCGAAAGCCGTATCGATCAGGCCGGGAATACCCCCCGCCCCCGCCGAACACCCCCTATCCCCGCTAGTAGGCCGCCCGGGCCCTGTGCGCCTTGTCACCGCCCCCGGGCCACCCGGCCCACGCCGTTCGGGACCAACGGCCCGCCCGTTCTGGCTAGGCTGACGCACCGTGGATCCCGCGCAGATAGGCCTCAAACTCGCGGTGGGCGTCGTCGGCCCCCTGGTGAAGAAGCTCTTCGTGTCCGAGGGCCCGGGCGCGGGCCTGACCGACCACCCCGTACGCCTCTCCTCCCGTATCTCCTTCCGGGGCGAGAAGCGCACCCTGAGCGAGTCCGACCTGCGGAAACTCGCGGCAGCCCTGGTGCGCGAGGGCTTACGGAGCGGCGAGCGGGCCGTGCCGCCCGACGAGGAGCAGGCCGTCATCGACGCGCTCAGCGCCACGCTGTACGCCCTCGGCGAGCTGGACCTCACCGACGTGGACGCCGTCGCGCTCGGCCACGAAGGACTCGCCCGCGCGCTGCGCCGCGCGAGCCGGGCACCCGAGCGCCACCTGTCCGCCGACGCCACGTACTTCTACGAGCGCCTGCTGGCCGCCACCTGCCTGCACATCCTGCACTTCTTCACCCAACGCGCCACCTTCGTCCCGGCCGCCCTCGTCCACCAGAGCCGCGACCACGCCCAACTCGGCGCCAAAATGGACGAGTTGATCGCGCGCAGCCCGCGCCCCGACGGACACGACGCCGCTTTCGAGCGCCGCTATCTCGCCCAGATCGCCCGCAAGCACGGCACATTGACGATCTACGGCATCGACCTCACCAACTCCCCCGGCAGCTGGCCCCTCGACGCGGCCTATCTGAGCCTGGAGGCGACCGCCGCAGGCCCCCGGGCCGAGCTCACCGAGCAGCTGCGCGCCTCCGCCGCCCGCTACGAGCAGCATCCGGGCCTGCTCGCGGCCCGCATCGACCGCTTCCCCGAGGGGACACCCGGGCCGGCCTCGCCCTGCCTGCCGATCCCCGCCGACCAGGCCCTGGCCGGCCGCGAGCGGGTCCTGCTGCGCGGCGAGGCGGGCTCCGGCAAGACCACCCTGGTGCAGTGGCTCGCCGTCAGCGCGGCCCGCATGGGCGCCGAGGACCACGGCGACCGGATGACGTATCTGCGCGACCGCATCCCCTTCGTGCTGCCCCTGCGCACCCTGACCCGGCACGGCGAGCGCCTGCCCGCGCCGAAGGAGTTCCTCGCGGCGGTCGGCTCCCCGCTCGCGGGTGAGCAGCCGCCGGGCTGGGAGTCCCGCGTCCTTGCGGCGGGGCGCGCCCTGGTCCTGGTGGACGGCATCGACGAGATCCCCGACGCCGAGCGCTCCCGCACCCGCTCCTGGCTCGGCGACCTCATCGCCGCCTTCCCCGGCAACCGCTGGCTCGTCACCTCGCGCCCCTCGGCCGTGCGCGAGGACTGGCTGGGCGACGAGGACTTCGCGGAGCTGACCCTGTCCACCATGAGCCCGTCGGACGTGGCCGCCTTCATCCGCCGCTGGCACGGGGCCGCCCGCTCCCGCGCCGAGGACGAGACGAGCCTCGCCGCGTACGAGGCCCAGCTCCTCGACTCCGTACGCGCCAAACCCGACCTCGGCCGGCTCGCCACCAACCCGCTGATGTGCGGCCTGATCTGCGCCCTGCACCGCGACCGCCGAGGCTTCCTGCCGTACGGCCGCAAGGATCTGTACGACGCCGCCCTCACCATGCTCCTGACCCGCCGCGACCGCGAGCGCAGCATGAGCGGCCTGCCCGAGCTGCGCGAGGAGCCCCAGCTCCAGCTGCTCCAGCGCATCGCCTACTGGCTGATCCGCAACGGCCGTACGGAGATGGACCGTTCGCGCGCCGAGCAGATCATCGACGACCTGCTGCCCGCCGTCCCGGAGATCGCCCGCATCGGTGACGCGGCAGCCGTCTACACCCACTTCCTGCACCGCAGCGGACTGCTCCGCGAGCCCGGCCCCGGCGCCGTCGAATTCGTGCACCGCACCTTCCAGGACTTCCTCGGCGCGCGGGCCGCCGTAGAGGAGGGGGCGTGGGGCGAGCTGGTGCGGCACGCCGCCGACGACCAGTGGGAGGACGTCATCCGGATGGCCGTCGCGCACGCCCGGCCGCGTGAACGGCGGGAGATCTTCGGCGAGTTGCTGTCCTTCGGTGACGACCACGCCTCGGCGGCCGTCCGCATGCGGGTGCACATGCTGGCCGCGACATGCCTTGAGCACGCGGCGGAGCTCGACCCCGCGCTGCGGTCGCGGGTCGAGCGGCGCACGGCCGGCTTCATCCCCCCGGCGAGCCCCGCCGCCGCCCGCGTCCTGGCCAAGGCGGGCCCGCTGATCCTGGACCTGCTGCCGGGCCCGGAGGGGCTGGACCCCGCGAGCGCCACATATGTGGTGATCGCCGCGTCGCACACCGGGTCCGAGCGCGCGATCCCGTTCATGGCGCGGTTCGCCCGGTGCCAGGACCGCGGCGTGCGCGCCCAACTCTCGTGGTCCTGGGGCCAGTTCGACACCCAGCAGTACGCGGACGAGGTCATCGCCCGCCTCGACCCCGCCGGCCTGTACTTCTGTGTGACCTCCGAGGAGCAGCTGGCGGCCCTGCGCGAGCTGGGCACCCGGCCGCTCCTCGATGCCCGCAACGGCCTGTCGCCGGACGCGCTGCGCGCCTACACGGAGCGGGCGCGGCTGACCGGGCTGCGCCTCCAGGAGAACCCGGAGCTGCGGAGCCTGGCGTTCCTGGCCGATCAGGACGCGCTCACCGATCTGACACTGAGCGGCTGCGGACGCCTCAGGGACCTCACCCAGCTGACCCGGCTGCCGCTGCGGACCCTGGCCCTGGAGGCGGGAGCGGATCTCGACCCGTTCGCCCTCGCGGGCCTCGACCAGCTCGAAAGCCTGGCCCTGGACGAGCACGGCTGGGGGTGGCGGCTCTCCGACCTGCCGAGGGGAGCGCCGTTGCGGACGCTGAACCTGCGGAAGGCCGGGCGGCCCGCCGACGGTCTGCGCGGCCTGACGCGTTTCGCCTCGCTCACCACCCTGCGCCTGGGGCCGCGCAACAGCCCGCGCGACGCGTCCGACTGGACCGTGCTGGCGTGGCTGCCCGACCTGCGCACCCTGGCCGTGACCGGGCAGTCCACGGACACAGCGCCGCCATCGGCCCGGCTCGACCGGATCCGGACCCTCCTCCTGGAAGCGCCCTCCCAGACGGCCCTCGACCGGATTCCCACGCTCTTCCCCCACGTCCAGGACCTGCTCGTCTCCGGCGGCCGCCGGGTCGCGGCCGCACTGGACGTGAGCGCGCTCGCCGCCTGCCCGGACCTGAGGACGGTGGACCTCCCGCCGGTCGCGCTGTCCGGGACGGAAGCGCTCGCCCCGGGCATCCGCCTGACCGGCAGGGGACGTCCCCTCCGCCACGATCGGTGACACCCAGGCCCCCTTGCCCGCGCGACACCATCCGTTCCCACCCCTGTTCCAACTCCCTTGCCCAGCAGCAGAATTGAGGCCTAGGCGAGGGGGCGCACCATGACCGAAGAGGAAGCCGCGTTCGAAGGGTTCGACGGGATCGAGCTGGCCGACGCCATCGAGTCCGTACGGGATCAGCTCACCGACGCCGCCGCGCGGGCGAGCGGGCGGGCGCTGGTCTTCGAACTCGGCGACATCCACATGGAGTTCACGCTCGAACTCCGCAAGGAGATCAAGGGCGGCGCCAAGGTGCGGGCCTGGGTGGTGGACGCCGGGGCGGACGCCGGGCGGACCAGCGCGCGCACCCACAAGGTGTCCTTCACGCTCACACCGCACGCCGCCGGCGACGGCTCGGCGTGGCGGGTCGGCAACGACCGGCCCGGCCGGTTCGAGGCCGGCCCGCGATGAGCCCAGGACCGCCCACGACCGCCGACCGGGTCGTGGCCGTCCTGTCCGAGGACCGCCAGGGCAGCGGCGTCATCGTCTCGCCCTGGCTGGTGCTGACCTGCGCGCACAACCTGGCCGGCGCCGCGCCCGTCCGGCTCGCCCACCCCGCCATCGGAGAGGTGAGCGCCCAAGCCCTGTGGCGGGACGAGGAGTTGGACGCCGCGCTGCTCTACAGCGACGAGGAGCTGCTGCCGGGAACGCTGCGGCTCGGCGCCGTCGACACCGCGCAGTCACTGCCGGGCTGCGAGATCATCGGCTTCCCCGACATCCAGCGCTACGGCGCCGACCACCACCTCGACTACGACCAGTTCGTCGGCGCCGTCCTGCCGGTCGCGGGGTGCCGGCGCGGCGACCTGGTCTGCGAACTGCACCGGCCACCGGCCGCCGAGCGCGCCGACGGACGCTCGCCGCTCGCGGGCCTCTCGGGTGCGCCGCTGTTCGCGGGGGCCACCCTGCTCGGCCTGGTCAAGGAGATCCCGCGCGGCCGGGCGCACCGCCGCGTGGTGTGCGTGCCGCTGCGCGCCGTCTTCGAGGCGGAGGGCCTGCGCGCCGCGTTCGCCACCCTGGCCGCCGTGCCGGTCCTGGAGCCGGTCACCGGCGTACCCCTGGAGGACCAGCTCTACGAGCGGGAGTACGCGGAGGCCATCGGCGCCTCGTACCGCAAGACGAAGATCTTCGGCCTGGACGAGCTGAACAAGCGGGACTCCGAGTGGGACCTGGACACCGCCTACCTCAGTCTGGAGGCGAGACCCAAGGCCAGTGAGCCGCCCCAGGCAGGCCGGGCCCTGATGGACAGCGCGCCCCAGCGCATCGACGCGCTGCTCGCCTCGCGCCCGCGCGTCCTCATCCGCGGCGAGGCGGGCGCGGGCAAGACCACCCTGGTGTGGTGGCTCGCGGCCCACGCGGCGGCGGGCCGGCTCGGCCCCGGGCTCGCCGACCTCAACGCGCTCGTCCCGTTCGTGGTGCCGCTGCGCAGCCTGCGCGCCCAGGGGGCCACCTTCCCGCTGCCCTCCCAACTCCCCAGCGCCGCACGCCTGGTGGTGGACGCGGCGCCCGAGGGCTGGGCCGGGCGCGTACTGCGGACCGGGCAGGCGCTGCTCCTGGTGGACGGCCTGGACGAGGTGCCGCAGGAGGACCGCGAGGAGGCCCACCGCTGGCTCGCCGCGCTCCTTGACCGCTATCCGCGCACCCGCTGCGTGGTGACGGTACGCCCCATGGCGGTCGAGCCCGACTGGCTGAAGTACGCCGGCTTCGAGGAGCTGCGGCTGCTCCCGATGAACGACGAGGACATCACCGCGTTCATCGCCGCCTGGCACCGCGCGGCCCGCCTCGACAGCGGCCCGCACGAGGACCTGGACGAGCTGGAACGCGAACTGTCCGAGCAGTTCAGGCAGAACAGCACCCTGCGCGGTCTGGCCCGCACCCCGCTGCTGTGCGCCGTCATCTGCGCCCTGCACCGGCTGCGCCAGGGCTTCCTGCCCGACACCCGCTGGAAACTGTACGAGGCGGCCCTGCGGATGCTGCTCGGCAACCGGGACCAGCAGCGCAAGGTGGAGGCACCCGAAGGCCTGGAGATCAGCGCGGAGGAATGCACCGAACTGCTCCAGCGGATCGCGGTGTGGCTGGTGCGCGAGGGCCAGTCGGAGTTCACCCGCGACCAGGCGCTGCGCCAGCTGGAGCGGGCGCTGTCCGGCATGGAGAACGTACGCGCCCAGGGCGCCCCCGAAGACGTGCTGCGGCATCTGCTCAACCGCAGCGGACTGCTCCAGGAACGCGCCGACAACGTCTTCCAGTTCACCCACCGCACCTTCCAGGACTTCCTCGCCGCCAAGGAGTTCGTCGAGGACGGCCACCTCGGCGAGCTCCTGCGGCACGCGGCGGAGGAACAGCAGTGGCAGGACGTGATCCTGCTCGCCGCCGGGCACTGCGGCCGCCGCGACCGGGCCGTCCTGGTCAACGGGCTCCTGGACGCGGGGGCCCACAGGCGCGGCCACCAGGACCGGGCGAAGATCCAGGTGCTCGCGGCCCGCTGCGCCCAGCACGCCGCCTACCTCGACGAGACCACCGCGCGCCGCGTCGGCGAGCACATCGAGGCGCTGCTCCCGCCGCGCGACCTGGAGACCGTCACCCTGCTCGCGCGCCTCGGTCCCTCCGTCCTGACCCACCTGCCGGCGCCGGACCGGGCGGCCCCCGAGGCGCTGGCCCATGTGGTGGGGCTCATCAACCGGGTCGGCGGCGCGGAGGGCGTCGAGCACGCCCGGGCCTGGGCGGCCGCGCACCCGGGCGCGGCCGACCTGTTCGCCGCCGAGTGGTCGCGCTACCCCGCCGAGCGGTACGCCCGTGACGTCCTGGCCACCCTCGACCTGAACGCGGCCCGGCTGCATCTGGAGACCCGCCGGCAACTGGCCCAGCTCCCGCACGTCCCCGGCGCCCACCGGCTGTGGATCACCCTGCCGCCCGACCTCACGGCGGCGGAACTGGGCGGCGCCCTGCGCGGGCGCACCGTGACGGCGCTGCGCCTGAACGGCACCGAGCGCCTGGACGGCCTCTGCTTCCTGCGCGACAGCGCGGACTGCCTCGCGGACCTGGAAGTACTGCGCGGCTCGGGCCTGCGCGACCTGTCCCAGCTCGCCCGGCTGCCGAGACTGTCCTCGCTCGGACTGCTCGACATGGCGGCCCAGGAGGTCGACCTCTCCCCGCTCGGCGCCGCGCCCGCCCTGCGCACCCTGCTGTTCGGCAGCAGCACCGATCTGTACCTGTCCCAGCTGCCCGTCCTGCCCGGCGTCACCACCTTGCACCTGGAGGCCGACCAGGTCGCCGGGTTCGACGCGCTGAGCCGCTGGCCCGCCCTGACCCACCTGGAACTCGCCCCGTCCTCGTCGGCCACCACCCGGCGGCTGCTCACGTATGTGCGCGGGCGCCCCGGCATCACCAGGCTCGGGGTGGCACTGAGCTCGGTGGCCGCCCTGGCCGGCGTCGCGCCGCTGCCCGGCGTACGCCATCTCGACCTGTGGCTCGCCAACTCCGACGGCGACCTCGGCGCGGTCCTCACGGTGTTCCCCGCGCTGACGACGGTCGACCTCGCGGTCGGCACCGTACAGGCCGGCTCCTGGAACCCGGCCGCCCTGCTGCGCCGCCCGGGCCTGACGATCACCGTCAACGGCGGCCCACTCGCCCCGTAGACGCGGAGGGCCCACGGAAAAAGGGGCCGGCCCGGCTCGTACGGTGTGTACGGGCCGGGCCGGCCCCTTCAGGCGAGGCCTCCGGGGAGGACTACGCCTCCTTGCTCAGGTTCGGACCGCCGCCGGCGGCCGCGTCCTCGATCGGGGGGACGTCGGGCAGCGCCGACTTCTCCTCGCCGCGGAAGGTGAACTTCTTCTCCTCACCCTCGCCCTCGGTGCCGATGACCACGATGTGACCGGGGCGCAGCTCACCGAAGAGGATCTTCTCGGAGAGGATGTCCTCGATCTCCCGCTGGATCGTCCGGCGCAGCGGCCGGGCGCCCATGATCGGGTCGTAGCCCTTCTTGGCGAGCAGCGACTTGGCCTCGGCATTGAGCTCGATGCCCATGTCGCGGTCCTTCAGGCGCTCGTCCACCTTGTCGATCATGAGGTCGACGATCTGGATGATGTCTTCCTCGGTCAGCTGGTGGAAGACCACGGTGTCGTCGACACGGTTCAGGAACTCGGGGCGGAAGTGCTGCTTCAGCTCCTCGTTGACCTTGGCCTTCATCCGGTCGTACCCGGTCTTGACGTCACCCTGCGCCGCGAAGCCCAGGTTGAAGCCCTTGGAGATGTCCCGGGTCCCGAGGTTGGTCGTCATGATGATGACCGTGTTCTTGAAGTCCACGACCCGGCCCTGGGAGTCGGTCAGGCGACCGTCTTCCAGAATCTGGAGCAGGGAATTGAAGATATCGGGGTGGGCCTTCTCGACCTCGTCGAACAGGACGACGGAGAACGGCTTGCGGCGCACCTTCTCGGTGAGCTGGCCACCCTCTTCGTAACCCACGTAACCGGGGGGCGAACCGAAGAGGCGGGAAACCGTGTGCTTCTCGCTGAACTCCGACATGTCGAGGGAGATCAGCGCGTCCTCGTCGCCGAAGAGGAATTCCGCCAGCGTCTTGGAGAGCTCGGTCTTACCGACACCGGACGGGCCGGCGAAGATGAACGAGCCACCGGGGCGCTTGGGGTCCTTCAGACCGGCACGCGTACGACGGATGGCCTGCGAGAGCGCCTTGATGGCGTCCTTCTGGCCGATGACGCGCTTGTGGAGCTCGTCCTCCATGCGCAGCAGCCGCGAGGACTCCTCCTCGGTGAGCTTGAAGACAGGGATGCCCGTGGCCGTGGCCAGGACCTCGGCGATCAGCTCGCCGTCGACCTCGGCGACGACGTCCATGTCGCCGGCCTTCCACTCCTTCTCGCGCTTGGCCTTCGCGGCGAGCAGCTGCTTCTCCTTGTCGCGGAGAGAGGCCGCCTTCTCGAAGTCCTGGGAGTCGATGGCCGACTCCTTGTCGCGGCGCACGCCCGCGATCTTCTCGTCGAACTCGCGCAGGTCCGGCGGCGCGGTCATCCGGCGGATGCGCATCCGGGAGCCGGCCTCGTCGATCAGGTCGATCGCCTTGTCCGGCAGGAAGCGGTCCGAGATGTACCGGTCGGCCAGCGTCGCGGCCTGGACCAGCGCCTCGTCCGTGATGGAGACGCGGTGGTGGGCCTCGTAGCGGTCGCGCAGCCCCTTGAGGATCTCGATGGTGTGCGGCAGCGACGGCTCGGCGACCTGGATGGGCTGGAAGCGGCGCTCGAGGGCCGCGTCCTTCTCCAGGTGCTTGCGGTACTCGTCCAGCGTGGTGGCGCCGATGGTCTGGAGCTCACCTCGGGCCAGCATCGGCTTGAGGATGCTCGCCGCGTCGATCGCGCCCTCGGCGGCGCCCGCACCCACCAGGGTGTGGAGCTCGTCGATGAACAGGATGATGTCGCCGCGGGTGCGGATCTCCTTGAGGACCTTCTTCAGGCGCTCCTCGAAGTCACCGCGGTAGCGGGAGCCGGCGACCAGGGCGCCGAGGTCCAGCGTGTAGAGGTGCTTGTCCTTCAGCGTCTCGGGCACTTCGCCCTTGACGATCGCCTGGGCCAGACCCTCGACGACGGCGGTCTTGCCGACGCCGGGCTCGCCGATGAGCACCGGGTTGTTCTTGGTGCGGCGCGACAGCACCTGCATGACGCGCTCGATCTCCTTCTCGCGCCCGATGACCGGGTCGAGCTTGGATTCGCGAGCGGCCTGCGTCAGGTTGCGGCCGAACTGGTCGAGCACCAGGGACGTGGAGGGGGTGCCCTCCGCGGGGCCGCCGGCGGTGGCGGCTTCCTTGCCCTGGTAGCCGGAGAGCAGCTGGATGACCTGCTGCCGCACCCGGTTGAGATCGGCGCCCAGCTTCACGAGGACCTGGGCGGCGACGCCCTCGCCCTCGCGGATCAGGCCGAGCAGGATGTGCTCGGTGCCGATGTAGTTGTGGCCGAGCTGGAGGGCCTCGCGGAGCGAAAGCTCCAGGACCTTCTTGGCGCGAGGGGTGAAGGGAATGTGCCCGGACGGGGCCTGCTGGCCCTGACCGATGATCTCCTCCACCTGCTGGCGGACCGCCTCGAGCGAAATCCCGAGGCTCTCCAGGGCCTTAGCGGCGACACCCTCACCCTCGTGGATCAGTCCCAGGAGGATGTGCTCGGTGCCGATGTAGTTGTGGTTGAGCATCCGGGCTTCTTCCTGAGCCAGGACGACAACCCGCCGCGCGCGGTCGGTGAACCTCTCGAACATCGTTAATCGCTCCTCAGAGCGGTCGGGCAGTAAGGGGGCGGTCCCCTCCTTGTCCTTCCGCATGCTAGTCCCGCAGGGCGGGACAGCTCATTCCAACTGCCGACACCCGTTCCATGCCTCCCGGCCCGAACAGCCGACAACTGCTCCAACCCGATGGTGCGAGACGATGTTCCCGCAGGCCAGACAGATACCCTTGTCTCCACTACGCCGATGGCGAACGTGAAAGCGTCTGGCGAGCGTGTCGCCCCTCCCCACTAGGAATGTCTTACCCGTCCGGACCGACAGTCCATGCGGCGGACCCCGGTTCCCTAAGCTACGGGCGAACAGCCTTGCGGCCCCGCGAGCCCCCGGGCGCCCCGAATCCGGCGACGCAGCGCATCCGGACGGGAACCAAGCGTAACTCGGCGCCGTTTCTCCAGTTGCTCCGGGCATGGCCCTCACCGTGCCGGCACCCCGCGCCCCCCTGGATGGTCCGCTCGCGCAGTGGTACGAGCGCGAGCTGGGCTGGGCCGTCGCGGCCGGTCCCCCCGTCCAGCTGCTGACCGGGCTCCGCTTCGACGTCCTCGAACTGCCGGCCACCGCGGGGTTCGCGGTCCTCGATCGGTACGAGAACACCGGTCCCGTCGCCCTCGCGGGACGGCGGATGCGGCTGCTGGTGGCGGCCGGGAGCGCCGAAGAGCTGCCGGGGCTGCTCGACTGGCTGGAGTGGGGCGGCGTCGGCCTCGATCTGACGGCGATCGGCGCCGGCGGCCGCATTCCCGCCCCCGTGCGGCCCGGCCGCTCCGGCTCGCGGGGGGCCGCCGTGTGGCTGCGGCCCCCCGAGCCGGGGTGCGAGGTGGAGGCGCGGCTCCCGTCCTTCACCGGGGTCGCCCAGTGCGGTGGCGCCGGCGGGAAGGGCATGTGCGGCGGCCCGGGAACCGCCCCGGCGGGCGGCCTGGCCACGGGCCTGAGCCTCGTGCGCCTCGTGGCCGCGGCGGCGACGGAATGCCACCGGGCCCGGTTGATTCACGCGCGGTCCCCCGGTGGTGCGGGGAACGCGGGAACTCAGCCGTTCTGCTTCTCGTAGGCCTCACGGATTTCCGCCGGGACGCGGCCGCGGTCGTTCACGTTGTAACCCTGCTCCTTGGCCCACTTGCGGATCTCGGCGGTGTTCTGGTTGCCGGAACCGAGCAGCGCGCCACGCGTCTTGCCGCGGCCGCCCGCAGCGCGGCCACCGGTGCGCCGGCCGCTCTTCACGTAGGGCTCAAGAAGACCCCGGAGCTTGTCCGCGTTGGCGGTGGTGAGGTCGATCTCGAAGCTCTTCCCGTCAAGAGCGAACGTCACGGTCTCGTCAGCCTCGCCACCGTCGAGGTCATCGACAAGAAGGACCTGAACCTTCTGTGCCACCGGATTTCCTTTCATCGAAAATGCAGTACGCGGAAAGGAAACCGCTTTTGCCGGGAAAACACAAACCCCCAGGAGAGGTTCAGGATCCCCGCTCCACGGGAAACATACGCGATTCGGACATAGGGATCCGACAGCTTCCCGCCGCTTCCCCGATCACAGGTGCAGAAGCATCCGGGTGTTGCCCAAGGTGTTCGGCTTCACTCGTTCGAGACCCAGGAACTCCGCGACGCCCTCGTCATAGGAGCGCAGCAGCTCGCTGTAGACATCTGTGTCCACGGTATCGACGGGAGTCTCCCCGATCTCCGTGAACCCGTGCTTCGCGAAGAAGGCGACTTCGAACGTCAGGCAGAAAACCCGCCGCACTCCGAGCCAACGCGCGGTCTGGAGCAGCTTGCCGAGCACCAGATGTCCGATGCCGGAGCCCTGGAACTCGGGATCCACCGCGAGAGTACGCACTTCGGCGAGGTCTTCCCACATCACGTGCAGCGCCCCGCAGCCCACCACCCGGGCGTCGGAGTCCCGTTCGGCCACCCAGAACTCCTGGATGGACTCGTAAAGCGTGACGGTCGCTTTGTCGAGCAGGATCCCGTCGCCGACGTACGCGTCGAGAAGGCTTCGCACGGCTCGCACATCGCCGGTCCTGGCCCGGCGGACGGTGACCGCATTCGCGGCGGGATAAGACATGTCCGGACGCTATCGTCCCGCGCTGTCGCCGGACACATCGCCCTCTTCGGATCCCTGTTCGGGTTCTGGTTCGCGGGGGTGTTCGGGTTCCGGCTCCTGCACCATGCGTACGGCATCGCGGAGTGCTTCGCGCTCCTCGGGGGACATCATGCCGAAGAAGGCGACGAGCGCGGCCGCCCGGTTGTCGCTGCGGGACCAGGCTTCGTTCATCAGGGCGGCGGCGTACGCGGCCCGTGTGGAGACCGCCGTATATCGATAGGCCCGCCCGTCGACTTCCCTGCGGACCCAGCCCTTCTGATGGAGATTGTCCATTACGGTCATGACCGTGGTGTAGGCGATCGACCGTTCCCGCTGGAGGTCTTCGAGGACTTCCCGGACGGTCACCGGACGGTTCCACTGCCAGACGCGGGTCATGACGGCGTCTTCCAGCTCTCCCAATTGACGGGGCACATCTGCACCATAGTGGGAGATGTCGCGAATGGCTGGTTATTTGCAGTCCGGACGCAGCAAAAAGGGCGCACGAAGGGAAATACCCCGTGCGCCCCCGGTCTCTCCTCGGCCCGCCCGACCGGTGGGGTCAGGAGGCGGCGGGCTTCTGCTGGGCGGCCTCGGCGCGCGCGAGCGCGCTGTCCACGGCCGCGTCCTCCTTGCCCTTGTTGGGACCGCCCTGGCTCTTCACGATCGTCACGACGAGCGCGGTGAAGAAGATGGCCATCACCACGGGGGGCAGAAGCGCGGAAACGTAGTCCATGGGGACAGAGTAGCTAGCCCGCCCGCCGTTCCTCCGGTGGGGGCACGGGACGGCGGCGTGGCGGGAACGCCTCGGAGGGCTTGGGCACGGGGCGGCCGGGCAGGGGCGTCGCGGGCGCGGGGCGGGCCGGGGCGCTCGGCCGTGGCTCGGCGTCCCCGCGCTTGTCGTCGTCCGCGTGGTCGCCCACCAGGGTGAGGAGCCGGGTGCGCGGGGCGGGCGCGGTGGCGGCCCGGCCGGCCAGGCGGGCCCGTACGGAACGTTCCGCCAGCACCCGGCAGCGCTCGAGGAGGGCCGCGCAGACCGGGTTGGCGCGCAGGGCGCGCAGGGCGGCCAGGTCGTCCGGCCCGGGGTCGTAGCCGGTCGCCAGGGCGTCCTGCAACAGCTCCGTGTAGCCGGGCAGCGAGCCGGGGAGCGCGTCACGGTAGCGGGCGAGATCGGCCAGCAGGAAGGCCCGCAGCCGCTCGGCCTCGCGGACGGCCTCGTCCACGGAACCGGCCAGGCGCAGGCAGTCCTGGATGTCCTCGTCCTGAGCGGTGGCGGGGTGCAGGGCGATGGCAAGAGCGCGACGGAGCACACGCAGCTCGTCCGCGCCGAACGCCATGCCGCCTCGGGATCCGTATGGCGTGGGCATGCGGTGACGATACGTGCTACAGGGACAAAATCGGCTTAATGGTGTGATATCGGGCGCGTCTCTCCGTGGCCGACCACGGGGGTGGCTGCGCGGCCGGTGCGGGCGGTCGGTGCGGGTGGCCCGACGCGCGGGGCCGGGGGGGCGATGCGGGGCCCGGCGCGCGCGGGGTCCGATGCGCGCGGCCGGATGCGGGGAGGCCCGACGCGCGGGGCCCGACGCTGGGCCCCATACGCGGGGCCCAGCGCGGGCGGCGGCCGCCGGCCCTGGGGGGGCCAAACGGGGGGGCGCCCCCGGTCCCCGGGCGGGCGGGCCACCCGCGCCGCCCCCGCCGGGTCAGGAGCGCGGCACGTTGCGTTCGTACACGAGGCGTAGGCCGATCAGGGTCAGCCAGGGCTCGTGTTCGTCGATCTCTTCGGCCTCGCCCAGCACCGTCGGGGCCAGGCCGCCGGTCGCGATGACCGTCACGTCGTCCGGGTCGCCGTCGGGGCCGACCAGTTCGCGCTTCATGCGCCGTACGACGCCGTCCACCTGGCCCGCGAACCCGTACACGATGCCGGACTGCATGGCCTCGACGGTGTTCTTGCCGATCACCGAGCGGGGCCGGGCCACCTCGATCTTGTGGAGCTGGGCGCCGCGCAGGCCGAGCGCGTCGACCGAGATCTCGATGCCGGGGGCGATCACGCCGCCCGTGTACTCGCCGCGCGCGGTCACCGCGTCGAACGTCGTACCCGTGCCGAAGTCGACGACGATCGCGGGGCCGCCGTACAGCTCGACGGCCGCGACCGAGTTGACGATGCGGTCGGCGCCGACCTCCTTGGGGTGGTCGGTCAGGACCGGCACGCCCGTCTTGATGCCCGGCTCCACCAGGATCGCCGGGACGTCGCCGTAGTAGCGCCGGGTCACCTCGCGCAGCTCGTGCAGGACGGAGGGGACGGTCGCGCAGATCGCGATGCCCTCGATGCCGTCGCCGAGCTCCGCGCCGAGCATGGGGTGGGTGCCCATCAGGCCGTTCAGGAGGACGGCCAGTTCGTCGGCGGTGCGGCGCGGGTCGGTGGAGACGCGCCAGTGCTCGACGACCTCCTCGCCGTCGAAGAGGCCGAGGACGGTGTGGGTGTTGCCGACGTCGATGGTGAGCAGCATCAGGCCGAGCCCTCTTCGGCCTCGCGCAGGTCCAGGCCGATGTCCAGGATCGGCGAGGAGTGCGTGAGGGCGCCCACCGCCAGATAGTCCACGCCCGTCGCCGCGTACTCCCGGGCGTTGGCCAGGGTGAGGCGACCCGAGGACTCCAGCATCGCGCGGCCCGCGACCAGCTCGACCGCCTCGGCGGTCCCCTCGGGCGTGAAGTTGTCGAGCAGGATCAAGTCGGCCCCGGCGTCCAGGACTTCGGTGACCTGCGCCAGGGTGTCGACCTCGACCTCGATGGCGAGGCCGGGGAAGCGGTCGCGTACGGCCTTGAACGCCTCGGCCACGCCGCCGGCCGCGACCACGTGGTTGTCCTTGACCAGCGCCGCGTCCGACAGGGACATGCGGTGGTTGACGCCGCCGCCGCAGCGCACCGCGTACTTCTCCAGGGCGCGCAGACCCGGCGTGGTCTTGCGGGTGTCGCGGACCTTGGCGCCGGTGCCCTCAAGGGCGTCGGCCCAGGCGCGGGTGGCGGTGGCGATGCCGGACAGGCGGCACAGCAGGTTGAGCGCGCTGCGCTCGCCGGTCAGCAGGTCGCGGGTGCGGGTGGTGACGCTGAGCAGCTTCTGGCCGGCCTCGACGCGGTCGCCGTCGGCGACGTGCCGCTCGACCTCGAACTCCTCGGTGCACACGATCGACAGGATCGCCTCGGCGACGCGCAGACCCGCCACCGTGCCGGCCTCGCGCGCGGTGAAGTCGCCGGTGGCGACGGCGTCCTGCGGGACGGTGGCGGCGGACGTCACGTCGACGCCGCCGTCCAGGTCCTCCTCGATGGCGAGGTGGGCGATGTCCTCGACCTGGACGGGGTCGAGGCCCGACTCGGCGAGCAGCGCGGCGAGCGCGGGATCGAGGCCGCACTCGTACACCTCGTCACCGCCGCAGCCGCAGTCGTCGCCGCAGCCGCCGCCCTGGGCGGGCGCACCGATCTGGATCAGGGGGACGTCCACCGGCTGGGGACGAAATTCCTCGGGCGTGCTCACGGTGACGGCTCCAGGGGGGTGGCGAGGGTCGGGGGGAAGGTGGCGGCCGGAGTGGAACGGATGTCCAGGGACCGCTCGGGGGTGAGGCGGACGACGAGGTGGCGCTGCCAGGCCGCGTCGTCGCGGTCGGGCCGGTCCTCGCGCCAGTGGCAGCCGCGGGTCTCGGTGCGGGCGGCGGCCGCGGCGACCAGGACGCGCGCGACGAGCAGCAGATTGGTGGTCTCCCACGCCTCGACGCCCGGCACGGCGGCCTTGTGCTCGTCGGCGCCGATCGCTTCGAGGCGGGCGGCCGCCTTGGCGAGGCTGTCGGCGGAGCGCAGCACTCCGGCGCCCCTGGTCATGGTCCGCTGGATCTGGATGCGGGCGGCCGGGTCGAGCAGCGGCACCGGCTCGGCGTGCGGGCCGGGGTCAACCGCCGTTTCCGGTACGGGAGTTGACGCCGCCCACGCGGATCCCGCGACGCCGTTCGCCACGATGTCCGCCGCGATGTTCTCCGCGAAGACCAGGCCTTCGAGCAGGGAGTTGGAGGCGAGCCGGTTGGCGCCGTGCACACCGGTGCAGGCGACCTCGCCGCACGCGTACAGGCCGGGCACGGTGGTGCGGCCGCGCAGGTCGGTGCGGATGCCGCCGGAGGCGTAGTGCGCGGCGGGGGCGACCGGAATGGGCTCGGTCACCGGGTCGATGCCGTGCGCGCGGCAGGCGGCCAGGATGGTGGGGAAGCGGTGCTCCCACATCTCGGCGCCGAAGTGGCGGGCGTCCAGATACATGTGCTCGGCGTCCTGGGCCCGCATCTGGCGGGTGATGGCCTTGGCGACGATGTCGCGCGGGGCGAGCTCGGCCAACTCGTGCTGCCCGAGCATGAAGCGGGTGCCCGCCGCGTCCACGAGGTGGGCGCCCTCGCCGCGTACGGCCTCGGAGACCAGCGGCTGCTGGCCCTCGGCGTCGGCGCCGAGGAAGAGGACGGTGGGGTGGAACTGGACGAATTCGAGGTCGGAGATCTCGGCGCCGGCCCGCAGCGCGAGGGCCACGCCGTCGCCGGTGGACACCGACGGGTTGCTGGTGGCCGCGAACACCTGGCCCATGCCACCGGTGGCGAGCACCACCGCCGGCGCGCGCACCGCGCCGACGCCGTCGTGCTGGCCCTCGCCCATGACGTGCAGGGTGATGCCGGCGGTGCGTCCTTCGGCGTCCTTGAGGAGGTCGAGCACCAGCGCGTTCTCGATGGTGCGCACCGCCCGGGTGCGGACCGCCTCGACGAGCGCGCGGGAGACCTCCGCGCCCGTCGCGTCGCCGCCCGCGTGCACGATGCGGCGGCGGTGGTGGCCGCCCTCGCGGGTCAGCGAGATCGCGCCGGACTCGTCGGTGTCGAAGTGGGCGCCGGTGTCGATCAACCGCCGTACCGCACCGGGGCCTTCGGTGACCAGCAGGCGCACCGCGTCCACGTCGCACAGGCCGACCCCGGCCACCAGGGTGTCGTCCAGGTGCTGCTCGGGGGTGTCGCCCTCGCCGAGCGCGGCCGCTATGCCGCCCTGCGCCCAGCGCGTGGAGCCGTCGTCCAGGCGGGCCTTGGTGACGACGACCGTGGCCAGGCCCGCGGCGGTGCAGCGCAGGGCCGCGGTCAGGCCGGCGACGCCGGAGCCGACGACCACGACGTCCGCGTCGATGGACCAGCCCGCGGCGGGCGCGTCGAGCCGTATACCTGGGGCGGGCGCCTCGGTGCCCGTCGTGCCGGTGGTGGTCATGCCAGTGCTCCGAACGTGAGCGGGATGTTGTCGATGAGGCGCGTGGTGCCGACGCGCGCGGCGACCGCGAGGACCGCCTCACCGGCGAACCCCTCGGGTGCCTCGCGGAAGGTCGCCGGGTCGACCAGCGCCAAGTAGTCGGCCACGACCGGGGGTTCGGCCTTGGCCGCGTCGTCGAGCACGCCCTGGGCGACGGCCCTGATCGCGGCGGGGGACGGCGCGGCGGCGGCCACCGCGTGCGCGTCGGCGGCGGCGCGGGCCTCGCCCATCGCGGCCAGCGCGCCGGCCCTGCCGAAGCCGGTGGTGCCGGTGCCGCCGGCGGCCGCCCGCGCCAGCAGGGCGTGCTCGGCGGCGAGCCGGTCGCGGGCCGCGAACAGGGCGCGCGAGAGCGCGAGGGCGGCGGTGCGCTCGGCGGGCGCGAGGTAGCGGTTGCGGCTGGACAGGGCGAGCCCGTCCTCCTCCCGCACCGTCGGTACGCCGACGATCTCCACCGGGAAGTTCAGATCGCGCACCATCCGCCGGATCAGGGCCAGTTGCTGGGCGTCCTTCTGGCCGTACAGGGCGACGTCGGGCGCGGTCAGGTGGAGCAGCTTGGCGACGACGGTGAGCATGCCGTCGAAGTGGCCGGGGCGCGCGGCGCCCTCAAGGAGCTCGCCCATGGGGCCCGCCGTGACGCGCACCTGGGGCTCGCCGCCGGGGTAGACCTCCTCGACACTGGGTGCGAACACCGCGTCGGCGCCCTCGCGTTCGGCGATCGCGCGGTCGGCGTCCAGGGTGCGCGGGTAGCGGTCCAGGTCCTCGCCCGCGCCGAACTGGAGCGGGTTGACGAACACGGTGACCACGACCTGGCCCCCGGGGCCCGCCAGCCGGCGCGCGGTGCGGATCAAGGTGGCGTGGCCCTCGTGCAGCGCGCCCATGGTCATGACCACGGCGCGGCGCCCGGTCCGGCGAAGTGCCGCGAGCTCGGCGCCCGTACGTACCAGGGCGGTGGCCCCGGACTCGGCCTCCTGGGCGGTCCGCGCGTTCATCGGGCATCTCCTTCGGCGAGCACCCCGAGCAGGTCCTGGGCGAGTTCGGGCTTGAGCAGTCCGTGCGCGAGCGCGCGGTCGGCGGTCGTACGGGCCATAGCGAGGTATCCGGCGACCGTGCCCGGCGCGTGCTTGCGCAACTCCGCCACGTGGGCGGCGACCGTACCGGCGTCGCCGCGCGCGACCGGGCCGGTCAGCGCCGCGTCACCCGAGCGCAGCGCGTTGTCCAGGGCCGCGCCGAGCAGCGGTCCGAGCATCCGGTCGGGGGCGCCGACACCGGCCTTGCCCAGCAGCTCCATCGACTGGGCGACCAGCGTGACCAGGTGGTTCGCACCGAGCGCGAGGGCCGCGTGGTAGAGCGGGCGGGCCTCCTCCTCGATCCACTCGGGCTCGCCGCCCATCTCGATGACCAGCGCCTCAGCCGCAAGGCGCAGCTCCTCGGGTGCGGTCACGCCGAAGGAGCAGCCCGCGAGGCGCTGGACGTCCACGGCGGTCCCGGTGAACGTCATCGCCGGGTGCAGGGCGAGCGGCAGCGCGCCGGCCCGGCGCGCGGGGTCGAGGACGGCCGTGCCGAAGCGGCCCGAGGTGTGCACCAGGAGCTGCCCCGGCCGGACCGCGCCGGTCTCCGCGAGGCCCTGGACCAGGCCAGGCAGAGCGTCGTCGGGGACGGTGAGCAGGACGAGGTCGGCGCGCTCCATGACCTCGGCGGGCGGGAGCAGCGGCACGTCGGGCAGCAGGGCGGCGGCCCTGCGCACCGAGGCGTCGGAGACGCCCGAGACGGCGACCGGGCGGTGGCCCGCGAGCTGGAGGGCGGCGGCGAGCGCGGGACCGACCCGGCCCGCGCCGACGACGCCCACGGCGAGGCGGGCGGGGCGGTTGGCCGGGCTGTTCTCGTGGCGGTGCTCTGGTGGTGCGTTCACGTGGTGGGGCCTTCCGTTCCAGTCCGCGAGGGGTACCGGACGCCAAACCAAAATCAATCGGCCCCGTCATGCTACGCCCAGGCCCCGGAAACCCCCTTGGTTGTCCACAGGCTGTGGGCGATCATCGCGCCATGACAGAAACCGAAGACGCCCCCCTGGCCGACCCGGCCCCCGCCGCCCCGGACGATCAGTCCGAGCAGACCCCGGAAGCGGCTCGCAGGCACCGTATCGCCGTCCACCGCGGCGCCCGGCGCAGGCTGACGGACTCAGCCGTCGACCAGAGCGTCGGGGAGCGTCTTACGGCCCTGGTGGCGGACGCGGGCGAGGTCTACGACCTGGACGAGCCCTGCGACATCTACGGCGACGGTCCCGTGGCCGCGCTGGAGCGCCGCGCCGCCAAGGAACTCGGCTTCCCGGCCGCCGCCTTCTTCCCCAGCGGCACGATGGCCCAGCAGGTCGCGCTGCGCTGCTGGGCGGCCCGTACCGGCGACCCCACGGTCGCCCTGCACCCCATGGCCCACCCCGAAGTCCACGAGCGTGACGCGTTCAGCCAGGTCAGCGGGTTGCGTACGGTGCATCCCACCGATGCGCCGAGGCTGCCGGACGCGGCGGAGATACGCGGCTTCGACGAGCCCTTCGGCACCCTGATGCTGGAGCTCCCGCTGCGCGACGCCGGGTTTGTGCTCCCCACCTGGGAGGAGCTGGTGGCCGTGGTCGACGCGGCCCGCGAGCGGGACGCGGTGGTGCACTTCGACGGCGCCAGGATCTGGGAGACGGCCACCCACTTCGGGCGCCCGCTCAGCGAGATCGCGAGCCTGGCGGACAGCGTCTACGTGTCGTTCTACAAGTCGCTCGGCGGCCTCTCCGGCGCGGTCCTCGCGGGCCCGGAGTCGCTGATCGCCGAGGCGCGCACCTGGCGCCACCGCTACGGCGGCCAGATCTTCCAGCAGTTCCCCGCCGCCTTCGCGGCCCTGTCCGGCCTGCGCCGGGTGCTGCCCGAACTGCCCTCGTACGTGGCGCACGCCAAGGTCGTGGCCAGGGCGCTCGCGGAGGGCTTCACCGAGGCGGGCGTCGCGTGGTTCCGGGTCAACCCCGAGGAGCCGCACACCCATGAGTTCCAGGTGTGGCTGCCCTACGACGCCGAGGTGCTGAGCGCGGCCGCGCTGCGGCAGACCGAGGAGAGCGGGGTGTGCCTGTTCCGGCGCTGGTTCGCGGCGCCGGCCGGCCCGCCCGGGCTCTCCTTCACGGAGGTCACGGTCAACGCGCCGGGCCTGGAGTGGACCGCCGAGGACGTGCGCGCGGCCGTGGCGGACTTCGTACGCCGGATCGTGTGAGCGGTGGGGCGGGCCGGTCGCGCGGGCGGCCGGTGACCGCGCCCGCCGCATCCGCGCCCGCCGCACCCGCACTCGCACCCGCCGCGCCCGCTCAACGGCAGGCGGGCGGGCGGTGTCCCCCAGGGCGTGGCGGGGCGAACAGCTGGGCCAGGGCCGCCCGTAGCCGCCCGGTGGCGAGCCGGCCCGCGAGGACCGCCTCGAAGCGGCGGTAGTCCCGCAACTCCTTGAGGACCGCCACGTCGTGGGTGCCGGGGAGCGGCGGGGCGGGCTCGCCGAGCCGGGCCGCGCGGTAGGCGTCGATCATGTGCTGCTGCGTCGCGTCCATGCCTCAACGGTGCGCCCGCCCGGGCCTCCTGTCGCGCCGATTGACGGGCGGCGTCAAACGGGGCGCGGTGGGGCCGTTGGATTGACCGGGAGCGTCAATCGACGAAGGCGCTGTCAGTGGTCCGGTGCACCATGGGCGCATGAGCGTGACCATCGACATCACGGGCCTGGCGCCCGAACGCATCGGCTTCGCGGTCTCCCCGCTGGCCGAGCTGGGCCTGGCCCTGCACGCGCTCTCCGAGCCCGGCCACCACCCCGGTCTGCACGGCTGGGCCACCGCGACCGCGGCCGCGCTGCCGCCCGACCTCGCCGACCGGCTGCACGAGGCGGAGTTCCTGTGGCGGCACACCTTCTCCGACGTGTTCATGCCCTTCGCGGGCATACCCGGCCAGGGCGGCACGCCCGGCTCGACGCTCGCCGAGGACCTGGACCTGCTCGACCGGCTGTCCGACGAGCGGTTCACCTCCGCCGCCCTGGAGATCACCTGCAACCTGTACAGCGTGAAGACGCCCTCGCCGCTGTGCGACCCGGCGATGCGGACGCGCGCCCTTGAGCTCGCGGCCAACCGGGGCCCTCGGCAGGTGGACTTCACGCGCAGGCTGCTGGACGATCCCGGTTCCGTACGGGCCTGGCTTCGGCGCCTCCTGGAGGACTGCGACCAGGCGTTCTTCGCGGACACCTGGCAGCGGATCCGGGTCCAACTGGCCGCCGACGCACGGCACAAGGCGGAGCTGCTGCGCCGCAAGGGGCTCGACGAGGCCGTGCGCGCGGTGTCGGCGGCCCTCAGCCTCGATGCGAGCGGCACCCGCATCGACGTGGACAAGCTGTCCGAGGGCCACACCACCGCCACCGACCCCGAGCCCGGCCCCGGGCTCACCTTCGTACCCACCTCGTTCGGCTGGCCCCATCTGATGGTGCTGCACGCGCCGGGCTGGCGGCCGGTGATCCACTACCCGGTGCACGGGCCCGAACTGCCGTCGCCCGCCTCGGTCGACCTGCTCAAGCTGCGCATGGAAGCCCTCGCGCACCCGATGCGGATGCGCCTGTGCCGCAACCTGGCGCGCTCCCCCAACACGACGGGAGAGCTCGCCGAACAGCACGGGATCACCGCGCCCGAGGTCTCCCGCCATCTGGCCGTCCTGAAGCGGGCCGGCCTGCTCACCACCCGGCGCCGGGGCCGCTATGTGCTGCACCAGCTGGACCTGACGGTGGTGGCCCGCCTCGGCAGCGACTTCCTGGAGGGGGTGCTGCGCTAGCGCCCCGGCCGGGGCTACAGCCGGGTGGCGTCTCAGCCGGCCTTCAGCAGGAGCTTCCCCGTCGATGTCCGGCTCTCCATCAACCGGTGGGCGGCGGCGGCCTCTTCGAGGGCGAACTCGGCGGTGACCGGGAGCTCCACCTCCCCGCCGATGGCGAGGGACAGCGCGCGGTCCGCGATCGCGCGCAGGGCGGCGGGGTCGTCGGCCGCCAGGCCCAGGATGGAGAAGCCGGACACCGAACGGGCGCGTGGATACAGCTCGTTCTGGCCCACCTGCCAGGCCGCGTCGCCGCTCGCGTTGCCGTACGAGACGAGGCGGCCGAACAGGGCGAGCGCTTCGAGGCCCTGGCGCAGGGTCTCGCCGCCGACGGGGTCGAGCACCAGGTCCACACCCCGGCCGCCGGTGGCGCGCAGGACGTCCGCCGCGAAGGTGTCGGTCAGGAAGGCGTCGTCATAGCCGTGCGCGCGGGCGTACTCGGCCTTGGCCTCGCTGGAGACCACCCCGTAGACCGCGCCGGCCCCGGCGAGCCGGGCGAGCTGCCCGGCGCCGGTGCCGACGCCTCCCGCGGCGCCCTGCACCAGGACGCTCTCGCCCGGTTGCAGCCGGCCCACCTCGTGGATCAGGGCGTGCGCGGTGGGCAGCACGGTGGGCAGGGTCGCGGCGGTGCGAAGGCTCATCCCTGCGGGCAGCGGGAAGACGGTGGCGGCGGGCGCGACGGCCACGTCGGCGTAGGCGCCGCCCTCGGTCATCGCGGCGACCTCTTGGCCGACCGCGATCCCCGCCACCCCGTCGCCGACGGCCCGCACGCGCCCGGAGAGTTCGAGCCCGGGCACGAAGGGCAGCGAGCCCACCCGGTACCCCGCCGAACGCGCCTTGAGATCCGCGAAGTTGACGCCGACGTACGCGACCTCGACGCTCACCTCGCCCGGCCCCGGCTCCGGCACCTTCGCCTCCACGAGCCGCAGCACCTCGGGACCGCCGAACTCGTCGAACCTGATCGCACGCATGACGCCACTTCCCCCTGGCTCGGTCGCGCCGGCCCGGTCACATGGGCCGGGCCACGCCGCATGGTTCCGTACGCGACGATAGTACGACGCTCGTCGTACTATGCCAACTGGCGGCAGTGTAAGGGTGGTTCAGGCGGAGCCGCCCGCCCGGACAAGCCCGGTCTCGTACGCCAGGACCACCACCTGGACGCGGTCGCGCAGCCCCAGCTTGGTCAGGATGCGGCCCACATGCGTCTTGACCGTGGCCTCCGACAGGACCAGGCGCGCGGCGATCTCCCCGTTGGACAGCCCCTGGGCGACCAGGAGCATGACCTCGCGCTCGCGGTCGGTGAGCCTGCCCAGCTGCTTGTGCTCCGGCTCCTTGCCGCTCGCGGGGAGCATCGGGGCGAACCGGTCGAGCAGCCGCCGGGTGGTGGACGGCGCGACCACCGCGTCGCCGCTGTGCACCGAGCGGATGGCGGCGAGCAGTTCGGCGGGCGGCACATCCTTCAGCATGAACCCGCTGGCGCCCGCCTTCAGGCCGGAGAAGGCGTACTCGTCGAGGTCGAAGGTGGTCAGGATCAGCACCTTCGGCGGGTTCGGCTGCTCGCAGATGCGCCGGGTCGCCTCCACCCCGTCCAGCCTCGGCATGCGCACATCCATCAGGACCACGTCCACGGCGGACGCGCGCAGGATGTCGATCGCCTCCGCGCCGTCGCCCGCCTCCGCGACGACCTCCATGTCCGGCTGGGCGGCGAGCACCATCCGGAACCCGGTGCGCAGCAGCACCTGGTCGTCGACGAGCATCACGCGGATCGTCATCGTTCCCTCTCCATCACGCCGTACCGAACCATCACGTACGTCATTGCCGTACGAGCCGTACAGAAAATCGCGGGCGTCGGGGCCCGCCGGGCGCGCGGGCGCGGCCGGGGTGCTCGTGGCCCGGGCGGCTCGTGGCCGGGCCATCAGCCGGCCGGTTTCAGCGGCAGCAGGGCGCTGATGCGGAAGCCGCCGCCGGGGCGCGGGCCCGCGTCGAGGGTGCCGCCCACCATGCCGATCCGCTCCCGCATGCCGATCAGGCCGTGGCCCTGGCCGTCCGCGCCGCCGTCCTCGTACATCTCGTGGGCCGCTCCCCTGCCGTCGTCCTCGACCAGGAGGCCGAGCCCGTCGTCGAAGTAGACCAGCCGCACGCTCGCCCCCGCGTCGGGGCCGCCGTGCTTGCGGGTGTTGGTCAGGGCCTCCTGCACGATGCGGTACGCCGTGAGCTCGACGCCGCTGGGCAGGGCGCGCGGGGTGCCCTCGACCTTGAAGTCGACGGTGAGGCCGGCTCCCCTGACCGTCTCGACCAGGTCCTCGATCTGGCGCACGTCCGGCTGCGGCACGTACTCCCCCGCCTCCTCGTGCTCGCCCGTCCGCAGCACACCGAGCAGCCGGCGCATCTCGGCGAGCGCCTGGCGCCCGGTCATCGAGATCGTCTCCAGCGCCGTCCTCGCCTGGTCGGGCGAGGTGTCCATCACGTACGCCGCGCCGTCGGCCTGCACCACCATCACCGACACGTTGTGCGCCACCACGTCGTGCAGCTCGCGGGCGATCCGGGCCCGCTCGGCGGCGACCGCGACCTTGGCCTGCGCCTCCCGCTCCCGCTCCAGGCGCGAGGCCCGCTCCTCCAGCTGCGCGAAGTACGCCTTGCGCGTGCGCATCGAGTCGCCGAGCACCCACGCCAGGACGAAGGGGACGGTCATGATGATGACGAAGAACACCTTCTCCGGCCCGCTGTTCGCGCCCCCCGTCTGCATCCAGCGCACATGGGCGAGCGGCGCCGCGCACAGCGTCGCCACCAGCGCGACCCGCGAGGCCCAGCGCCGGCCGGCCGACGCCACCGTATAGACGATGACCAGCATCGCGAAGTCCTGGACCTGGGGCGGCACGTTCAGCGCGAGCTGGCCCACACCCAGGGCGATCACCAGGAGGAGCATGCGCTCGGGGACCCTGCGGCGCAGCGCCACGGCGGTGGCCATACCGGCCGCGAGGGCGGTCTGGACGCCTGCGGCCGCCTGCCGGGAATGGTCCCCCGCCACCACGATTTGCAGGCAGCAGAACCCGAACAGGATGACGGCCCAGAAGGTGTCGACCCCGGTCGGGTGTCTGCGGATGAAATCGTAGAGGCGTTGCACGTAACCCAGCGTAGGGAAGCCGGGTAGGTACAGGGGTCAACCGCCGGGGCGATCCTGGCTCCGTCGGCGTACTCCGCAAGGTGGAGACTGGCCCCGTGACGGATGAGACGTGTCAGCACTCCCCCGAAGGCTCCGGCTCCGGGGTCCTCAGGTCGGGGCTCGTCGGATGGCGGGAGGCGACCGAGCGGGCGCTCTACGGCGAGGGCGGGTTCTATCTGCGGCCCGAGGGCCCCGCCGGGCACTTCCGCACCTCGGTGCACGCCTCGCCGCTCTTCGCCGGCGCCGTCGCCCGCCTCCTCACGGAGGTCGCGGCCCGGCTCGGCCCTGGCCCCGTCGACCTGGTCGACGTCGGCGCCGGGCGCGGGGAGCTGCTGACCGGGGTGCTGGCCGCGCTGCCGGAAGGTTTCCCCGTGCGCGCGTACGCCGTCGAACGGGCGGCGCGTCCGGCCGGGCTCGACGAGCGCGTCGAGTGGCGCGCCGCCGTGCCCACGCGCGTACGGGGCCTGCTGTTCGCCAACGAGTGGCTGGACAACGTGGCGGTTGACGTGGCGGAGGCCGACGAGGACGGGGTGGCCAGGCTCGTCCTCGTACGCCCCGACGGCACGGAGGTGCTGGGTGAGCCGGTGTCGGGCGCGGACGCGGCGTGGCTCGCGCGCTGGTGGCCGCTGAGCGAGCCGGGTGCGCGCGCCGAGATCGGATGGCCTCGGGACCGGGCGTGGGCGGGCGCGGTCGGCGCGCTGGAGGCGGGGCTCGCGGTGGCGGTCGACTACGCGCATACGCGGCGGACCAGGCCGCCGTTCGGGACGCTGAGCGGGTTCCGGGGCGGGCGGGAGGTCGCGCCCGTGCCGGACGGGTCGTGCGACATCACCGCGCATGTCGCGCTGGACGCCTGCGCGCTGCCGGGGGCGGAGCTGGTGACGCAGCGGGAGGCCCTGGCCGGCCTCGGCGTCTCGGGCGGGCGGCCCCCGCTGTCCCTCGCGACGTCGGACCCGGCGGCGTACGTGCGGGCGCTGGCCCGGTCGGGTGAGGCGGCCGAGCTGACCTCGCAAGGCGGGCTAGGCGACTTCCTGTGGCTGCGCCAACGCGTCTGAGCACCCGCCCGGCGGGGTCGGGGATACTGGGGCCCATGACGGAGACCACGGTCGGCATCGGCGGCGGGGCGGAAAGCACCGACATGGTGCTCAACATCGGCCCCCAGCACCCCTCCACCCACGGAGTGCTGCGCCTGAAGCTCGTCCTCGACGGCGAGCGGATCCAGCGGGCCGAGCCGGTCATCGGCTACATGCACCGCGGCGCGGAGAAGCTGTTCGAGGCGCGCGACTACCGCCAGATCGTGATGCTGGCCAACCGCCACGACTGGCTCTCCGCGTTCTCCAACGAGCTCGGCGTCGTCATGGCGGTGGAGCGGATGCTCGGCATGGAGGTCCCCGAGCGCGCCGTGTGGACCCGCACGCTGCTCGCCGAGCTGAACCGGGTCCTCAACCACCTGATGTTCCTCGGCTCCTACCCGCTGGAGCTCGGCGGCATCACCCCCATCTTCCACGCGTTCCGCGAACGCGAGGAGTTGCAGACGGTGATGGAGGAGGTCTCCGGCGGCCGCATGCACTACATGTTCAACCGGGTCGGCGGCCTCAAGGAGGACCTGCCGCTCGGCTGGCTCGGCCGGGTGCGCCACGCGGTCGCCTCGGTGCGCTCCCGCATGGACGTGTACGACCGCCTCGTCCTCGGCAACGAGATCTTCCGGGGACGCACGCGCGGGGTGGGCACGTTGTCGGCGGAGGCCGTGCACGCGTACGGCGTGAGCGGGCCCATCGCCCGCGCCTCCGGCGTCGACTTCGACCTGCGCCGCGACGAGCCCTACCTCGCCTATGGGGAGCTCCAGGACACCCTGAAGGTCGTCACCCGCACCGAGGGCGACTGCCTCGCGCGCTTCGAGTGCCTGCTGGAGCAGACGCACAACGCGCTCGACCTGGCGGACGCGTGCCTGGACACGCTGGCCGAACTCCCGCCCGGGCCCATCAACCAGCGGCTCCCCAAGGTGCTCAAGGCGCCCGAGGGCCAGACGTACGCCTGGACCGAGAACCCGCTCGGCATCAACGGCTACTACCTCGTCAGCAAGGGCGAGAAGACCCCGTACCGGCTGAAGCTGCGTTCGGCCTCGTACAACAACATCCAGGCCCTGGCGGTGTTGCTGCCGGGGACGCTGGTGGCCGACATGGTGGCCATCCTCGGGTCGCTGTTCTTCGTCGTGGGCGACATCGACAAGTGACATCGACAAGTGACCGCGAAGTGAGCGAAGTGGCCCGCGCGTAGCCGTAGCCGTACCCGTAGTCGAAGTCGCCCGCCGGCCGGGCCTGTTCGCCGCCGACGGTTCACGAGGACCAGTGGCCGCGTGCCGCCGCCAGGACGAAACCCGGGCCGAATCCGATGAGCAGGCCCCGCGCGCCGTCGGCCGGCGGGTCCTCGAACGTACGGGACAGGACGTCCAGGACCGCCGAGCCGCCGAGGTTGCCGTTGCCGGCCAGGCTGTCCCAGGCGTGCCGCAGCGCCTTCTCGTCGAGGCCGAGGCCGGCGGCCGCGTCGTCGAGGATGCGCGGGCCGCCGGGGTGGACCACCGCGAAGTCCAGCGGGTCCTCCTGCGGGCGGAGCCAGGCGCGCAGGGCCGGGAGGCTGTCGTTGAAGGAGTCGGTGGCCGCCCGGGTGGAGTCGAAGTGCAGCCCTGCGCCGTTCAGCCGCCCCCGGTAGCGCTCCGCGCTGTCGGGCAGCAGGTACTCGAAGGTGTCCGCCACGACGAAGCCCGGCCCGTCCCACGCGGGGCGCCCCGAGACGACGGCGGCGGCCGCGCCGTCCCCGAACAGCACCTTGTAGACCATGGATTCGAGGCTGCTGTCCTCGTGGTTGTACGTGGCGGCCGACAGGCATTCCGCGGTGACGACCAGGACGTTGGCGCCGGGGTTGGCGGCGATGTCCTGGCTGGCGCGGACCACGCCCTGGGCGGCGCCCACGCAGCCCGCCGTGCCCAGGGGGTGGCGGCGCACATCGGGCCGCAGGCCGAGCACGCCGATCAGATGGACGTCCAGCGAGGGCACGGTCCACGATGTGGTGTGGCTCGTGACGAGGGCGTCCACGTCCTGGGGCCGCAGTCCCGCCCTCGCGAGGGCCCCCCGCGCCGCGTCGGCCGCGAGAGCCAACGCGTCTGCGTACGCTGCCCGGTTGCGCTCCTCCAGCGGTGCGTTTCCGGCCACCGTCGGCGCGTTCAGGGGGCGGGTGAAGTAGCGGGTGCGCACCGTGGTGGCCCCGGCGATCCGCAACATCGCCTCCAGGCGCGGCAGACCGGCGTGGGCCTGCCGGATGTCGGCGAAGATCTCGTCGGTGGTCACAGCATGCCCCGGCAGGACGACACAGGGAGGGGCTATGTGAGCGGGCACGGACGATCTCCCTCGAGAATCGAAAAGGGCGGATCATCAACGTACGTCAGCTGGCCTGAATTGATCCCGGAAAAGTCAAAAGTGGGTCAACTAAAGTGACGATATGTCAGGTGCTCGTCAACTGCGGTGCGGTGGGGCGCACAGGAGGGTCCCCGACGCTTGGGGGGAGCGCCACCCGTAGCGGGGGCGGTCACCAGGGGCGGCCACGGAGCGCGGAACGGCGGCCGTGGCCATGCTCTGCATCCGTGCTCCCTGGTAAGTCGGCGGAGGCTTGAACACCATGGTGCCGCGGGCCCGCTCGGGGGGAGGGAGCCCGCCCGGATGCCGGCTGCCCCGCGCATCCGGACTCTGCGTCCGGTACCGGCCCCCGCCAACGGCGGCCCCGGCACCGGACGCAGACCCCTGCCCACGGCGTCGCGCGGCCCGGCGCGGGGGCGCCCGGCGCGGGGGCGCCCGGCGCGGGGGCGCCCGGCGCGGGGGCGCCCGGCGCGGGGGCGCCCGGCGCGGGGGCGCCGAGAACGGGTGGGGCTGAGAACGGGTGCTGGTGCCGCGCACCCGTGCGGCGCGGAGGCCGCGTGCCGTGCCGCGTACCCGTGCGGAGCCGAGGCCGCGTGCCGTCCGGCGAACCCATGCGGTGCCGAGCGACGTGCCGTGCCGCGAACCCGTGCCGTGCAGAGGCCGCGAACGGGTGTTACGAGATCGCGGTGCGCAGCCGCACCACGTCAAGCTGCTCCGTCTCGTCGTGCGCGGTCAGGTCGATGACCTCGCCCACGACCTTCTCGGGCCCCTGCCGCGTCCGGCTCGCCAGCACCTCGGCGCCCACCACGTCGGCAAGGTCCTCGTCCTGCACGGCCTCGATCGCGGCGGCCACCGCCTGCCGGGCGTCCGGGACGTGCCGGGCGTCCGCGACGGCCTCGCCCGCATCCGCCGGCTGGGCCTCCCCGGACCGCTGGGGGTCCTGCGCGCCGCCCGTGCCGAAGAAGTCGAAGCTGCCCTCGGGGCGCACGGCGCGGCGGGCCGGACGGGGCACCACGGCCGACGCCACCGGCGCGGGCGCCGCGGGCAGTTCGGCCTGGCGGGGCTTGGCGGTGAGGGCGGTCGCCGGGCGGGTGTGCTGCTCCCCGCTGCCGAGGACCGCCGAGGGCTTCCCCCGGGATTCCTCCGCCTCCCGGGCGCCGGCCCCGGACCGCGCCGGGTCGTCACCGGACCGCGCCGCCCCGGCCTCCGCGCCGGCCTGCGCGCGGGCCTTCGCCTGGCGTTCGGCGCTCAGCGAGAGGCGTTCCAGGGCGCGGGCGGCCGCCAGGTAGGACTCCGGCGTGGGCGTACTGCCCGAGCGCGCGAGGGCCTTGGGCCCGCCCGCTTCGAGGGCGAGCTGACGCCGGCCCTCCAGCGCGCTGGCCCGCTCGGTCTCGGCGTTGGCGTAGCGCCGCAGCAGGGCGGCGTGCTCGCCGCGCAGCCCGGCCAGCTCCTTGCGCTTGGCGCGCAGCTTGGCGTCGAGGCGGCCGCGCAGCTCGCGCGACTCCTCCAACTCGCCCTCGAGCTCGGCGATCCGCTCCTCGGTGCGCCACTGGTCGGCCGCGCGCGAGCGGGTCAGCTCGGCGACGCGGCGGCCGGCGGCCCGGTCCCAGGAGCGCATCAGGACGGAGCCGGTGACGCAGGCCGCGGCGGCCGCGGCGGCCAGCGCCCTGAGCACCGCCGGTTGATCGAAGAGCCAGGCGCCACCGGCGCAGATGACCGAGACGCCGGCGACGGCCGACGGCTGGAGGAGCCGGTGCAGCGGAGGGGAATGACGGTGGCGTCCACGTGGCATGGCCTGAAATTTACCGTGTGTAGACGCCATATGGACCCTCGCCCACCAATCTGTTCCCCTGTAGTTACTCCGATCGCCAAATTCGGCTACTTCTTGATCAGTCCCTTCGACTGGAGATACTGCTTGGCGACATCGGCCGGCTTGGCCCGCTCGGCGTCGACCTTGCGGTTGAGGCCGACCAGATCGTCGGTCGTCAAGGCCTTGGTCAGCTTGCCGAGCGCGTCGGCTATCTCCTGGCTGCCCGCTTCCTTGGCATTGACGACCGGCAGCACGTTGTCCGCGTTCTGGAGCTTCTTGTCGTCCTGGAGCAGCACGAGGCCGTAGGTGTCCAGGGTGGCGTCGGTCGTGGTGGTCAGCACCAGCTGGTCCACGCCGTCCTTGACCGCCTGCTTGGCGCCCGGGGTGCCGACGCCCTTGGGGTCGATGCCGGTGACGTCGATGCCGTACTTGGCGGTCAGGCCCGGCGCGCAGAAGGGCCGCACCTTGCACTCGTCACCGGCGGCGACCTTCACCCCGATCTTCGAAGCGCCCAGGTCCGAAAGGGTCTTGAGGTGGTTCTTGGCGGCGAATTCCTTGGTGACCGCGAACGCGTTCTGGTCGACCGCGCCGCCGGCCGGGAGAACCTTCAGGCCTCGCGGCTCCGCGAGCTTGGTCAGTTCGCCCAGCGTGGCGGTGACATCGCTGGAGGCCAGCGGCTTGTCCTTCGCCTTGTCGCCGTTCACCTTGGCATTGAGGAATTCGGTGAGCGTGGCCGCGTATTCCGGTACGACGTCGATCTCGCCCTTCTCCAGGGCGGGTTCGTACAGTTCCCGGTTCTTCACCGTGGTGATCGAGGTCGCGTACCCCGCGTCGGACAGGACCTGGGCGTACAGCTCCGCCAGGACCGACGACTCGGTGAAGCCGCCCGCGCCGATCACCAGCGAGCCCTTCTTGCCGCCGCCCGTACTGCTGGACCCGCCGGACGTGCTCGAAGCGCTTTTGTCCTTGCTCTTCTCCAGGCTGTCGCCGCCGCACGCGGCGAGCGTGCCGGCCAGGGCGAGGGTGCCGAGCACCGCACCGGTCGTGCGCAGGATCTTGCTCATCAGGGTTCACCAATCGGAAGGCGTCGCGTGATCAGGGGTGTCGCGGAGAACTGAGGGGGCGTAAGGGGTCGGAGAGGCACGAGGAAGGGCACGAAGAGGGGGCGGGCACGGCCGGGGCCGGGGTCACGAGCGCTTGCGCAGTGGGCTGAAGAGGCGGTCGAGCGCGACCAGAGCGCCCTCCACGAGCAGCGCGAGCCCCGCCACCAGCAGGGCCCCCGCCACCACCTGCGGGGTGTCGTACACCGCGAACCCCTCCGTGACGATCCGCCCGAGCCCGCCGAGCCCCGCCATCGCGGCGATCGTCGCCGTGGCGATGATCTGTACGGCGGCGGAGCGCAGCCCGGTCATGATGAGCGGGTAGGCCAGCGGCAGCTCGACCTGGAGGAAGACCTGACGCCCCGACATCCCCATGCCGCGCGCCGCCTCCACCGCCGCCCGGTCCACCCCGCGCATGCCGACATAGGCGTTGGTCAGCAGCGGCGGCACCGCGAACAGCACCAGGGCGATCACGGTGGGCAGATAACCCGCGTTGCGCAGCGGCGTCACCATGAACAGGGCCAGCACCGCGAAGACGGGTATCGCGCGGCCCACATTGGAGATGTTGACGGCGAGCGCCCCGCCCTTGCCGATGTGCCCGAGCCAGAGCGCGAGCGGCAGGGCCACCAGGCAGGACACGGCCAGGGCGAGCGCGCTGACGTAGACGTGCTCGCCGAGGCGGTGCCAGGCGCCGTCCTGGCCCGACCAGTTGGCGCCGGTGGTCAGCCACGTCCACGCCTGGGTGAAGACTCCCATCAGACCGCCTTCGCCGTACGGATACGCGTCCACGGGGTGAGCAGCCACTGGACGCCGAGGAGCAGCAGGTCGGCGGCGACGGCGAGCACCACGCACAGCACCGAGGCGGTGAGGATCTGCGCCTTGAAGAAGGTGGGCAGGCCCTGCTCGATGAGGTTGCCCAGGCCGCCGTGGTCGACCAGGGAGCCGATCGTGGTCAGCGCGACCGTGGCGACCGTGGCGATCCTGAGCCCGGCCATCAGGGCGGGCAGCGCGAGCGGCAGCTCGACCTCGAAGAGCAGGCGTATGCGTCCGTATCCCATGCCCCGGGCCGCTTCCAGCGCGTCGGCGGGCACCGATTCGAGCCCGGCCAGGATGTTGCGCACGAGGATCGTCAGCGAATAGAGCACGAGGCCCGTGATCACCAGGCCGGCCGAGAGGCCGAACACCGGGAGCAGCAGGGCGAACATGGCGAGCGAGGGCACCGTGTAGAGCACGGTCGTGAAGCCGAGGACGGTGGCCGCGACGCCCTTGCGCCCGCGCGCGAGCAGCGCGAGCGGGAAGGCGACGAGCAGCCCGATCACCACCGAGACCGCGGTGATCCAGATGTGCTGGACCGTCGCGTCGGTCAGCTCCTGGCTGCGGGAGCTGACGTACTCCCAGCAGATCCAGTCGTTCGCCGCCAGACAGCCGGCCGCCATTCCCCCACCTCCCTCGCACCGCCCCCGGTGCCGATACCCGTGCTCTGATACCCGGCCCGGCCCCCCTGAATCCCGGCATGAATCCTGGCCGCGTCCCGGCGCTCCGAACGTACGTACCAAACCCTATCCCCGGCCACTGACAATCGCCGTGAGCTCCCGGGGTACCGCAACATGGGCTTCACACAAGCGCGCCCGCCAGCCTTCACAATGGGGACCCATGATCCGGTTCGAGCACGTCACCAAGCGGTACGCCGACGGCACCATCGCCGTGGACGATCTCTCCTTCGAGGTGGCCGAGGGTGAACTGGTCACCCTGGTCGGCCCGTCGGGGTGCGGCAAGACCACCACGATGAAGATGGTCAACCGTCTCATCGAGCCCACCGAGGGGCGGATATGGGTGGACGGCGAGGACATAGCGTCCGTCGACCCCGTCCAGCTGCGGCGCCGCATCGGCTATGTGATCCAGCAGGTCGGGCTCTTCCCGCACAAGACGGTCCTGGAGAACACCGCGACCGTCCCGCACCTGCTCGGCGTCAAGAAGGCCGTGGCCCACCGGCGCGCCGCCGAACTCCTCGACCTGGTCGGCCTCGACCCCAAGACGTACGGCTCGCGCCACCCCGAGCAACTGTCCGGCGGCCAGCGCCAACGGGTGGGCGTGGCAAGGGCGTTGGCGGCCGATCCGCCGGTCCTGCTGATGGACGAGCCGTTCGGCGCGGTCGACCCGGTGGTGCGCGAGCGGTTGCAGAACGAATTCCTCAAGCTCCAGTCGCAGGTGCGCAAGACGGTCCTGTTCGTCACGCACGACATCGAGGAGGCGGTCCGCCTCGGCGATCGCATCGCCGTCTACGGACAGGGCACCATCGAGCAGTTCGACGCCCCCGCCGCCGTGCTCGGCGCCCCCGCCACCGACTACGTGGCGGACTTCGTCGGCGCGGACCGGGGCCTCAAGCGGCTCTCGGTGACGCCCATCGAGGAGAGCGACCTGGAGCAGCCGCCCGTGGTCCACCTCGACGATCCGCTGCCCGCCGACATCGCGCGCTGGGCCGTCGTCCTGGACGGCGAGGACAACCTGCACGGCTGGATCTCGGGCGAGCAGGCCCGCCTCGGCACGGGCACGGTGCGCGAGCACGCCCGGCGGATGGAGGCCTGGCTGCCGGTCGGCGCCTCACTCAAGCAGGCGTTCGCCACGATGCTCCAGCACGACGCGGGCTGGATCGCGGTGATCGACCGCGAGGAGCGCGGCCGCTTCCTCGGCGTCCTGACCCCCGCCCGGCTGCACGAGGCGCTGCGCCGCTCCATCGACGCGGACGCGAACGCGGTGCCGCGCACCGAGGTGCGGGTCGAATCGGTGGAGTCGGTCAGCTCGCGCTGAGCCGTCCGCTGATCCACTCCAGGGTCGGCGGGATCTCGCGCCGCCAGGTGTTGAAGTTGTGCCCGCCGCTGTCGAGCGTGATGGAGGACACGCGGCCGGGCGCCTTCACCTTCTTGATGAAGGACTGCGTCGGCTTGTAGTTGTCCTCGCCCGAGAGGGAGCTGGTGACCAGGAAGGACGACTTGCCCGTCGGCAGGTGGTCCAGGCTCCACAGCAGGTTGGCCCGGTTCTTCTCCTGCTCGTTGCCGTGGAAGAGGTCACCGGTGGTCGGGTCGTCGGCCGCCTTGTAGTACGCGGACAGGCCGGCGCTGGCGGCGAACTGCTCGGGGTGGTGCATGCCGATCTTCAGGGCGCAGTAGCCGCCGGTCGAATTGCCGATGAAGCCCCAGTTCCGCGCCTTGGTGCCGACCCGGTAGTGCGCGGAGATCGCGCCCGGAACGTCCTTGGAGAAGAACGTCTCGGTCTGCGGCCCGTTCGGTATGTCCACGCACTCGGTGTCGCGCTGGCCGGCCACCGTGGGGCGCATCATGACCAGGATCATCGGCTGCGACTTCTTCTGCTTGGCCTGCGCCCAGGCCGTCTTCGGATACCGCAGGCCCTTGAGCAGGTTCTCGGCGGTGCCCGGGTAGCCCGTCAGCACGATCGAGGCGGGGAAGGTCTTGTTCTCGTACGCCTTCTGGAAATACTCGGGCGGCAGATAGACATAGGCCGGGCTCGTTATCTTCGACTTCTCACCCACCAGGGCGATCTTCTGGATCTCTCCCCCCACCTGCGGCTTTCCCGCGCCCGGAGTGTCCGGCTTCTGGTGGGAGAGCACCTGGACGTTCTTTCCGCCCGCCGAGTGGTCCACGACCTTGCCCATGCCCTGCTCCTGGCCGAACAGGTCGGCCCATGATCCGTAGAACAGGAACGAGTTGTTCGCCGCAAGACCGACCGAGGCGAAGATCGCCAGCTGGGTCGCGAGCAGCAGCCCGATCCGGCCCGTCACGGCTTTCCAGCTGCGGCGCGCCAGGCGCGGCCACAACCAGATGGTGACCGCGAACAGCACCACCGCGAGGAACACGGCGAGTGCCAGGACCTTGTTGCTCGTGAGACCCATGAGTCGATGAAACTTTCTGGCTGAGATTTTCCTGAAACCGAGGGAACCCGCCCCTCACAAGTCCCGTCCTAGAGGGCGCACATTGACCGGCGGGACGGCATGGACGCCGTCCCCGGCCAACTGAATCTCTCGCGGAGTCACGGGAAGCGATGTCTGTCAGGATAGATGGGGACAAAAACGGATCGGTTCCGACTCGTGTACGAAAGGTCCTCCGCGGGCCGCGCCCCGAGTCGGTTCCCAAGGTGGTCGGTACGGCCTGCTCTGTCGTGGGCCTCCTGGACGTGGCGGCCGGAGTCTTCGATCGCGTCCGGCACAGTCGGTTCCACACCGTCAGCGAAGTGCTGCCGGGCACCTTCGGCCCCTTCGCGGCGGCCGTGGCGCTCTGCGCCGGCATCCTGCTGCTGCTCCTCGCGCACGGTCTGAAGCGCCGCAAGCGGCGGGCCTGGCGGGCCGCCGTGGTGCTGCTGCCGATCGGGGCGCTGGCCCAGTTCTGGTACCGGCACTCCGTCGTCGGGGTACTGATCTCATTGGTACTTCTCACGCTGCTGGTCCGCCACCGGAGCGAGTTCACCGCGCTGCCCGACCCGCGCAGCCGCTGGAAGGCGGTGGCGAACTTCTTCCTGATGGGCGCGGGATCGCTGGGCCTGGGCCTGGTCATCGTGAGCGTGCACCCCAACCGCACGGTCGGCAACCCGAGCATCGTGGACCGCATCCAGCACGTGATGTTCGGCCTCTTCGGCTTCGAGGGCCCGGTCGAGTACCAGGGCAAGACCAGCTGGACCGTCGGCTACTCGCTCGGCGCGCTCGGCCTGCTCACCGCGGTCACCACGATCTACCTGGCCTTCCGGCCCGAGCACCCCGCCGCCCGCCTCACCGAGGACGACGAGCACAAGCTGCGCGACCTGCTCGCCAAGCACGGCGCACGGGACTCGCTCGGCCACTTCGCGCTCCGCCGCGACAAGGCCGTCGTCTTCTCGCCCAGCGGCAAGGCGGCCGTCACCTACCGCGTCGTCTCCGGCGTGATGCTCGCGTCGGGCGACCCGATCGGCGACGTCGAGGCCTGGCCCGGCGCGATCGAGCGCTTCATGGACGAGGCCAAGGCGCACTCCTGGACGCCGGCGGTCGTCGGCTGCTCCGAGACCGGCGGCGAGGTCTGGACCCGCGAGACCGGACTCGACGCCCTGGAGCTGGGTGACGAGGCGGTGGTGGACGTCGCGGATTTCTCCCTGGCCGGACGCGCCATGCGGAACGTACGCCAGATGGTCAAGCGCATCGAGCGCAATGGCTACGAAACCCGCGTGCGGCGCGTTCGTGACCTGTCCGAGGGGGAGCTGGAACGTATCCGCCGGGCCGCCGAGGACTGGCGCGGCACCGACACCGAGCGCGGCTTCTCGATGGCGCTCGGCCGCATCGGCGACCCCAACGACGGCGACTGCGTGATCGCGACGGCCCACAAGGCCGACGAGGAGGGCGAGACCCCGTCCCCCTACGGCGATCTGAAGGCCATCCTTCACTTCGTCCCGTGGGGCAAGGACGGCATGTCCCTGGAGATGATGCGCCGCGACCGCTCGGCCGACCCCGGCATGAACGAGCTCCTGATCGTGGCGTCGCTCCAGGCGTGCGAGAAGATCGGCGTCAAGCAGGTCTCCTTGAACTTCGCGATGTTCCGCTCGGCGCTGGCGCGCGGCGAGAAGATCGGGGCGGGGCCCGTGCTCCGGATGTGGCGCGGGCTGCTGGTCTTCCTGTCCCGCTGGTTCCAGATCGAGTCGCTGTACAAGTTCAACGCGAAGTTCCAGCCTCGGTGGGAGCCGCGCTTCATGGTGTACCGGGCCCATGCCGACCTCCCTCGCATCGGGTTCGCCGTGATGCAGGCGGAGGGCTTCGTGAACCTGGGCCTTCCGGGGCCCCTGGCCCGCCTCACGCGCGCGGCGCGGCGGGAACGGGCCTGCGCGCACGTCCCGCCCAAGGAACAAACCCCCCACGCGGCCTGACCCAGCGACCCCGGCCCCGGCAAACGCCGAGGCCGGGGTTTCCCGTCTCCCGGACCCGCACGTGGCGCCCCTGAGCATCCGACACCGGCCGGGGCGCCAACCGCAGCCAGCGTTACGCGCAGTTCCCCGCGCCCCTGGGCTACTCGGCCCTGGCCCGCATCGGCCGCCTCGGCCAGCGCGACGCGCGCCCTGGGCAGCCGGTGCCGGCCAGGACGCACCACCGCAACCCGCGTTTCGCGCAGTTCCCCGCGCCCCTGGGTGGGCATCCGGTGCTGGCCCGCACGGCCCGCCCCAGCCCACGCGTCGCGCACCCTGGGCAGCCGGTGCCGGCCAGGGTGCCAACCGCGGCCAGCGTTACGCGCAGTTCCCCGCGCCCCTGGGCATCCGCGCCCCTGGGTGGGCATCCGGTGCTGGCCCGCATGGGCAACTCAGCCCGTCCGGCGTTTGAGGACGAGGCCGTTCAGGCCGAACGGGGTCTGGGGCGGAGCCCCAGGGTCCCTTCGCCCCCGGAGGGTTTAGGGAAGGGGCGGGGAGGGGCCAGAAACCGGGGCCGGGGCGGAGCCCCAGGGGCGTCGCACCCCGACCCCGGCCCACCTCAGGCCCGCTCCAGCGAAGGCGCCTCCGCCTCCACGTCCACGTCCGCCGAAGAGGAAACCACTTCCGCCTCGACCCGCCGCCGATCGGCGGAGAGCCCCACCAGCGCAACCCCGATGACCAGCACGAACGCACCCCCGGCCAACGCGAAGGACAGCGTGAACTGACTCTCCGCAGGAAGCGGAGGCACCCCCTTCGGCAACCCGGACAGCACCTTCGACGCCAGCAACGAAGTGATCACCGCACTGGCGATCGCCGACCCCACGGACCGCGAGATGGAGTTGATCCCGTTGGCGATCCCGGTCTGGTGGTGCGGGACACTCGCCACGATGAGCGCCGGCATCGCCGCGTACCCGAAACTGATGGCCGCACCGATCAGCATGCCCGCGAGGATCACGGACGCCGTCGAGTCGTGCGCCCCGGTCAGCCACGCGAAGCCGAGCACACCGAAGGCCGCACCCGCCGCGAGCGTGAACCGCGCCCCGATCCGCCCCACGAGCTGCCCGCCGAGCGGCGCCGCGATCAACGAGACGAGGGTGGTCGGCAGCAGGTACTCGACGGAGGCCCGCAGGACGGTCGCCGAGAAGCCGTACCCGGTCAGCTTGTCCGGCATCTGCACCAGGTAGGAGACGCCGATGAACTGGGAGAACATCGCGAAGCCGAGCAGCAGCCCGGCCAGGTTGGTGAAGAGCACCGGCCGGTGCGCGAACATCCGCATGTCGACCATGGGCGCGGCGACCAGCCGCTCGACCAGGACCCAGATCCCGGCCATCAGCACGGCGGACACGAAGAAGGCGATCGTGCGGCCGGAGGACCAGCCCCACTCGTGGCCCTGCGAGATGGGCAGCAGGAGCAGGACGAGGAAGGCCGCGAGGGTGGCCGCGCCCAGCCAGTCGGTGCGTCCGCCACTCTTGTTGCGGGAGGCGGGCACGACGACGATGACCGCGACCAGGGCGAGCACCGCGAGGATCACGGCGAGCCAGAACACCCGGTGGTAGTCGGGGTGCGAGCCCTGCGTGAGCAGACCCGCACCGACCAGCGCGAGCCCGCTGCCGAACGCCAGCGTGCCGCTGACCAGCGCCATCGCCCCGTGCAGCTTCTGCTGCGGTATCTCCTCGCGCAGGACGGAGAGCGCCAGCGGGAAGATCGCGGTGGCCGCGCCCTGAAGCACCCGGCCCACGATCAGGAGCGTGAGGGAGCTGGTGGTGGCGGCGAGCACGGAGCCCGCGACCATGACCACGAGCACACCGATCAGCGTCGGCTTCTTGCCGTGCATGTCGCCGAAGCGCCCGAGCAGCGGGGTGAAGACGGCCGCGGAGAGCAGGGTCGCGGTGGTGACCCAGCTGACACCGGACGTGGAGGTGCCGAGGTCGTTCTGGATGATGCCGAGGATCGGCACGACCAGGGTCTGCATCATCGAGACGACCATGGCGGCGAGGCCGAGGACCAGGACGAGCCCGGTGCCGCCGCTGGGACGTTGGTTAGTGGTCACTGTTTCTTCCGTACGGCTGGAGAGGTACTTGAGCAGAACGAAGCTTGATTACCTCAAGCAACTGAATGAAGGTAAAGCTCAAAGGTTGAGGTAGTCAAGTTTCGGCCGGACCGGGGGTTACAGTGGACGCCATGCCCCCTGGAACCAGCCGCCCCGCCGCCGGCAACCTCACGCTCATGGACGCCATCTGGGACGCCCTGGCCGGCTTCTACGGCGACTTCACCTCGGCGGCCGCCGACGAGGGCCTCACCTCCAGCCAGGCCAAGACCCTCACCGTGCTGCGCAGGGGCCCCGCCTCCATGCGCTCCCTGGCCACGACCCTGCACTGCGACGCCTCCAACGTCACCGGGATCATCGACCGCCTGGAGGCCCGTGCCCTGGTGCGCCGCGAGCCGAGCCCCACCGACCGCCGCGTCAAGAACGTCGTCCTCACCGAGGAGGGCACGCGCACCGTGGAGACGGTCAGGACCGGCATGCTCGCCACCCACGCCGCGCTCGACTCGCTGCCCGACGCCGACCGCGTGGCCCTGCACGATCTCCTCCAGCGCCTCTTCCCCGCCCCCGGGCATGGTCCGGGAACCCCCGCCTGACGCCTACGCTTGACGCATGCGTACGTTGAACGGACGGCCGGCCGGACGGGGGGCAGTCGAAGGCCTGCCCGAGTGGGACCGCTGCGCGGTCATGGGCGTGGTCAATGTGACGCCCGACTCCTTCTCCGACGGCGGCCGGTGGTTCGACACCTCGATCGCCGTCAAGCACGGCCTCGACCTCGTCACCGAGGGGGCCGACCTCGTGGACGTCGGCGGTGAGTCCACCCGTCCCGGCGCCTCCCGGGTGGACGAGGACGAGGAGCTGCGCCGGGTCCTGCCCGTCGTGCGGGGCCTGGTCTCCGAAGGCGTCACCGTCTCCGTCGACACCATGCGCGCCCGCGTCGCCGAACAGGCGGTCGCGGCGGGCGCGGTCCTGGTCAACGACGTCAGCGGCGGCCTCGCCGACCCCGCGATGATCCCCGCCGTCGCCGCCACCGGCGCCCCCTTCGTCGTCATGCACTGGCGCGGTTTCAGCCACGACATGAACAGCCGCGCGGTGTACGGGGACGTGGTGGCCGAGGTCGTCGCGGAACTCCGCGCGCGCCTGGAGGCCGTCGTCGAGGGCGGCATCACCCCCGGCCGCCTGGTCGTCGACCCCGGTCTCGGCTTCGCCAAGCAGGCCGGCCACGACCTCGCCCTGGTCGCCCACCTCGCCGAGCTGCGCGCGCTCGGCCACCCCGTCCTGGTCGCCGCGTCCCGCAAACGGTTCCTCGGCCGCGTCCTGGCCGGCGACGAGGGCGCGCCGCCACCCGCCCGCGAGCGCGACGCCGCCACCGCCGCCGTCTCCGCCATAGCCGCCCACGAGGGCGCCTGGGCGGTGCGCGTCCACGAGGTGCGGGCCACCGCCGACGCCGTCCGAGTCGCGCGCGCCGTAGAGGGAGCCCGGTGAGCCCGCACGCCGAGAGCGAAGCCGTCGAGCGCGCCAACACCGCGTTCTACGAGACCCTGGAACGGGGCGACTTCGACGAGCTGTCCGACCTCTGGCTCGACGCCACCGAGGCCGGCGACACCGGGATCTCCTGCGTCCACCCGGGCTGGCCCGTGCTCTCCGGGCGCGGCGAGGTACTGCGTTCGTACGCGCTGATCATGGCGAACACGGAGTACATCCAGTTCTTCCTGACCGACGTGAAGGTCGTCATCCTGGGCGACACCGCGCTGGTGACCTGCACCGAGAACATCCTCAGCGGCGGCCCCGCCGAGGAGAGCGGCGAACTGGGGCCGCTGGTGGGCCAGCTCGTGGTCGCCACCAATGTGTTCCGCCGCACATCCGACGGCTGGCGGCTGTGGTCCCACCACGGCTCGCCGGTGCTCTCCGAATCGGGCGGCGAGGAGCCGGAACCGGACGAGGACTGAAACCGGGCACGTTCGGGGGGTTTCGAGGGTTGAACGCGAAGTCATCGGGTAGGGGCGGCTACCAGGCCTGTCAGGATCTGTCCATAGCCCCCATGGGCGAGCACTGTCAGTGCCCGCGGGTAGATTCGATGGCGGGCACGTGCCGCCCGCACGCGGCCGCATGTCCGTCTGACCAACGACAGCAGGAGTGATTCGCGTGGATCGTGTCGCGCTGCGCGGCCTCAAGGCCCGTGGGCACCATGGCGTCTTCCCCCGGGAGCGCGAGGAGGGCCAGACCTTCATCGTGGACCTGGTGCTCGGCCTCGACACCCGCCCCGCGGCGGCCGACGACGACCTGGCGAAGACCGTGCACTACGGCGTGGTGGCCGAGGAAGTGGTCGACGTCGTCCAGGGCGAGCCCGTCGATCTGATCGAGACGCTGGCGGAGCGGATCGCCCAGCAGTGCCTCAAGCACGAAGGCGTCCAGGAGGTGGAGGTGGTCGTCCACAAGCCCGACGCGCCGATCACCGTCCCGTTCGACGACGTGACCATCACCATCACCCGGAGCCGAGGATGAGCGTGTATTCGCAAGGGGCCGCCCAGAGCGACCCGACCGTACAGCCCGTGCCCGCCTCCGTGGTCGAGCAGGTCGACGCGGCCGATGTGACGCTGTCCAACCCGCGCCGCGCGGTCATCGCCCTCGGCTCGAACCTGGGCAACCGCCTGGAGACGTTGCAGGGCGCCATCGACGCTCTTGAGGACACGCCGGGTCTGCGCGTCAAAGCGGTGTCGCGGGTGTACGAGACCGAGCCCTGGGGCGTCGAGCCCGGCTCCCAGCCCTCGTACTTCAACGCGGTCGTCGTCGTGAAGACCACCCTGCCCCCGGCCTCCCTCCTGGAGCGCGGCCACGCCATCGAGGAGGCCTTCGACCGGGTCCGCGACGAGCGCTGGGGCCCGCGCACCATCGACGTGGACATCGTGGCCTACGCCGACATCGTCTCCGACGACCCGCTCCTGACGCTCCCCCACCCGCGCGCCCACGAGCGGGCCTTCGTGCTCGCCCCCTGGCACGACGTGGAGCCCGGGGCGCAGCTGCCCGGCCGGGGCCCGGTGGCCGATCTCCTGAACGGCGTCGGCCACGAGGGCGTACTGCCACGCGCCGACCTGGAACTTCGTCTGCCCGAGTAGTCGTTACGCTTTCGAAGGCCGGCCACCCCAGGGCGCGGCGGGACGTGGGGCCGGCCCCCGCGTCCCCGGGGCCCCGACGGCGCACCGGCCTCGACAAGACCACCGAGAGACGCGAAGGGCACTACTCCGTGAAGCAACTGCGGCTTGGCGTACTGGCCGGACTGTTCGTCATCGCCGGAGTGCTCTCCTGGGCCGGCGCCCGGCTGTGGGACTCGGTCGCCACCCTGCCGAGCGTCCCGATCGCCGCGCCCATCGTCCTCGCCGTGATCGCCGCGATCCTGCTGGCGACCGCCCTGTCCATCCGCTCCCGGCTGCGCGCCCAGCGCGAGCGCCGGCCGGGCGCCAAGGGCGTCGAGCCCCTGATGGCCGCGCGCGCGGTGGTCTTCGGCCAGGCGAGCGCCCTGGTGGCGGCCCTGGTGTGCGGGATGTACGGCGGGACCGGCGTCTATCTCCTGAGCTATCTCGACGTGCCGTCCCGCCGCGACCAGGCGATCTACGCCGCCTTCTCGGTCCTGGCCGGCATCGCCGTGGTGGCCGCGGCGTTCTTCCTCGAGCGCGTGTGCAAGCTGCCCGACGACGAGGACGACACCAAGGCCACCGCCACCTGACCCCGGGGGGCGGCCGCCCTGCCACGGCCTGCGGTCAACCGGCAGGCCGCACAGGGGAGTTGGGCCGCGTCAGCGGGCCATGATCAGGCTCATCGCCTCGCTGCGCGTCGCCGGGTCGCGCAGCTGCCCGCGCACCGCCGACGTCATGGTCTTCGCACCGGGCTTGCGGATGCCGCGTACGGACATGCACATGTGCTCGGCCTCGATCACCACGATCGCGCCACGCGCGTCGAGGATGCGCATCAGCGAGTCGGCGACCTGCGTGGTCAGGCGCTCCTGCACCTGGGGCCTGCGGGCGTAGACGTCCACCAGCCGGGCCAGCTTCGACAGACCAGTGATCTTGCCGGACTCGGCCGGGATGTAGCCGACGTGGGCCACTCCGTGGAACGGGAGAAGATGATGCTCACATACCGAGACGATCTCGATGTCCTTCACCAGGACCATCTCGTCGTGCCCCAGGTCGAACGTCGTCGTCAGAACGTCCTCGGGCTCCTGCCGCAGACCCGCCAGGATCTCCTTGTACGCCCGTGCCACCCGCGCCGGCGTCTCGCGAAGGCCCTCGCGGTCCGGGTTCTCGCCGACCGCTATGAGGAGTTCGCGCACCGCGTTCTCGGCCCGCTGCTCGTCGAAATCGCCGATCTTGGCCTCGCCGTCCAGCGTCACCGGGTCGGTCATCTGTGCCTCGTTCCTCGACTGTCGTTCAGGGCGGGTGGCGCATGGCCGGAAAACACCCGCGCCCCCACAGGCTAAAACCTGGGGGGCGCGAGCTGCATTCCGGGTCCGTCGAGGAACCCCCGGGCTCAGGCCTCCGGACGGTCCTCGGGGGCCGGCAGGGCCTCCGTGGGGGTCTCCAGAGGCGCCGAGCCGTTGGCGCTCGTGGTGGCACCGTTGGTCAGGGCCAGCTCCTTGGGCGAGAGCACCGGCGGCCTCGTCGACGGCGTACGCCGCGAGGAGCCGGTCCAGGCCGGACGGGCCGGGCGCTTGACGATGCCGGAGAAGACCTCGGCGATCTGCTCCTTGCTCAGGGTCTCCTTCTCCAGGAGCTCCAGAACCAGCTTGTCGAGGATGTCGCGGTTCTCGACCAGGATCTCCCAGGCCTCGTTGTGCGCCGTCTCGATGAGCTTCTTGACCTCTTCGTCGACGAGCGCCGCGACCTCTTCCGAGTAGTCGCGCTGGTGCGCCATCTCACGGCCGAGGAACGGCTCGGTGTTGTCGCCGCCGAACTTGATCGCGCCAAGACGCTCGGTCATGCCGTACTGCGTGACCATCGCACGAGCGGTGGCCGTGGCCTTCTCGATGTCGTTGGCCGCGCCCGTCGTCGGGTCGTGGAAGACCAGCTCCTCGGCCGCGCGCCCGCCCAGCATGTACGCCAGCTGGTCGAGCATTTCGTTGCGCGTGGTCGAGTACTTGTCCTCGTCGGGCAGGACCATGGTGTAGCCCAGGGCCCGGCCGCGCGACAGGATCGTGATCTTGTGGACCGGGTCCGAGTTGGGGGAGGCCGCGGCGACCAGGGCGTGACCGCCCTCGTGGTACGCGGTGATCTTCTTTTCCTTCTCGGACATGATCCGCGTGCGCTTCTGCGGACCCGCCACCACGCGGTCGATCGCCTCGTCGAGCGCGTTGTTGTCGACCAGCTTGCGGTCGCTGCGCGCGGTCAGGAGCGCCGCCTCGTTCAGCACGTTCGCCAGGTCCGCGCCGGTGAAGCCCGGCGTGCGCCGCGCGACGGCCGACAGGTCGACGTCCGGGGCGACCGGCTTGCCCTTCTGGTGGACCTTCAGGATCTCCAGACGGCCCTGCATGTCCGGGCGGTCGACCGCGATCTGGCGGTCGAAGCGGCCGGGGCGCAGCAGCGCCGGGTCGAGGATGTCGGGCCGGTTGGTGGCGGCGATCAGGATGACGCCGCCCTTCACGTCGAAGCCGTCCATCTCGACGAGCAGCTGGTTGAGGGTCTGCTCGCGCTCGTCGTGACCGCCGCCGAGGCCCGCGCCGCGGTGGCGTCCCACGGCGTCGATCTCGTCGACGAAGACGATCGCCGGGGCGTTCGCCTTGGCCTGCTCGAAGAGGTCGCGGACCCGGGAGGCGCCGACACCGACGAACATCTCGACGAAGTCGGAACCGGAGATCGAGTAGAACGGGACGCCGGCCTCACCCGCGACGGCGCGCGCGAGAAGCGTCTTGCCCGTGCCGGGCGGGCCGTACAGCAGTACGCCCTTGGGGATCTTGGCGCCGACGGCCTGGAACTTCGCCGGCTCCTGCAGGAACTCCTTGATCTCGTGGAGCTCCTCCACCGCCTCGTCGGACCCCGCCACGTCGGCGAAGGTCGTCTTCGGGGTGTCCTTGGTGATGAGCTTGGCCTTGGACTTCCCGAAGTTCATGACTCGGGAGCCGCCGCCCTGCATCTGGTTCATCAGGAACAGGAAGACCACGACGATGAGGACGAAGGGGAGCAGCGAGAGCAGGATCCCGACGAAGGCGTTCTGCTTGTCGGGCGAGACGGTGTAGCCCTTGGGGATGTCACCGGCCTTGACGCTGCCCTGGAGCTGGTCGGCCAGCGAGCTCGCCTGAATGTCCCCGATGTAGTTCGCCTGGACCTTGCTGCTGCCCTTGACCTTCTGGCCGCTCTTCAGGTCGATCTTGATGACCTGGCTGTCACCTGTGGTGATCTTGGCCTGTTCGACCTGCTTGTTGCTGATCGCCTGAACGACATCGGATGTGTCGACCGTCTTGTAGCCGCCACCCGAGCCGACGACCTGCATCAGCACGACCACGGCGAGGACGGCCAGCACGATCCACATGACCGGCCCACGGAAGTATCGCTTCACGTCCATCCATACGGAGCGAGAACGCCCCGTCCCTCCTGCCCGTAGGTAAATGCTGCTGTGACTATGACTGAGTAAGGCTGACTAAGACTCTGCGTAAAGACTGTTCTTCGGACGGTACCCCAGCATTGTCACCCGTGGTCGCACGGTACGGCTGACAAAGGGCCCCTCCCATGCTCCAACGGCGCGAGGCGGGCTGTGGTTCCCCGAAACGGAGCGGGTTGTGTCAGCCGCCGTACACGTGCGGGGCGAGCGTCCCGACAAAGGGGAGATTGCGGTACTTCTCGGCGTAGTCGAGGCCGTAGCCCACGACGAATTCATTGGGAATGTCGAAGCCGATCCACTTCACGTCGATCGCGACCTTTGCGGCATCCGGCTTACGGAGCAGCGTGCACACCTCGAGGGAGGCGGGCTCGCGCGATCCGAGGTTGGACAGGAGCCAGGACAGGGTCAGGCCCGAGTCGATGATGTCCTCGACGATCAGGACGTGCTTGCCCTTGATGTCGGTGTCGAGGTCCTTGAGGATCCGCACGACGCCGGAGGACTGGGTGCCCGCACCGTACGAGGAGACGGCCATCCAGTCCATGGTGACCGGGGTGGACAGCGCGCGGGCCAGATCCGCCATGACCATGACGGCGCCCTTGAGGACACCGACGAGGAGCAGGTCCTTGCCCGCGTACTCCGCGTCGATCTTCCCGGCCAGCTCCGCCAGCTTCGCGTCGATCTCTTCCTTGGTGATGAGCACCGACTGGAGGTCGGTGCCCATGTCCTTCTCGTTCACCCGGGCCGCTTTCTTGGGGGGTTTCGGTTGTCCGTGCGCGAGCCGAGTTCCGTGCGGGGGCTCAGCTCTGCCGAATGACCAGTCTGCCACCCTGCCGGCGCGCGACGACGCGGCCCGGGAGATTGATGGCCCGTTGGCCGCGCCAGCTGGTGATCAGCCGGTCGACCTCCTCCACATGGCGGGCGAAGAGCGAACCGGCGGGCGAGCCCGCTTCGATGACCGCCCGGCGCACGATGCGGCGCCGGACGGCGGGCGGCAGCGCGAAGAGCTTCGCGCACTCCAGGAGCCCCGCGTCGTCCCGTACGGTCGCGTCCGCCTCCAGGGCCCAGGCGTCCAGGGCGTCGGCGTCGTCGCGGGAGAGCTGGGCGGTGCGGGCCAGCGCCTCGACGACGCCTTTGCCGAGCGCCTTCTCCAGGGCGGGCAGGCCCTCCTGGCGCAGCCGGGAACGGGTGTAGGCGGGGTCGGCGTTGTGCGGGTCGTCCCAGACCGGCAGCGCCTGGACCATGCAGGCCTTGCGGGCGGTCTGGCGGTCGAGCTCCAGGAAGGGGCGCCGGTAGCGGCCCGCCGTCCCCGAGACGGCGGCCATGCCGGACAGGGAGCGCGTGCCCGAGCCGCGGGCGAGCCCGAGCAGTACGGTCTCGGCCTGGTCGTCGCGGGTGTGGCCGAGCAGGATCGCGGCGGCGCCGTGGCGTTCGGCCGCGGCGTCCAGGGCGGCGTAGCGGGCGTCCCTCGCGGCGGCCTCGGGGCCTCCCTCGCGGCCCACCCGCACGGTGATCGCCTCGGCGGGTTCGAGGCCGAGGGCCGTCATGCGGGAGACGACCTCGGCGGCGCGCAGGTCCGAGCCGTACTGGAGGCCGTGGTCGACGGTGATGCCGCCGGCGCGCAGCGAGAGCTTGCGGGACTCGAAGGCGAGGGCGGAGGCGAGCGCCATGGAGTCGGCGCCGCCGGAGCAGGCCACGAGCACCAGGGGCTCAGGCGCGGGGAGCGGCGCGGGCCCGGCGGGAGCCCCCGCGCTCGCGGCCGGCGCGATGGTGTCGTGGTCGCGGGAGTGTTCGGTCAGGACGTCGTGGAGTACGCGGCGAACCGCCAGGCGTATCGCTGCGACCGCAGGATGGGGACCCATGTCCGGTGCCCTTCGGTGAAGTTGGGGGTGCCTCGTGCGCGGAGAGGGGGTGGGGGAGAGCGGGGGGAACAGAGGGAACAAGAGGTACGTTCAGTCACACAGAGTGCGTAGATGGTGACAGAACAGAGCCGTTACCCGAGCATTGCACGCCTACCCATGCGCCACGGTCCCTCGGATGGGTGATTCCCGCGTTGACACCCCGCCACCGGCGGCCTCCGCCCCCGGTCGGGCCTCCACCCCCGGTCAGGCCTGCACCCCCGGTCAGGACTCCGCGGTGCGGTGCACCCGCGCGATCCAGTCGGCCGGCTTGGCGATCTCCGCCTTCGTGGGGAGCGTGTTCGGCGAGGTCCACACCCGGTTGAAGCCGTCCATGCCCACCTCGTCCACCACGGCCCGCGTGAACCGCTCGCCGTCGCGGTACTGGCGCAGCTTCGCGTCGAGCCCGAGGAGCTTGCGCAGCGCCAGGTCGAGCCGGGAGGCCCCCTTGGCCCTGCGCTCCTTGAACTTCTCGCGGATCTCGGCCACCGAGGGCACGACCTGGGGCCCGACCCCGTCCATCACGTAGTCCGCGTGGCCCTCCAGGAGGGACATCACGGCGGTGAGCCGGCCCAGGATCTCGCGCTGCGCCGGCGTCTGCACCAGCTCGACCAGGGAGCGCCCGCCGTCGTCCTCCTCGCCCTCGGGCCGCCCGCCCGCCAGGGACTGGGCGGCCTCGCGCAGCCGCTCCAGGATGGTCATCGGGTCGACCTCGGTGGCGTCGAGGAAGGCCTGGATCTCGCTCTCCAGGTGGTCGCGGAGCCACGGTACGGCCGTGAACTGGGTGCGGTGGGTCTCCTCGTGCAGGCAGACCCAGAGCCGGAAGTCGTGCGGGTCGACCTCCAGTTCCCGCTCGACGTGCACGATGTTGGGCGCCACCAGGAGGAGGCGGCCTCCGCCGCCGGGCGCGGCCGGAAGGTCACGGCTCGCGGGCGCGAACGTCTCGTACTGGCCGAGGACGCGCGAGGACAGGAAGCTCAGCAGCATGCCGAGCTCGACGCCGGTGACCTTGCCGCCGACCGCGCCGAACACGGCGCCCGCGGCCGTGCCGCTCCGGCGCTCCTGCATCTTGTCGAGCAGCGGCCGCAGGACCTCGCGGAAGCCCGCCACATTGGCCTTGACCCATCCGGCCCGGTCCACGACCAGGACCGGGGTGTCCTGCGGTTCGGCGCCCTCCGGGATCATCCGGGTGAACGCCCGTACGTGTTCTTCGGCGGCCTTGGCGTGCCGACGGAGCTCGGCGACGATCTCTCGCGCCTCGTCACGGCTCACGTCGGGGCCCGGCCGCACCAGTCGGGTCGCGGTCGCCACCGCGAGGTTCCAGTCGACCATCCCAGAGGTACCTGCACCGCCGATGCCAGTCATGCGTCAACCGTACGTGGTCGGCCCCGCGAGGGAACCCGCTCGGCGAAGCTCAGTGCGCGGTGAGCCGGGTGGCGAGCCGGTCGAGGGCCTTCTGGGTGGGGGCGGGGTCGGCGCCGGGTGTCCCGGCCGTCAGGAAGGCGAACGCCAGGAGGCGCCCGCTCGCGTCCACGGCGGTGCCCGCGAGGGTGTTGACCCCGGCGCCGCCCAGCGTGCCGGTCTTGGCGCGGACGAGGCCGGTGGCCGCCGACGTCGTGCCGTAGCGGGCGCTGAGGGTGCCGGTGAAGCCGGCCACGGGCAGGCCGGTGAGGATCGGGCGCAGTTCGGGGTGGGCGGGCCCCGCCGCCAGCGCCAGCATCCGCGTGAGCAGTCCCGCGGTGACCTTGTCGGCCCGGGCCAGGCCGCTGCCGTCCGTGAACACGCTTGCGGCCAGCGGCAGTTGAACCTTGGCGAGCTGGGCGGACACGGCCTCGGCGCCGCCCTGGAAGGTCGCGGGCCTGCCGGTGGCGAGGGCGGTCTGGCGGTTCAGGGCCTCGGCGATGTCGTTGTCGCTCGTGGTCAGCATCCGCTCGACGATGTCGGTCAGCGGCGCGGAGAGCGTGCTCGCCAGCGGCTTGGCGCCGGCCGGGGCGGCACCCGGAGCCGGCTGCTCCACCCGTACCCCGTGCCCGCGCAGCAGTGCGGCGAAGGCACGCGCGGTGTCGCCCGCCGGGTCGGCCGTGCGCGTGCCGGGACCGCTGTCGGGACTGCTGCCGGGTCCGCTGTCGGGGCCGCTGCCGGGGCCCTCCTGCGCACCGCCGGCGGCGACGGCCATGCGTCCCTCGTCGGTCATGAGGGCGACCACCGGCGCCAGGTTCTCGTTCGGTCCGATCGGGTGCACCGGGTTCCCGGCGAACAGGGAGGCGTCGTACGTGAGCCGTACGCGGTCGACGGCGCGGGCGCTCAGGGCGCGGGCGGTGTCGTCGGCCAGGGCGCCAAGGCGGGCCCGGTCGAGGGTGGGGTCGCCGCCCCCGACGAGGGTGAGCCGTGCGCCGTCGGCGGCGTCGGCCACCACGGACGTGCCGAAGCGGTGGCCGGGCGGGAGCGCGGTGAGGACGGCGGTCGCCGTCGCGATCTTGACGGTGGATGCGGGTGTCATGGCCGCGTCCGCGCGCGAGGCGTACAGCTCCTGGCCGGTGGCGGTGTCGATGACCGATGCGGCCGGACGGGGGCCGAGCGCGGGGTCGGCGAGCAGCGGGGCGAGGGCGGAGGGCAGGGCGGCGGCGACGGGCGCGCGGCCCGGCGTCCCGAGGGCCGCGAGCACGGGGGCCGCGCTGGGGGCCGGAGCCGGAGCGTCCGGGTCCGCGCGCTGGTGATGTGCGCCACCCCGGGCCTGTGCCGATGCGGCCCGCGCGCGCTCGGCCGTACGCTGACCTGAGTCCCACGGTCCCGCAAGGGCCACGGCCCCGGCCGCGAGTGCCAGGCCGAACGCCGTCGCACCGGCCGTGAGCTGCCATGTCTTGGGTCCCGGCACCGAGGACCAGCCCCTTTCGCGATCACACACCTGCGTGAGGGACACTTAATCACCAGAACTGCGTTCTGCCGCGAACATGGCAGCCCGACGCAGCCCCGTCAGATGCATGTGCTGATCATGGAGGAGAGCCACCCGTGGAGTTCGACGTCACCATCGAGATCCCGAAGGGGTCGCGGAACAAGTACGAGGTCGACCACGAGACCGGCCGGATCCGTCTGGACCGTCGACTCTTCACCTCGACCAGCTACCCGGCCGACTACGGCTTCGTCGAGAACACCCTCGGCGAGGACGGCGACCCGCTGGACGCCCTGGTCCTGCTGGACGAGCCGACCTTCCCCGGCTGCGTCATCAAGTGCCGCGCGATCGGCATGTTCCGCATGACCGACGAGGCCGGCGGCGACGACAAGCTGCTGTGCGTCCCGGCGTCGGACCCGCGCGTGGAGCACCTGCGCGACATCCACCACGTCTCCGAGTTCGACCGCCTGGAGATCCAGCACTTCTTCGAGGTCTACAAGGACCTGGAGCCCGGCAAGTCCGTCGAGGGCGCCAACTGGGTCGGCCGCGTCGAGGCCGAGGCCGAGGTCGAGGCCTCCTACAAGCGCCTCGAGGCGCAGGGCGGCGCGCACTGACCCGCGTACTTCCGTGACGCACGGGCGGCGCACCCCAGGGGGTGTGCCGCCCGTCGTCGTACGGGGACCTCACCCGTCGTGACGTGCGCCTTCCCCTTGGACCGCCCCTTGTCGTGCCGCGTCATGACGACCCACATACTGGGCACACGCACCCGGAGTGGCCGGAGGGAGGCACGGGACCAGTGGTGACCGAGCAGCACAACACGGTCGAGGACCGCAAACCGCAGTCGGACGAGGCACGCAGCGCCTTCGCGCCCCCCGAGGGCGTCGAGCATCCGCAGGTGCCCGAGGAGGACTCCCCGACGAGTGAGTTCGCGCTGCCCGCCGGACTCGCCACCCCGGTGATCGAGACGCCCGCCGACCAGCCGGCCTCCGCGTTCGCCACCCCGAGCTCCTACACCGCGCGCGACCCCTCCCACCCCTTCAACCCGTCGACCACCACCGGGAGCCTGCCCCTGGTGCGCCTGTCCAAGGACGCGCCCTGGCAGGACCGGATGCGCACCATGCTGCGGATGCCGGTGGGCGACCGGCCGGTGGCCGAGCCGGTGCAGAAGCACGACGACGCCGGCCCCGCCGTGCCCCGCGTGCTCGACCTGACGCTGCGTATCGGCGAGCTGCTGCTCGCGGGCGGCGAGGGCGCCGAGGACGTCGAGGCCGCGATGTTCGCGATCTGCCGCAGCTACGGCCTCGACCGCAGCGAGCCCACGGTCACCTTCACCATGCTCGGCATCACCTACCAGCCGTCCCTGGTGGACGACCCGGTGACGGCCAACCGCACGGTGCGCAGGCGCGGCACCGACTACACCCGGCTCGCGGCCGTGCACCGGCTCGTCACGGACATGACCAGCGAGGACCACGAGGTCTCCCTCGAAGAGGCCTACCGCCGCCTCGCGGAGATCCGCCGCAACCGCCACCCCTACCCCGGCTGGGTCCTCACCACCGCCTGCGGAATCCTGGCCGGAGCGGCCTCGGTGCTGCTCGGCGGCGGCGTCACGGTCTTCCTGGTGGCGGCGGTCGGCGCGGTGCTGGGCGACCGGCTCGCCTGGCTGTGCGCGGCCCGCGGGCTGCCGGAGTTCTACCAGTTCGTGGTGGCCGCGATGCCGCCCGCCGCGATGGGCGTCGCGCTCAGCCTGCTCTCCTGGAACCTGCGGCCGTCGGCGGTGATCACCGGTGGGCTCTTCGCGCTGATCCCGGGGCGGGCCCTGGTGGCGGCCGTGCAGGACGGCCTCACCGGCTTCTACGTCACGGCATCGGCGCGGCTGCTCGAAGTGGGGTACTTCTTCGTCGCGATCGTCGTCGGCGTCCTGAGCGTCCTGTACGGCGGGCTCCAGATCCACGCCGAGCTCAATCCGGAGGGCGCCTTCCAGCCCATCGACCGGCCGATCGTGCAGATCCTCGCGTCGATGGTGCTCTGCCTGACCTTCGCGGTCCTGCTCCAGCAGGACCGTTCAACCGTCCTGATCGTGTCCGCCAACGGCGGCGTCGCCTGGGTGGTGTACGCCGCCATCGCGGTCACCGCGAAGGGCTCGCCGATCATGGCGACGGCGGTCGCGGCCGGGCTTGTGGGCCTGTTCGGCCAGCTGCTCGCGCGCTACTGGAACACCTCGGCGCTGCTGTACGTGACCGCCGCGATCGGCCCGCTGCTGCCCGGTAGCGCCACCTACTTCGGGGTGCTCTCGATCGCCCAGAACCACCTCAACACGGGTGTCGCCTCGCTCGCCAAGGCGACGGCGCTCGCCCTGGCCATCGCGATCGGCGTGAACCTCGGCAACGAGGTCGCCCGGCTCTTCCTGCGGGCGCCGGGCGCGGGCCGCGCGGCGGCGAAGCGGACCCGGGGCTTCTGAGCGGCCCCGCGCGGGTTGGCTCAGCGGCGCTCGGCGCGGCCGCTTTCAGCGCTTGGCGTGGCGGCCGCCGCGCTGCGGCGCCTGGCCCGCGACGCCCTGGGCCGCCGCCGGGTTCTTCTTCGCCTTGGCGCGGGCCCGCAGGAACTCGATGGCGATCGGGACCACCGAGACGAGCACGATCGCGACCAGGATCAGCTCGATGTGCTGGTGCACGAACGAGACGTTGCCCAGGGCCGCGCCCAGCAGCGTCACACCCGCGCCCCACAGGGTGCCGCCGATGACGTTGAAGGTGAGGAACGAGCGGTAGTTCATGCCCGAGACGCCCGCGATGATCGGCGTGAAGGTGCGCACGATCGGCACGAAGCGGGCCAGGACCAGCGATTTGGGCCCGTACTTCTCGAAGAACTCGTGGGCCTTCTCCACGTTCTCCTGCTTGAACAGCTTCGAATCGGGCCGCCTGAACAACGCCGGGCCGACCTTTCTGCCGAACAGGAAACCCGCCTGGTCGCCGAGGACCGCCGCGAGCACCACCAGGACGCACACCAGCCACAGCGGGGTGTCCAGCTTGCCCGTGGTCACCAGCAGACCCGTGGTGAACAGCAGCGAGTCACCCGGCAGGAAGAAGCCGATGAGCAGGCCGGACTCGGCGAACACGATGATCAGCAGGCCGACGAGCCCGAACGTATGGAGCAGATAGTCGGGATCCAGCCAGCTCGGTCCGAGGGCAAGGGTTGTCACGGGTACCGGGCTCCTGGTGTGGGTGTCGGGCGGGCTGTCTGCCGTCGGCAGCCAAAGTTATCAACGTAACGCGCGAAAGCGTGGTTCCAGGGGCAGGCTGGAGAGGACCGACAAGGGCGCACGGAAGGCGGATCGCATGGGCATCGAGGAGTACGGCGGCGGACAGGGCCCGCAGTCGGACGTGCTGGTCGTGACCACGAACGACGTACCGGGGCACACGGTGCAGCAGGTCATCGGGGAGGTGTTCGGCCTGACCGTACGCTCGCGCCACCTGGGCAGCCAGATCGGCGCCGGGCTCAAGTCCATGATCGGCGGCGAGCTCAAGGGGCTCACCAAGACGCTGGTGGAGACCCGCAACCAGGCGATGGAACGGCTGGTGGCCCAGGCGAAGGCGCGGGGCGCCAACGCGGTCCTGATGATGCGGTTCGACGTGACCGAGGCCGCGGACGTGGGCACGGAGGTCTGCGCGTACGGGACCGCGGTGGTCCTGACCCGCAACTGAGACACCACGCCCGTCCCCCACCCCCTCCCCCACCTTCGTCGAAGACGACGGACCGGTACGCACCAACCCCCCTTCAGCGAAAGGTTGTTGACCCTTCATGGCACTGCACCGCGGCGGCAGCGAGAAGGACCACGTCGTAGCAGGAGACGAGAAGGAGAACGGGCGGCTCGCGCTCAACCCCTTCTTCGGGGAGGCGGACCCGGTCGGCTCGATGACCTCCGCGCCGCCCCGCCACCGGCTGCCCGACCGGCCGCTGCCCCCGGACACCGCGTACCAGGTGGTCCACGACGAGCTGATGCTCGACGGCAACGCCCGGCTCAACCTGGCGACGTTCGTCACCACGTGGATGGAGCCGCAGGCCGGTGTCCTGATGGCCGAGTGCCGCGACAAGAACATGATCGACAAGGACGAGTACCCGCGCACCGCCGAGCTGGAGCGGCGGTGCGTGGCCATGCTCGCCGACCTGTGGCACGCGCCCGACCCGGACGCCGCGGTGGGCTGCTCGACCACCGGGTCCAGTGAGGCCTGCATGCTGGCCGGGATGGCGCTCAAGCGGCGCTGGATGAAGCGCAACGCGGACCGCTACCCCTCGCGCGATGCCCGGCCCAACCTCGTCATGGGCGTGAACGTGCAGGTCTGCTGGGAGAAGTTCTGCACGTTCTGGGAGATCGAGGCGCGCCAAGTACCCATGGAGGGCGACCGGTTCCACCTCGACCCGGCGGCCGCGGCCGCGCTCTGCGACGAGAACACGATCGGCGTGGTCGGGGTCCTTGGCTCGACCTTCGACGGGTCCTACGAGCCGATCGCCGAGCTCTGTGCCGCGCTGGACGACCTCCAGGAGCGTACGGGGCTCGACATCCCCGTCCATGTCGACGGCGCGTCCGGGGCCATGGTCGCGCCCTTCCTCGACGAGGACCTGGTGTGGGACTTCCGGCTGCCCCGGGTGTCCTCCATCAACACCTCCGGGCACAAGTACGGGCTCGTCTACCCCGGCGTGGGCTGGGCGCTGTGGCGCACGGCCGAGGAGCTGCCCGAGGAGCTGGTCTTCCGGGTGAACTACCTCGGCGGCGACATGCCGACCTTCGCGCTCAACTTCTCCCGGCCGGGGGCGCAGGTGGTGGCGCAGTACTACACGTTCCTGCGGCTCGGGCGGGACGGGTACCGGGCGGTGCAGCAGACCACGCGGGACGTGGCGCGGAGGCTCGCGGAGCGGATCGAGTCGTTCGGCGACTTCCAACTCCTCACCCGGGGAAACGACTTGCCGGTGTTCGCCTTCACCACGACCCCGGAGGTGGACCGGTACGACGTGTTCGACGTGTCGCGGCGTCTTCGTGAGCGGGGGTGGCTGGTGCCGGCGTACACCTTCCCCGCGAACCGGGAGGACCTGTCGGTCCTGCGGGTGGTGTGCCGCAACGGGTTCTCCTCGGACCTGGCGGGTCTGCTCATCGAGGACCTGGGCCGCCTCCTGCCGGAACTACGCCGCCAGCCCGGCCCGTTGCACCGCGACGAATCAGAATCCACCGCCTTCCACCACTGACCCGGGCCATCACGAGCCCCGCCAACGGGGGCACGGGCCGAAGTCGCCTGTGCGGGCCGGCGCGACGTACTCAGGGGCGCGAGGAACTGCGCGCCCAGCCACCCACGGCCCGCACCCGAGACCCCTGGGGCTCCGCCCCAGACCCCGATCGGCCTGAACGGCCTCGTCCTCAATCGCCGGACGGGCTGGGTATGTGCACATGGGCCCGCACGGACCCCGCTTAGGGGCGCGGGGAACTGCGCGACCAGCCAACCACGGCCCGCAGCCGGGGCCCCTGGGGCTCCGCCCCAGACCCCGTTCGCGCTGAACGCCCTCGTCCTCAAACGCCGGACGGGCTAGGTATGTCCAAGTGGGCCCGCACGAACCCCGCCAGGGGCGCGAGGAACTGCGCGCCCAGCCACCCACGACCCGCAGCCGGGGTCCCCGAGGTGGTCGGCGCGGGCCAGCACCAGATGCTCAGGGCCGCGGGGAACTGCGCGACCGGCGCGTACGGGGCCCGCGGCTAGGGGTGGGCGCGGGCGGTTTCGGGCAGGACGCCCACGAAGGGCTCGCCCTCGCCGGCGAACACGTACGCCCCACCCTCGATCCGCGCGACAAGCCCCCGCGTCCACTCCGCCTCCGCCTCCGCCGAGTGAAGCCACATGTTCATGATCTCGCCGATGTGGCCGAGCTCGCCGGGCCCCCCTTCGGGCACGTAGTACTCCGTCACCGACCCCCGCCACGCCGCCAGCTTCGCCAGCCGCTCCCGCAGCAGCGCGACCGCCTCCGCGCGCGGCAGGTCGACGATGAAGCCGAGGGCCGCGGACAGCACGTCCGTCTTCTGGCCGTAGGAGGCCAGCGCCTCCCGCAGCAGCCGGAAGTACTCGTCCCGGCCCACATCCGTCAGCTCGTACTCCGTGCGCGGCGGCCCGCCCACCGTGCTGGGCGCCACCTCGTGGGCCAGGAGCACGCCCTGCTTCGCCATCTGTTTCAGCGCGTGGTAGATCGAACCCGGCTTGGCGTTCGACCACTCGTGGGCGCCCCAGTACTCCAGGTCGTTGCGCACCTGGTAGCCGTGGGCCCGCCCGTGCTGGCGTACCGCGCCCAGAACGAGGAGACGGATAGTTGACATGGGCGCCAGCCTATGCCCTCACTTGTTCGCGAGTGCCACCAGCTCGAACGCCGTCTTCCCGTCAAGCGACTCGCGGATGATGTCCGCGTGCCCCGCGTGCCGGGCGAACTCCTCGACCAGATGCAGCATCAGCCACCGCATCGAGACCCGGGCGTCCTTGGGGAACCACGGCGCGTCGGGCAGCGGGAAGGTGTCGTCGAGCGAGGGCACCGCACGGATGAACTGCTCCGTCTCGCCCGCCACTTGGTCCCAGAAGGCGAGCACCCCCTCGACGCTCTCGTCGCCCACCAGGCGGAAGCTCTCGTGCCAGTCCGCCTGGTCGCGCTGCTTCTCTCCCCCAGCGCTGCCGCTGGGAGGTGCCCCCAGCTTCTCCTGCGCCATCGTCAGCCAGTTCAGCTCACACTCGGCGACGTGCTTGAGCAGCCCGGACAGGGACAGCTCGCTGGCGCTCGGCCGCCCGGCGGCCTGCTCGTCGGTGAGGCCGAGGACCGCGCGCCGCAGCGCACCGCGCTGGGCCTCCACGAAGAGCAGGAGCGCCCCGCGCTCGTCGCCGTGGGCCTCTGAGGGAACATGCGTAACCATGATCAAACCGCCTTCGTTCGCGTCCTGCCCGCTGACACGTTCACGGTAGGCGGGCAACAGGTCAGAACCTGTCCTCTTGAAGAGGCCCGACAACGAGCGACCGGCGCGTGATCAGCGGGACGGGACGGCTGGGACGGGAACGGCTAGAACGGGAACGGGCTCCGCTCGTGCTGGACCGAGATCCACTTCTGCGTGGTGAACGCCTCGACCGCCGAGTCACCGTTCAGACGCCCGAGCCCGGAGTACTTCTCGCCGCCGAAGGCCACCAGCGGCTCGTCCTGGATCGTCGAGTCGTTGACGTGCATCATCCCGGTCTCGATCCGCTTGGCGAACCGCACCCCGCGCTCCACATTGGCGGTGTGCACGGCCCCGCTGAGTCCGTAGGGGGTGTCGTTGGCCAGGCGTACGGCCTCCTCCTCCCCGTCGAAGGGGATGAGCAGCGCCACCGGGCCGAAGATCTCCTGGCGCAGTACGGAGGAGTCGGCGGGTAGATCCGCGAGCACCGTGGGCTCCACCAGATTGCCCCGGGTACGGCCCCGCACCAGCGCCGTCGCGCCCTCGGCCAGCGCCTGCTCGACCAGTGACGTCAGCGCCTCCGCCTGGAAGTTGTTGATGACCGGGCCGATGTCGGTGGCGGGGTCGGCCGGGTCGCCGGTCTTCAGCGCGTTCACCTTCGCCAGGAACTTGGCCGTGAACTCCTCGCGCACCGAGTTGTCGACCAGGATCCGGTTGGCGGCCATGCAGACCTGACCCTGGTAGGCGAAGCGGCTGAAAACCGCCGCGTCCACCGCGTAGTCGAGATCGGCGTCGTCGAGGACGACCAGGGCGCTGTTGCCGCTCAGCTCCAGGATGACGCGTTTGAAGTGGCTGCCGGCGACCGAGGCGACGTGCCGGCCGGTGCGGTCGGAGCCCGCGAAGGAGATCACCTTCGGCACGGGGTGCTCAATCAGCGCGTCGCCGATCTCGGCGATGTCGGTGACCAGGACGTTCAGGAGGCCCGCAGGCAGCCCCGCGTCCTGGAAGATCTTCGCGATCAGGCCGCCGCCGACGACCGGCGCGTTCTGGTTCGGCTTGATGACGACCGCGTTGCCGAGCGCGAGAGCGGGGGCGATGGACTTGAGAGTGACGAGGAAGGGGAAGTTGAACGGGCTGATCACGCCGATCACACCGACCGGCAGCCGGTAGACCCGGTTCTCCTTGCCGTCGACCGGCGACGGCAGGATGCGCCCCTCGGGGCGCAGCGCCAGCTGGATGGCCTCGCGCAGGAACTCCTTGGCCAGGTGGACCTCGTACACCGCCTTGAGCCGCGTGCCGCCCAGCTCGGTGACGATGGCCTCGACGATCTCGGCCTCGCGCTCCTCGGTCAGGCGCAGGGCACGCTCGAAGACCAGCCGGCGGGTGTACGGATTGGTGGCGGCCCAGGCGCGCTGGGCACGCTCGGCCGCCCGGTAGGCCTCGTCGACCTCTTCGACGGTGGCCACGGTGATGGCGGCCAGTTTCTCCCCGTTGTAGGGATCGAAGTCGATGATGTCCCACGACCCGCTGCCGGTGCGCCACTGGCCGGCTATGAACTGGTGGGCGAGGTCGGTGAAGAAGGACATGTCATCCCCTACTGCTGTGTCCGCCGGCGCCGCGCGGTCAACCGCGTCACTGGCCTGATGTGACGTCATCCTACTGATGAGTCAGCTGAGTTGAAGGAGTCCGCGCAGAAGATCGCGGCTTTCCTCGGGACCGGGGCTGTCCCGCTGGAGCCGCGTCATCGCCCGTTCGTACTGCGCGACCTCTTCCGGCTTGTCCAAGTACAGGGCGGAGGTGAGCTGTTCGAGATAGACGATGTCCGACAGGTCCGACTCGGGGAAGCGCAGCATCGTGAAGGCGCCGCTCTCCCCCGCGTGCCCGCCGAAGCTGAACGGCATCACCTGGAGGTTGATGTTGGGCTGCTCCGACATCTCGATGAGATGCTTCAACTGCCCGCGCATGACGTCGCGTTCGCCATAAGGACGGCGCAGGGCCGCTTCGTCCAGGACCGCGTGGAACTGCGGGGCCCGCTCCGACACCAGGGTCTTCTGGCGCTCAAGGCGCAGCGCGACGCGTTTGTCCACCTCGGCGGCCGGCGCACCGTGCATGCCGCGCGAGACCACCGCGTGGGCGTACGCCTCGGTCTGCAACAGGCCGTGCACGAACTGCACTTCATAGATACGGATGAGGGATGCGGCGCCCTCCAGGCCGATGTAGGTCTGGAACCAGCCCGGCAGCACATCGCCGAAGCTGTGCCACCACCCGGCGATGTTGGCCTCCTTGGCGAGGCCGAGCAGCGCCATCCGCTCGGATTCGTCGCCTACGCCGTACAGCGTGAGCAGGTCCTCGACATCCCTGGCCTTGAAGCTCACGCGCCCCAACTCCATACGACTGATCTTGGACTCGGACGCCCGGATCGAATAGCCGGCGGCCTCGCGCGTGATGCCGCGCGACTCCCGCAGGCGTCTGAGCTGAGAGCCCAGCAGAATGCGCCGGACCACCGAACCTCCGCCGGCCTCGACCGCGCTCGGCCGGGGGGATCCCCATGCCTCCCCTGCGCTCACTTCGCCGTCCTCCCCATCCAATGGTGCGGTGCAGTCTGCCATCAAAACGCTTCACCCCGTACCCGCGCGATTACGGAAATGGTCAAGGACCGAAATCAGCCGGAGGAACTTCTGGGGAAGAAATGAGCAAGAAACGGCACGGGCACGGACAGGTCGGTCGCGTGCACGTGCATCTGCCCTTGCATCGGGCCGACGCATTCGGAACCATGGTCCCCGCGCACCTGCGTGCTCAACTGCGTCTAGTCGCTTGCGTCCTGTACCGCCACGGCCGCGAACCCGGGAGTGCCTCGCATGGGGACGAATGGATCGACCATGCTGGAGCCTTATGAGCCATTGAGGCAGGCGCTTGCCCCCTTCGACCCCTCGACCGTGGCGGGATCCGCGTCCTGCGCGCTGCCCGCCCGCTTCGAAGCGGTGGGCGGAGCACGGAAGTTCACCAGATCCACCCTCACGCAGTGGGGCCTCGGCGAGTGTTTCGACGACGTCGCCCTGGTCGTCTCCGAACTCGTCACCAACGCCCTGCGCCACGCGCTGCCCGCCGACACCCCGCGCGAGAGCGACGTACCGGTCCGGCTGCACCTGATGCGCTGGACCAGCCGGCTGGTGTGCGCGGTGCGCGATCCCAGCGACGACAGCCCGGTGGAGCGCGAGCGCGACGACTTCGGCGCGGAGTCCGGGCGCGGCCTGTTCCTGGTGGAGTCCTTCGCCGACAGCTGGGGCTGGCACCCGCTCGCGGGGGCCATCGGCGGCAAGGTCGTATGGGCGCTGTTCCGCCTCCAGCCCGCCGACTGAACCGCGGCAGGCTCGACACACGACCGGGCGGGATCGCCGGGACGGACGGGTCCAGGCCGCTGTCGGCCGGCCGTCAGTCCGCTATCAGGTGGTCGAACTCCCCGTCCTTGATCCCGAGCAGCATCGCCTCGATCTCCGCTCTGGTGTAGACCAGCGCGGGCCCCTCGGGATGGCGTGAGTTGCGTACCGCCACGCCTCCGCCGGGCAGCTTGGCGAACTCGACGCAGGACCCCTGCGAATTGCTGTGCCGGCTCTTCTGCCAGGCGGCACCCTGAAGCTCCGTTGCCGCCATGCCGTTGTACGCGTGGTGCAAGGTCGCTCCCGGGATGTGCGGACGTGCAACTGTGAATGGTCAACTGCCCCGGATCATAGCTGTGTTCATGTGCGCCTGCATGGGAGGATGCACGTGCACGCGGGGTGCCCGGGCGGTTACAGCTGCCCGCCCGCCCGGATCGGGCGCCGCACGCATGAGGAATCGCCCGCCGTACACATGAGGAAGAGACGCCAACGCGGCCCTTCTGGTTCAAGCGCCGGGCCGATCGCCCGGCCCGGCGGAGCGCCGCGTCCCGGCTGGTAACTTGTCGCGGTCCCGGAGGCCGTCCAGCGGTCTCCACCGACCCCAGGGGGAAGACACACCGTGCACAGCCTCATACGTACCGCCGGTTTCCTACGTACCGCCGGATTCGCCGCCGCCGGGCTCTCGGTCGCGCTCGTGGTGACCGGCTGCGGCAGCGGCGAGAACAAGACCGCGCCGGCCACCAAGTCCCCGGCCGGATCGAGCGCGCCCTCCGCCGCGGTGCCGGACGGCGGCGGGAGCACCGCCAAGGGCGGCGATCTGCAAGGCAGCTGGACCGCCACCAGCGGCGGGAAGACCGTCACCATGGTCGTCGCGGACAAGGGCGTGGGGCTGCTCACCCCGCACGTCTGCTCCGGCACGGTCGACGAGAGCGCGGGCATGACCATGCTCGTCCTGAAGTGCGCGGACGGCGACACCGAACGCACGCGTGGCATGGCCACGCTCCAGGGCGACATCCTCCAGGTGAAGTGGCAGGGCGGCGGCACGGATTCCTTCACCCGGGGCAAGACGGGCGCGCTCCCGTCCGGCCTGCCGAGCAAACTGCCCACCCCGTAACGCGCGGCCGCGTGGCCGTCGCGCGTTACGGACGGGGGGCGTCCGGCACGGAGAGCGCGTCGGTCAGGTCGTCCAGGCAGTGCAGGACCAGGCCGGCCCCGCCGCGCACCACCCGGTCCGGCACGCCCTCGCCGTCCCACGCCTCCAGGGCGCGCTCGACCTCGGTCCACTCCGGGACCCGCCGCTCGCGTACCGCCCTCGCGCCCTGCTCGGTCGCCTCGCGCAGCGCCTCGGCGAGCTTCGCGGCGGCCGGCACCGGCACGGCGTCCCGCTCCGGCAGATGCGCCTCCATCAGCATGGCCGTACGCCCCAACTGGCCCAGCGCGTGCGCTGCTTCACCGGCCGAGGTGTGCGAGAGCCCCCGGTGGCGCACCGGTTCGTGGGTGGCCTTGTCGAGCGCTTCCTGCCAGGCGATGCGGGCCGCCCGGGTGTCGAGCAGGGCCTGGCGCACCTCGCCTGACGCGCGGTCGGGGTCGGCGTAGTGGGCGACGACGGCGGAGGCGTAACGCCCGCTCGCGGCGAGCCAGTCGGCCAGACGCGTGCGCAGACGCGGCGTCTCCCAGGCCGGGAAGACGGCGTACGACACCATCGCGAGCGCCCCGCCGACCAGCGTCAGGATGACCCGGTCGGGCACGGTCTGGGTCCACTGGAGGCCGCCCATGCCGAGCAGGAACACGACGTACGCCGAGACGCAGCCGCTCAGCACCGCATAGCCGGTGCGCATCAGCAGATACGCCAGGAACGCCGAGGCCACCGCGACGGCGGCCGAAAGGGCGGTGTCGGGGTGGGTCAGCTGCACGATGCCGGTGGCGAGCGCGACGCCCACCAGGGTGCCGCCGAACCGGGCGACCGCGCGGGCGTAGGTGAGCGAGAAGTCCGGGCGCATCACCATCACCGAGGCCATCGGGGCCCAGTAGCCGTGCCCGAACGGCAGGACGTGGCCGAGCAGATAGCCGGCCGTCGCCACCGCGCAGACCCGGACGGCGTGCCGGAACACCGGGGAGTGCCGGTTGCTCGCCTCGGTGCGCATGGTGCGCAGGGCGAGCGGCACCAGGCGCGGCAGGGTCGGCCTGAGCAGCGGCTCCGCGCCCGCGCCCGAGCCGCCGCCCTGGGCGGTTTCGACGACGTCGGCGAGCAGCGCGATGAGCCGGGCGGCGGCGCGGCGGGCGGGGCCGGTGAGGATGGCGCCGGTGTCGGGGGTGGCGAGCGCGGCCTCGGCGGCGGGCGGGATGACGGGGGCCTGGCCGTGCCGGATCGCGCGGGCCGCGGCGTCCAGGACGGTGGCCGCGGCGGCGAGCAGTTCCCTGACCCGGTCACGTTCGACGCCCTCGTCCGGGACGCCGAGCGCCGGGTCGGCGAGGGAGGCGAGCACCGGGCGGATGCGCTCGGCGACGCCCCGGGCGCCGTGCAGTTCCGAGGGGCGGCGGCGGGCCTCGCGCGGGGTGACGGCGGCGGCGAGCCGGGCGGTCATGAGGGGCTGGGGGTCGAACGGCGCGACCGGGTCGTGGCGCAGCCGCCGCGCGTAGTCGGCCTCGGCGGCCAGCGCGTCGGCGAGCGCGTCGCGCTGCGCGCCCCAGCGGCGGATGGGGAACAGGACGACGAGAGCGGCCTGGACGACTCCGCCGAACGCGATCATCGCGGCGTGGCCCGCCGCCTCGGCCAGGGAGCTGGGCAGGGTGACGGTGATCAGCATGATCGCCACGTTGGACGAGGCGATCACGCCGACGGTCGGGCCGACCGCCCACGCCAGGCCGGCCAGGAACGTCCACAGCGCGAGCAGCACCAGGAAGAAGGGGGAGTGCGTGCCGACGAGGTAGCCGAGGAAGGTGGACAGGGCGAGGGAGAGCCCCGAGGCGAGGGCCAGCACGGGGCGCGGGCGCCAGCTGCGCTGATACGTGGCGATCGCGCCCTGGAACGCGCCGAACGCGGAGCTCGCGGCGACGGAGGGGCCGAAGAGGGTGAGGCTGACGCCGACGACGACGGCGAGTCCGGCCGCGCCGCGCAGGGCGACGAGGGGTTCGAGGCGTCGCGGCTCCACCGTCAGCCCCGAACGGGCGGTCTCCTTCAACGCCCTGCCCCAACTCATGATCCCGAGCGTAACCTCTGCGGCCCCCGCGCGGCGCGGTGCCGTGTGCGGTTGCCGGCCGGCCTAGACCGCTCCGGAGGACGTGACCGCACCCTGAGCGTCACCGCATGTCGGCAACCTGTCCGCGAACGCCGTCCAGGCGGTACTCGATGGGCGGCATCCCATAGGTGGCCCGGAAGGCGCGGGTGAAGTCAGCGGCGCGCGGGTACCCCCAGCGAGCAGCGATGGCACGGATGGGGATGCCGTGCTGGGCGGGATCGGCCAGATCCCGGCGCGCGGCTTCCAGGCGCAGGCGACGGATGTAGCCCGCCGCCGTGACGCCCTCCTGCTGGAACAGACGATGTACGTAACCGCGCGAGAGGTGCAACGCCGAGGCGACCCGACTGGGCGTCAGGTCGTGCTCGGCCAGGTGGTGGTGTATGAACGACTGGATCTGGAGGAGCAGCCCGTGGCCGTGCGTCTCGGACGGCAGGAGTGGTTCGGCGGCGAGGGTGTGGGCGAAGAGGGCCACGACCAGATCGGTGAGCACGGCCCCCAAGCGCGGGGCGTCCTCCGGATGGTAGGGGCCGGCGTCGTCGGTCACATGAGTGAGGAACTGCCTGAGCAGCGCCCCTACGCCCTCCCGCCCGGACACCTGCTGCCCGATTGCCCGGTCTGCCTGGTCGCACGGAAACGGCAGCGCGGCTCGCGGAATCTCGACGCCGACGATCCTTGCCGGCGACCGCCCGCCCCACACCTCGAACGGCAGGGAGGTGGAGACGATGTGGAAGTCGAGCGGCCGGTAGGCAGCCGCGTGCTTGTCCCATGCCGTCCCGCCTTCTCCGCTCAGGAGGACCGAGATGTTGTAGGCCTCCGGGTCGGACTGGCGGATCAGCCGCGACGTACGCCGGAAGGTCGCCTGCTGGAACGTCGTCCGGTACGCGGTCGCCTTGCCGAGCGGGATACACCGGAGGTGAGCCCGGAAGTCCGCCGTGGACTCGCTGGTCATTTTCATGGGCGCCGGCAAGCGGCCCATGATCTCGCACCAGGCGTCGAACCGGTTGGCATCCGGTAAGTCCTCGCTGTGGAAGACGGTCTGCGTCAGCATTTCGGGCGGTTGCGGGAGACGCTTGCCATGGCGGGCAGGGACTTCGTGTGCTGCGCGGCCGGGGACCGGCCGGTCGTGGCCGGAGGCGGCGGCGCTATCTGGATCTCCGCGCTGATCACCGTCGAGGGAATGGCGATCACGGCAACCGGCTGGATCCAGGCATGGTGGCCTGGCGCGCCGATCCCGCCCGCCCGGAACCGGGTGAACGGGACACCTGGCAGTCTTACGTGGTGCTCGGCATGACACGAGACAGTGTGACGCTGCATGATGACGAACGTCCTTTGTGTGGCTGCACTGGAACAGGCGAAGCCCTGTGGACTTCGGGGTTCTGGCGAGAACCTGACTATCGCGCTGGTCAGCTTGGGGGCGCGCAGAGGGACAGGCGCCTCCGCGGGGCCTGGCAGGCCTTGCCCACGTCTTCGAAGTGCCTGGCACCCGTCAGTGCCCCGAGGCGTGCCGGGCTGGATCCTGTCGTGCGAAAGGCTGTCGTGCGAAAGGCTGTAGTGCGGCGTCGGCACCGCAGGCTGTTTTACGTGGCCGACACAGCGACAGCCGGCACAGGGCGGTGCCCGCCGGACTTCCCCGGCAGGCACTTCCCCCGTGCGAGAAGGCAGGAAGTCCGGCCAAAACCCTTGTGGCCAACAGCAACTGATGGCGCATCAGCTTGTGCCGGCACCCTCTCGCGAGCCCCCGTTTCACGCCAATGACCATAGGCCTCTCGAACGTCAGGTTGCAACAGGTTGCCGCTGCGGTGCAATATGATGCACCAAGGAGGTGCCCGGTGGAGCAGCAGCACGAACCCGATGTGTCCCGTTCGCGGCCCTTGGCGGACCATGTCCACGCGACGAAGGCCGATATCGCCGCGCGACTTCGCCACATCCGCAGGAGCCACCCCGAAGGACCTTTCAGCCTGGCGGGGCTCGCCGAACGCGCCGGGGTGTCCAAACGGACCCTGGCGTCGGTCGAGTCCGCCGACGGCGCCAACCTCACCATTGAGACGCTGGTGAAGGTGGCTCACAGTCTCGGCATCCAGCGTTGCGCCTACTTCCTCGATGACGAGGTCTTCCAGCAGGTCAATAAAGAACTCGCGCTCCTCGAGGAGTTGAGGGAAAGTAAGGCCGCGGGACTTGCCCTGCGAACGTCACATGCCCAGCCCGTCGCCACGACGACCGACCAGGTCTCTCGGCTCCTGACCGGGATCATCGACGCCGCGGCGCAGGCCCGCGATTCGCTGCACGGCGTACTGCCGGCCGGAGACGAGGGGCGGCACACGTCCGGTCGACAACCTCCCGCCACCACGTGACACCGCGACCGCACCCGAAGCCATGCTCCGCCCAGGCATGCGGCTACCGAGCCCCATCCGGAAGCAGACCGGCTCAGGGCCGCGAGGTGTAGCCATACGCCACACACGTGACGGCGGATTCCATCGATGTCCGATCGAAGAGCGGGGCGACACCATGACCACACGGCAGGTTCGCAAACGGTGCAAGGCGCTCGTCGGCGCGCTCGACATCCCAAGCCCGTTCTCCGTCGACGCCTTCGTGCACGAGCTGTCGGTGCGGCGAGGCCGGCCCATCCGGATCCGCACCGCGCCGATCGGCTCTGCCATCAGCGCCTGCGGGCTGTGGATCGCCGCCGAGAGCCACGACATCATCTACGTCGAGGAAAAGGCCACGAAGTTCCATCAGGAACATATCGCTCTCCACGAGGTCGGGCACATCCTGTGGGACCACCGCATCACTGACCAGGAGTCACATGGTGCGCTCTCCACGCTGTTACCGAGCATCAGCCCCGACATGATCAGCCGAGTCCTGGCCCGCACCAACTACTCCACCGAGCAGGAGCGGGAAGCCGAACTTCTCGCCAGCCTGATCCATTCCACCGCGAGTATGCGCGCCGCATCGCCGTCGGCAGGTGTGCGCGGCGCGCTCGAGAGCGCCCTCGGAATCCGCGGCTAGAGACCATGGACTTACGATGGATCCACGATCTGGGGTATCGGGCAGAGCTCCTGGGCGCACTGGCACTGTGGCTGGTGATCATCCTGCGGCTGCCCACAGCACGCCGCTCTCACCAGCAGAAGATGCTGCTGCTCGCCATCATCGGCATGGCGGGGTCAATCACCGTCTACCTCGACCCTGTCTCCGCCGCTCTGAACCGCACGGCCTTCGCCCAAAGCTGCGGCCTGTTCATGAATGTGTGGGGTGTCCTCAGCTCGGCCCTCATCCTCGACTTCGTCCTGGCGGCCACGGCACGGCGCCATCCCTGGCTGGTCTACGGACCGATGATCGCGACAATCGGCGCCCTGATCGCGCTCGACTACACGATCGATCCGCATGCCGGCTGCGTCAACGCGGAAGCCGTCCCCTGGTACAGCCCCTTCTGGTGGCTGCTCGTCGCCGCTCATCTCGTCGGCACGATCCCGTGCACGGTGCTGTGTGTGCGCTACGGCCGCCAGGTCCGTGACGACCGGCCCCTGCGCACCGGCCTGCTCCTGCTCGCCGCCGCCTTCCTGTCCTCCAGCGTGTTCTGGTGCGTCGTTCTGGCCTTCCTTCTGACTCGACCTGCCTGGCTGGGCGAACTGTTCCCCGACAACATCGGACTCACGGCTTGGCTGATGGCCACGGGGGCCGGTCTGCCACTCGCCCTCACCGCCCATCGCGCGGCCCGCGGCGCGCACATCATGTGGCGCTTGTATCCGCTGTGGCACGACCTCGTCGAAGCCGTCCCGAACATCGCCCTCGACAAACCCCGCGGCCGGATCCGCCAAGTGCTGGGCAGCCCGCGCACGATCCGTCTCCGGCTCTACCGCCAGGTCATCGAGATCCGCGACGCCCTGCTCATCCTCCAGGACTACGTGACTCCCCAGACCATGGAACACGCCCGCCGCCATGTCACCGCCCACGGCCTTCCCCAGGAGCACGTGGAGCCGGCGGTCACCGCGAGCTGGCTGCACGCCGCTCTCCAGGCCAAAACCGCCGCGAGCACACCCCGGCCGAACCCGCTCGCCACCGCGCACCCCAGCGAAGACTGCCTGCGCAGCGAGGCCTGCTTCCTGCTCGCCGTTCTCCGAGCCCGCGCCCTCCCTGCCGTACGCTCCTTCGCTCCACCGGCCACTGCCGGTTCCGCCCCGACGGACCACAGCGATCGGCAGGTCCGCACCACTTCCCGGAACTCCCACGAATAGGCGACACCGTGACCCAGCGCTCCGCCACCACCCCGTACAGCACCGGCATGCTGAGCAACGGCGCTCCCCGCGAACGTGACCGCTTGGAGTCCATCCAAGGCAGCGTCGACGCCGTCACCACGGGCATTCTGGATCGCCTCGGCATCCAGCCATCCTGGAACTGCCTGGAACTTGGCGCGGGCGCCGGCTCCATCGCCCACTGGCTCGCCGCACGCTGCCCGGACGGCCGAGTCGTCGCGGTCGACCTGGACACGCGCCACCTCGACGCCGACCGCGCCACGAACCTGGAAGTCCAGCGAGCCGATATCACGCGAGAGGGCTACGCGCCCGGCACCTTCGATCTCGTCCACGCACGCTATGTGTTCTGCCACCTGCCCAACCGTGACGAGATGATCACCCGAGCCGCCAGTTGGCTCTCTCCGGGCGGCTGGCTGATCGTCGAAGAGCCCTACGACCTGCCGGCCGCTCACTCCCCCTTTCCCCTTGTCCAGCGCATCCTCGCCGCCTACCAGCACACCTACCGAGAAGCCGGCGCCGACATGTCCTGGGCCCGCAGCCTCCCCTCGCTCCTCGCCCGGAACGTACTCGACGAGGTGAGCTACTCCGGAAACCTGGGTTGCCTGGGCGGGCGCGAGAAAGACCGCTGGGCTCCCCTCATCGACCGGGCTGCCCCCGCTCTCCTGGCCAGTGGCCTCATCACTGACACCGACCTCACCGAATTCGGCAGGCTGCTGCGAGACCCCGAGGTCATCGACATTCCCCAAATGACCATCTCCGCATGGGGCCGACGCCCGTTGGTGGCCCGATCCCACTGACGCGTCACTTCGGGTCCGGTCGAACGTCACCGTGCCGCACCGGCCCGCCCGGGGATCGTCGGCCGCCGCGAGCCGTGCAGCTCACGTATTGGCCAGTCCGCTCTCATAGGCGGCGATGACGAGTTGGGCCCGGTCCCTGGCTCCCAGTTTGGTCAGGAGACGACTGACGTGGGTCTTGACCGTGCCAACGGTCAGATACAGCTCGGCTGCGATTTCGTGGTTGGACAGACCGCGTGCGATGAGACCCAGCACGTCATGCTCGCGGCCAGTCACCCCGTCCAGCGTGCGGGTGACCGGGCCGGGGTAGCCGGGGCGGCGGACGTAGGTCTCGATCAGCCTGCGGGTGACGCCGGGTGCCAGCAGCGACTCCCCGGCGGCTATCACCCGCACGGCGTCGATCAGACGTGCGGGCGGAGTGTCCTTGAGGAGGAAGCCCGCGGCGCCCGCGCGCAGTGCCTCGAAGACGTACTCGTCCAGGTCGAAGGTGGTGAGCACCAAGACGTGGACGTGCACCGGAGATGGGCCGCCGAGCAGTGCGCTGATGGCCTCGATGCCGTTGAGCCCGGGCATGCGGATGTCCATCAGGGCCACATCGGGGCGCAGTTCGCGGATCAACCGGACCGCCTGGGTCCCGTCGGCCGCCTCGCCGACGACCTGGAGATCGTCTTCCGACTCCAGCAGCACGCGGAACCCGGCACGCACCAGGGTCTCGTCGTCCACTACGACGACCCGCACGGTCATGCGCCCTCCAGATCGGCGCCCACGGGGAGTTGGGCCGTTCGCTCGTCCGTGGCGTACGGCAGCCGGACGGTGACGCGGAAGCCGTGCGGCGAGAGCGGGCCCGCGTGAGCCTCGCCCCCGTAGAGGGCGGCGCGTTCTTTCATGCCGGTCAGGCCGTGGCCCTCGGTGATCGGGGTGGACGTGCGGCCGGCTCCGGCGTCGACGACCGTGAGGGCGACCTCGCCCGGCGCGTAGGCGATCGTCGCCCTGGCTTGACTGATGTGGGCATGCTTGACGACGTTGGTCAGGGCTTCCTGCACGATGCGGTAGGCGGCGCGGTCCAGTCCTCGGGGCAGGGTGCGCGGGCGCCCCTTGGTCGTCAACTCGACCTGGACACCCGCTCGTCGGGTCTGTTCGATGAGCGTGCCGAGGTCGTCCAGGCCGCCGGGCAGCCATTCGGCACCGTCGTCGTCACGCAGGACACCCAACAGCGAACGCAGCTCTCCCAGGGCGTCCCTGCTCGTCGTCTCGATCGCGGCGAGGGACTTCGCGGCCTCGTCGGGCCGGCTGCCGATGACGTGGTGACCGACACCCGCCTGCACCGCGACGATGCTCAGACTGTGCGCGACGACGTCGTGCAACTCCCTTGCGATGCGCATGCGTTCCTCGACCAGGAGGAGCTGCGCCCGCTCTTCGGCCTGCTCGACCAGGCCACGGGAGTAAGCGCGGCCCCGTCTGGTGGACCACCCGATCGCCCAGGCGGCGGCCTCGAGGAAGAGGCTTTGGAGCATCCCCGCCCACCCCCAGGAGTCGTGCCCTGTTATGCCCCGCATGGGGGCCAGCAGAATGATTTGTGCGACGCCGGCGAACGCGCAGGCGTACGCCGCGATCAGCGGCGGTCGGGCGACCGCCACCTCGTACACCATCAGGGCAGTCGCCAGTACGCCGATCAGGCCGAGCGCGCCGTCGGTGGCCATCGCGACCGATGCCACCGCCAGTGCGGGCAGGGGCACCAGCCGCCGGACGGCGACGGCCACGCCCAACGAGCCGGTCAGCACGATCTCCCATGACGGCCAGCCCGTGCGCTGCGCGCCGAGCATCCACCACAAGGCGTTCGACACCATCAAGACCATGGCCAAAAGGACATCGAGTCCGATCAGCTGATGTGCCGTCAATCCTTGTTTGTGGTACGCCGGTTCATGCCCCGCCACCATACCTCGCATGGGTCCGACCCTAGCCGCGAGGGCGGCCATCCGCGTCTGTCCAGAGATAGAGATCAGCGGGTCATCCCGTGGGCAGATCCGCGGGCCGGGCCACCCCTGCCAGGGTCGGCTCCATGGATCCCTCCCGGACGTCAGCCCGCCGATGGCTCTCCCCTGTGCCCTGGAGCTTCGCCCTGCTCGCCGCCGTGGCGTCCCTGACGTACGGCGGTAATCACGCGGTGGCCGCCTGGGCATCGACCAACCTGGCCAATATGGGTGATCATCCTGTGGAAGCGCTCATCGCCTCCACCTTCCTGTTCGGCGCCGATCCCTGGGCCTGTCTGCGCGGCATCGCCCTCGTCGGGTTGGTCCTGGCGTTCCTCGTCGTCCGGTTCGGCGATCTGCGGGCGATCGCGCTGATCGCGGCCGGTCAAGTCCTTGGCACGCTGGCGAGCGAGGGGCTGCTGGCAGCGCGGATCGCGGCGGGCGAAGCAGACCCCGCGCTGCGGGCGACGCTGGATGTCGGGCCGTCCTACGTGATGATCTCGGCCCTGGCCGCCGTGGTGACAGCCGGGGCCCGGCCCTGGCACCGATGGGTCGCGCTCGCCGCGCTGGCTGTGCGTGCGCCGCACCTCACGAGCGGCTTGACCGCGCTGGGCGTCGCTCCGGTCGGTCACGTGACAGCGCTGGCCGGCGGCGTGCTGCTGGCGTGGGGACTGCGGTCGTCCGAGGCACGTCACCGCCACCGCCATCCGGCTTCCCGAGGACGTTCGAACCCATGCGAACCGCGTCAAGGGCGAGGCTCCACGCCCACGCCTGCGCGGTTCATGGAGGTTTCGCATTGCGAAGGAGCTGTGGACTCTCCGCTAACGACGCGAGGGTTCGCCTCGATCATTCTGGTGTTGTTCAACTCAGGGCCGAGCTCTTTCCCAGGCAGGTGAGCACAGAACTCGCCTGCCTGGGTCGGCCGTCCGAGCCGACGACGTATATGCGTACACCGTCGGCCGGGCAGGGCAAATTCTCTTTCGACACCGAAGGATGGATGGAAATGGCGAAGTCACTTGACGCGTCGGATGTCGTGATCACCCACGGCAGCGGAATTGTCGCAAGCCCGTTCGACTGTAGCCCGGCCAACACGAGGGACGACAACGACTCCCGCGACACCGGCGGCCACGACGGCTGGGCCGGGGACGACAGCAACCGCTGCAACTAGCAGTCGCTGACAGTCCTTGAAAAAGGGGGTTCCTGGCCCGCGCATTGCGCGGGCCAGGAACCCCTGCGGACCGAGCCCAGTAGGAAATGTCAAAAGCCCGAACAAGGGAAGAGCGAAAATGACGGTTGTCTCGGCTGGTGCACCCGCTATCCCCTTCATGGTTTCCGCTCCCGAGCTCGAACGACTGCTTCAGCCTGTTTCAGTGAGCAGTTTCTTCCAGGAGTACTGGGAGCAGCAGCCCTTGGTGGTCCATCGAGACGACGCGGGGCACTTCGAGGATCTGCTGACCTTGGACGGCATCGATCACGCGTTGTCCCTCGCGGGCATAGGGCTGGACAACATCCGAGTGGTGGTGAACGGCAAAGAGACTCCGGTGTCAGAGCTCGGGGCGGGCGGCGGCCGCAACAGCGGGACGAACGCCCTGGAAGCTCTCTACGCGCGCTACCGCGGCGGATCGACGATCGTGGTGAACTCGTTGCAGGACCGACGGGAGTCGTTGCAGCGGGTGGCGTCGGCGCTGGGGCACGAGTTGGGCGCGCGGGTGCAGATGAACATCTATCTGACGCCGCCGGGCTCGCAAGGTTTCGCGCCGCACTACGACATGCACGATGTGTTCATCGCCCAGGTCTACGGGAGCAAGGTCTGGCGCCTGGCCGACGAACCGTACGAACTGCCGCTGGGGAACCGGCCGTACAACAAGGCACAGCCGGCCCCGGATCCGACGCGGGAGTTCGAGCTGCGGGCCGGGGATCTGCTGTACATGCCGCGCGGGACGATCCACTCCGGCGCCGCGAACGAAACCGCTTCGCTGCACGTGACGCTCGGAATCCACCCGGTGCTGTGGATACAGGCGTTTCAGGACGCGCTCACCGAGCTGGCCGCTGAGGATGTGCGGTTCCGCCGTTCGCTGCCGGTCGGGTTCGACCGGGACGCGGCCGTGCGCCAGCGGACGGAGACGGAGTTCGCTGAGCTGCTGGACGCGCTGCGGGAGCAGTTGTCACCGGCGGAGCTGACTGCCCGGGCGGCGGAGCGGGTGACCTCCATATCCTCCCCACTGCTGCGGGGGCATCTGCTGGACCTGGAGGAGCTGCCGCGCACCGGCCCGGACACCCGGCTCCGCCGCCGTCCCGACGTCCAGTGGCAGCTCACGGGGGCACCCGGGGTGGTGCGGCTGCACTTCCACAACAAGACCGTGCAGTTTCCCGACGCGGTCGCGGAGGAGGTGCGCCACGTCGCTGAGCACGGCACGGAGTGGTTCACCGCGCAGACGATCCCCGGGGACCTGGACGAAGTCGGCCGGTTGACGCTGGTGCGCACCTTGCTGGGCGAAGGCTTCCTCACCCTGCGCTGACAGCTGTGGACGCGAACGGGACGGAGAGAGACGCTATGGGCGCGCCGAAGTCGGATCCGGACGCCGTGCCGAAAGTACCGTTACGGCGGATCCTGGGGCTGCTGCGGCCCTATCGGGGCCGGTTGGGGGTGATGCTGGTCCTGGTCGCGGCGTCTTCCGCTCTCGCCATGGTGCCGCCCTTCCTGCTGCGGGCCATCCTGGACGTGGCGTTGCCGCACGGGCGGGCCGGACTGCTGAGCGCACTGGCGGCCGGCATGCTGGTGGTGGTGCTGGTCTCCAGCGGGGTGGGCGTCGGCCAGGCGTACCTGTCACTGGCGGTCGGCGAGCGCATGATGAACGATCTGAGGATCGCCGTGTACGCACGGCTGCAACGCATGCCGCTGGCCTTCTTCACCCGCACGCGCACCGGAGAGATGCAGTCCCGACTCGCCAACGACATCGGCGGAATGGGCTCGGTCATCACCACGCTGTCCGGCAGCATCGTCGGCAATATCACCACGGTGGTATCCAGCCTGATCGCCATGCTGGCCCTGGACTGGCAGCTGACAGTCATCTCGCTGCTCATGGTGCCGGTCTTCGCGCTGATCAGCCGGAACGTCGGCAACCAGCGGCGGACGGTCACCCGCGAGCGCCAGAAGCAGATGGCCGTGCTGTCGGTCATGGTGGAAGAGACGCTGTCGGTGAGCGGTTTCCTGCTGGGCCGCGTCATGGGCCGCACGCCCACGCTCATCGAGCAGTTCTCCCAGCAGTCCGGGCGCCTCACGGAGCTGACGGTCAATTCAGCCATGCTGGGGCGATGGCGCGCGGCATCGATGCAGATCATCATGGCCGCGATGCCCATCGCCATCTACTGGACGGCCGGGGTGACGGGGCATGACGGTCGTCCGGCGATCTCCATCGGCACGCTGGTGGCGTTCACCACCTTGCAGCAGGGGCTCTTCGGGCCGACGGTGTCGCTGCTCGGGGTCGGTATCACCCTGCAAAGTTCACTCGCCCTGTTCGAGCGCATCTTTGAGTACCTGGACCTGCCCGTCGAGATGGCGGAGCCCCAGCGCCCGGTGCGGCTGCGCCATCCGCGCGGCCACGTCCGGCTGGAGAACGTCGGCTTCTCCTACGGCAGCAGGCCGGTGGTACGGGACATCACCCTGGACGTACCCGCCGGCAGCCGCCTGGCCATAGTAGGAGCGACCGGCGCGGGCAAGACGACCCTGGGCTACCTGATCCCCCGGCTGTACGACGCCACATCCGGCCGGGTCACCATCGACGGTGTCGACGTCCGCGACCTGGACTTCGCCTCACTGGCCTCCGTCGTCGGCGTCGTCTCCCAGGAGACCTTCCTGTTCCACACCACGGTCGGGGACAACCTGCGCTTCGCCAACCCCCAAGCCACGGCCGACGAAGTCATCACCGCGGCGAAAGCCGCCCGCATCCACGACCTGATAGAAAGCCTGCCGGACGGCTACGACACCATTGTCGGCGAACGTGGTTTCCGGTTCTCCGGCGGCGAGAGGCAGCGCATCGCCATCGCCCGCACCATGCTCCGCGATCCACGTGTGCTGGTGCTCGACGAAGCGACCAGCTCCTTGGACACCCGCACCGAGCATCTCGTCCAACAGGCCCTCGACCAGCTGTCAGAGGGCCGGACCACCATCACCATCGCCCACCGCCTCTCCACCGTCCGGAACGCCGATCAGATCATCGCGCTCGACCAGGGGCGTGTCGCCGAACAGGGCACCCACGCCGAACTCCAGGCACGCGGTGGGCTCTACGCCTCGTTGCTCGCCAAGGACCACGCCCAGCGCCCCGCGCTCCGGCCGGTTCGCATCACGGAGAAGTACCGATGACCACAACAACGTCCGTACGCTTCCTGCTCGCCTACGACGCCACCTGCGGAACCTGTCGGAAGATCTCCCGCGAGGTCGCCCGTGCCTCCGGCGACCGGCTCGCAGTCGTACCGCTGGACCGGCCCGACGTCCGGGAGCTGCGGGCGCAGGCACTCGGCGCACACGCGCCCTGGGCGCCAACTTTGCTGCGGGCCAGCGGCGATGAGACCCGGGCCTGGACGGGCTTCGCGATGGCGGTGCCGCTGATGCGCACGCTCGGACCGCGGCGCACCATCAGCGTCGTGTGCGTGCTCGGCCGGATGCGCTACGACGAATCCGCGCCGCAGGCCGCCCACTCCGGCATTCCTTCCCTGCGGGTGCTGTGGAGCGGAACCCTGACCGCGGCACGGATGCTGCTCACCGGTAAACCCCCCACGATCGCTGCCGAGGAGAACAATGTCGCGGCCCACTGGGTCTCGGCTCATCGCGACGAACTCCCGCGCTCCTACGACGAGGTGACGGCACACCCGGTCGCCTACCAGCGGGCGATCTTCGATGCGTCGCCGCCGGAGGTGCGTAGCCGTCTGTGGATCGAGGCGTTGGAGAGGGATCTCGCCACTCGAACCGGCGTGACCGGGCCGCAGGCAGCCCTCTTCGCCAGGGCCATCGAACTCGCCCGCGATCAGCGTCTGTTCCGGACCGGACGGGAACTGGACTCGGATCTCTGCCGGCGGCTGAGCGAGCTGCGGCAGGACGCTCTGCGTGAATTCGAGCGGGCCGCGGACAGGCGCCTGCTGCTGGCTCTCGGTGCCACCAAACCTCAGCGGAGCTGAGGCGTCTTCTGCTTCGGGACCCCGGCTGGGAGGGAGCCCCGGCTGCCGGCCGTACGTGGCTGAGCGCGCAGTTCCCCGCGCCCCTGACAGGGCTCATGCTGAGGCATACCCAGCCTGTCCGGCGTTTGAGGACGAGGCCGTTCAGGCCGAACGGGGTCTGGGGCGGAGCCCCAGGAGTCCTGGCTGCGGACCGTGCGTGGCTGGGCGCGCAGTTCCCCGCGCCCCTGGCGGGGTGCGTGTTGGCCCGCGTGCATCCCTGCGTCCCTGGCGGGGACCACGCTGGTCCGCATCGGCAACCTCAGCCTGTCCGGCGTTTGAGGACGAGGCCGTTCAGGCCGAACGGGGTCTGGGGCGGAGCCCCAGGAGCCCCGGCTGCGGACCGTGCGTGGCTGGGCGCGCAGTTCCCCGCGCCCCTGGCGGGGTCGGTGACGGCCCGCGTGCGCCCTCGCGGGGGCCGGGCCGGGTCAGGGGAGGAGGCCTGGGTGGGGGCGGTGGGCGCGGTCGGCTGCCGCGCGGCCGTCACGCCAGCCGGATTCGTCGGACGCACCCCGTACCCGCGTCGCCACCGTCCGCGGAAACATCTCCTCCGCCCGCCCCGCCACCGCCACCGCCCGCGACGCCAGCACCGGCAGCGCCTCGCCCCCGAACTCCTCCTCCACATGCCGCGCCGCGACGGACAGCAGATCGCCGAGCCGCCCCGCGTACGCCAGCAGGAACGACTGCCGGAACGTCTTCGTGCGCTTGCGCCCGCCCGCCCGCTGCGCCGCCTCCGCCTTCGTCATCGCCGCCGTCCCCTGCACGAGCAGCGAGGTGTAAAGGATCTCGACCGCCTCCAGGTCGCCCTCGAACCCGACCACCGTCGAGAAGCCGAACGCCGAGTTCCACACCGCCCGGCAGTGATTCGCGGACGCGACCGCGTCGAGCAGGATCGCCTTGGCCGTCTCGTACGGCGCGTCCACCCCGATCCGGCACGCCCCCGGCACCTCGCCACCCGGCCCGCGCCCCGCGAGCAGCGCCTCGTCCACGCTGTGCCGGGCCATCAGCTCCTGCGCCTTGGCGGTCAGCGCCTCCGCCTCCTCGGGGAACCCCGTCGCCTCCGCCTTGGCCAGCAGCGCCCGGATCCGCCCCAGCGTCTTGGGTTCGCCGTGCGCCGGCGGCCCGAGCAAGGACGCACCGGGCGCGGGCCCGGCCGGCTCGATGGCGGGCAGCGCGAGCAGCAGCCGGTAGAGCTCGAGCACGACGGTGGCGTACGAGAAGCGGTCGGCCCGCCACTCCTCGCGCGACAGTTCGTCCACCTGCCCCTGCCACCGCGCGGGCAGCCGTTCGTAGCGGGCGAGTTCGGCGCGGATCAGGCCGGCCAGGACGCGGACGTGCGGCTCGTCCAGGTCCCGCCGTACGATCCGTACGACATCGGCGGGCTGCCACCCCCGCTCCCAGGCGCGCCGCACGAACTCCCGCCCGTGCAGGGCGAGTTCACCGTCGGCGTCGGGCGCGGCGGCGAGCAGCGAGGCGCCGGTGTCCAGGGCCGCGTCACCCTCGATGTACAGCGCCGCCGCGAACGCGCGGTCCACCGCGTCCATCACCGCGCCCCGCGTCCGCGCGACCGGATCACCGCGCCTTGCCCCACCGACATGGACGTCTCTCCTCACGCATCCGCCGAGCGACCCTCGCGCTCCGGACCCGATCGTCCCAGCAATCGAACGGAACCACGAACCGCGGACCACGCGCACCGCGCGGACCACTCGGTCCGCCCCGGCGGCGCGTCGGTACGGCCGGGGCGGGCGCGCGGTGAAACCGTCTGGCGGTGCGGCACGTCCCAGAGATGCCCCACCGCACGCGAGAGACAGCCGGACGTCCACGCGGCGCCCCCGCGAGGGACGTCCACCGACCGCGAACGAAAGGAACGCCATGTCGCGCCCGCGCACCCTCCCCCTGGCCGCGATCGCCGTCCTCACCGCCGGGCTGACCCTGACCGCCTGCGGAGGCGGCTCGGGCCAGTCCGTCATCGGCGTCTCCAGCAGCACCGGCACCGGCACCGCCACCGCGCCCCCCGGCGTGAACGGCGGCCGCAGCATGGCCCCCTCCGGCGGCAGCACCGGCGGCGGCACGAACGCGGGCACCGGGCCCGGCACCGGACTCGGCACAGGGGCCGGTTCCGGCGGCACGCACTGCTCGACCTCCCAGCTCGCCTTCGCCGTCGCGCCCGGCAGCGGCGTCCGGGCGGGAGGTTCCCAGGGCGCCATGACCATCACGCTCACCAACAAGGGCGCCAGGTCCTGCGTGATGAAGGGCTATCCGGGCGTCGATCTGGTGGGCGGCGCCACCCGCTGGTCCCTGGCGCGCGGCACCGCCGAGACCCCCGCGACGGTCACCGTACGGCCCGGCGCGACGACCACCTTCACCCTCTTCTACCGGCCCTTCCACGCGGGCGAAGGACGCGAGTTCAAGCCGACGGGCATCGTGGTCACCCCGCCGGACGAGACGCACTCCCACACCCTGTCCTGGCCCGACTCCTCGGTCCTGCTCCAGGACGGCGCGACCCACCCGGGCACCTACATCGGCCCCGTGGGCTCCAAGTGACGCGGCGGCCGAGCGGGCCGGGCAAGCGGGTCGGGGCTCATATGCTCGCGCCCGTGAGGCGGTTCGCGAAGGTGGACAGCGTGTAGGTGCCGATGCCGAGGACCACTTCGAGGGCGTTCTGCTCGGTGTATCCGTAGGAGAGGAAGTCCTTCACGGCTTCCTCCTCGACGCCGCCCGCCTTGGCCAGGACCGCTAGGGCGAAGCGGCGTACGGCTTCCAGCTCCGGGACGGCGAGCGCGCGCCGCTCCCGCAGCGCGGCCACCATCTCCTCGTCCGCGCCCAGCTCGTGCAGCCGGCCGGCGTGCATCGCCACGCAGACGTGGCACTCGTTGGTGGCCGCCACCGTCATGACGACGACCTCGCGCGGCACCGGCGCGAGGGTGCTCTGCTCGAAGAGGGCGTTCAGCTTGAGGAAGCCGTCCAGGAGGTGCGGGGACGTGGCCAGCCTGGCAACCGGCGAGGTGAGCCGGCCGAGGTGGCGGATGGTGGCCTCCATCGACTTGCGGGAGGCGGCGGGGGCGGATTCCAGGGTGTGCTCGGTGAACATGGTGAAGCCCTGCTTCCATATGGCCGGGAACCCGCGCCTGCGCCGGAACCCGGAACTAAGATGGACAACGTGGTTGACGAAAAAAAGGTAAACCAGGTTGTCGATCCGCGCAAGCGTGAGCCTCGGGGGGCCGGTGCGCGGGATGCGGATGCGGGCGAGGCCGAGGCGCGGGGTGCCAGCGCGCGGGATGCCCATGCGGGCAGGGCCGAGGCGCGGGATGCCAGCGCGCGGGATGCCCATGCGGGCAGGGCCGGTGCGCGGGATGCCCGTGGGGGCACAGCCGAGGCGCTGGATGCCGGCGTGCGCCAAGCCGACGTGCCGGATGCCGGTGCGCGCCGAGCCGAGACGCGGGATGCCGGTGCGCGAGATGCCGGGGCGGGCGAGGCCAAGGCGCGGGGTGCCAGCGCGCGGGATGCCGGTGCGCGCCAAGCCAAGGCGCAGAACGCCGGTGCACGCAAAACCAGCACGCCGGATGCCGATGCGCGCAAGGCCGACGCGCCAAATTCCGGTGCGGGCAGCGCCGGTGCGCGGGATGCCGGTGCACGCCAAGCCGAGGCGCGGGACGCCGGTGCACGCAAAACCGGCGCGCCGGATGCCGATGCGCGCAAGGCCAACGCGCCGGCTTCCGGTGCGGGCAGCGCCGGTGCGCGGGATGCCGGTGCGCGGGATGCCGGTGCGCGGGATGCCGGTGCGCGGGATGCCGGTGCGCGGGATGCCGGTGCGCGGGATGCCGGTGCGCGTAAAACCGCAGCGCCGGACGCCGATGCGCGCCAAGCCGAGGCGCGGGACGCCGGTGCGGGCAAAGCCAACGCGCTGGATGCCGCTCCACGCACCGCCGATGCGCGGGACGCCTCTGCGCGGAACCCCGCTCCACGCACCGCCGCTGGCCCGGACGCCAAGTCGCCCGGCACCGAGCCCACCGACGCCGCACCCACTCCGGGCGCACCCCCGCGCCCCACCGCACCCCCCGCCGCGCCGCGCCCCGCCGCGTCGCCTCCCGACGCTCCCGGGTACGAGCTCCCCCTGCTCCTCCTCGCCGGGTTCCGGTCCCTCATCGACCGGCTGCACGCCGAACTCGCTCGGCAGGGGCACCCCGATCTGCGGCCCGCGCACGGTTTCGCCCTTCAGGCCATCGGGCTTCCCGGTTCGACCGCCGGCGAGATCGGGCGGCGGCTCGGCGTCTCCAAGCAGGCCGCCGGCAAGACCGTGGACCGCCTCATCGGCCTGGGCTACGCCGAGCGCGCCGACGACCCGGGTGACGCCCGGCGCAAACTGGTCCGGCTCACCCCCCGAGGCGTGGACGCGCTGGCGCGTTCGGCGGCCGTCTTCGCGGAGCTGCGCGCGAGTTGGGCCCAGACCCTGGGCCACGACCGCCTGCGCGACCTTGAGGCGTCGTTGCGTACCGCCGTCCCGCCGGAGGCCTTCCGTCTCGACGCGTCGAGCTGGCTGGGGAGTTGACCGCGAAGGCGGACCGTCAGGGCTTGCTTCGAGCGCACACGAGCAGGCTTTGATGGCCGCATGAAGTACACACAGCTCGGACGCACCGGACTCCAGGTCAGCCGTCTCGTCCTCGGCACGATGAACTTCGGCCTCGAAGCGGACCAGGCCACCAGCCACGCCATCATGGACACGGCGCTCGACGCGGGCGTCAACTTCTTCGACACCGCCAACATCTACGGCCCCGACGACGACAGCAAGGGCCGCGCCGAGGAGATCCTGGGCTCCTGGTTCGCGGGCGGCGCCCTCCGCCGCGACAAGGTCGTGCTTGCCACCAAGGTGTACGGGGACATGACGCCCGGCTCGACCTGGCGCAAGGCGGCCTGGCCGAACCACAACAAGTTGTCGGCGGTCAACATCCGCCGCGCCGTGGACGCTTCGCTCAAGCGGCTCGGCACCGACCACATCGACATCTACCAGTTCCATCACGTCGACCGGGCCACCCCGTTCGAGGAGATCTGGCAGGCCATCGACGTCCTGATCACCCAGGGCAAGATCCTCTACGCCGGCTCCTCCAACTTCCCCGGCTTCAAGATCGCCCAGGCCAACGAGGTCGCCGCCCGCACCGGACGGCTCGGCCTCGTCAGCGAGCAGTGCCTCTACAACCTCGCCGAACGCCGCGCCGAGATGGAGATCATCCCGGCCGCCCAGGAGTACGGACTGGGCGTCATTCCCTGGTCGCCCCTGAACATGGGGCTGCTCGGCGGCGCGCTGCGCAAGGAGCGCGACGGCAGCGGCTCGCGCACGGTCAAGCCGGGCCGCTCGGCCACGGGCCTGGCCGACCCGGCCGTGCGGGCCCGGGTCGAGGCGTACGAGAACCTGCTCGCCCAGCACGGCCTGGAACCGGGCGAGGTGGCGCTGGCCTGGCTGCTCACCCGGCCCGGCGTGACCGGCCCCATCGTCGGCCCGCGCACCCAGGAACACGTCGAATCGGCGCTGCGCGCCCTGGAGTTGGAGCTGAGCGAGGAACTGCTCGGCGCCCTCGACGAGATCTTCCCCGGCCCGGGCCCGTCCCCGGAGGCCTTCGCCTGGTAGGTCGCGTACCCACGCGAAAGAACCGGTACGGCCCCTTGCCTTGAGCGCGCTCGAAGACGTTGGCTGGTGGCTCATGAAGTACACGCAGCTCGGACGCACGGGTCTCCAGGTCAGCAGGATCGTCCTGGGGACGATGAACTTCGGACCGCAGACCGACGAGGCGACAAGCCACGCGATCATGGACGCCGCGCTCGACACCGGCATCAACTTCTTCGACACCGCCAACGTGTACGGCTGGGGCGAGAACAAGGGCCGTACCGAGGAGATCATCGGCAGCTGGTTCGCCCAGGGCGGCGACCGGCGCGACAAGACCGTCCTCGCCACCAAGCTCAACGGCAACATGGCCGCGGGCGAACCCTGGCCCAACCACCACAAGCTCTCGGCGGTCAACATCCGTCGCTCGGTGGAGGGTTCGCTCAAGCGGCTCGGCACCGACCACATCGACATCTACCAGTTCCACCACGTCGACCGGGCCACCCCCTTCGAGGAGATCTGGCAGGCCATCGACGTCCTGATCACCCAGGGCAAGATCCTCTACGCCGGCTCCTCCAACTTCCCCGGCTACAAGATCGCCCAGGCCAACGAGCTGGCCACCCGCACCGGACGGCTCGGCCTCGTCAGCGAGCAGTGCCTCTACAACCTCGCCGAACGCCGCGCCGAGATGGAGATCATCCCGGCCGCCCAGGAGTACGGACTCGGCGTCATCCCCTGGTCACCGCTGCACGGCGGCATGCTGGGCGGCATCCTGCGCAAGGAGCGCGAGGGGACGGCGGGCCGCTCCCAGGGCGGTCTCGCGGCGGCGGCCGTGGCCGACCCGGCGGTACGGGGGCGGGTGCAGGCGTACGAGGAGCTGGCGGCCAAGCACGACCTCGACCCGGCCGAGGTGGCGCTGGCCTGGCTGCTCACCCGGCCCGGTGTCGCGGGTCCGATCGTGGGCCCGCGCACGGCGGAGCAGCTGGACTCGGCGGTACGGGCGGCCGAACTCGACCTGTCCGAGGAGTTCCTGACCGCGCTCGATGACATCTTCCCCGGCCCCGGACCCTCCCCGGAGGCCTTCGCCTGGTAGCGCCCGTACGCACCCGGTCCGGTCCGGAACATCGAAGTCCGGACCGGTCAGCGGGAGGGCCCGATCAGCTGGAGATCCACGTGACCCGAGCGGGGGTTGGCCTCCGACGGTTCGCCGACGCCCGGGTCGATCACGGTCAACTTCCAGAGTCGGCCCGCGAATTCGAGGGTGTCCCCGACGCGGGCGTCCGGGTAGGCGGCGCCCCCGCCGGCGCGCGTCGTGACCGCGATGTCGGCGCGGTCCGGGCCGGCGGCGATGTCTTCGAGTACGGCGCTGATCGCGCCGTGCTCGTCCGTGTCCGGGACGTGGAAGCGCAGGCGCAGACGGCCGTCCGTCAGGGTCGGCCAGTCCGGGTCGGCGGCCGGGGACGCGGGCGGCGGGGCCGGCGCGGCCTTGTCCTGCGGGGTGAGGACGACCCGGTAGGCGCAGATCTGGGAGACGGTGAAGGCCCGGCCGCTCACCGTGAGGGACTGCCCGGGCCGCACGGGCCAGGACGCGGTGCTCGCCGACGCGGCGCCCGTCCCCGTGCCGTTGGTCAGGGTGGCCGTCCGGTGCGTACCGTCCGAGCCGCCCTCCTTGTACAGCACCCAGCCGGCCCCGCCGGGCAGCTCGGCCGAGCCGCCGCGCAGGACGTGCGGGCCGTCGGCGGCCGGGGCGCCCTCGCACTCGGGGCCCCGGTCGGCCGGGGGAACGGGGGCGCGCGAGGGCGGAGTGGGCGGCCGCGAGGCGTCGGCGCCGGACGCTCCCCCGCAGCCCGCCGCCACCATCAGCACGCACCCCACCAGCACACCGGCGCGTACGGCGCGTACGACGGCTGTCACTCCGGTACCTCCAGGGCCTGCGGATCGGACGGTACGCACCGGACGGCGACGCCGGGCCACGGCGCGGGGGCGTTCGCGGAGAGCGGTCAGCGGGCGGCGATCAGCGAGTGGCGTCAGCGAGTGGCGGCCGCCACCGCCACCACGACGAACATCAGCACGAGCACACCGGCCATGATCCGGTTCCTGGTCTTCGGGTCCACCCCTTGAGCCTAACCGGCCGGGCCGAGCGCCCAGCGGCCGACCGGCTCGTGCCGGGGCCCCTCACCGGGGACGCCGCCGCCCGGCAGAAAGCTGCGGACCAGGGTCAACTCCGTGACCGGCCAGGGGCTCCCCTCGAACGCGCCGAGCCCGGCGACGTACGGCCGCAGGTCGACCGGGGTGCGTGAACGGGCCAGCGTGAGGTGCGGCACATAGCGGCGGTGCCGCTCCATCGGGATGCCTGAGCGACGGGCCGCGGCGTCCGCGCGGTCGGCGAGCAGCCGCAGTGCGTCGAGGCCGCCGGCGACCGAGGTCCACAGGGCGCGCCCGTCGAAGCGGCCGCCGCCGTGCAGGCGCAGGGTGAACGGATCGGTGCGGCGGGCCGCCCGGGCGAGCCGCGCGTGCAGCTCGGCCAGGACCGGCTCGTCGACCTCGCCGAGGAAGGCGAGGGTGAGGTGCCAGGCCTCCCGCTCCGTCCAGCGCAGCGCGCCGGCGCCAGGCAGTGTGCCCAACTCCCGTGCCGCGCGGCCCAGTTCGTCCAGGGCCTCCGGGGGCGGGAGCACGGCGGCGAAGAGGCGCATGGGGACAGTCAACCAAGCCCGGGCCGCCGTGTCGCGACACGGCGGCCCGGGCGTCACCGTCGGACGGCCGCGCCCGTCAGGCGGCGGCCACCAGCGCCGGGTTCCTCGGGACGAACTCGAGGTGGCGGTGGCCGGGGCGTACGTCGACCTTCAGGCGCAGGTTGGCCGCGCGGGCCAGCATCAGGCCCACGCCGACGGCCGCCGCACCGCAGATCAGACCGCCGAGCGCGAGGCTGACGCGGACGCCGTAGACATCGGTCAGCCAGCCGAAGAGCGGGCCGCCGAACGGGGTGCCGCCGGTGAAGACCATCATGAACAGGCTCATCACGCGGCCGCGCATCTCGGGGTCGGTGGCCATCTGCACGGAGGCGTTCGCGGTCACGTTGACCGTGAGGCCGAGGATGCCGACCGGGATGAGGAGCGCCATGAACACGCCGATGTCGGGCGCCCCGGACGCGGCGAGCTCCAGGACCGCGAAGAGCACAGCGGCGCCTGCCAGCATCCGCAGCCGGGTGGTGGCGCGGCGGGCCGCGAGCAGCGCACCGACGAGCGAACCGATCGCCATCAGGCTGTTGAACATGCCGTACATGCCCGAGTCGCCGTGGAAGACGTCGGAGGCGAACGCGCTCAGCCAGATCGGGAAGTTGAACCCGAAGGTGCCGACGAAGCCGACGAGCACGATCGGCCAGATCAGCTCGGGCCGCTCCGAGACGTAGGCGAGCCCTTCCTTCAGCTGGCCCTTGCCGCGCGGGGCGCGCCTGGTCGGCTGGAGGTCCTTGGTGCGCATCAGCGCCAGCATGAGCAGCGGCGCCGTGAACGACAGGCCGTTGGCGAGGAACGCCCAGCCGGGTCCGACGGCCGCCATCACGAGACCGGCGACGGCGGGGCCGACGAGCCGGGCGGACTGGAAGTTCGCCGAGTTCAGGCTGACCGCGTTGCGCACCCGGTCGGGTCCGACCATCTCCGAGACGAAGGACTGCCGGGTCGGGTTGTCCACGACGGTGACCAGGCCGGTGAAGAAGGCCGTCAGATAGACGTGCCACACCTGGACGTGCCCGGACAGGGTCATCACGGCGAGGAAGAGACCGCCGAGGCCCATCGCGGCCTGCGTCACGAACAGGATGTTCCGCTTGGCGAACCGGTCGGCTATGACGCCGCCGTACAGACCGAACAGGAGCATCGGCAGGAACTGCATGGCGGTGGTGATGCCGACCGCCGCCGAGGAACCGGTGATGGTCAGGACCAGCCAGTCCTGGGTGATCCGGGCCATCCAGGTGCCTATGTTGGACACGATGGCGCCGGAGAAGAACAGCCGGTAGTTACGGACGCCGAGTGAGGAGAACGTCCCCCCACCGCGCTTGTTGTAGGTAGGGGTAGGTGCGGGGGCGGAGTCTGCTCCGGATCCCGTACTCAAAAGGGCTCGCCTCCTTGCGATGCGCGTTTATAGATGTGCGAGCTTCTCCAGGACCGGGGCGGCCGCGCGCAGCTTCGCCCATTCGTCCTCGTCAAGACCCTCCGCGAGGGAAGCCAGCCAGACGTTGCGCTTGCGGCGGCTCTCTTCGAGCATCGCCACGGCCTCTTCGGTCTGGCTGACCACCTTCTGGCGGCGGTCATCGGGGTGCGGCTCCAGCCTGACCAGGCCCTTTGCCTCAAGCAGCGCGACGATTCGGGTCATCGACGGCGGCTGTACGTGCTCCTTGCGGGCCAGCTCACCGGGGGTGGCCGAGCCGCAGCGGAACAGGGTGCCGAGCACCGACATCTCGGTCGGGCTGAGCGATTCGTCGACGCGCTGGTGCTTGAGGCGCCGGCTCAGCCGCATGACGGCGGAGCGCAGGGAGTTCACGGCGTCGGCGTTGTCGTCGCCAGTGCCGTGGGACAGGTCAGACATGTTTGTTAGCGTAACTCATTACTCTGGCTAAATACCACCGGGTTACGCGGAGGTGTCCAGCGCCACACGGGGCGCTCGGGGCGCGGGGGTTACCGGCTCTATCACCCGAAGGAGTGAGTACGTGCGTGAAATGTGGGCGCGGGGTCGTGGCGGGCGGTCACCCTCGCTCCATGGGGACCAGCGTGCTCAGTCTGCGCATAGATGGTGAGCTGCATGAACGGCTCAAGCGGCGCGCCGCGAAACGGGGAATGAGCGTCCAGGACTATGTGGTCCGGACGCTCGTGCGGGACGACTTCGACGAGCGCCTCGAGGCGGCGGTGGACGAGGTCCAACGCTTCTACGGCGCCGCCTAGCCCCACCCGGGCCCACCTTCACACGCGGGTCCCCCGTGCGTGGTTGCCCGCACCCGTGAGCATCCCGCGCTGGCCCAGCCCAGACGTAGTCAGCCCGTCCGGCGATTGAGGACGAGCGCGTTCAGCGCGAACGGGGTCTGGGGCGGAGCCCCAGGGAGCTCGGCTGCGGACCGTGGGCGCTCCTCGCGCAGTTCCCCGCGCCCCTGACGGGATCGGTGCTGGCCCGCATGGGCATAGTCAGCCCGTCCGGCGTTTGAGGACGAGGCCCTTCAGGCCGAACGGGGTCTGGGGCGGAGCCCCAGGGAGCTCGGCTGCGGGCCGTGGTCGCTTCTCGCGCAGTTCCCCGCGCCCCCGGCGGGGTGCGTGCCGGCCCGCGCGCATCCCTGCACCCCTGGCGGGGGCCATGCTGGCCCACATCGACACCCTCAGCCCGTCCGGCGTTTGAGGACGAGCGCCCTTTAGGCGCGAACGGGGTCTGGGGCGGAGCCCCAGGGAGCTCGGCTGCGGGCCGTGGTCGCTCCTCGCGCAGTTCCCCGCGCCCCTGGCGGGGTCGGCCCTAGCCCGGGCACAGTCCAGCCGGTCCGCCCCTGGCAGGGTCGGTGCTGGCCAGCGCACACAGGCCAACCCGCCCGCCCCCGGCAGGGTCGGCGCGGGGTCAGGTCAGGCCGAGGGATGGCATGACGTAGTAGAAGGCGAACACCGCCGACACGACGTACATCGCGACCGGCACCTCCCGGGCCCGCCCGGCCACGAGCCGCAGCACGGTGAAGGTGATGAAGCCCATCCCGATGCCATTGGTGATCGAGTACGTGAACGGCATCATCAGCATCGTGACGAACGCCGGAATCGCGATCGTCCAGTCCGCCCAGTCGATCTCCCGGATCGACCCGGACAGAATCAGGAACCCCACCGCGAGCAACGCGGGCGTGGCCGCCTGCGACGGCACCATCGTGGCGATCGGCGTGAGGAAGAGCGCCACGGTGAACAGCCCACCCGTGACCACGTTCGCGAGCCCGGTCCTGGCGCCCTCGCCGACCCCCGCCGTGGACTCCACGAAACAGGTCGTGGCGGAGGAGGACGACGCCCCGCCCACCGCGACCGCGATGCCGTCGACGAACAGCACCCGGTTCATGCCGGGCATGTTGCCCTCGGCGTCGGTGAGCCCCGCCTCGTCGCTGATGCCCATGATCGTGCCCATCGCGTCGAAGAAGCACGACAGCAGCACGGTGAAGACGAAGAGGATGCCGGTCAGGACGCCGACCCGGGAGAACCCGCCGAACAGGCTGACCTGCCCGACAAGCCCGAAGTCCGGGGTGTCCACGGGGTTGCCCGGCCACTTCGGGGCGGTAAGACCCCACGACGGCACCTTCGCCACCGCGTTGATGACCACCGCGAGGACGGTCATCGCGACGATGGAGATCAGGATCGCACCCGGCACCTTGCGGACCATGAGCGCGAGCGTGAGCAGCACACCGAGGACGAAGACCAGCACCGGCCAGCCGAGCAGATGCCCGTTGCCGCCGAGCTGGAGCGGGACGGTGGTGTGCGCGGCGTCCGGCATGCGCGACACGAACCCGGAGTCGACCAGGCCGATCAGCATGATGAACAGGCCGATGCCGATGGCGATGCCCTTGCGCAGGCCGAGCGGCACCGCGTTCATGACCCGCTCACGCAGCCCGGTGGCGACCAGGAGCATGACGACGAGGCCCGCAAGGACGACCATGCCCATGGCGTCGGGCCAGCTCATCCGGGGCGCGAGCTGGAGCGCGACCACGGTGTTGACGCCGAGCCCCGCAGCGAGCGCGATCGGCACGTTGCCGATGACGCCCATGAGCAGCGTGGTGAACGCGGCGGTCAGGACGGTGGCGGTGACCAGCTGCCCGCCGTCGAGCTGATGCCCGTACATGTCCTTCGCGCTGCCCAGGATGATCGGGTTGAGCACGATGATGTACGCCATCGCGAAGAAGGTCGCGAACCCGCCACGGATCTCGCGGGCGACGGTGGAACCCCGCTCGGAGATCTTGAAGTAGCGGTCGAGGCCGTTGGCCGGCTTGCTGGGCGCCGGCGGCTGAGCCGAGGCGTCGACCGTGTCGGGGGCCGAGGGAGGCATACGGATCCTCAGTCGTGTCGTGAAGGGGCAGGAAAACGGCACGTACCCGAACTACTTTGGATGTTCTACCGAACAGAATGAGTCAGCCGTAAGCGGTTTCAGTATGAATACATAAGTCGAAGATCACCATCTCCGCGCGTAGACCCAAGGGGCGCCCGCTCCGGCCGCCGACACGATTCCGCTCCGGCCCCGCGCCCTACACTGATCGCATGGCGAAGTGGACACCAACACATGAGGCGCCGGAGCCCCTTGAGGGTCCCGTGGTCGCCACCATCACCGGCGGCACGGTCATCTGGTTCGTCCTCTTCCTCGTCCAGCTCCCGTTCTACGGCTGGTTCGACGACCACGGCCACCTGTGGTGGGTGTGGACGTGCCTGGCCGGCGGCGGCCTCGGCCTCATCGGCATCTGGTACGTCCGTGGCCGCGACGCGGCCCTCAAACGGCACGCGGCACAGCAGGCCGCCGAGGCGGCCGACGCGACCGGCGCAAGGGCCGAAGGGCCGTAACCGCCGGGATCCTTGTACGGCCCGAGGACCATTCGTCTCCTCCCCGGGTCGGATGTTCGGCCGTCCCAGCAGGTGAAGCGCTCCCTCCCCCCGTACCGTCGAAACCATGACGCAGCGCGCCAACATCGACGCCGGGGCGGAACTCGACCCCGTCCACCCCATGCGGCTGCCCGAGCGGGAGCGGCGCTCCGGCGGCCTGACGACGGCCGAGGTCGCCGAGCGGGTGGCGCGCGGCGAGGTCAACGACGTTCCCGTACGCAGCAGCCGCTCCACCGCCGAGATCGTCCGGGGCAACGTCTTCACCCGGTTCAACGCGATCATCGGCGTGCTCTGGGCGGTCATGCTCGTCGTGGCGCCCATCCAGGACAGCCTCTTCGGCTTCGTGATCATCGCGAACACCGGTATCGGCATCATCCAGGAGATGCGCGCCAAGAAGACCCTGGACAGCCTCGCGGTCATCGGCGAGACGCGGCCCACGGTGCGGCGTGACGGGGCCGCCGTGGAGATCCCCACCTCCGAGATCGTGCTCGGCGACGTCATCGAACTCGGCCCCGGCGACAAGATCGTGGTGGACGGCGAGGCGGTCGAGACCGACGGCCTGGAGGTCGACGAATCCCTCCTGACCGGCGAGGCCGACCCGGTCCTGAAGAAGCCCGGCGACAAGATGATGTCCGGCGCGTTCGTGGTCGCCGGCGGCGGCGCGTTCACCGCGACCCGGGTGGGGCGCGAGGCGTACGCGGCTCAACTGGCCGAGGAGGCTAGCCGGTTCACGCTCGTCCACTCCGAACTGCGCAGCGGCATCTCCACCATCCTCAAGTACGTCACGTGGATGATGGTCCCCACCGCGCTCGGCCTGGTCATCAGCCAGCTGGTGGTCAAGGACAGCAACGTCAAGGACTCCATCGCCCGCACCGTGGGCGGCATCGTCCCGATGATCCCCGAAGGGCTCGTGCTGCTGACCTCGGTCGCCTTCGCGATCGGCGTCATCCGGCTCGGCCGCAAGCAGTGCCTGGTGCAGGAGCTGCCCGCGATCGAGGGGCTGGCCCGCGTCGACGTGGTGTGCCTCGACAAGACGGGCACGCTCACCGAGGGCGGCATGGACGTCACCGAGCTGCGCCCCCTGAACGGCGCGGACGAGGCGTACGTACGCAAGGTGCTCGGCGCGCTCGGCGAGTCCGACCCCCGGCCCAACGCCTCCCTCCAGGCGATCATCGACGCCTATCCGGACAGCGAGGTGTGGCGCTGCACGGAGTCCCTGCCGTTTTCCTCGGCCCGCAAGTACAGCGGCGCCGCGTTCAGCGAGGGCGACGGCGAGAACAGCACCTGGCTGCTCGGCGCGCCGGACGTGCTCCTGAAACAGGGCGACCCCGCGCTCTCCGAGATCGACGCGCTCAACGAGCAGGGCCTGCGCGTCCTGCTGCTCGCGCGGGCCTCCCGCGAACTCGACGACCCCGCCGTCGCCTCCGACGCCGAACCCACCGCCCTGGTCGTCCTCGAACAGCGCCTGCGGCCCGACGCGGCGGACACCCTGCGCTACTTCGCCGAGCAGGACGTCAAGGCGAAGGTCATCTCCGGCGACAACGCGGTCTCGGTGGGCGCGGTCGCCGGAAAGCTCGGCCTGACCGGCGCGGCCGACACCGTCGACGCACGCCAACTCCCCACCGACCAGGGCGAGATGGCCGACGTCCTCGATTCCAACTCGGTCTTCGGCCGGGTCACCCCGCAGCAGAAGCGCGACATGGTGGCGGCCCTCCAGTCACGCGGGCACACCGTCGCGATGACGGGCGACGGCGTCAACGACGTGCTCGCGCTCAAGGACGCGGACATCGGCGTGAGCATGGGCTCGGGCTCCGAGGCGACCCGGGCGGTCGCCCAGATCGTCCTTTTGAACAACAGCTTCGCCACGCTGCCGTCGGTGGTCGCGGAGGGGCGGCGCGTCATCGGCAACATCACGCGGGTGGCGACGCTGTTCCTGACCAAGACGGTGTACTCCGTGCTGCTCGCCGTCCTGGTGGTGTGCTCGCAGGTGGAGTACCCCTTCCTCCCCCGCCACCTGACCCTGCTCTCCACCTTCACCATCGGCATCCCGGCGTTCTTCCTGGCCCTGGCGCCCAACAAGGAGCGCGCCAAACCGCACTTCGTGCGCAGGGTGATGCGGTACGCGATCCCCAGCGGCGTCATCGCGGGGGTGGCCACGTTCGTGACGTACATGATCGCGCGGGCGTACTACAGCGGCCCGGGCGAGCTGGACGCGGAGACCAGCGTCACGACGCTGACCCTGTTCCTGGTCTCGATGTGGGTCCTGGCCATCATCGCGCGCCCCTACACGTGGTGGCGGATCCTGCTGGTCGCGTCCATGGGCGTGGCGTTCCTGCTGGTGCTCGCGGTGCCGTGGTTGCAGCACTTCTTCGCGCTGAAGCTGGTGGGCACGGTACTGCCGTGGACCGCCGTAGCCATCGCGGTAGCCGCTTCCGCCACCCTGGAACTGACCTGGCACTGGGTAACCCGCCGCTGGCCCGACTGAGGGTGCGGCGCCCTGGGGTTCAGTCGAACCAGCGGTCCCTGGCCAGTTCGGGGGTGCGGGTTGGGTCTTCCAGGAGGGCGGCTACTTCGAAGCGGCGGGGCCATTGGTTGGCGGTCCAGGCCAGGCCCGCTGCCACGCCCTCCAAGGTTGACGCGTGGACCACGCCGTCGCCCGAGCGGCGCCAGTCCAGTTCGGTCCCGCCCGCGATCAGCTCCTCGTGCTCGACGTAGGTCGCCGGCGCCAGGGGCCCGAGCAGTGCCCGCACCGCCTCCGGGACCTCCCGTTCGGTCCCGGCGGACGTCACCTCCGCGTCCGCCGTCTCACTGAGCCGCCCCACCTGAAGGAGTTCCGCGAGCTCCGCCGCGCGCGCCGGCGCGACCGGCAGCAGGGCGCGCCCGGCCGCGAGCGGCAGCAGATCGGGCGCGTCCGCCACGACCGCTTCCGCCGCGTCGACCACCCGCACCTCTCCGTCCACCACGGCCCGCAGCTCGTCCGGCAGCGTGACCTGCTCGGGGTCGAGGTCGGCCAACGCGCTGTACAGGGCGTGGAGTTGGGAGGCGGACACGGTCAGGTCCGGGTCGGCGAGGCGGGTGAGGAGTTCCGCCGCGCCGCCCGGCTCGTCGAGCAGCGCGGCCACCGAGGTGCGTACCCCAAGGGCCCGCAGGACCTGCGTGTCGTCGAACCCGGTCGCGTCCACGGACTCGTACAGACCGGACAGCAGCGGGTCGGAGCCCGCCGCGCGCAGTCCGGCGGGGCGGCGGCCGTCGAGCACGGGGTGGTCGCGCAGCCACCAGGCGGTGTGGGGGCGTACGGACTCGGTGGTGCCGTCGGGCAGCAGGACCCGTACCGGCTGGATCAGGGCGTCCCGCAGGGGCGGCTTGGCGAGCAGGGCGAGCGCCCGGGGCCAGGCGTCGTCGTCGACGAGGTCGAGGTCGCGGACGGCGACGATCTCGGTCGCGACGGGCGGGACCGGCGAATCGGGCAGCCGGTCCAGGACGTCCTCGCACCACACGTCCACCGCGTCGAGCAGTCCCGCGTCGTCGGGCTCGGCGAAGTCGCCCTCGCGCGGGTCGAGTTCGTCGGGGTCGAGCACCACATCGGTGGCCCGTACGAGGGCGAACGTGGCGAGCACCCCGCACGCGGTGAGCGGCTGCTCGCCCCAGCGCTCGGCCAACTCGCGGTCGACCTCGGCGAGTTCACCTTCACGAATGACGGCGGCGAAGGGCGACCCGGGCAGGACGAGTTCACCCGCCGGGGCGAGTTCGCCGTCCTCGTCGGGCAGGGCGAGCGCGCCGAGCCAGGGCTCGTCGCCGGGTTCCAGGTGCGCCTCGCGCACCAACGTCAGTACGGTGTCGGCGAGTTCGTCGGCGTCGAGCGCGTCCTCGTCCCAGATCTCGCCGCTGTCGAGCGAGGCGGCGACGGCGGCTCGCACCTGAGGGGTCGTCAGGACGGCGCGTGGCGTCGCGGGCAGCGCTCCGAGCTTTTCCAGGAGCGGGTGCGCGGCGTCGGGGTGGGCGACCTTCAGGCCGAGCCGCCCCAGGTCGGCGGGGGTGTCGGCGAGGGGGAGCAGGATCTGGCGCGGCCCGATGGCGGTGCGGCCGCCCGCGAGCGGCACGGGCAGCCCGGAGAGCCGGTCGGGGTCGACCCCGGCCAGGGTGTCGTAGAGGCGGTGCCACCACGCGGGGGCGCGCTCGGCGCCCGCGATCCGTTCGATGGCGTCGCCGAGCGAGAGGCGCCCGACCTCCAACGCGCGCAGTTCGGTGCGACGTTCGAGGCCGGCGGGCAGCAGCGTGGGCAGGACTTCGGCGAGGACGCGTACGGTGTCGGCGCCCGCGCCCTCGACCACCTCGGCCTCGAAGGGGCGCAGCGCGAGCAGGTCCTCGGTGGGGGCGGCGGGCGCGAGGAACGCGACACGCGGCAGCCGGTCCAGGACCGCCGCGCGCAGCGCGCCGTCCAGCGCGCCCCGCCCCAGCGGGCCCGGCACCAGGTCGACGGTGGCGGTGGTCACCGGGTGCCAGGCGCCGAGGAGTTCGGCGTAGGCGTCGGCGGCGCGCTGGACCAGGAAGTCGGTGAGGGCGCCCGGCGCGGGGTGGCGGCGCGCGGTGTCGAGCGGGAACGAGGCGATGAGCAGGGCGGGGATGCCGAGGGGTTCGTCGGTGGGGGTGGGCGCGTGCACGACGGCGGCGGTGCGGGGGCGCTCGGGCGCGCCGTCCTCGTCCACCGGGACCGCCCAGGTCACCGTCCAGTGCGGACGCAGGCGTTCCTCGACGGGGCGGTCGGCGAGCAGGTCCGCGCCGAGGGCGCCGTGGCGGCTGATGGTCCGCCAGCGGTGGACGGATTGGTCCCGGCTGTCGTCGATGTGGACGTACGCGTCGTGCGTGGAGCGCCGCAGCACCCGGGTCGCGCCCGGGGTCTCGACGACGATCTCGGTCAGGCCCGGCAGCGTGAGGAGCAGGGCGTCGTCGATGCCGTCGAGCAGGCGGCGCACCAGGTCCTCGGCGGTGCCGTCGCGCAGGGGCAGCACCACGACGGTGTCGTATCCCTCGGGGGCGGCGCCCTCTGCGGGCAGCGGCAGCCTGAGCAGCGGTACGTGGCCCTCGCGGCGGCGCAGTTCGTCACCGAGGCCGGGGCTGGCGAGGGCGGCCTGGGCGGCCAGTTCGCGGGCCTCGGCGAGCGACCAGCGCACGCCGCCGGTGCGGCCCACCACGGCGGGCTCGTCGCTGACGGCCAGCACGGCGGCGAATCCGACGCCGAAGCGGCCCACGGCCACCTCGGTGTCGGCGCGCTTGGCGCTGGCGCGCAGGGTGGAAAGGGACTCGACGCCGGTCGCGTCCAGGGGGGCGCCGGTGTTGGCGGCGGCGAGCACGGCGGGATTGCCCTGGCCCCCGGGGTGCAGGGTCAGGCGGAGCCGGCCCGTGGTGTTCGCCCTGGCCGCGGCGTCGGCGGCGTTCTGGGCGAGCTCCACGACGAGGCGGTCTCGGTAGCCGCCGAGGGCGAGGTCTTCCTCGGCGTTGGCGTCCTCGCGGAATCTGGCGGGGCCCGCGCCCCAGGCGTTCAGGACTCCGCGCCGCAGCCGGGCCGTGCCGAAGGGGTCGGTCCCTTCGGTCGCCATCGCCTTGACGATCACGCCGTACTCCGCTCTGTCCTGCCCCGCGTTCCGGGACTGCGGCCCGAAGGTACCGCGCGCGCCCGGGCCCGGCGCCCGCGGCCCCCTGACCCCGGGGTTTGCCCCCCGGCCCCGCCAGGCCCCACGCGGGCCGACCCCGGCCCCGTTGCCCGGCCCAGGCCCCGTGCGGGCCGACGCGATCCCTTACGCGCGGGTCGTGCGTGGCTGGTCGCGCAGTTCCCCGCGCCCCTGACTACTCGACGCTGGCCAGGACCGGCACCCTCAGCCCGTCCGGCGATTGAGGACGAGGCCGTTCAGGCCGATCGGGGTCTGGGGCGGAGCCCCAGGGAGCCCGGCTGCGGGCCGTGGGTGGCTGGTCGCGCAGTTCCCCGCGCCCCTGGCAGGGTGCGTGCCGGCCCGCGTGCACCCTGCGGCCCTGGCGGGGACCGTGCTGGCCCGCACCGGCAACCTCAGCCCGTCCGGCGATTGAGGACGAGCGCGTTTAGCGTGGACGGGGTTTGGGGCGGGGCGCCGGGCTGGTTATGAGTGGCCCAGGTCGTCCGTGGGGTCCGGGGTGTCGGGGACGGAGCCCGCACGGTCGATGCCCCGGATCAGCACATCCGCCTCCACCGTGTCGAGCACCGGCGCAGCCGGCCGCGGCGGCTTAGGCATGACCGCCGCCTCGGAGTGCCCCCCGCACCCGTAGTCGAGCGCCACGACATGCCCGTCCGCAGGACCGAACTCGTTGGCGCAGATACCGAAGGCCTGCGAGAGGGACCCCGCGATGGGCACGAGGAACGCGCAGGACACGCACGAGGCCGGCGCCGCCTGAGCCATCGCGGTCTTGCCGCCGAAGGACTCCTCCCACCGGTCGGCCGCCGCGTGCAGCCCGTACCGCGAGAGCACCCGCGCCCGGCGCATGCCGAGCTCGTCGGCGACGGACGCGATGGACCCGCGCGCCGTCCCCGCCGGCACGTCCCGGTCGGCCAGCTCGGCGTCCTCCGCCTCGACCCGCTCGGCCATCTCCTCGGAGACCACCGCGTTGGGCGGCGGCGCGTCCTCACCGGTGTAGCCGGGTTCAAGGCGCAGATCGTCGGCCTCGGTGGGCAGCAGATCGCCGGGCCCCATGTCGCCGGGCCGCAGCCGCTCGCTCCACGGCACCCACTCGGGTGCCTGGAGCGCGTCGGGCCCGGGCAGCAGGACCGTCTCGTCGAGGGTGACCAGCTTGGCCCGGGAGGCCCGGGCGACGGTGACCGCCCAGCGCCAGCCCCGGTAGCCGGGCTCCTTGCACTCGAAGAAGTGCGTGACGACCCGGTCACCCTCCGAGACCAGGGCCACATGCTCGCCGACCACACCGGGCGCGGCGGCTTCCTCCGCCGCCTCGCGGGCTAGCTCGACCGCCTCGGCGCACAGGCGGTCAGGGGTACGGCTTCGCGTCGTCGCAGCACTCACAGGTCTCGCTTCTCTCCTACGCCGTCTCACGGGTGCGCCGGGGAGCCGAATGCGTACGGGTGGCGGGCGGAGCGGACCAGGGGACCGCGTCAACGTCCGCGCCCGGGCGATCAACTGCCCAGCGGCTGTCCAGTTCACTGACCAAGGGGGTCCCCCCTGCTCCGTATGAGCGTGGAGGCGCACCTTCTGCGACCCATTCTGCGGGATCACGGAGAGGCGCGCGGCCTTGGGCAGCCGCGGGCGGCGCGCCTGTCACGCTACCCCCTTCGGGGCGCCCGGCCCACCTGCGCGTCCGAATCCTGGTTCGGGTCGGACGGGGTTGGGGCACTATGGCGGGGTGGCCACCGCGAGGTCGTCAGGGAATTGGGACGGGTCCGGCCGCCTGCGCAGGGCGGGACGGACGGTCGGTCATGCCCTGCGTCTGCCCTTCTCGGGGACGGCGCGTTCGATCAGAAAAGCCACCCACGCGCACGGCGCCGGTGAGTCGGGCCTCGGCAAACTGATCGAACTGCACGCGGTGAACGGCGCGGGCGACGTCCTGATCACCGTGGCGCTCGCCTCCACCGTCTTCTTCTCCGTGCCGACCGACCAGGCGCGCGGCCGGGTCGCCCTCTATCTGGCGATCACGATGGCGCCCTTCACTCTCCTGGCGCCCGTGATCGGCCCCCTGCTCGACCGGATGCCGCACGGCCGGCGCGCCGCGATGGCCGGCGCGATGCTGGCCCGGGCCGTGCTGGCGCTCACCATGTCCGGCGCGGTCGCCACCGGCGGCCTGGAGCTCTATCCGGCGGCGCTCGGCGTGCTGGTGGCCTCCAAGGCGTACGGCGTGGTCAGAAGCGCCGTCGTACCGCGTCTGCTGCCGCCGCTCTTCTCCCTGGTGAAGGCCAATTCGCGGGTCACCCTCGCGGGGCTGCTCGCCACCGGCGCGGCCGCCCCGATCGGCGCCGGGCTCTCGCGCGTGGGGCCGCAGTGGCCGCTGTACGCGGCGTTCTGCGTCTTCTGCGGGGGCACGTTCCTCGCGTTCACGCTCCCCCACAAGGTCGACTCGGCGAAGGGCGAGACCAAGGCGCGCCTCTCCGACCGCGAGGGCCGCAAGCCCAGCCTGCGGACGGTCGGCGTGTCCGTGCAGAACGGTCTGTACGCCAACGCCGCGCTGCGCGCGCTCTCCGGGTTCCTGATCTTCTTCCTCGCGTTCCTGCTCCGCGAACATCCCCTGTCGGGGCAGAGCGCGGCCGTCTCGCTCGGCATCGTGGGCGTGTCGGCGGGCGTCGGCAACGCGCTGGGCACCGCCGTCGGCTCACTCCTCAAGGCGCGCGGGCCCGAAGTCCTGATCGTGACGATGCTGTCCATCGCGCTCGGCGCCGCCGCGCTGTCGGCGGCGCTCTTCAGCGGCGTGATGGTGGCCGTGCTCGGCGCGACGGCGGGGCTCACCCAGGCCCTGGCCAAGCTGGCGCTCGACGCGATGATCCAGCGCGACGTGCCCGAGGAGGTCCGCACCTCCGCCTTCGCCCGTTCGGAGACACTGCTCCAGGTGGCGTGGGTGCTCGGCGGGGCGATCGGCATAGCGCTGCCGCTCAACGGCGTCCTCGGCATGTCGGTGGCCGCCGCCCTGCTCACGCTCGGCGCCGTCGTCTCCGTACGGGGCCTGCTGCGGGCCGCGCACCACGGCACGCCGCGCCCCCGGGTCGCCTGAGCCGGGCCGACCCGAGCCGGGGCGACCGGGCAACACCGACGCGGCACGCCACACCCCCGCGCGGCTTGGCGCAGGGCGACCGATAGCCTTCGCTCCATGACCGTTGCGCTCACTTCCGGCAGGACCCGCCGGGCCGGCCTCGCACTCGCCGCCGCCTCCGCCGGGCTCCTCGTCCTCTCCGCCTGCGACAAGCCGACGCCTCTCGCGACCGTGACGGTCGGCACCGACTCCGTCCACACCGAGGCGTCCTGCCGCGGCGACGGCAAGCCGCTCCCCGAGGACAAGCTCACCAGCTGCCTCAGCGGCGTCAAGGACGCCAAGTCGATCGACTACGCGCCCGGCTCGACCCTGCGTCTCGGCGTCGACCCGAAGGTCGTCGAGAACGGCGGCAAGTGGATCGCGCTGCTCGACGGCAGCCCGATCACCGAGGCGTCCGACCAGACGTACCGCAGCTTCCCCGGCGCCGACGTCTTCTCCACCGGCGGGCAGGGCGCCGCGCCGAAGGAGAAGAAGGTGAGCATCATCCAGCTCAACAAGGACAGCAAGCCGGAGTCGGTCTGGAGCTTCACCCTCAAGCGCACCAGCTCCTGACGCGTGGGCCGCGCCTGATGCGTGTACTGGTCGCGACCGCGGTGGCGGCGGAGGCGGACTCCGTCGCCGCCGGCCTCGCCGTAGCCGGATACGCGCGCCTGGGCCAGGAGAGCGTCCGGCGCACCCCGTCCGACGGGCCGGGGCCGGCCCCTTCGCCGCTGGTGCGCCACGGCCGCGCGGGGCACGAGATCGAGGTGTACGCGGTGGGCGTGGGCCCGGCGGCGGCCGCCGCCGGCACCGCCCTTGCCCTCGGCCGGCGCCCCGGTCACGACCTGGTGCTCTCGGCCGGCATCGGCGGCGGCTTCCCCGGCGCCGCGCCGCTCGGCTCGCTCGTCGTGTCCTCGTCGATCATCGCAGCGGACCTGGGCGCCGGCTCACCCGAGGGCTTCATCCCCGTCACGGAGCTCGGCTTCGGGCGCCACGAGGTGGACGTACACGACGCTCTCGCCCGCCACGCGACGCGCGCGCTGGGCGCCGCGCGCGGCCCGGTCCTCACCGTGACCACCGCCACCGGCACCGCCGGGCGCGCCGCCGAGCTGCTGGCCCGCCACCCGGGCGCTCTGGCCGAGGCGATGGAGGGCTTCGGCGTCGCCGAGGCCGCCGACCAGTACGGCCTGCCGGTCCTGGAGATCCGCGCGATCTCCAACGCGATCGGGCCGCGTGACCGTTCGGCCTGGCGGATCGGCGACGCGCTCGCCGCCCTCACCGGGGCGTTCGAGAAGCTGCCCGCCGTACTGGAGAGTTGGACGACCGCATGGGAGCGTGGAACGACACATGAGCACTGAACCGGCGCTGAAGATCGCGTTCTCCCCCTGCCCGAACGACACCTTCGTCTTCGACGCGTGGGCGCACGGCCGGGTGCCGGGCGCGCCCGCCCTCGACGTGACGTTCGCGGACATCGACATCACCAACGGCATGGCCGAGCGCGGCGAATTCGACGTACTCAAGGTGTCGTACGCGGTGCTGCCGTGGATCCTCGACGAGTACGCGCTGCTGCCGTGCGGCGGCGCGCTCGGCCGGGGCTGCGGCCCGCTGGTCCTCACCCGCGAGCCCGCAACGGACTTGACGGGCAAGGTGGTCGCCGTGCCGAGCGAGAAGTCGACGGCGTACCTGCTGTTCCGGCTGTGGGCCGCGGACGTCCTGCCTGGCGGGGTCGGCGAGGTCGTCGTCATGCCGTTCCACGAGATCATGCCGGCGGTGCGCGACGGCAAGGTGGATGCCGGGCTCGTCATCCACGAGGCCCGGTTCACCTATCAGAACTACGGGCTGCACTGCCTGGCCGACATGGGTGAGTACTGGGAGACGGCCACCGGTCTTCCCATCCCGCTCGGCGCGATCATCGCCAAGCGCTCGCTGGGCGCGGACACGCTGCGCCGGCTCGCCGAGTCCGCCCGCGCCTCCGTGCGGCTGGCCTGGGACGACCCGGAGGCGTCCAGGCCCTATGTGCGCGAGCACGCCCAGGAGATGGACCCGGCGGTGGCCGACCGGCACATCGGGCTCTACGTCAACGAGTTCACCGCCGACCTCGGCGAGGACGGCTACGCGGCGGTACGCGGCCTGCTCACCCGCGCGGCGGCCGAAGGGCTCGTACCCGCCCTCGGCCCCGACGCGCTGTCGTTCGGCTAGGGGGTGTCTGGTGGATCAGGGTCGCCCCCGGCCATGGTCCACCAGACACCCCCTAGCGGAGGGCGCCACCCGGGCGCCGCGCGGCCGGCTCACACGTCCAGCTGGTCGGCGACCGCCCGCAGCAGGCCGCCGATCTTCTTGCCGGCCGCCTTGTCGGGGTAGCGGCCCTTCTCCAGCATCGGCGTGATGTTCTCCAAAAGGGTCGTCAAGTCCTGCACGATGGAGGCCAGTTCGTCGGGCTTGCGGCGCTGGGCGGCGGCCACCGAGGGCGCCGGGTCGAGGACCGTGACGGACAGCGCCTGGTCACCGCGCTGCCCGGCGACGACGCCGAACTCGACGCGCTGCCCGGGCTTCAGGGCCTCGACTCCGGTGGGAAGCACGGAGGAGTGCACGAAGACGTCGCCGCCGTCGTCACGGGAGAGAAAGCCGAAGCCCTTCTCGCTGTTGAACCACTTGACCTTGCCGGTAGGCACGTCTGTCCTCGTCCTCGTACTCGTCGTTGGGTGCGGGGCGCCGAAAGAAACGCTCTCGATAGCGCTGCGGCGAGCCTCCTGCCGGCCCGCCCGCACCAAGGCTAATGGCCCAGGAGCCGCTGACAAGACCGTTCGGGGCTGTCCTCAACAGCAGGGAACTACCCTGGACGGGTGAGTACCGAAACCCAGCCCAGGACCGACCGCGACACCCCCACCACCGGTGATCGGCTGGTTCGCGTCGGCGTCGTGGTGTTCTTCGTCGGCGCGCTCGCCACGCTGGTCACGGTGGCGCCGCTGTTCCTGGACGTCCGCCCGTTCCCGTCCTACGCCTATCTGATCTGCATGCTGATGGGCGTCGGCTTCCTGATCGCGGGGGCGGGCGTGCTGCTGACCATCGCCGAGCAGCGCCGCGCGGCCCGCGGCTGAGGCGCCCCGCGTCGGCGCGGACCCGGCCGGTCCGCGCGGGGGCGGACGCCCGCGCTGTCAAGCGGCTTCGGTGACGTACGCCTTCAACCAGGCCGGAAATGACGTCAGATCGTCCAGGACGACGTCCGCGCCGGCCTCGCGCAGGTCGGCCGCGCTGATCGGACCGGTCGGCACCGCCACCGAAAGGGCGCCCGCCGCGCGCGCCCCGAGCACATCGCCGAGGTGGTCGCCGACGTATATCGCCGCGCCGTGCTCGCGCAGCGCGACCGCCTTCGCCTCGGCCCACAGGCCCCCGACCACCTCGTCCGGCGCGATGCCCAGGTGGTCCAGGTGCATCCTGGCCTGCGGCGCGTTCTTCGCGGTGACCACGACGGCCCGGCCGCCGAGCTCCTGGACCGCGCGGACGGCGTCGGCCGCGCCCGGCAGCGCGGGCGTGGGCAGGATCGCGCGTGTGGGGTAGATCTCACGGTATTTGAGGACCATCGCGGCGATGTGCTCCTCGGCGAACCAGTGCCGCAGTTCCCAGTCGAGCGGCGGCCCGAGCCGGCTGACGGCCTGGTCGGCGTCGATGTAGGTGCCGGTCGTGGCGGAAAGCTCCTGGTAGACGGCGTGAATGCCGGGCCGGGAGTCGATGAGTGTCATGTCGAGGTCGAAGCCGACCGTGGGCGCGTCGAGAGGCATGGAGGCCATTGTGCCCAGGTGGGCGGGGTGGCCGGCCCCGTGGCCAGACCACGGCCGCCGACCGTGCCGGCGGCCCTGCCCGGACCGCCGGATCCCGCCCCGGCCGCCCGGTCCCGCCCGGACCGCCGAGTCCCGCCCGGACCGCCGGGCCCCACCCGGGCCACCCGGCCCCACCCCGGCCGACCTGGGGCTACGCTCCGGCCCGGCGGGCGCGCCACACCAGGAACGCCGCCGACGACACCGCCGCGATCCTGATCAGCCACGGCCACATCCCGGTCAGCGCGTCCCCCATCGCGCCCTCCGCGATCGGGGTGCCCCACCGGCCGTTCTGGCGGCCCCAGAGCCACACCAGGCCGCCGAGCAGCGTCAGGCCAGGCATGCCGAACACCGCCCATTTGGACTCCGCGCGGCTCAGCCTGCGGGAGGCGTACGCGAGGAGCCAGCCCGCGCCCAGCGCGAGCCACAGGCCGAACAGCGCGCCGGCCACCAGCAGCGCGGCCGCGAGGAGCAGGAGGGGGTTGCGCGGGCCCGGCCGCGCCCCGCCCTCGCGGCGCCGGCCCGGACGCGGGAGCAGGCGCCTGCGCGGGGCGACCTCGACGCCGATGTCCTCCTCCGACGCGCCGGCCCCCGCCTCCTCGTCCCGGGCCTCGTCCCCCGCCTCCTCCTCGTCGACCGGCGGCGGCTTCAGTATTTCGGGGATCTCGACTCCGCCCACGAACCCGGGCACGAAGTCCCCGCCCAGCGGTTCGGCGGGCCCGAGCCGCCACCAGTCGGGTTCGACGCCCTGCGTGCCGAGCTCGTCCAGGCCGGCGAGGTGCGGCGGGGCCGGGACGACCGGGGGTGTCTCGTCCGTCCGGCGCGGACGGGGAACGCGTTTGTTCCGGCCGGGGAAGAGCCGGTCGCGCTGCACCGGCACGCTCGGTCCGGCGGCGTCACCGCCACCGGGCCCGTCACTGCCTCCGGAAGCGAATCGGGCCCGCCCGGAGGCGAAACGGGAGGCACCTTCGGAGCGGGAGCCGGACCCGTGACGGTTGCCAACTCCGGACCCGGGTTCGGAGTTGCCACCCAAACCGGCACCAGCACCGGACCCCGAGCCGGACCCGACCCCGGAGACCGGTTCAGCGGCACCAGCGTCGGCACCGGCCCCACCACCCGAACCCGGGCCCGCCTTCGAGGCACCCCCCCCCCCCACGTCGCCGCCCGCCCCGCTCCCGGACCCACGCGACCCCGACTTCCCAGTTCCCCAACCCCGGCCAAGCCCCCACCCCGAGCCCGCACCCGCACCCGCCTCCGAGCCCCCCGCCCCCGCGTCGCCGCCCGCCCCGCTCCCGGACCCACGCGACCCCGGCTTCCCCATCCCCCAGCCCCGACCCGAACCCGAACCCGAACCCGTACCCGACCCCGAGGCACCCACATCCGCCCCGTCGCCCGGCCCGCGCGACCCCGGCTTCCCCGTCCCCCGACCCCGGCCGAGCCCCCACCCCGAGCCCGCACCCGCATCCGCATCCACACCCGCATCCGGGGCATCCGCACCCGCACCCAGCGGACCCGCCCCCGGCGACCCCGTCGCCGCCTCCACGACCTTCTCCGGCGTGCCGAAGCGGGCCAGGACGCGGCGGACCGTCGCCGGGGTCTCATTGGTGGTTTTCGCCCGCTGCTTGTCGATCTCCTCGCGCAGTGACGACACCAGGCGCATCCGGTCCCCGGAGGGCAGGTGCCGTCGCTGGGCCAGGTCGCCGACCCGGCTCAGGTAGTCGTAGACCAGCTGGTCGCTCTCGATCCCCACGCGCTTCCCCTCCGCGAGCCCGCCCCGCAGCCGCCCAAAGAGCCGCCGTCCGCCGGTCCGGACACGTTTCGGACACCGGCTCCGGGTCCTGACGGTAGCGCGCACGGGCTACCGTGGGGCGGATGGGGACCGGCGAGCGCAATCAGGAGGCGCACGTGTCCGAAGGAACGACCGGCGCGACGAGCGGGGCCGACTCGGCGTCCCGTACGACGGGTTCGGCATCCCGCACGACGGCCTCGGCGCCCCGCGCCGCCGCCTCGGCACCCCGTACCCTCGCCGAGTCCCTGCGCGCCCGCCCCGACGACTCCCTCGCCGCGCTGCTGCGGGCCCGCCCCGACCTGCTCTCCCCCGTGCCGGGCGACCTCACCCAGCTGGCCACCCGGGCCGGCACCAGGGCCTCGGTGGTACGGGCCCTGGAACGGCTCGACACGTTCGCCCTCCAGACCGCCCAGGCCCTCGCGGTGGCGCCCGACCCGGCCCCGTACGAGGCGGTGCGCGCCCTGCTCGCCGGGGACGACGGCGACGCGGAGGTCGAGCGGGCGCTGCCCGGCGCGCTCGCGGCGCTGCGCGAGCAGGCGCTGGTGTGGGGCGGCGACGACCGGCTGCGGCTGGTGCGCACCGCGCGTGAACTGCTCGCCCCCTCCCCCACGCACCCCTCGCCCACCGGCCTCGGCCCGACCGTCGTGGAGGCGACGGCGGGGATGTCGCCGGGCCGCGTCCAGGAGATCCTTCAGGCCGCCGGGCTCCCGGCCACGCACGATCCGGTGTCCGCCGTCGCCGCGCTGACCGCGCTGTTCACCGACCGGGAACGCATGGCGGCGCTCCTTGACACCGCGCCGTCCGACGCGCTGACCGTCCTCGACCGGCTGGTGTGGGGGCCGCCGTACGGCGAGGTGTCGGCCGATCCGCCGCCGCCGGTGCGCTGGTTGCGCGATCACGGCCTGCTGCTTCCGGCGTCCGCGCGCACGGTGGTGCTGCCGCGCGAGGTGGCCCTGCATCTGCGCGCCGGGCGCGCGCACCGCACCACCGCGCCGGTGGCGCCCGCCGTCGCGCCGTTGCGCGAGTACCGTCCACAGGTTGTGGACGCGGCGGCGGCCGGCCAGGCGTTCACCGCCCTGACCACCGTCGAGGACCTGCTCGCGGAGTGGAACGAGGGCGGCCCCGCCGTGCTGCGCGCCGGCGGCCTGTCCGTACGCGACCTCAAGCGCACCGCGACCGCCCTCGACGTCTCGGAGCCGATCGCCGCGTTCTGGCTCGAACTCGCTTACGCGACAGGCCTGTTGGCGTCCGACGGCGAGGCGGACGAGCGGTACGCGCCGACGCCCGAGTACGACGAATGGCTCGACCTGCCGCCCGCCGAGCGCTGGGCACGGCTCGCGGTGGCCTGGCTCGCCGCGACCCGCACCGCCGGGCTCGTCGGCGAGCAGGACAGCAAGGGGCGTACGCTCTCCGCGCTCGGCCCCGACCTCGACCGGTCCGCCGCGCCCGAGGTGCGCCACCGCGTCCTCGCCCTGCTCGACACGCTGCCCGAGGCGACCTCGCCCGAGCCCCAGTCGCTCCTGGCCCGGCTGCGCTGGGAGCGCCCGGCCCGCAGCGGCCCCGACGACCTGCGCTCGCGGCTGGCCGAATGGGCGCTGTCCGAGGCGGAGTTGCTGGGCGTGACCGGCCGGGGCGCACTCACCACGCACGGCCGCGCGCTGCTCACCGCGACGACCGGCGCCGCCGAACGCGAAAGTGGACGCGAAAGTGGACGCGAAGGGCCCGCGTCGGCGGCCGGGCTCGCGGCGCGGGCCCTCGCGCCGCATCTGCCCGAGCCCGTCGACCACGTCCTGCTCCAGGCGGACCTCACGGCCGTCGCGCCGGGCCCGCTGCGGCGGCCGCTCGCGGCGATGCTCGGGGTGCTCGCGGACATCGAGTCCAAGGGCGGCGCCACGGTCTACCGCTTCACCGCCCAGTCGGTGCGCCGCGCCCTCGACGCCGGCCGGACCGCCTCCGACCTCCAGGCCTTCCTCACCGAGCACAGCCGCACACCGGTGCCGCAGCCGCTCAGCTATCTCATCGACGACGTGGCCCGCAGACACGGCCACCTGCGGGTGGGCGCGGCTTCGGCGTACGTACGCTGCGACGACGAGGCGATGCTCGGCGAGATCCTGGCCGACCGGCGCAGCCAGGCCCTCCGGCTGCGCCGCCTCGCGCCGACCGTCCTGGCCACCACCGCCGAGCCCGCCGCACTGCTCGACGGGCTGCGCTCGATGGGGTACGCCCCGGCCGCCGAGTCCGCCGAGGGCGACGTCCTGATCACCCGCGCCGACGCCCGCCGCACACCGCGCAGGACCGCCCCCGCGCCCGTGCCGGACGGCCCTCCACTGCCGGACGGCACGCTGCTGGACGCGGCGGTGCGGGCGATCCGGGCGGGGGACACGGCGGCCACGGTCGTCCGCAAGGACAAGCCCGAGGCGGCCCGCGCGGACGGATCCCTGCCGCGCACGTCGTCGGCGGAGACGCTGGCGACGGTGCAGGCGGCGGTGATGACCGGGTCGGCGGTGTGGATCGGGTACGTCAACGCGGAGGGGGCGGCGAGCCAGCGGGTCATCGCGCCGGTGCGGGTGGAAGGGGGTTTCGTGACGGGCTACGACCACACGGCCGACGAGATCCGCACGTACCCCCTCCACCGCATCACCGGCGTATCCGAACTGGCCTGACCCCCACCGTCAGCCCAGCTCTGCCACGGCGATCACGGCGGCCACGGTCAGAACTGGTTGCCCAAGTCGTGGACCTGGTCCATGGTGGCCCTGCTGCTCGCCTGCGAGAGCGTGCTCGTGGCCTGGTCCAGAGCCTGGTCACGGGCGGCCCTGAGCTTCGCGTAGGTGTCGGGGCTGGCGTCTTCGACCCGCTTGAGGACGTCCGCGACCTCGCCGGCCTTCTGCGCCGTCGCCACGCCTCCGAGGACCGTCGAAGTAACCTTGGCCGCCACCTTGATGCCAGGATGCGGGATGACATTCGCAGCGGCGCCGATGGCCGCGCCCGCCGCCCCGGAGCCGACGAAAGTCCCCTCCAATTCCCGCTTCTTCGACTCCAGCGAATCATTGAATTGACTCATGAGCTTCCTTCCCTCCTCCGGGCTCACCTGGCGCGCGGCATCCTCCACCTTCCGGCGCACGGTGTCTTCACCCTCAAGCATCACCCAGGCACCCCAACGGGCCACTTCCGACAAGTTGTCCACACTCGGAAGAGGCTGGGTGAGTGCGTCGACCCGGCCGGTGACTGCCGACTGCACGCCGCTCCCAAGCCCCGTCAGGAACGGGTTTTCCGGCGTCCTTTCGGCCATCTCTTTCCGGGCGAACTTCGACAGCGGGTCAGCGGCGAACCCACGCCCCGGGCCGCCCGGTGCCTGCCCGCGACCCGGACCGGCCAGGGACTGTCCGAAATTGCCCACACTCGGCTGCCGCTGGTTCATCTGCCGCAGCATCTCGGTCGGCGTGGGACGAGCGGACTGCCCCGTCACCCCCGAGAGGGACTGGATGACCTGCATACAGATGACGTTGGCCAATTCCGCCGCGCCAACTTTGCTGTCCTCATAGGAAAGTTCTGTGTCACTGCCCACGAGTTTCGCGATCACATCGGTGGCCTTGAACTCCACCGTGGCCGACGCCCTCATACTGAGAGCGTCGCCCAGAATGGTTTCGGCGGTTTTGGTTATCGAGACGCTGTACTTCCCGAGGAATTCCCGGACGCTCTGCTCGTTGCCCAAATCCCGCTTGCTCTCCGGATTCTGCGCGTCCCGGACACTCACCCGCCGCTGGACCGCGCCCTCGACCGGGCCCGCGCCGCCTTCGGCGGGTGCCTCGGCGTGCTGCGTCAGCGACGTGCCGCTGCGCATCACCCGCGTCGCGTTGGCCTCCGCTTCGCGCTCGAAACGGTCGCCGGGGTCACTGACGGAGAGCCCCTGACCGTTGTCGGTCCCCGCGACCGGGCCCCGGCGCTGCTGGATGACGTGGGTGAGTTCATGAGCCAGGGTGTGCTTGTCGCCACCGCCCTCACCGATGACGACGTGGTTCCCACTGGTGTAGGCCCGGGCGCCGACTTCGGCGGCGGAGGCTCTGGCGGCGCTGTCGTTGTGGATGCGGACGTCGGAGAAGTCGGCGCCGAGCCGGCCTTCCATGTCCGCGCGTGTCGCGTCGTCCAGGGTCTGCCCGCCGGAGCGCAGGACGTCGTGGACCGCCGAGTGCTGAACGGAGGGCTCCTGATGCCCGCAGCCGGCGCCGTGCTGGTGCTGCTCCGGTTGGGCCCAGGCGTGACCGGCCGCCCGGAGCATCTGGACGACGGCCGCGTTACCGGCGGTGCCGTGCAGGGCGAGGAGCCCGGCAGCTGTGCCACTGCCACGGCCGGGAACCCTGGCGGCGGAGCGGGCGGGCGTCTTGCCCACGGGAGTCTGGGTCTGGTCGTTGGCGCGCATGGGGTCCTCTCGCGAGCTGCCGCTCGCGGTGCCGGGCCCGGGGAACCGAGCCGACGGGCATCGGCGGGGCTCCATGGGGGAACGTGGAACGGGGGAACACACGAGAGTTCCACCCCCCACCAACGTTCCCCTAACCCCTCCAAGCGCTCCGCGTTAGCAACCATTGACCCCACCCCCCGCGCCCCTTAAGGGGCGCGGGGAACTACGCGAGAAGCGACCACACCCCGCACCCGCAAACCAACCAGCCCCCCCCAGGGGCGCGAGGAACTGCGCGAACGGCCACCCCCAACCCGCACCCGAAATCCAACCAAGGCCTCTCAGGGGCGCGGGGAACTGCGCAAAAGCATGCTGGCCCACGTTCAGAGCCCGGCCGCGCCCGACCCGCGCAAACGCACGCCGGCCCGCGCTCATAGCCCGGCCGCGCCCGACCCGCGCAAACGCACGCCGGCCCGCGCTCATAGCCCGCCCCGCACCCCGCCCAAGGGGCTAGTCGAGGTCCACCCGCCCGTCTTCACCCCGCCCCGCCTTGCCGGACAGCAGCCCCGGCAGCGAGAGCTGAGCCCCGCTCTTGGAGTCCGAGCCGGACCCGGACCCCGACCCGGACAGGTTCTGCCGGACGGAGTCCAGAATCGTCAACCCCTGCCCCACAAGCCCCGCCGCGATCTCGCCCAACCCGTCCGCCCCATTGAGCACGTTGACGTTCGCCCCGGCCAGCCCGCCCGCCGCCTCCTTGACGATCTGCGGCAGCTGGTCGATGAGCATGCGGTCGAGCGCGACCCGGTCGTACGACGCCGCCGCCTCCGCCTGGATCTTCATCCGCTCGGCCTCGGCGATCGCCAGCACCTTGATGCGCTCGGCCTCGGCCTGCGCCGGCTTGACGATCTCGGCGACCAGCTGCTGCTGGCGGAGCTCGGCCGCGCGCTGGGCCAGTTCGGTCTGCGCGGCCAGCACCTCCTGCTGCGCGTGCGCCTGGGCCAGCGGCCCGGCCTGAGCGGCTTGCGCCTGCGCCCGGTCGATCTCGGCCGAGTACTCGGCCTTCACGACCGCCGTCTGCCGCGCGTACTCCGCCTGGTTGCGCGCCGCGACCTGCTCGGCCTCGACCGACGCCTGCGTGGCCTGCGCCTGGGCGATCTGCGCGGCCCGCTGGATGGCCGCCTTGTGCGGCGCGGACATCGCGTCGATGTAGCCGACGTCACCGTCGTCGATGGACTGGATCTGGAGCGAGTCCACGATCAGGCCGATCTTGGCCATCTCCGTCTTCGACGTCTCAAGGACCTCGGCCGCGAGCTTCTGCCGCTCGGTGACGATCTCCTCGACGGTCATCGAGCCGATGATGGACCGCAGGTGACCGGCGAAGATCCGCCCGGTCAGCACCGACATCTGGTCCTGGTCGGACAGGAAGCGCTGGCCGGCGTTGACGATCGACTCGTTGTCGTTGCCGACCTTGAACGCGATGACGGCCCGCACGTGCAGCGCGATGCCCTGCTTGGTCACGCACGTCTCGGTGACCTCCGCCTCGCACATCGAGAGCGTCAGGAAGCGGGTCTTGCGGAAAATGGGCAGGACGAACTTGCCGTGGCCGGTCACGACGCGGAACGGGGCTCCCCCGAGACCACGCCTGCCACCGGAGATCAGCATCGCCTCGTCTGGGGCGGGCACCCGGTAACCGAACATCCTCTGTCTCCTTAGAAACGGCGTCTCAGCCCGCGTCAGCGGGAAGATCGCCCAACGCGTCCAACGGATCGGCCCACTCGATGACGTCCACCTGGCGCGTGCCACGGGATCCGATCACGAGCACGGTCACCCCCTTCGGCAGGGGTTCCTGGGACCAGGCGAGGAAGGCCTCCGTGCCGCCTCTGACGCTCACCACGACCTCGCCGGGGCCGGCGGTTCCCCGGGTGGCGACGAGCAGCACTCCGGGGCAGCCGACAACGGCGTCGTCCTGTTCCACGGCCTGGCGCCCCCCATCGTTCTGGTCCTGGATTCCAGACCTTAGACCCGCTGGGATCATCCGCCCATCCTTGGGCCCCCTTGTGTTGGCGTCCGGTGCTGAAGCCCGGGCGGACGCCCGTGCCGGAGCCTCAGTCGTGGATGTTCGCGCCCCACATCAGCGCGACGGCCATGAGAAGGACCATGAGCCCGGCGGCGAAGAGCTTCACAAGCAGGAACCCCGCCGTGGCGCCCCCCGCCGCCAGCCAGATCCGCAGGGCGCGCAGGCGGCGCCGGTGCGGGATCAGCCAGCTGCTGAGGACCAGCCCGGCGGGCACCGCGTAGAGCAGCACGAGGTACTCCGATCGCCAGATCCCCGGTAGGAGCGAGACGTCGACCCAGATGGACAGGGCCAGGCCCAGGGTGCACACCGCGGGCGCGATCCACCACAGTCCGTCCGGACCGTCCGCCGCGAGCCACCGCCCTGCCGCGGCCGGCCGCCCCTGTCCCGGGTGGCCGTGACCGTGGCCGTGGCCGTAGGGGCCCCACTGCGTCGTCCGCGTCGTCGTCATGCCCCCATCCCACCGCCGCCCCGCCCGCCCCGGCACCGTCCGCGCACTCATGGGGTACTCATCCGCACGGCCCGGCTACTCATCCGTACGCCTGCGTACGCCTCCGTACGCCGCCGGGCGCCCCGCACGGGCGCGGGATGCGGCAGACTGGAAGTTTGCCCGCCCTCCCCGGGTGGCCATCCGTCGGAAGGACACGCCCCAGGTGACCGGACCACTCATCGTCCAGAGCGACAAGACCCTGCTCCTGGAGGTCGACCACGACCAGGCCGACGCCTGCCGTCGTGCCATCGCGCCCTTCGCCGAGCTGGAGCGCGCGCCCGAGCACATCCACACCTACCGTGTGACGCCGCTGGGCCTGTGGAACGCGCGGGCCGCCGGGCACGACGCGGAGCAGGTCGTCGACGCGCTGGTGGAGTACTCGCGCTACCCGGTCCCGCACGCCCTGCTCGTCGACATCGCCGAGACGATGGCCCGCTACGGCCGCCTGACCCTCTCCAAGCACCCCACCCACGGCCTGGTCCTGACCTCGACCGACCGGCCCGTGCTGGAGGAGATCCTGCGCTCGAAGAAGGTCACGCCGCTGGTCGGCGCCCGCATCGACCCGGACACGGTCGCCGTGCACCCCTCCGAGCGCGGCCAGATCAAGCAGACCCTGCTCAAGCTCGGCTGGCCCGCCGAGGACCTGGCCGGATACGTCGACGGCGAGGCGCACCCCATCGACCTCGCGGAGGACGGCTGGGCGCTGCGCCCGTACCAGAAGCAGGCCGTCGAGGGGTTCTGGCACGGCGGCAGCGGCGTGGTCGTGCTGCCGTGCGGCGCGGGCAAGACGCTGGTCGGCGCGGGCGCGATGGCCGAGGCGAAGGCGACCACGCTGATCCTGGTCACCAACACCGTCTCGGCCCGCCAGTGGAAGCACGAGCTGGTCAAGCGCACCAGCCTGACCGAGGACGAGATCGGCGAGTACAGCGGCACGAAGAAGGAGATCCGCCCGGTCACCATCGCCACGTACCAGGTGCTGACCACCCGCCGTAAGGGCGTCTACGCGCACCTGGAGCTGTTCGACTCGCGCGACTGGGGCCTGATCGTCTACGACGAGGTGCACCTGCTGCCCGCGCCGGTCTTCAAGTTCACCGCCGACCTCCAGGCCCGCCGCCGCCTCGGCCTGACCGCGACGCTGGTGCGCGAGGACGGCCGCGAGTCGGACGTGTTCTCCCTCATCGGGCCGAAGCGCTTCGACGCGCCGTGGAAGGAGATCGAGGCGCAGGGCTACATCGCGCCCGCCGACTGCGTCGAGGTCCGCGTCAACCTGACCGACGCCGAGCGCCTGGCGTACGCGACGGCCGAGACGGAGGAGAAGTACCGCTTCTGTGCGACGACCGCGACGAAGCGGAAGGTCACGGAGGCGCTGGTACGGAAGTTCGCGGGCCAGCAGATCCTCGTGATCGGCCAGTACATCGACCAACTCGACGAGCTGGGCGAGCACTTGAACGCGCCGGTCATCAAGGGCGAGACGTCCAACGCCCAGCGCGAGAAGCTGTTCGGCGCCTTCCGCGAGGGCGAGATCAGCGTGCTCGTGGTGTCCAAGGTGGCGAACTTCTCGATCGACCTGCCGGAGGCGACGGTCGCCATCCAGGTGTCGGGCACGTTCGGCTCCCGCCAGGAGGAGGCCCAGCGCCTGGGCCGTGTGCTGCGCCCGAAGGCGGACGGCCACCAGGCGCACTTCTACTCGGTGGTGGCCCGCGACACCATCGACCAGGACTTCGCCGCCCACCGCCAGCGCTTCCTGGCCGAACAGGGCTACGCCTACCGGATCATGGACGCGGACGAACTCCTCGCGGGCAACTGAGCGGCGGCGCCCGTCCGGCCCCGGCGGGTCCGCACCGCCCGGGCGCCGGCCCACCCCACCACCGCGAGCGCGACCAGCGGGTAGGGGGATGCCAACGGCTGCTGCCACAGCGGCAGTTGGAGGTCGCGTTCGCCCGCGTGCGGTACGAGCCACAGGGTGCGGGCGGTGAAGACGGCGGCGAGCAGGACGGCCGTACGCGTCCGCCCCTCGGCCGCCGTCAGCGCGATCAGCGGGACGCACCACACCCAGTGGTGCGACCAGCTGATGGGGCAGACGAGCAGCGCGGTGAACGCGCTCACCAACAGCGCCCACCGCTCGTCGGCACGCCGGGCACCCCACAACCCGACGCCCCCCACGACCACCGCGCCCACGGCCCACACCGCCCCCGGCGCGGGTGTGTGCAGCAGCCGCGCGAGCAGCCCCCGCAACGACTGGTTGTCGACGATCCAGACCTTGCCGACGCGGCCGGTCTCGAACAGGCGCCGGGTGAAGAACTCGACGGTGGCGCCCGGCCGTACGAGCGCGCCGGTCAGCACGGTCGCGGCGAACCCCGCAAGCGCGACGGCGGCCTCCCTGCGCTGCCCGCGCACGAGCAGATGCAGCACGAAGAAGAGCGGCGTGATCTTGATCCCGGCGGCGACGCCTACCGCGAACCCCTTGCCACGGGCGCCCTCGGGACGGGACAGGTCGCCGAGCACGAGGCAGGCGAGCGCGAGGTTGATCTGCCCGAAGAGCAGGGTCTGGAAGGCGGGTTCGAGCCACAGGGCGAGCGCGGTGGCCGCGAAGACGTACGTGCCCCGGGGCCGGACGCCCGCGAACCGGCAGGACAGCACCACGAGCAGGGCGGTCAACGCGGCGTTGCCGACGACGAAGGCGACTTTGAGCGCGACGGTCGGCACATACGCGGCGGGCACGAACAGCAGCGCGGCGAACGGCGGGTAGGTGGCGGGCAGGTGCCACGCGGTGACGGTGAACCCGTACAGAGAGGTGCCGTGCGCGACGGCGGCGCCTTCCGCCCGGTAGACCAGGGCGTCCGCCATGGGGACGCGCAGCGCGACGCAGAGCGCGGTGAGCGCGGCCAGTGAGAGCGCGAGGAGCGTGAGCGCGGCGGCGCGCGGTGAACGGTCGGTCACACGAGGTGACCCTAGCGGCGCGGCCGGTCAGGACGGGCGTCGCGCGCCCGGGAGGCCGGGGCGGGCCGGAGCGGACATCAGCGCGGACGCCTGCGCACCCCGGCCTCCTCGGCGAACTCGCCCATGACCACGACGCTGAACGCGGCGCCGGCCAGGACCTTGGCGGCCCGGACCGCGTCGCCGATCTTGTGGGTACGGTGGGGGGCGGCGGAGCTGACGGAGGGGGCCGGGGCCTGGGGGAAGGTCGCTGTAGTCATGCCTCCATGATGAATTTCGGACATCCCAGGCACATCACCCCCGGGGTTGAGCCTCTTGGCCCGACGCGTAGTCCTCTGGTCCGACCCCGTCCCCTACGGGTATGAGCCGCCGTCTCCACCTCGCAGATCACATCACCGCCCGCTGCCGGGCGACGGAGGAACGGAAGCGATGACAGCCGAACAGTTCGCCCAGCGCTTCGAGGAGCACCGGGGGCATCTGCGCGCGGTGGCGTACCGGATGCTCGGTTCGCTCAGCGAGGCCGAGGACGCGGTCCAGGAGGGCTGGCTGCGGGCCGGCCGCGCCGACAGCGACGCGGTCGACAATCTGGGCGGCTGGCTGACCACGATCGTCGCGCGGATCTGCCTCAACATGCTGCGGTCCCGGGCCGCCCGGCGCGAGGCGGCCCTCGACGTGGAGGAGTACGAATACGTCCACGTCCCCGATCCGCTCCTGGGCCCGGCCGACGGGCCCGACCCCGAGCGGGAGGCGCTGCTCGCGGATTCGGTGGGGCTGGCGATGATGGTGGTCCTGGAGACGTTGACGCCCGCCGAGCGGCTTGCCTTCGTGCTGCACGACATGTTCGCGGTGCCGTTCGAGGAGATCGCGACGATCGTCGGCCGGACGCCGGCCGCGACCCGCCAGCTGGCCAGCCGGGCACGCCGCCGGGTCCGGGACCAGACGCCGGCGCCCGCGCCCTCCCTCGACCGCGCGCGCCGCCGCGAGGTGGTGGACGCGTTCATCGCGGCGGCGCGGGGCGGCGACTTCGAGGCGCTGCTGGCGCTGCTCGATCCCGATGTGGTGCTGCGGGCGGACGCGGGTGCGGTCCCGGCGACGAAGGTCGTACGGGGTGCGCGTGCGGTGGCCGAACAGGCCTCCCTGTTCCGCCGGTTCGCCCTCCTCAGCCGTGCGGCCCTGGTCAACGGCGAGCCCGGCATCGTGGCGACGTCCCAGGGCCGGGTGATCTCGGTCCTGGCCTTCACCCTCTCCCCCGAAGCCCGAATCACCACCCTGACCATCCTGGCCGACCCGGCCCGCCTCTCCCCCCAGAACGCAACGTTCTGACCCCGGCCCTCCCCTAAACCCGCCGGGGGTTCCTCCGCCCGCAGACCGTGCGTGGCCGCTCGCGCAGTTCCCCGCGCCCCTGGCGGGTCTTGTGCGGGCCCGCACCGGCACCCTCAGCCCGTCCGGCCGAACGGGGTCTGGGGCGGAGCCCCAAGCCCGGGGGTTCCTCCGACTGTGGACCGTGGGTGGCTGGTCGCGCAGTTCCCCGCGCCCTTGGCAGGTCTTGTGCCGGCCCGCGCCCCTCCCCTAAACCCGCCGGAGGTTCCTCCGACCGCGGACCGTGCGTGGTTGCTCGCGCAGTTCCCCGCGCCCTGGCGGGTTGGGTGCTGGCCCGCACCGGCACCCTCAGCCCGTCCGGCGATTGAGGACGAGGCCGTTCAGGCCGAACGGGGTCTGGGGGCGGAGCCCCAGGGGCTTTCACCCCCGGCGGGTTTAGGGAAGGGGCGGGGAGGGGCCAGAACCGGGGTCTGGGGCAGAGCCCCAGGGCCCGCCCCCCGCGCGGCCCCCCCCCGCCCGGGGCCCCCCCCCCCGGGGGGGGCCCCGGGCCCCCCCGCCCCCCCCCGGGGGGGGGGGCCCGCCCCCCCGCCCCC
>NZ_JBIAGO010000012.1:143202-211243 GCF_042869775.1 Streptomyces sp. NPDC006711
GGGGCGCGCGGGGCGGGGGGGGGGGGGGGGGGGGGGGCGGGGGGGGGGGGGGGGGGGGGGGGGGGGGGGGGGGGGGCGGCCCGGGCGCCCCCCCCCCCCCCCCCCCGGCCCGCCCCCCGCTCGGCCCACACCCGCACGGGCCCCCCGCCCCCGGGCGAAAACCATTCGCCCCGCGAAACCCCCGTGGCTAGAATCCCCACCCCCCGCCTCCCCCAGGGAGCGCCGCCCCCCGGCCGGAAACCGGAAGGGCAGCCAGTACGGCACGTACAAACCCACCGAACCCCCGCCGGAGGCCCCCCGTGCAGACGCACGACCCCGACCCCGACCCCACAACCACCCCCCTCCATCAGGAACGCACGCACCTCACCGCCTCCCGAGCCGCCCTCCGCGCGATGCGCCAGGACGTCGAAGCCCTGGACATCAAGGACGTCACCGCGAACTGGGTGAACGCCGCCGTCCTGCGCCGACAGATGGACGATCGCATCAAGGCCCTCGCCGACCTCGCCCACACCCCCCTCTTCTTCGGCCGCCTCGACTACCTGCACGCGCCCGGCGTGGAGCTCGCCGAAGGAGCCGAGGGCGAGCGGTTCTACATCGGCCGCCGGCACGTCCACGACGCCGACGGCGACCCGATGGTGATCGACTGGCGCGCCCCCGTCTCGCAGCCCTTCTACCGCGCGTCGAAGAAGGACCCCCTGGGCGTGTCCCTGCGCCGCCGTTTCGGTTACACGGGCGGCGAGTTGACGGCGTACGAGGACGAACACCTCATGGACCCGGCCGAGGCCACCGGGACCAGCAAACTGCTCCAGGCGGAGATCGAGCGCCCCCGCGTGGGCCCGATGCGCGACATCGTGGCCACGATCCAGCCCGAGCAGGACGAGATCGTACGGTCGGGCCTGAGCGGCAGCGTCTGCGTGCAGGGTGGCCCCGGCACCGGCAAGACGGCCGTCGGCCTGCACCGGGTCGCGTACCTCCTCTACGCCCACCGCGAGCGCCTGGCCCGCACCGGCACCCTGGTCATCGGGCCGAACCGGTCGTTCCTGCACTACATCGAGCAAGTCCTGCCCGCCCTGGGCGAGTTGGAGGCCAAGCAGGCGACGGTGGACGACCTGGTGGCCAAGGACATCGAGGTACGCGGCACGGACCCGGCCGCCTCCGCCGTGGTCAAGGGCGACGCCCGCATGGCCGAGGTGCTGCGCCGCGCGGTGTGGTCCCATGTGACGACACCGGCCGAGCCCCTGGTGGTGGTACGGGGCTCACGCCGCTGGCGGGTACCGGCGTACGAACTGGCCGAAATCGTCGAGCAGTTGACGGACCGTGACATCCGCTACGGCGCCGCCCGCGAGGCCCTGCCGCAGCGGATCGCGCACACCGTCCTGGTACGGATGGAACAGGCGGGCGAGGCCCCCGACGACCGGGTGCAGGACGCGGTGGCCCGCAACAGCGCGGTGAAGGCGGCCGTCAAGGCGATCTGGCCGCCGGTGGACCCGGCGAAACTGGTGCTGCGCCTGCTCAACGAGCCGGAGTTCCTGGCCGCGCACGCGGAGGGCATCCTCACCGACGACGAGCAGCGGGCGATCCTCTCCCCCAAGCCGGCCCGGAGCGTGAAGTCGGCGAAGTGGTCGGCGGCGGACGCCGTCCTCATCGACGAGGCGAGCGACCTGGTGGCGCGCACCCACTCGCTCGGCCATGTCGTACTCGACGAGGCACAGGACCTCTCCCCCATGCAGTACCGCGCGGTGGGCCGGCGCTGCACGACGGGCTCGGCGACCGTGCTCGGCGATCTGGCGCAGGGCACCACGCCCTGGGCGACGGCGAGTTGGGTCGACGCGCTGCGCCACCTCGGCAAGGAGGAGGCGGTGGTCGAGGAGCTGACGGCCGGTTTCCGGGTGCCGCGCGAGGTCATCGCGTACGCCTCGAAGCTGCTGCCCGCGATCTCGCCGGGCCTGACGGCGGTGGAGTCGGTGCGTGAGACGCCGGGCTCGCTCGCGGTGCGGGAGTCGGCGGATCTGGACGCGGACGTGGTGGCCGCGTGTGTGGCGTCCCTGGCGCACGAGGGGTCGATCGGCCTGATCGCCGCCGACGCCCGTATTCCCGTCCTGCGCAAGGCACTTGAGGCGGCGGGCCTGCCCTACCTGGCGCCGGGCGAGGAGACGACGTCCGAGTCCCGCCTGACCTTGGTGCCGGCCTCGCTCGCCAAGGGTCTTGAGTACGACTATGTGGTGCTCGACGAGCCGGCCGCCGTGGTCGAGGGCGAGCCGGACGAACGCACGGGCCTGCGCCGCCTGTACGTGGCCCTGACCCGCGCGGTCTCGGGCCTGACCGTCCTGCACGCGTCCCCGCTGCCGCCCCAACTGGCTTGACCGCCACGCCCCTTGGGCCCGCTACGGCAGCGCCTTGATCAGCGCGTCCAGGAGACCGGGGAACCGGGCGTCCAGGTCCGCCCGGCGTAGCTGGACATAGCGGCCACGGCCGACGACGCGGGTCGCGGTGACCCCGGCCTCGCGCATGATCCGCATGTGGTGCGAGACGGTCGACTTGTGCAGGTGGGCGAGGCCGAGCAGGTCGGGAGCGCAGCTGTACTGCTCGCCGTCCGCGTACACCTTGAGCAGCCGAAGCCGTACGGGGTCGCCGAGCGCGTGCAGCACCTTGACGAGCTCGATGTCGTCGACGTCGGGCTGCGCGAGCCAGTGGTCGCCATCGCCGGGGCACACAGCCCGCGCGCCGTCGCCGTCGCCGTCGCCAGGGCGACCAGCCCGCGCGCCATCGCCGACGCCGGGGCGCGCGACCCGCTCACCGTCGCCGCCGCCCTCGCTCCCGCCCTCGTGATCTTGAGGCCTGTCCTCCACCATGCCCGCACTCTCCCCTCCCCCCAGACTGTTTGACAACCATCAAACGACCCCTAGGATACGGGTACTTAGTTTGACGTGCGTCAAACCATTCTCTCGTTTCGCGCGTGCGCCGCTCCCCCGCTGGAGCCGCGCACCGCCCCGCGCTGCCCGTGGAAGGGGACCACCCATGCGCCTACGCCTGCTCCTGCTCGCCCTCGGCACCTTCGCCGTCGGCACGGACGGGATGGTGATCGCCGGAATTCTCGGCCTCGTCGCCCATGACCTGGACGTATCCGTCGCCGCCGCCGGCCAGATGATCACCGTGTTCGCGCTCGCGTACGCGGTCCTCGCACCGGTCCTCGCGACGCTCACCGCGAAGTGGCCAAGACGCCGCACCCTGCTGCTCGCCCTCACCGTCTTCACCGCGGCCAACGCCCTGTCCGCGCTCGCCCCGGACTTCACCACGCTCCTGCTCACCCGCGTCCTGGCCGCCGTCGGCGCCGCGCTCTACACCCCGACGGCCAACGCCGCCGCCACCACGCTCGTACCGCCGGAGCGCCGGGGCCGGGCCATCGCCACCGTCATGGGCGGCATGACGGTCGCCACCGCGCTCGGCGTGCCGCTGGGCACCTGGGTCGGCCGCAGCGACTGGCGGCTGACGATGTGGGTGGTCACCGCGCTCGGCGCGGCGGCCTTCGCGGGCCTGGCCCTGCTGCTGCGCGACCTGCCGGCCCCCGCGCCCGCCGTCTCGCTGCGCACCCGGCTCGCCCCGCTCACCGACCGCCGGGTCCTGGGCGCGACGGCCACGACGTTCCTGGTCTTCCTGGCCTACCAGAGCGTGTTCATCTACTACACCGTCGCGGCGGCCCCCGCGACCGGCGGCGACCAGTCCCGCCTCACCCTGCTCCTGCTGGTCTCCGGCGTCTTCTCGGTGGTGGGCAGCAACGTGGGCGGCCGGGTCGTGGACGCCTGGGGCCCGCGCGTGGTGATGCTCACGGCGGGCACGGTCTCGGTGGCCGTCACGCTCGCGCTGCCCTGGCTCATGCAGTCCATGACGACGGCGCTCATCGCCTCCGCGCTCAACCCGCTCGCGGGCTGGTCGGTGTCGGTCGCCCTGCCCGCCCGCCTGGTCTCCCTCGACCCCCCGAACGCCCCCCTGCTCCTGTCCCTGAACTCCACCGCCCTGTACCTGGGCATAGCGGCGGCGGGCGCCACGGGCAGCGCGGCCATCGCCGTCCTGGGCAACCGCTGGTTCCCCCTGGCGTCAACCGCCTTGACCGCGCTGGCCGTTGTGGTGGCACACCTCACCACCCGCGAGCCCCAGCCCAACGGCCGCCGGGCCACCGCCCCGCTAGAGTCGATCTCTGCCAAGTGACGTGGGGAATTTTCTACCAAGTGGCATGGGGGACGCATGAGTTGGGGACATCGGCGGCGCATATCGGTCTGCGCCGCACTGGCGAGCGTCGTCGTCGCGGCATCAGGGTGCACGAGCGGGGCGCGGCCGCCGGACGACGGCATGACACCAGCGGCACGGACGTACTTGACCAAGGCGCTGGACATCATGCAGGACGGATCCATATTCCGGCACACGGTCGACTGGGACACCCTGCGCAGGAAGGCGTTCGCCCAGGCGCACGGGGCGCAAAAGCCGGCGGACACCTACGGAGCGGTCGAAGTGGCGCTGGCTTCGCTGGGTGACCACCACAGCAGGTTCATGGATCCGGAGGAGGCCAAGCAGACCATGGGCGCCTCCGCCACCACCTTCGACGGCCTGGAGGGCCGTTTCCTGCCGCACGGCATCGGGTACGTCTCTCTGCCCCACGTGGACGGCTCCCAGCAGCTGTACGACGCCTACGTACGGCAGGGCCGGGCCGCCGTGGCCAAGGCGAACGGGGCGGGAGCCTGCGGCTGGGTCGTGGACCTGAGGACGGAGACAGGCGGCGGCATGGACCCGGTGCTCGCCACGCTCGGCCCGATCCTGGGTGACGGCGCGGTGGGCGCGTTCGTGGACGCGGACGGGAAGAAATCGCTCTGGTCGATCAAGGGCGGCGCTCCGTACGTGGACGGCAAGTCCCTGGGCTGGAACACCGATGTTCCGCCCATCGGCAGAAGCAATCCGCCGGTAGCCGTACTGACCGGCCCCCGGACAGCCAGCGCGGGTGAGGCGGTGGTGGTGGCCTTCCACGGCCGCCCCGGCACCCGGTTCTTCGGCGGCGGCACCAGCGGCCATCCGACGGCAAACGAGTCGCACCCGCTGTCGGACGGCGCCGAGCTGATCCTCACGGAGGCCAAGGAAGCCGACCGCACCGGCCACATCTACGACGGACCGATCGCACCGGACGAGGAGTACCCCCAGGACCTGAACCCGGCCCCCGGCACCGACGACACGGCCCTTGCGGCGGCCCAGAAGTGGCTGCTCGGGCAGGCCGCCTGCCGATGAACGCCAGACCGGGGGTGGGCCCCGGCCCGTCCCCGGGGTGGAGGCCCGCGCACCGGTGATCTCCACCCCGGGCTCCACCCCTGGGACCAGGTGCGAAAGGCCTGGTGAGACCAGTCTTGAGGCATGACAACGACCGACTGGCTCACCGACATCGCACTCGTCCTCGTCGTCTTCCGCCAGCTGCGGGAAGGCCGACTCGACCTCAAGACCTTCCTGATCCCGCTCGGGATCGTGGCCTTCGTGGCCCACAGCTACCTGCACTCCATCCCGACCGCCGGCAACGACCTCGTCCTCATCGGCGCGCTCGTGGCCGCCGGCGCCGCGCTCGGTGTCGCGGGTGGCGTCTACACCCGGATCCGCGTCTCAGGGGAGCACCTGCTGATCAAGGCGGGCGCCGTCTCGGCCGCGCTGTGGGTACTCGGCATGGGGGCCAGGATGGGCTTCCAGGTCTGGGTGGACCACGGCGGCGCGTCCCACGTGGCGCAGTTCAGCATCGCCCACCAGATCACCACGGATCAGGCCTGGGTCGCGGCGTTCGTCCTGATGGCGCTCACCGAGGTGGTCACGCGACTCGCCACGATCTTCATCCGGGGCCGCCTGGTGGCCGCCCGCCGGCAGCCGGCCACGGAGATCCGCCCCGTCCGCACCCTCGACCGTACGGTCTGATCGTGCGCCCGCACCGCGCCGCCCGGCCCGTGCCCCCGGCCCCCCAGGCCCCGGTCACGGGCCTTCGCCCGCTGACGCCGCCCCCGGGCGCCCGGCCCCAGGCACCGGCCACGCGCGTACGCCCACAAGGCCCCGCCCCGGGCGCCCGACCGCACGCCGTGGTCCCGGCCAGCAGGCCCCGAGCGAGGGACAAGGCGCCCCAAGCACCCGCCCCCACCAGCGACTTGCTCAGGAGCTGGACCACCCGCCTGGACCGGGGCCTGCGCGTCCTCGCCCACGCTCTCGGCTATGGTCACGCCGTGCCCGAAGCCCAGCCCGATTCCCCGGGCGCCCCGCCCCACGGTTCAAGACCCCGGACCGTGCCAGGTCAGGACCCGCGTACGCAGTGGATCCCGACGCTCTTCCTCGTCGTGTCCGCGCTCTGGACCGTCGAGCCGCAGGGCCTCAGCGGCCGGGGTCTGGCCTGCACCGTCCTGATCGTGGTCAACTCCCTGGTGCTGGCGACCCGGCACGTGCCGGAAGACAAGATTCCGCCGCGCCTCACCGTCGCCTGGCTGACCTTCGGCGTCCTCACCGCCGCCGCCCTGATCGGCGTGAGCACCGGCGGCGCGAGCTATCTCTTCGCGTACTTCATCGTCGGGCACATCGGCTTCCGCCTCGAACCCCGCACCGCGCTCACCCTGGCCGCCCTGTGCGGCGTGCTGTGCACCGTGGCGTTGTACTTCCACCTCGGCACCGGCCACGACCTGCTGCCGTGGACACTCGGTTTCACCACCGGTGGCCCCGTCCTGATCGGCATGCTCAACCGCAGCCGCCACCGCGCGGTCCTGGCCGCGCTGTCGGCGGCCGAGTCCGCCGAGCGCGCCGCCCGCGCCGAGGCCCAGGCCGCCGTCCTGACCGAACGCGGCAGGATAGCCCGCGACGTGCACGACGTCCTGGCCCACTCCCTCGCGGGCATCAACATGCAGCTGGAACTGGCCGACGCGCTCATCGAAACCGGCGATCTGGAGAAGGTCCGCGAGGCCAACCAGAAGGCGCACAGCATGGTCAAGGAGAGCCTGAAGCAGGCCCAGTGGACCGTGCACGCGCTGCGCGAGGACTCCCTGCCGCTGGTGGAGAGCCTGACCGCGATGCTGGACTCCTCGGGCCACCGCGACGCCCTGACCGTGACCGGCACCGTACGCGACGTCCCGTCCCGGGTCACCCAGAACCTCCTGCGCATCGCCCAGGAGGCCCTGACCAACGCGGCCCGGCACGCCCCCGGCGGCCCGGTCCAAGTGGAGCTGATGTACGCCGATACGTCCATGACCCTTGCCGTACGCAACGGACCCGCCACCCGTAGGGTGAACGCCGGTGTCGGCAGCGGAATGGGGCTGATCGGCATGCGGGAACGCGTCGCCCTCCTGAACGGAACGATCACGGCGGGCCCGGTCGTCACCGGCCCGCACGAGGGTGGCTGGCAGGTCGAGGCGGTGATCCCCGGATGAGCGACCAGGCACATGAGGGAGTGGGCGACACGGTGAGTGAACCGACGCGGAATGTAAGCAAGTTGAGGGTGGTCGTCGCCGACGACCAGGCCGCCGTACGTGAACCGCTGGCCGCGGTCCTCGGCCTGTCCGACGACATCGAGGTCGTCGCGGCCGCCGCCGACGGCACCGAGGTCCTGGCCGCGGTCGCCGCGGGCCCGGTGGACGTGGTCCTCATGGACCTGCGCATGCCGGTGATGGACGGCACGGAGGCCACGCGCCTGCTGACCGAGGAGCACCCGGAGGTGGCCGTGGTCGTCCTGACCACCTTCGCCGACGACGACTCGATCCTGGCCGCGTTGAGCGCGGGCGCGCGCGGTTACCTGACCAAGAACGCGGGCCGTCAGGACATCGCCCGGGCGATCCGCGCGGCGGCGGCGGGCCAGTCGGTCCTGGACCGCGAAGTCCAGGCCCGCCTGCTGGCCACCGTACGCGTGGGCCCCGCCGCCACCCCGGCCCCGTCCCAGCCGCTGCCCGGCGACATCACCCCGCGTGAACGCGAAGTGCTGGCCCTGATCGGCCAGGGCCTGCCGAACCGGGCGATCGCCCAGCAGCTCTTCATCAGCGAGGCGACGGTGAAGACACACATCAACAACCTGTTCGCCAAGGCCGACATCCGCGACCGCGCGGACGCGGTACGCCGCGCGATCGCGGCAGGCCTGGCTTGACGAACCCGGGTCAGTCCCGCGCCCCTTGCTTGGCGTACGCCACGAACTCGCCCCAGGCGACGGGGTTCAGCGCGAGCTGGGGCCCGGCCTTGTCCTTGGAGTCCCGGATATGGATAGTGCGCGGGCAGGCGGCGACCTCAACGCAGTCGTCGCCAGACGTGCCGCTGTAGCTGGACTTGCCCCAGCACTCGGCAACTTCGACGCAGTCGCCGCTGGAGCCGCTGCTGTAGCTGGCCTTCCGCCAGGAGTGGGCGACCTCTACGCAGCTGTCGCCCTCAGCGCTGCTGTACGTCGACTTGTGCCAGTCGAGGGCGACCTCGATACAGCTGTCCCCCTGAGCGCTGCTGTAGCTGCTCTTGAACCAGCCGAGTTCATGGACACTCATAAGGCTCCTCGCAATCGCTCCAACAGGCTTCTGGACAGGGCTGGGTTGAGAGCCTGCGAGCGCAGTGTTGCATACCGCTGGCCGAGGAGGGCGACCTCTTTCGCGTCGGTGATCAACCTGCCATTCTGCTGCCCTTCCGCATAGGCGTAGCGACGCCCATTGGGGGCGACCAACAACTGCAGCGGCCCAGCAAGACACGCATGGCTCTCGCACTGCAGCGGCATGATCTGAAGAGTCACGTTGCGAGGGGCCGTTACAGCGAGGATGTGATCGAGCAACCCCCGAGTCACCTCGATACCGCCTATCCGGCGCTGAAGAACGGCTTCGTCCAGGATGAAGCTGAACGACGTGTTCGGGCGCTCCCGCAACAGCCGCTGCCGCTTCACGCGGGCACTGAGGCTGGCCTCCATCTCCTTGTCCGACAGCGGGGGGATGTCGTTCTCGAACAGCATCCGGACGTACTCCTCCGACTGCAACAACCCCGGGACCAGGCGGCACTCGTACGTGTCGAGGGAGATGGCAGTCCGTTCCAGGCGTGCCCACTTGCGAAACCAAGCGGCAAGCCCCGCCTGCCGGTTGAGGTACTGCGCCGAGTTCCGCAACGCACCCGTGTTGCCGAGCACACCCTCCGCCCGTTCGACGAAGTCGGGATCGGCCATACGACGGCCCAACTCCACCGACGTAACGGTATGCGTGGAGTAACCGACCAGGGCGGCGAACTGGGCGCGGCTGAGGCCGGCGTGTTCGCGGAGGGCCTGGACGACCGCCCCGAAGGTCTTCAGACTGTCGGAGGGATCGGGCTCCCCGTCTCGCCCTTGTCCCGGGGACTTCTCGCGCGCACGTGCCATCGGCGGCCGCCTCTCGGTGAACAGTTCGCCCCGCGTTCGCAACTCACCCAGCGTTACGGATGGACGTGCGTACCGTCTACAGGACGTGCGCGTACGCTCGCGGAGCGTACACAGGGGATGCCTGGCGGAGGGGGTCGCGAGCGGGCCACGCTGGCGCCATGCACCTCGAAACAGAACCCGGCGCGGTTCAACTGCCGGTTACCGTACGTGTGTTCAGGAAGCGGTTCGCGTCGACGCGGCGGGCGGCGGGACTGGCGCGGAGGCTGGCGCAGGGCCAGTTGGACGCGTGGGGCGTGCCGCACGGGAGCGAGGCGTCGGACACGGCGGCGCTTTTGGTGGCGGAGCTGACGGCGAACGCGGTGCTGCACGCGTATGTGTCGGGCCGGGGCTTCGAGTTGGGGCTGCTGCTGCGGGAGGACGGCGTACTGCGCATCGAGGTGACGGACACGCGGGCGGACAGGCCGCTGCCGGTGGTGGCACAGGTGGCTCCCGAGGACGCGGAGTCGGGCCGGGGCCTCCTCCTGATCCAGACCCTGGCAGACCACTGGGGCACGACGGAGGGCCCACCCCCACAGAAAACGGTATGGGCCCAGCTGACTACGCCGACCCCGTGCCGGCCCGCGCAGGCATAGTCATCCTGTCCGCCGCTTGAGGGAGGCACTCGTGTTCCGAAGCATGCTTCACATGACGGCAGTCGTCGCCACCGCGCCGCTCGTACTGTCGGCCGGCGACCTCGTTCTCGCTCTCGCGGCGGAGAATCCCGAACCCTCCGCCGGCACGTCTGCCGGTGCACAGACCGGCCCCCATCTGGAGCTGCTGGGCGGGCCGGTTGAACCGGTGGGGGGAGGCGTCTGGATCAAGATCGAGGGCATGCCTACGGGCTGGGACACCGTGACTGTGACCTCCCCCGCGCTGACAGATCCGATACGGCTGGTCCCGAAGGAAAAGGGCGCCACGGAGTCGAGCGAGGCCCAGAAGGGCGCTGGAGCCTGGATCCGCAGTGACATCGCACCGGGGCGCTATGCCCTTACCGCCACAAGCCGTGGCCGGGCAGTCACCACAACGGAGTTGACCGTCAAGCCCCAGGACCCGGCGCTCATTGGCCGGTTCGTGGCAGGTCCCAAGGGGGGCAACCTCGGCAGGGCGGACTCGACACCGAACGTCACGGTGCGGCCGGGCGCCGAGATCGTCGTTCTCCTCGCGGACGTCGTGCCCGCACCTGACGAGGAGACCCTGACGGTCAAGTCCCCGGCACTGCATGGCCCCTTGACCGTCGAGAAGGACAGTCCGGACGATCCCGGATGCAAGTGTGACGACGGGTCGACCGTGTACGCAGGACACGCCACCGTGCGGGACGACCTGCGGCCGGGCACCTACGCGCTCACCGTGGTCAGCCACCACGGGCAGAGCACGAGTACCGCGCAGCTGAAGGTGGCCGGCGAGCCGGTCACCTCCCGAAGACACTGGCTGATCGGCACGGCCGCAGTCCTGGCTCTCGCCGTGGCCGGCGGCTTCACGCTGCGCCGCCGGCGGAGGCGGCCCCGAGCGGCGTAACACGCCCAGCGCCGCACCCCGCCCCGGGCCCGACCAGGCACGCACACGCCGACCCACACCGGATGCCCCAGGGGCGCGGGGAACTGCGCGCCCAGCCACCCACAACCCGCACCGGTCAGGCCCGGGGCCCCATCCCCAAGCGCACCGCACCCTGCCCGGCGCCACACCCGGGCCCGACCAGGCACGCACACGCCGACCCACACCGGATGCCCCAGGGGCGCAGGGAACTGCGCGCCCAGCCACCCACAACCCGCACCCGAAAGCCCCGGGGCTCGCCCCCAAGACGCCGCACGCCGCACCCCGGCCCGGGCCGGGCAAGCACGACCCCCCAACCGCTACGCGTCCAGCGCGTCGCGCCACTCGGCGACGGCCGCCGAGGAGACCGGGGCGGACCAGCCGCCCGGGCGCGCCGCGCCGCCGATGTGCACCGCGTCGATCCCGGCCCCCAGCAACGCCGGCAGGTGGTCCAGCGCAAGCCCGCCACCCACCAGCAGCCTCGGCTCATACCCGGGCTCGTCCCGCCGCCCCGCCTCGGCCACGAGGACACCGAGCCCGTCCTCGACCCCCAACGGCGACCCCGCCGTGAGGTACGTGTCGAGTCCGGGCACCCCGGCAAGCTCCTTGCGCAGGGCGTCCCGGGACGCGGCCCGGTCGATGGCCCGGTGGAAGGTCCAGCGGCACCCGGCCAGCGCGGAGGCCACCGCGCGTACCGCCACCAGATCGGGCCCCCCGGTCTCGTCGAGGAACCCGAACACGAACTCCTCCGCGCCCTCACCCCGCAGCGCCTCCGCATCCCGTACGAGCCCGTCGACGTCCCCCGCCGCGAACCCGTCCGCCGCCCGCAGCATCACCCGCAGCGGGATGTCGACGGCCGCCCGGATGGCCGCGAAGGTCTTGAGGGGCGGGGTCAGCCCGTCCGCCGCCATGTCGGTGACCAGCTCAAGCCGGTCCGCCCCGCCGGCCTGGGCCGCGACGGCGTCCTGCGCGTCGAGCGCGATCACCTCAAGCAGTGCGCGGTTGCTCATCTGACCCCATTCCTCCGTAACCCGGGCCCGGCTCGGCCCAAATAGGTCTAGTCCATTGACCAGCCTACGCGGCGAAATGCCCACCCGCGCGGACGGTAAACACGTGCCGGCCGCGCCCCGCGCACCCCACCGCCCACCGCCACGCGCCCCGGACTCCGGGGATCGACCGGCCTCCCCTTGCGCCATATACACCCGGGGGGTATACCTGTGATCACAGCGAAAGATACCCCCGAGGGGTATAATCGGGGGCGCGGCCCGCACGAGACCCACACGAGACGCACCCCGGCCACACCCCGCCCGCCGCCCAAGGAGACCGCACCCCATGACCACCACCGGCTCCACCACCGGCACCAGCACTGGCACCAGCAGCGGCGCCAAGACCGGCGCCGGATCCGCCGTAGAACTCGTCATCGGCGGCATGACCTGCGCCTCGTGCGCGGCCAGGGTCGAGAAGAAGCTGAACCGCATGGACGGCGTTGAGGCCACCGTCAACTACGCCACCGAGAAGGCGAAGGTCACCTTCGCCCCGGCCGTCTCGGTGGCCGAGCTCATCGCCACCGTCGAGGCCACGGGCTACACCGCCGAGGAGCCGACCCCCGCGCGGACCGGGACGGGGGCCGGGCCCCGGGCGGCCCGGACCGGGACCGAACCCGAAGCAGCCGGAGCGGACACCGACGCCGAGCCGGCCGACGGACGGCACCCGCACCCGCACCCACTGCGCGCCCTCCGCCGCCGCCTCCTGACCGCGATCGCCCTCGCCGTCCCGGTGATCGCGATGTCGATGGTCCCGGCCCTCCAGTTCGCATACTGGCAGTGGCTCTCACTCGCCCTGACCGTCCCGGTCGTGACGTACGCCGCCTGGCCCTTCCACCGCGCCGCCTGGACCAACGCCCGCCACGGCGCGGCCACCATGGACACGCTGATCTCGGTCGGCACCTCGGCCGCGTTCCTGTGGTCCGTGTGGGCGCTGTGCTTCGGGACCGCCGGAATGATCGGCATGACCCACCCCTTCGAGCTGACCATCGGCCGCTCGGACGGCGCGGGCAACATCTATCTGGAGGCCGCGGCGGGAGTCACCGCGTTCCTCCTGGCGGGCCGCTACTTCGAGGCCCGCTCCAAGCGCAAGGCGGGCGCGGCCCTGCGCGCGCTGCTGGAACTCGGCGCCAAGAGCGTCACCGTGCTGCGCCCGGACGGCAGCGAACAAACCGTCCCCACAGCCGAGTTGGCGGTGGGCGACCGCTTCTTGGTGCGGCCGGGCGAGAAGATCGCCACCGACGGCACGGTCGTCGAGGGCACGTCCGCCGTGGACGCCTCCATGCTCACCGGCGAGTCGGTACCCGTCGAGGTCGCCCCGGGCGACACCGTCACCGGCGCCACCCTCAACGCGGGCGGCCGGCTCGTCGTCGAGGCCACCAGGATCGGCGCGGACACCCAGCTCGCCCGGATGGCCCGGCTCGTCGAGGACGCCCAGAACGGCAAGGCCTCCGCCCAGCGCCTCGCCGACCGCATCTCGGCCGTCTTCGTGCCGGCCGTCATGCTGCTCGCTCTGGCCACGCTCGGCGCCTGGCTGGCCACCGGCTCGGGCATCACGGCCGCGTTCACGGCCGCGGTGGCCGTACTGATCATCGCCTGCCCCTGCGCCCTCGGCCTCGCCACGCCGACCGCGCTCATGGTGGGTACGGGCCGTGGCGCCCAGCTCGGCATCCTGATCAAGGGTCCGGAGGTCCTGGAGACCACGCGCAAGGTCGACACGATCGTCCTGGACAAGACCGGCACGGTCACCACGGGCCGCATGACGCTGCTCGCGACGCACACGGCCGCCACCACCGGCGAGGCCGAAGCCCTGCGCCTGGAAGTCCTGCGTCTGGCAGGCGCGTTGGAGCACGCCTCCGAGCACCCCATCGCGCGCGCGGTCGCCGAGGGGGCCGCGGCCGAGGTGGGGACCCTGCCCGCGCCCGAGGACTTCGCGAACGTCGCGGGGCTCGGCGTGCGGGGCGTCGTCGAGGGCCACGCGGTCCTGGTGGGGCGCGAAAAGCTGCTGGCCCAGTGGTCCATCGGCCTCACCCCCGAGCTGAAGAAGGCCAAGGAGGAGGCCGAGGCGGCGGGCCGCACGGTCATCGCGGTCGCGTGGGACGGCGAGGCCCGGGCGGTCCTCGAAGTGGCCGACGCGGTGAAGGAGACCAGCCCGGAGGCGATCAGGCGGCTGCGCGCCCTCGGCCTGACCCCGATCCTGCTGACCGGCGACAACCGGGCCGTCGCCGAGGCGGTCGCGGCCGAGGTCGGCATCGAGAAGGTGTACGCGGAGGTCATGCCCGAGGACAAGGTCGCCGTCGTCAAGTCCCTTCAGGAGGAGGGGCGTTCGGTGGCCATGGTCGGCGACGGCGTCAACGACGCGGCCGCGCTGGCCCAGGCCGACCTGGGTCTCGCCATGGGCACGGGCACGGACGCCGCGATCGAGGCGGGCGACCTCACGCTCGTACGGGGCGACCTGCGCGCGGCGGCGGACGCGATCCGCCTCTCCCGCAAGACCCTGGGCACGATCAAGTCGAACCTGTTCTGGGCCTTCGCCTACAACGTGGCCGCCCTCCCGCTGGCCGCGTCGGGCTTCCTGAACCCGATGATCGCGGGCGCGGCGATGGCCTTCTCCTCAACCTTCGTTGTCGCCAACTCCCTACGTTTGCGCGGCTTCAAGGCAGCCTAGGGCGCGCCCAGTGCCGGCCCACGCGGGCAGCGTCAGCTTGCCTGGCAACGGAGGACGAGCCGGCGCCGGCCCACGCGGGCAGCGGCAGCTTGCCCGCCAACGGAGGACGAGCCCTGCGCCGGCCCACGCGGGCAGCGTCGGCCCGCCTCCCGGCAACGGAGGACGAGCTGGCGCTGGCTCACACAGCCAACCTGAGCCCGTCATGGGGGTCCCCCCTGGCCCTTAAGGCCTTGGGGGAGATTGAGGACGAGCTCCCTTAAGGCGCGAACGGGGTCTGGGGCGGAGCCCCAGAAGCAGCCCCCCGAAGGAACCCCGCTCCATCCCACCCCCCGGAGGGTTTAGGGAAGGGGCGGGGAGGAGCATCCCCCCGGGGCCTGGGGCAAAGCCCCGGCGACGCCCCATCCGCTTTCGGGTGCGGACCGCCCGTGGCTGGTCGCGCAGTTCCCCGCGCCCCTGAAAGGGCACCCAGCACCAACCGACCAAGCCCGCCGCAGCGCATCCACCCCCAGCACCCCGAGCCAAGCCCGCGCAGCGCACCCGCACCCGCACCCGGCGGCCGGCACCGGCACCGGCACCGGCACCGGCGGTCACGCCAACCCCGGCACCACCCCGCTACCCTCAGCCGCATGCCCGACGCCCCCCTCCGCACCCGCTGGCACACCACCCTCCTGGCCGCCCGCCCCAAGGGCCCCGCCCCCGACCCCGCCCCCTACGCCGACAACCTCCTCACCCGCTGGGCGGAACCGCAGCGCCGCTACCACACCACCGCCCACCTCACCGCCGTCCTGGACCACATCGACGTACTGGAGCAGTACGCCGACGACCCCCACCTCGTACGCCTCGCCGCGTGGTTCCACGACGCCGTGTACCTGCCGGACCGTTCGGAGAACGAGGAGCGCTCCGCCCGCCTGGCCGAACGCGCCCTGCCCGAAGCCGGGTTGACCCCGCAGGCGACGGCGGAGGTCGCGCGCCTGGTGCGCCTGACCGTCACCCACGCCCCCGAGGACGGCGACGCCAACGGCGCGGTCCTGTGCGACGCGGACCTCGCGATCCTGGCCGCCGCCCCACCGGCGTACGCCGCGTACGCCGCCGCCGTACGCGAGGAGTACGCGTTCGTACCGGACGAGGCGTTCCGCTCCGGCCGCGCGGCCGTACTGCGCCAACTACTGGCCCTGCCAAGGCTGTTCCACACCCCGCACGGCGAACGCGCCTGGCAGGGCCCGGCCCGGGCGAATCTGGAGGCGGAACTGGCCCTGCTCACCGCATAATCGGCGCGAGCCCACCCCTCGCCACGCGCCGACGGAAAGCAGGTACCCCGCGTGCTCACCGTGACAGTCACAGCCGAACGCGTCGTCCTCCACGAGCTGACCCGCGCGTCGGCCGCGGAGCTCACGGACGGCGGGACGGGCGGCTGGGAGTGGGCGCCCGGCGGCCCGGACGAGGGCAGCCGGTACGCCGCGGCGAAGATGGTGTCGGCGCTGGATGTCGGCCGGCACCGGACGGGCTGGGGCGCGTACGTCATAGTGCGCGCCCGGGACGGCCGGGCCATCGGCGGCATCGGCTTCCACGGCCCTCCGGAGGACGGCCGCGTCGAGATCGGGTACGACCTGGCGGAGTCGGTACGGGGCCACGGGTACGCCACCGAGTCCCTGCGCGCCCTGACCGCGTGGGCACTGGCCCAGCCGGACGTGGAGACGGTGTACGCCACGACGGACGAGGACAACGCGGCGTCGCAACGCGTCCTGACCCGGTCCGGCTACCACCGCGTGGGCGACACCCCCCGCCCCATCGGCGGCCGCACCGCCCAGCACCTCTACGAAACAGGCTGACGCCACCAACGCGGCCCGGCACCAGCCCCGCCAGGGGCGCACGTGCAACCCGGGCCGCCGGGGCTCCGCCCCAGACCCCGGGATGCCCCTCCCCACCCCTCCCCCAAACCCTCCGGGGGCTGAAGCAAAACCCCCTGGGGCTCCGCCCCGGACCCCGTTCGCGCCTGAAGGGCGCTCGTCCTCAATCTCCCCCAAGGCCTTGAGGGCCAGGGGGGACCCCCATGACAGGCTGGATATGCCCGCGCGGCCCGGCACCGAGTGCTCAGGGGCGCGAGGAACGGCGCGAGAAGCGACCACGACCCGCAGACGCAAACGGGTTCAGGGGCGCGGGGAACTGCGCAAACAGCCGACCCCGGCCCGCCGGCAGACCCGGGCCCCCGGCAACCCCGGGAATATCACCCCGCCCCACCCCGTTGGCACCGGATATGCCCGCCGAGCCCATACCCAAGCCCGCGCCCGCACCCACCCCCCTGCCCCCCGCCCAAGGGGCCCGCATGCCCCTGGCCGTCTACATCCTCGGCCTCTCCGTCTTCGCACTCGGCACGAGCGAATTCATGCTCACCGGCCTGCTCCCGTCCATCGCCGACGACATGAACGTGTCCATCCCCCAGGCCGGCCTCCTCATCTCCGCCTTCGCCATCGGCATGGTCGTGGGCGCCCCCCTCCTCGCCGTGGCCACCCTGCGCCTGCCCCGCCGCACCACCCTGCTCGCCCTGATCACCACGTTCGGCCTAGGCCAGGTCGCCGGCGCGCTGGCCCCGAACTACGCCATGCTCTTCGCCTCGCGCATCGTGTCCGCCCTGGCCTGCGCCGGGTTCTGGGCGGTCGGCGCCGCCGTCGCCATCGCGATGGTGCCGGCGAACGCGCGGGCCCGCGCGATGGCCGTCATGATCGGCGGCCTGTCCATCGCCAACGTCCTCGGCGTACCGCTCGGCGCCCTGCTCGGTGACGGACTCGGCTGGCGCTCGGCGTTCTGGGCGGTGGGCGCGGCCTCCGCGATCGCCCTCGTCGGCATCCTGACCCGCATCCCGCGCATCCCGCTCCCCGCCGAGAAGCCGCAGCTCGGCCGGGAGCTGCGGATCTACCGCGACCCGCAGGTGCTGTTCTCGATGGCGATCACCGCGCTCGCGGCGGGTGGCGTGTTCTGCGCGTTCAGCTACCTCAAGCCGCTGCTCACGGACGTGGCCCACGTGGACGCCGGCTGGGTCCCGGCCGTGCTGGGCCTGTTCGGCGTGGGTGCGCTCATCGGCACGACCATCGGCGGCCGGGTCGCCGACGCGCACCTCTTCGGCGTGCTGCTCAGCGGCATCACCGCCTCGACCGTGTTCCTGGTCGCGCTGGCCCTGTTCGCCTCGACCCCGGCGGTCGCGATCACCCTGTCGTTCCTGCTGGGCTGCTCGGCGTTCTTCACCGCGCCCGCGCTCAACGCCCGGATCTTCAACGTGGGCGGCGCGGCCCCGACGCTGGCCGGCGCGACGACGACGTCCTCGTTCAACCTGGGCAACACCGCGGGACCCTGGCTCGGCGGCGTCGTGATCAGCGCGAACCTCGGGTACGCCGCCACGGCGTGGGCCGGCGCCGCGATGACCGTCACGGCCCTGGCCCTGGTCGCGGCCTCCCTGCGCCTGCACAAGTCGCACTCACGCGTGGTGGCCCGCTCCTCGGAGACCCGCTCATCGGACCTGACCCCGGCGACCACCGCGCCGCCCGCGGACGTGTGCGGCCGTACGTAGACCATACGGAGGCCATACGGAGGCCATACGGAGGCCATACGGAGGCCATACGGAGCTCCACATCCATCCGCCCCGCACGGCAAAGCGCCCCGCACCCATCCTCGGGTGCGGGGCGCTTCCGCGTCGTCCGGCCACCAGGGCCGGGGTCGGCGATTAGGCGGGGGAGACGTTCTCCGCCTGCGGGCCCTTCGGGCCCTGGGTGACGTCGAAGACGACAGCCTGGTTCTCCTGGAGCTCACGGAAGCCGGTGGAGTTGATCGCGGAGTAGTGGACGAAGACGTCCGGGCCGCCGCCGTCCTGCGCGATGAAACCGAAGCCCTTTTCGGCGTTGAACCACTTCACGGTGCCGGTTGCCATGTGTTTCCCCTGTCGAGGATCGCGGGGTACTGGCTTGTCAGTACCCCTGGGTGAGGTGATCGCCCTGGTCCTCGGACATTGCTGCACAGCAAACGCCCACGGCGTAAACCGCGGGCGTTGAGACTTCGGAACCACGACTACTGGCAAGGAAGTTAGCCGATCCGCGATCGTCTGGCTACGGGCCGCAGCCGAACCGGGGACAAGTTCCGGCCAAGCAGGTGTTTCCGGGGCTCCTTCCGGGGGCGCCACCGGCGCGTTCCCTGGGCCATCATCGGCGCGTTCCCTGGGCCACCACCGCCGCCGCGTTCCCTGGGCCACCGGCGCGTTCCCTGGGCCACCAAACCGGTGTCAGGCAGGCCGCCCCTTCGGCCGCCGCAGCCCCGCCCCCGTCAGACGGCGTACGAGCTCCTTGGAACCCACCTCCACGGCCCCCGCCCGCACCGCGTCCTCGTACCGGTGGGACGGCACGTCGTAGTGATCGCGTTCGAAGGCGCGCGGCGGGCAGCCGATGGACGCGGCGAAGGCGTGCAGTTCCTCGTACGAGGCGTCGCTGACCAGATGCGACCACATGCGGCCGTGCCCGGGCCAGGTCGGCGGGTCGATGTAGAGCGTCATCCGCCGAGCCCGCCCGCGCCCCCCTGGCCGAGCGCCCCGACCGGTGCGACCACGACGCCCGCCTTGCCGCAGACCCAGTGCGGATCGGGCCCGAGCTCCGGCTCCACGTCGAGTGCGTGCGGGTCGCCGACGTCGCACACCGGGCACAGCGGCCAGCGGCCGTACCGCTCAAGGAGCGCGTCCTGGACGTCCTGGGCGACGAGCCCGGCGACGTACTCCGTGCCCTCGGGCCACTGCTCGACCCACCAGCGCCGGTGGGTCACCGCGTCCTCGACCAGGGAGACGACGTCCGCGTGCGCCACGTCACGCGCCGCCAGATCGGCGAGGACCAGGGCGCGGGCGGCGTGCAGGGCTTGCTCAAGGGGTTGTACGTCGTCCATGCCCTCCATTGTCCCCCGAGCCGCCCCGCGCGGTAGCGGACCGGGGCCGGCCCCCCGCTCGCGGCCCCGATCGCAGCCCCCGCTCCCGGCCCCCGAGGGGGTTGACCGGACACCACTGCGAAAATATCTTTCACATGTGACCCGAGACGTGAAGGAAAGTTTCAGCGAGGGCTCACCCCCCGCACCGGCGGCCCTCGCCGCCAAGGTGCGCACACTCGCGCCGTCCATGACCCGCTCCATGCAGCGGGTCGCGGAGGCCGTCGCCGGCGACCCGGCCGGCTGCGCGGCCCTCACCGTCACGGGCCTGGCCGCCCTCACCGGCACCAGCGAGGCCACCGTCGTCCGCACCGCCCGCATCCTGGGCTACCCCGGCTACCGCGACCTGCGCCTGGCGCTGGCCGGGCTCGCCGCCCAGCAGCAGTCGGGCCGGGCCCCCTCGGTGACCGCCGACATAGCGGTGGACGACCCGATCGCGGACGTCGTCGCGAAACTGGCCTACGACGAGCAGCAAACCCTGGCCGACACGGCGGCGGCGCTCGACACCACCCAACTGGGCGCCGCGGTGGGCGCGTTGGCGGCCGCGCGCCGCATCGATGTGTACGGCGTGGGGGCGTCCTGCCTGGTCGGCCAGGACCTGGCGCAGAAGCTGCTGCGGATCGGGCTCATCGCCCACGCCCACACCGACCCGCACCTGGCCGTCACCAACGCGGTGCAGCTGCGCTCGGGCGACGCGGCGGTGGCGATCACCCATTCCGGCTCGACGGGCGACGTCATCGAGCCGCTGCGGGTGGCCTTCGACCACGGCGCGACCACGATCGCGATCACCGGCCGCCCCGACGGCCCGGTCTCGCAGTACGCCGATCACGTCCTGACCACGTCCACGGCCCGCGAGAGCGAGCTGCGCCCGGCCGCGATGTCGTCCCGTACGAGCCAACTCCTGGTCGTGGACTGCCTGTTCATCGGCGTGGCCCAGCGCACGTACGAGACGGCGGCCCCCGCGCTCGCAGCCTCGTACGAGGCCCTGGCCCACCGCCACACCCCCCGGGACCGCACGCGCTGACCCCGGCCCCCCAGGCACCCGTACGGCCCCGCACACGGGCTCAGGGCCCCGCACACAGAAAGAGCCGCAGCCACGATGACCACCCAGAACCAGGCCAAGGACCAGAGCCAGGACCACGGAAGCGGAAGCGGCCAGGACCACGGCGGTGACCGCACCCAGGATCAGGGCGATACCTACTCCGACCTCAGGGCCCAGCTGGCGGGCCTCACCACGGAGGCGTTCCGGCCGGAACTCGCGGAGATCGACCGGCTGCCGACCGCCGAGATCGCCCGGATCATGAACGGCGAGGACGCCACCGTCCCCGCCGCCGTGGCCGACCGCCTCCCGGCCATCGCGGCCGCGATCGACGCGACGGCGGAGCGGATGGCGCGCGGGGGCCGCCTGATCTACGCCGGCGCGGGCACGGCCGGGCGGCTCGGCGTACTGGACGCGAGCGAGTGCCCGCCGACGTTCAACACCGACCCGTCCCAGGTGGTGGGCCTGATCGCGGGCGGCCCGTCCGCGATGGTGAAGGCGGTCGAAGGGGCGGAGGACTCACGGCAGTTGGCGGCGGAGGACCTGGCGGCGCTGCGCCTCACCGGCGCGGACACGGTGGTGGGCGTCTCGGCCTCGGGCCGCACGCCGTACGCGATCGGCGCGGTGGAGCACGCCAGGCGCGTGGGGGCCCTGACGATCGGCCTGTCGTGCAACGCGGACAGCGAGCTGGCGGCGGCGGCCGAGCACGGCATCGAGATCGTGGTGGGCCCGGAACTCCTCACCGGCTCCACCCGCCTGAAGTCGGGCACGGCCCAGAAGCTGGTCCTGAACATGATCTCGACGATCACGATGATCCGCCTGGGCAAGACGTACGGAAACCTGATGGTGGACGTACGCGCCTCCAACGAGAAACTGCGCGCCCGCTCCCGCCACATCGTGGCCCTGGCGACGGGCGCGACCGATCCGGAGATCGAGGCGGCCCTGGCGGCGACGGACGGCGAGGTGAAGAACGCGATCCTGGTCATCCTGGGCGGAGTGGAGGCGGCGACGGCCGCGAAGCTCCTGTCAGAAGCAGACGGCCACCTACGCGCAGCGCTCGCCGCGAACAACTAACACGGGTTCGCCGAGCCCTGGCCCATCCTCCCAGCGTCCAGAGCCCGGTGGCCTGCCCCCCACCCACCGCGCGAACGGCCGCCCGGACGACACTGTCCAGACCCCGTCCGGAACCTTTCCAGAACCCGAGCCCAAGCACCCCCACCCCTGAGTCCCCCACTCTTGCGCGACCGCCCTCCTGCTACGTCGGCGCCGTGTGGCAGGCCCCCTCCGAGACCTTGCCGTACGCCAAGCCGGAATAGGTACGGATACTCAATACCCAGCCGTCGACAGCCCCTAGGATCACCCGAGTTGACGGTACACAAGGCGATCGGCGGCACGCCCCGTCGCCGAGGCAGAACGAACGGGGAAAGGGGCGCGGCGTGGCCTGGGACGAGTGAAAGCAGTTGAAGACTCCGGCTGCCAAGAGACACTCCGAGCATATGCAGCTCAATGGGATACAGAGCAGCACCCCGAGCACGGGCGGCGGGGCCGATGCCCTGAAGCACACGGAGAGTCCGTGGAACCATGCCGCCGACGTCGCCGGCGACCTGACCACCGGCGCTACGACTGACATGCGAGATCTGACGCGAGCCCACGATGGTCTGGCGAGGGCCACCGTAGGTCTCACCTGTGTCGCCACTTTGAGTTCCGTGCTCACATCCTGGGATGCCCGGCTCTCCGCGCTGCGGGAGGAATGCGGCACACTGCAGCCCGCTTTGCGACAGGTCGCCGTGGACCTGAGTGCGGCGGACGCGAAGGTCAAGCAAGAGGCCGACGCGGTACGTGTGTCCGGAATCAAGCAGGGGGCATAGCGGGATGCTCACGTGGCAGCAACTGCTGGACCTGAACCTGGCGGAACTGGAACATGCGAGCAACGGCTGGGGAGCGGTCAGCAAGCGAGCCAACGCCGCTCGGGAGCTTGTCGACGCGGAGATGACGGGCTCGCTGACGAAGACACAGAAGAGCGCATCGGCGACCTCGGCCACTCAACGTCTCGAGAGATTGAGCCGTAACTATCACTACATACACACCGAATGCGGTCTCATCCGGTCCACATTGAATGGGCTGGCCTATGAACTGATGGCTCCACAGAGAAGGATAACGGCGGCAGTACGGGATGCCGACAAATCCGGATACAGCATCCTCGGCGACGGTACAGTGGAGTTTCCCGCTTGCGGCACCGACCCGGCTTCCGGACAGGAAATCCCAGGTGGAGCGGTAAGCGGCAGCCCCGGGTTCGACGTCCTGGGCATGCACATCCCGACGCCGCGGGGGGAGGCTTCTGACGCTCCCGGAGGAAATCCGCACCGTGCGCGAGCTCAGGAGATCGCCGACCGCATCGCCTACGCGGTGCAAGAGGCTCAGGCGATCGACGACCGTTTCGATCAGGCTTTGGGCAAATTGAAGGCCCCACCCGGGCTGACCGTTGACGATGCTACGTGGGCGGATACGGCGAAGGACGCCGAAGCGGTCCGAGGTGTGGCGGGCGACCACCTCGGCAGCGAGATCCCGACGAACAAGGACCCCGCTGCTTGCAAAGAGTGGTGGCAAGGCCTTACCCAGGAGAAACGCGACGAGTACCTGTCGGTTTACCCGGACGTGATCGGCAACCTGGACGGAATCCCAGCCGCCGTGCGTGATCAGGCGAATCGGGAGAACCTTCAGCTGCTCATAGGCAAGCTGGAGGGAGAACACAACGAGAAGTCGCACACGCAGCTCGCTGGGCTACTCGAGATCGACCGGAAATTGAGGGAGGAGGGAACACAGCCTCCGATGTTCCTGTTGGGAATCGGCGACGAGGGGAACGGTCGGGCAATTGTCAGTTACGGAAACCCCGATACAGCAAAGAACGTATCCGCGTACGTCCCCGGTCTGGAGACGTCACTGGACGAGGATTTCGCGAAGAACGATCTGAAGCGGGCACGCGATACCGCCATAGACGCCGCATTCGAGAATCGCGGAAGCGCAACGGCATCCATCGTCTGGCTGGGATACGACGCACCTCAACTTACGGGGTCCGACGACTGGGGGGCCAACTTCGATGTCGCGCAGAGCGACGACGCGAACGCCGGAGCACCCGCCTACGACCGCTTCATGCACGGCCTGTCGGTAACGAACGAAACCGGGGATCCCCACCTCACGGCCATAGGCCACTCCTATGGTTCACGGTTGGTCGGTGCCGCCGCCACGCAGCCGGGAGGTATCCCCGGAGTGGACGACATCATCCTCGTGGGAAGCCCTGGAGTCGGCGTGGACAAAGCCGGGGACCTCGGGGTCGGCAAGGACCACGTCTTCGTAGGGTCAGCCGGCAACGATCCCGTCACTTGGGCCCCGTCACGCAAGCAACTCGTCGGTGGTGCCGTCGGTGGTGTGCTGCTCGGCCCGGTTGGAGCACTGGCCGGTGGCTACCTCGCCGACCCGGACGGAGCTTGGTTCGGCAGGGACCCGGCCAGCGAAGGGTTCGAGGCCAGGCGGTTCGCCGTCGACGACGGCCCCTTACCGTTCTCCGACGGCACCCCCACGCCCGCACACTCCAACTACTTCAATCCCGAACGGGACCCCGAGTCGGCAAAGAACATTGCGCGGATAGTCTCCGGTCACGCAGACAAGATCACAACGGAGCCCCACCGATGAACCGGCGACTCAAGCAGGCAGCCACAGTGGCCCTGGCGGGCACATTGCTCGCAGGGTGCGGGAGCATGGAGAAGGATGCGTCGGGAAAAAAGGGACCGGATATGAATATGCAACAAGCTGCGGATCGAGCTGACGCGATGCTGGACGCCACATTCGCTGCCATCCAGCCGGAAGTCCAGTGGTCCCATACTGCGACCACGGCGGGAAGCTGTGACGTGACACGTCGGCGCATGGTCATGACCATCATCTCCGAGCAGCGGAGAGGGAGTTTCCTCGGGCTGATCGAGCGCTTCTGGAAGCAGAGCGGATACGTGATCAAGTCGGTCAATCCGGACAAACAGATGCCTGTGATCTACGCGCAAAGCAGGGACGGTTTCGCCATCACCGTTTCCGTGGGCGACAAGGGGAATGTCGACTTCGAGGTCGACACCCCTTGCGTCCAGGAATCCAAGGTGGCCAAGCCGAAGAGCAAGGCCAACGGCCCCTCTTACGAGGACGTTTGGCCGCTCCCTCTCCCCAACGTTCACTCCGACTTCTGGTCCACCGATACTCCGATCGAGCCCAACTGACATGTGAGACAGGCCGTAGGCGATCCGCTTACGCCCTCATTCCGGCATCCGCATCCGGAATGAACGCCCACCCCGCCCACGGCGCGGTACCCTGTCGCCGCCTGCGCGCCCGAGGGCTCTCTTGATCAGCCCCTCCACGTACAACTGCCGCGTCCTGAACGCCGACCGACCGCGCCAGACACGTCAGCGACCGCCGCAAATGAATCGCAAGTAGCGCGCGAACGACAACCCCCGCTACCGGAGCTTGGCGGCGCACCAAAAGGGACGCCGTCTTAACGACCGGTGCCGAAGGGTGCCTGGAACTCCCCCACCACACACCGCAGACGCCACGACGCCCCCTTGAGGAACATGGCGCACATCTCGGCGACCGGCACCACCGCCGGGAGGTAGTCGGCGTCCTCGTACAGGTCCTCGTGGTCCGGGTCCTCCATCGGGTCCCCCGGTACGCCGACGAACGGACCCTCCCACGCGGTGAAGTCCGTCGCCGGGTTCACCTTCCACACCACCCCCGCGGCCCCGGCGGCCCCCGCCGCCCGCACGCACACCTCGCCGAGGTACCACGCGGGCGCGGTCACACGAGGTGCGTGCCGAGCCGCACGCACCTCCTCCCACTCCGCACCCGCGAAGTCCCCCCGCACCGCCGCCTCCAACGCGTCGAGCGAGGCCACCGAGAAGTCCCACCGCCCCGAGTGCGACGCCGCCCACCCCCCGAACGCCGCCTCCTGCTCCACCAGCCACGCGCTCAGCCGAGGATGCTCCGTCCACGACGGCCGCCCCCGCTCCTGGCTCACACCACGCCCGTCCCCCATGCCGCCGAGCGTACGAGACCGGCCCCCGTCAGGCGTGGCAGTGGCCGGAACAGGTACCCGCGCCACCACACCCCGGCGCATCCCCCTCCGGCCCATACGCCCCGGCCAGCACCGCGACGAGCCGCAACGCCATGTCCATGTTGCAGCGCCCGAGGTCCACCAGCGGATAGAGCACGTGCCCCGCACACGTCAGCGGGTCGATCCTCAGCGACGGCAGCACCACGCCGACCCGCGCCAGCCCCTCCCGCAACTGCTCGACGGCATCCTCCGTCGCCCGCACCCTCTCCTCAGCCGTCAGTGCCATGTCCTCGCGCCCTTCCTACGTTACGTACCGACTGTGCCGTTCTCCTCACCCAGAGTGTCCGCCCGGAGCTACCCTGACTACCGTCGGCGATCCAACAACCCCGCGTGTCCCAAAGGGAGTTGCGCATGCCCGCACCGAAGGACCTCGACCCCTCCGCCTCCCCCCGCGCCCTCCTCGGCGCCGAACTCCGCCACGCCCGCGAAAAGGCCGGCCTCAGCCAGGAGGCCCTGGGCGGCCCCCTCTTCGTCTCCTCGTCCTTCATCGGCCAACTCGAAGCGGGCATCCGCCGCATGCACCTGGAGTACGCCCGCCAGTTCGACAAGATCCTCGGCACGGACGGCTTCTTCACGCGCAACTGCGTCGCGGCGGCGGAGTCCAAGTACCCGGACCACTTCGCCGAGGCGGCGGAGGCGGAGGCGATCGCGACGACGATCCGGGAGTACGCGCCCTCACTCATCCCGGGGCTGCTTCAGACCGAGGCGTACGCACGTGCCGTCTTCCGCGCCCACCGGCCGACCGCGCCGGAGGGGGTCATCGACGACCTGGTATCAGCCCGTTTGGAGCGCACTGGGCTGCTTGACGACCCAACAACGCCCTTGTTGTGGGTGGTTCTTGACGAATCGGTGCTGTGGCGAATGGTCGGAGGGCGGGGCGTCATGGCAGAGGCTCTGGCTCATATCGCCGCGCTCGGCGCCCGCCACCGGATCATCGCTCAGGTACTGCCGTTCCAGGCGGGCGCGCACGCGGCAATGAGCGGCGCGCTCAAGTTGATGGCTTTCGCCGACGCGCCCCCGCTCGCCTTCATCGACGGCCTGGGCACCGGGCGACTGGAAGACGACCCGGCCACTGTCGCCCGGCACGAACTGACTTACGATTTGGTGGGGGCCAGCGCACTCTCACCGTCCGATTCCCTGGCCCTGATCGAATCAGTGGCAGAGGATTACGCTCATGAGGATCAGCCCTGAGTACGACCTGAGTAAGGCCAGTTGGCAGAAGTCCAGCTACAGCGGAGGAGAGGGCGGCAACTGCCTCGAAATCGCGCGCTGGCAGAAGTCCAGCTACAGCGGCGGGGAAGGCGGCGACTGCCTGGAGGTGGCGCGTTGGCGCAAGTCCACCCACAGCGATGGCAGCGGCGGCGACTGCCTGGAGGTGGCGGACGACCTCCCCGGCATCGTTCCGGTCCGGGACTCGAAGTCCGCCCCGCACGGCCCGACGCTCGTGTTCCGAGCGGCGACGTGGTCGGCGTTCGTCGCCGGGGTGAAGGAGTCCAACAAAACGAGCTGACGCACCCGTTCCCGCACTACGAGCCGGCCGGCGTTGTTGACGGGGCCGGCTCGTGGCGTACGCGGCGAGGCTCACGCGTCGAGCTTCGAGCAGTGCTTGAAATCGAATGGGAGTGGGTCTCAACCCACCCACCCACCCCGCCAGTTGGGCGGAAGCGAATCCGCTGGACACTTTCCGCGTTCGACTTGCCACGGAGGGTGACTAACCTCTAGCGTCCAGACAGCAACAGGACCCAGGACATCAATCAGCCCCCGCCAGGTGCGCCAACACCTCCGGGGGCCTGACCACCAAGATCAACACACGTTAAGGAATCACTGATCCGATGGCTGACAGCCACTTTAGTGCCGCACCCGCCGCAGCGCACCCCGACCACCACCCGATGGCCAATCCGGGCTACGGAAAGCGTTCGGTGCCGCACCAACCGCCGCCCACCGCGTACGACTTCGCGCACCTCGCGCCCCGAGAGGCGGCGGTGGCGGGCTACCTGGACCGGCTCCCGGACGGCGCGGACATCTCCGTGAAAACGCTGGCGAAGGTGCTGCCGTACGGGCAGTGCGCGTTACGCACCGCACTCCAACGTCTCGTAGGCGCGGGCCACTTGAGGCGTGGACGCGAGCATCTGCGCGGCTCGGACAGCGCGAGGTGGGTGACCAGGACGTGGTTCTCGCGGACGGCGCGGGACGACGCGTGGTGGGCGGAATTCACCCGAGGGTGCGTCAACGCGGCGCCCCCGGCACCGCCACGGCCACCCGGGCCGCCTGCGGCCGCGCCACAACCGCCCACGCGCAGCAGGGCGTTCATACTCCTGGCGGCGCTGGGGCGTACCGCGCCGGCGCTGTCTTTGTCGGCGCGGGACTGCGCGGACCTGGAACCGCTGGCGGAGGCGTGGTTCGAGCGCGGCGCGACGGAGCAGGACATCCTGCGCGCCCTGGCCTCGGGCCTGCCGGTCCCGGTCCACAGCCCGGCCGGCCTCACCCGTACCCGCCTCCTCTCCAAACTCCCCCCGCACCAGCCCCCACCCCCGACGCGCCCAGCCCTACGCATCCTGGAATGCGCGAAGTGCGGCGCCCCGGGCCCCCCGGACGCCCTCCCCGGCGGCACCTGCGCCCCCTGCCAGGGCAAACCCCGACCCCACCCCCCAACCCTCCCAGCCGCGCAGGTCCACTCCCACGCAGCCAAAGCCCGAGCCGCGGCAACCACCCCCCGCCCCAGCCCCCGCCCCACGAAGACCCCCGCATGACCACGCGGCCCGCCCCGGCCTACTTCCTACACCCGTATTTCCTCGCCTCACGCGGCACCAGGTCTTCAAGGAATGGCTGGAGCTTCCCGTATCCATCGGGGCTGTCCTCCACTCGGCTGCCGGCGAGCTTGACGACGACGCTTAGGTAGGGTGCCTGTCCGCCCAGGCCGAGTTGGCCGCGTACCACGCGAGAGCATCGAGTTCGCGGCGGAGCAGCGCGTCGGACTTCAGCTGCTCCCATTCGCCCCACGCCACCTCAGTACCTCCCCGTACGGTCAGGATGCTGCCGCTCCGGCCACCCCGGCCCGGGCCCCGGTCCCCAACTACCGGCCGGCGCCGGGGCGATGACCGCCCGCTGCCGATTGCGCCTACGCCAGGCCCAGACGCCGACCAAGGCACCCACGACTCCCACCCCCGCCGCGATGCCGAGAGGAAGGAGAAAACTTGGCCGATTCCCGGCGGCCTTCTCCGCTCGGGGCGCGGCGCCCTTGGCCGGGGCGGGTGCGGGCGACGCGGCCGACGCCGGAGGATCCGGCAACGGGTACACGTCCGCCGGGCCCGGGTCACCCGGATTCACGAGGGCCACGCGGGGGCGAACGATCCCGTACCCGATCGAATCGTTCCGCTTGGCCCCATCCGTGGGACCACCGATCGTGTTCAGCATGACCCGCAGAACCTGGTTGTTGGTCCACTCCGGATGCTTGGACCAAATCAGCGCGGCGGATGCGGACGCCAGGGCGGTGGCGTCGCTGGTGCCGTGGGATCTGCACAGGCCGGTTCCACCCGGGCAGGCATGCACGATGTCGTCGCCCGGCGCGGCCATGTCCACCTGGGGGCCGTATTCGGACTCGGGCGTCTTGCGCTGGTCCCGGCTCACGGCCGACACACCCACCACGCCGGGCGTGGCGCCAGGGTATTCGACCTCATTGTTCACATTGCCGCTGTTCCCCACCGCCGCGAAGATCAGCGAACCCTTTCCTATGGCGTACTGCACCGCTGCAGTGAGCTGGGGTGAGCCTTCATTCCTTCCCATGGAGATATTGATGACTTTCGCGTTCTGATCAGCTGCATAGCGGATCGCTTGCGGCGCGGCTTTGTTGAATCGCTGGTTGCCTTCGGCTTGGTTGGCTGCTTCACCCCCCTTCGGCATGCGGATAGGGAGAATCTTGGCCCCTGGGGCAAGGCCGGAAGGTCCCTTCCTGCCGTCCGCGTCCTTTCCAGCGATCAGAGCCGCCATGCTGGTCCCGTGGCCGTCGTAGTCGACGTGTGCGTCTCCCGTCTGGCCCTCCGAGAAATCTCTACCCGGCAGGACTTGCCCTGTCAGATCAGGAATGCTCGGGTCAACGCCTGTGTCGATGACAGCTACGGTGATCCCTGCGCCTGTGCTGATCCGCCAGATTTCGTCGGCCTTCATCGCGTCGAGGAACCACTGCTGCTCGCGGGGCGTGTCCGCCCGGGCAGGCACGGATGCGGCACCCCACATGAACAGGCTGCAAACCCCCGACACTGCGGCGATCCCGCGCCTGCGGCGAACACTGCTCGATGGCATGAGCTTCCCTCGCGTCTCTCCTGAACGCATCAGTCGATGACCGGCGGTACAACGCGCGGGTCGATCCGCAACCACGTCTCATCGTCCTCAACGAGGTAGCCAGGGGGCGTTTCCCCCGACTCGCGGCGTGAACGTCCCTTTCGGGAACCTCGGGGCAGCTGCCCACCATGGGCACCACCGCCCGCATTTCCGACGACCGGCCTCCCACCCGAGACGCCTCCCCGCTCCGGAGGCGCACCAGACGATACGGAACGAGGACCGGCCGCTCGCTCCGATTGCTGAGCACTGCCCCCACGTACCACTCTTCGCGGGGCTGTCGAACTACGGCCGGGCATCGCGCCCGGCCGGCCTGCTACTTGGCCTGCGGGGCCAGCTCCCGTAACCGGCCGCGAAGCACCGCGATTGCCGGGCTCTTCGGCACCTACGACGGTTCCTTTTGGAACGCTGCTATTGGGCCGCTCCGGCCCCGTTGGAACGGGCCGACCGCCAATAATTCCGGGGCCGCCGCCCGGCGTGCGAACGGCGGTGCGCCCGGACTCCGACGGCCCCCTCGGCGACGGGTGCGCTCCCCCATCAGGAGGCCGTGTGCTGGAAGGGCCTGGAGGCGCACTCAATCCCCCGCCATAGGAGGGCGTCGGGATGCGCACTGCCGGCACATCATCGGCATGACCCACTTGCGGCCCGCTACCGAAGGGACTCGACGGGAGCGCTTGTTGCGGCAACGCGGCCGTCGAGTCAACGTCCATCCGCGTGGGCCGGTGAGTGTCCGCCAAGGCGGGGCGGTCCGTTGAGGTTAGACCGGTGTGGATCCTCGAGTCTGGGCCGCCGGAGGAGGATGAGAGAACCTGCGAAGTGCGCGTAGCGCCGCCGGACGAAACACCACGCTCGGCTGTACCGCTGGTGCCAGACGCGTACTCAATACCGCTGTACACATCGTGCGGGTCCGGCGCAATCGCCTGCGGCGGTGGAGGGAACTTGGGCCGCTCCAGCCCGTTCATCTGCGTCGCCGCCTGCTCATACGCCTGGCCAAGCTTCCGCATCTGCGCCACCGCCTCCTGGCGCACCTTCTCCTTGTCCGCCTCCAAAGCCGCCAGCTCCGACGCCGACTTACGGGCTATCACCGACGCATCCGGATCATTGTGGGCGGACCGGGCCGCATCCAGATTCGCCTGGGCGCGACCCGCGTCGCGGGGAATGGACGCCTGGGCCGAGGCGATCGCGTTCGAGGCGTGGCCCAGCCACGTCGCGGAACCCTCGCTGAAGTCGCTCAGACGCAACGTCGCATTGGCCAGATCCGCGCTCCACGTACGGAACGCGTCCGCCCCCGCACCCTTCCACTCCACCCACTGCGGACGCACCTTCAAATCCGCCGCGATCGTACGGATCTCCTTGGCCGCCGCCGCCAAACGATCAGCCGCACCCCGCACCGTCCCGCTGTTCGCCTGGTCCAGCCACGCCAGCATCGCCTCGTGGCTCATCCCCTCGAACGGTGTGCCAGCGCCCATCAGAACGCCCCTCCCGTGTCGCCGCCCGACGACTTCGGATCGCTCTTCGGCTTCGACTGCTCGGGGTGGTAGTCGCCCCCGTAGTGCTTCTTCGTTTCGACGCTGATCGCTGCCATCCGCTTGCGGACGTCCGCGTCGATGTTCTGGTAGCCCTGGTGCGAGGCGAGGACCGCGATGCCCATGCCCTCGATGGAGTCCGACAGCAGGCGGGACAGGGTTTCCAGCTCGGTGATCACCGTCGCGTACGAGGTGAACAGGCCGGCGGCCTCCGTCCACGCGCCCTCGCCGCCGCCGAACTGCTCGCGCACCAGGCGTTCTTGGCCGACTTTGCCCGGGTCGGCGGGCGAGCCCTTGAGGTTGCGGATCAGCTCGTCGACGCGGCGCTGGAACGTCGTGAAGGACGACAGTTCCGTGACTATGTCGCTCGCGGCTGCCTGCGCCCTGCCGAGCACGTCGAATGCCCAGGGCGGCGACTGCGCCCCGCCCTTGTCCTCATGTGTTGTCACGCCACTCTCCCCCGTACACCCCGCGTACACCCTTGACCGCAGCGCAACTCTAGCCAGAGCCTTTGCGATTCACAGTCGTACCGTCGCTGAGAGCGACTGGAACTGGCCATCGGAGGCGCACAATTGGCGCGGAGCGGGTCTATTTGGCGGTCTTCAGCGTTATGCCGCCGTTGTCCGTGGTCAGGTTCAGGTGGTGGGGGGCGGCGGGGTCGTCCCGTATGGAGAGGTTCTTGCTGCCGTTCTGGGTCTGGGCCACGACGTGGTACGGGGCGGGTGGGGCGGTCACCGTGATGCTGCCGTTGGCGGTCTGGGCCGTGATGTCCTGCGCGGTGGCGGGGGTCAGGGAGATCGAGCCGTTGGACGCCCTGGTGGTGATGCCTGTGCCCTTCAGGCCCTTCGCCTCGATCGAGCCGTTCGTGGTGCGGATGTCGACGGGGCCCGTCGCGCCGTTCACCACGACGCGGCCGTCGTCGGAGGAGACCTTCACCGCGCCGACCGCCGAGAAGTGCAGGCCGCCCGCCGTGGTGGAGCCGGTGACCGGGATGCCGGCGGGGACGTCGACCGTGTAGTCCACCGAGCAGTGGCCCGGGCAGCCTCCGAGTACCAGGACGTTGTTCTCCACGCGGTACGTCGGGGTGTCCGGCTTGGACTTGTCCCGGTAGGTGACCTCGCGGTGCACCGCCGTCCTGCTCAGGTGCTGCTTGCCGCGCACCCGGAAGCCGTCCGACTTCCCCTCGATGCGGACCGCGGTGACCTTGTCCTTGATGGTTGTGTCGTCCTTGAACGTCTTGTCGTCCATCGGCCCGCACGCGCCGAGTGCGCCCGCCGCGAGCGCGGTGAGGGCCGCGGCCGCGCACGCGCGAGCCCGCCACCGGGAGGTGGAGGACTGGGCAGCAGCCGGCTTGGTGGTGGACCCGTTGGCGGACTCGGTGGTGGACCACGTGGTGGACTGGGTGGTGCTCATTGACTCTCCTGCGCGGACGCCCCTCGGGGCGGCCCCCGTGCCGGTCCCCTCTGCCGGTCAAGCATGCCCGGCCCCCGTGCCCCCGCACCATGGGGCCAGCACCCTTGCCGAAGTTCGGTTTCCCGTACCCCCAGGCTTCGTACCCCCCGCCCCACTTGAAACGGCCGAGGGCGGCACCCCCGTGCTGGGAGTGCCGCCCTCGGCGTACAACGTGCGGCAGTGAACTGCCTGGAGCTACCGATCCGTTGGGATCAGAAGTCCATGTCACCGCCCGGCATGCCGCCCGGGGCACCGCCGGCGGCGGCCTTCTCCGGCTTGTCGGCGATGACGGCCTCGGTGGTGAGGAAGAGCGCCGCGATGGAGGCGGCGTTCTGCAGCGCGGAGCGCGTGACCTTCGCCGGGTCGATGATGCCCTCGGCGATCATGTCGACGTACTCACCGGTCGCGGCGTTCAGGCCGTGGCCGACGGGCAGGTTGCGCACCTTCTCGACGATGACGCCACCCTCGAGACCACCGTTGACGGCGATCTGCTTGAGCGGGGCCTCAAGGGCCAGCTTCACGGCCTTGGCGCCGGTCGCCTCGTCGCCCTCGAGCTCAAGCTTCTCGAACACCGCGGAGGCCTGGAGCAGGGCCACGCCACCACCGGCGACGATGCCCTCCTCGACGGCCGCCTTCGCGTTGCGAACGGCGTCCTCGATGCGGTGCTTGCGCTCCTTGAGCTCGACCTCGGTGGCCGCGCCCGCCTTGATGACGGCCACGCCGCCGGCGAGCTTGGCGAGGCGCTCCTGGAGCTTCTCGCGGTCGTAGTCCGAGTCGCTGTTCTCGATCTCGGCGCGGATCTGGTTGACGCGGCCCTGGACCTGGTCGCTGTCACCGGAGCCGTCGACGATGGTCGTCTCGTCCTTGGTGATGACGACCTTGCGGGCGCGGCCGAGCAGGTCGAGACCGGCGTTCTCCAGCTTCAGGCCGACCTCCTCGGAGATGACCGTGCCGCCCGTGAGGATGGCGATGTCACCGAGCATGGCCTTGCGGCGGTCGCCGAAGCCCGGGGCCTTGACGGCGACGGACTTGAAGGTGCCGCGGATCTTGTTGACGACCAGGGTCGACAGGGCCTCGCCCTCGACGTCCTCGGCGATGATCAGCAGGGGCTTGCCCGACTGCATGACCTTCTCGAGGAGCGGCAGCAGGTCCTTGACCGAGCTGATCTTCGAGTTGACGATCAGGATGTACGGGTCGTCGAGCGACGCCTCCATACGCTCCATGTCGGTGGCGAAGTACGCCGAGATGTAGCCCTTGTCGAAGCGCATGCCCTCGGTGAGCTCAAGCTCGAGCCCGAAGGTCTGCGACTCCTCGACGGTGATGACGCCTTCCTTGCCGACCTTGTCCATCGCCTCGGCGATGAGCTCGCCGATCTGGGTGTCGGCGGCGGAGATGGAGGCCGTCGAAGCGATCTGCTCCTTGGTCTCCACGTCCTTGGCCTGCTCCAGGAGGGCGGCGGAGACGGCCTCGACGGCCTTCTCGATGCCGCGCTTCAGGGCCATCGGGTTGGCGCCGGCGGCCACGTTGCGCAGACCCTCGCGCACCAGGGCCTGGGCGAGGACGGTCGCGGTGGTCGTTCCGTCACCGGCGACGTCGTCCGTCTTCTTGGCGACTTCCTTGACCAGCTCGGCGCCGATCTTCTCGTACGGGTCCTCGAGCTCGATCTCCTTGGCGATGGAAACACCATCGTTGGTGATCGTGGGGGCGCCCCACTTCTTCTCGAGGACGACGTTGCGGCCCTTGGGGCCGAGGGTGACCTTGACGGCGTCGGCGAGCTGGTTCATCCCGCGCTCGAGACCGCGCCGTGCCTCCTCGTCGAACGCGATGATCTTGGCCATGTGAAGTGGTCCTCCCGGACAGGGGTGGCGTTCTTCGTGGACCGTGTCGGTGCCCGCGACGGACGGCCTGCATCCCTTGTGGTTCCTTGCCCCACTCGGGTTGCGGGCCTCACTGACCCGATCCAAGTTCTGTCACTCTCACTGGGAGAGTGCTAAGCCCAATGATTAGCACTCGGCACCTGCGAGTGCAAGCGAGTCTCTTGAACCGGGGGGTGCCGCTTGGCGGGGTTGGCCGGTCCGTCGGGGTTGGGGGGGGGCTCTGCCCCCACGCCCCCGGCGCGGCTTCTGGCGGGGCCGCCTGCGCAGTTCCCCGCGCCCCTGGCGTGCCGTTGCCCTGCGGGCCGTGCTCGCCTCCCGCGCAGTTCCCCGCGCCCCTCAAACCCGCATCACGCCAGCGGGCCGTGCTCGCTTCTCGCGCAGTTCCTCGCGCCCCTGACACCCGCTGGCGCCTGCGAGCCGTGCCCGCGTCCCGCGCAGTTCCCCGCGCCCCTCAAACCCGCATCACGCCAGCGGGCCGTGCTCGCCTCCCGCGCAGTTCCTCGCGCCCCCAAACCCGCTGATACCTGCGAGCCGTGCCCGCGTCCCGCGCAGTTCCCCGCGCCCCTCAAACCCGCATCACGCCAGCGGGCCGTGCTCGCTACTCGCGCAGTTCCCCGCGCCCCTGACACCCGCTGATGCCTGCGGGGCGTGAGCGCCTCCCGTGCAGTTGCTCGCGCCTCTGAAGGGCTCGGTGCGGGGAATGCGTGAAGGGGGCCGCCCGGTGGGTGGTCCCCTTCATGCGTTTGTGCGTCGGTGGCCGATCGCGTCTCTATCAGACGGCGAGCTTGACCATGTCCGCCTGCGGACCCTTCTGGCCCTGCGAGATCTCGAACTCGACTCGCTGACCTTCTTCAAGGGTGCGGTAACCGTCCATCTGGATCGCGCTGTAGTGGACGAAAACATCCGCACCACCGTCGACCGCGATGAAGCCGTACCCCTTCTCCGCGTTGAACCACTTGACGGTGCCCTGAGCCATGCCTAACTCCCCTATTACTGGCCCTTGCACGGGGCCGCACTTCGCGGACCCGGGTCAGACCTGCACCCTCCGACAGGAGAGGGTGTGCGCCGGAACGCGTCGACCGCGGCTGAATGTATCTGCCCAACTGCCCTCTGCAACAGGTCAATCGGACGAGAATTCCGGGCACGCACGGGGAGCGGAATGCCATTTATTCTGCATTCCGGGGCAAGTCGGGCCGGGCAAAGCGCACTTAAGGCGCAAACGGCTCACACACTTTGACCCCATGTTGTCGCGTTCTCATATGCGCGTGGCACTCGGAGCGAGGGGGCTTCCCCAACTGTACCCCGCTCAACCATGTTGAATTGCCCCCTCCGCTTCCCGTGCGGAGGGGGCAATTCCGAAAGCGGTGGGCGCGGTTCAGCCGCCGGCGACCGCCGGAATGATCGAGACACCGGCGCCGTCCGGCGTCGCCGTCTCCAGGCCCTGCTCGAAGCGGACGTCGTCGTCGTTGACGTACACGTTGACGAAGCGGCGCAGCTTGCCCTGGTCGTCCAGGACGCGCGCGGCGATCCCGGTGTGGTTCTTCTCCAGGTCGGCGATGACGTCGGCCAGGGTCGTCCCCTCGGCCGTGACCTCGGCCTTGCCGCCGGTGTAGGTGCGCAGGATCGTGGGGATGCGGACGTTCACGCTCATGGTTTCGGTGCTCCTAGTCGTCGTTCGGCAGTGGCTCGGTGGGCCGTGCGGGCGGCCTCGTCAGTGGGCCAGGCCCGCGTCGCGGAAGGCGTCCAGGCTCGGGCGGATGGTGGCGGTCGCCTGGGAGGTGGCGGCCACCGCGTCCAGGGTCTTGAGTCCGTCACCGGTGTTGAGCACGACCGTGGTGAGCGAGGGGTCGATGAGACCGGCGTCGATGAGCTTCTTCGTGACGCCGACCGTCACGCCGCCCGCGGTCTCCGCGAAGATGCCCTCGGTGCGGGCGAGCAGCTTGATGGCGTCGACGATCTGTTCGTCGTTCACGTCGTCCACCGCACCGCCCGTGCGGCGCGCGATGTCCAGGACGTAAGGGCCGTCCGCCGGGTTGCCGATGGCGAGCGACTTGGCGATGGTGTCGGGCTTCTGGGGGCGTACGACGTCGTGTCCGGCCTTGAAGGCGGTCGACACCGGCGAGCAGCCCTCGGCCTGGGCGCCGAAGATCTTGTACGGCTTGTCCTCGACCAGGCCGAGCTTGATCAGCTCCTGGAGCCCCTTGTCGATCTTGGTGAGCTGGGAGCCCGAGGCGATCGGGATGACCAGCTGGTCGGGGAGGCGCCAGCCCAGCTGTTCGCAGATCTCGTACGCCAGCGTCTTGGAACCCTCGCCGTAGTACGGACGCAGGTTGACGTTGACGAAGCCCCAGCCCTCGCCGAGCGGGTCGCCGATGAGCTCGGAGCAGAAGCGGTTCACGTCGTCGTAGTTGCCCTCGATGCCGACGAGCTCGCCGCCGTACACCGCGGCCATGACGACCTTGCCCTGCTCCAGGTCGTGCGGGATGAACACGCAGGAGCGGAAGCCGGCCCGCGCGGCGGCGGCGCCGACCGCGCCGGCGAGGTTTCCAGTGGAGGAGCAGGAGAGCGTGGTGAAGCCGAAGGCGCGGGCGGCCTCCAGGGCCTGGGCGACGACGCGGTCCTTGAAGGAGTGCGTCGGATTGCCGGAGTCGTCCTTGACGAACAGCTTGCCGGGCTCGACACCCAGCTCGCGCGCCAGGTTGTCGGCCTTGACGAGCTTGGTGAAGCCGGGGTTCAGGTTCGGCTTGTCGGCGACGTCGGCCGGGACCGGCAGCAGCGGGGCGTAGCGCCAGATGTTCTCGGGGCCCGCCTCGATCCGCGCGCGCAGCGCCTCGGGGTCGCCGAGCGGCAGGTCATAGGCGACTTCGAGCGGTCCGAAACACAGTTCGCAGGCGAAAATCGGGCCAAGTTCGAAACGCTGGCCGCACTCGCGGCAGGAGAGGCCGGACGCCGGGCCGAGATCAACGGGGGTGCCGGACGCGTTCTCGGCGGAGGTACCGCTCTCGGCGGAGGTGCGGGTTTCAGCGGTCTGTACAGACATGGAGGGGAGGCCCTTTCTCCTCATCTTCCTCAGGGCGAACTTCGCCATGAGACGGATTTGGCACCTTCCCTAGCCGGTGGCCCCGTGTCCTGACCGACGTGTGAACGTGGTCGACGAGAACCGACTGGAGGGTTGCCGGGGCTTCAACGGGCCGTTTCCCTCTGCCCCTCTGGATGAGCGGTATTCGATTGTCGGCGTGGGGACCCCGGCATGCGGTGGTCCCTCGCGTTGTTCAAGACTGTAACCGAAGCTCTGGACGGTTGAGATAGTCGTCCGAACCGCGAGATGGATCACACGAGGAGGCCGACGGCCGTGCTGGAAGAGGTGGAACGCTGGCTGAGCAGGCGTTCCTGGTCGACGGCCGAGCGGCCGCTGGAGCGGACGCTGGCCGCGAAACACCGTACGGGTACGACCGTCAGCGTGGTGCTGCCCGCGCTCGACGAGGAGGCCACGGTCGGTGAGATCGCGGCCACGATCCGGCGCGAGCTGATGACCGCCTCCGTGCCGCTCGTCGACGAGCTGGTCGTGGTCGACTCCGGCTCCCGCGACCGTACGGCCGAGGTCGCGGCCGCCGCCGGCGCCCGGGTCGTCCACCGCGACACGATCCTGCCGAGGCTGCCCGCGCTGCCCGGCAAGGGCGAGGTGCTGTGGCGCTCGCTGCTCGTGACCAGCGGGGACGTGGTCTGTTTCGTCGACGCCGACCTCAAGGACTTCGACGCCGCGTTCGTCTCCGGCATCGTCGGGCCGCTCCTGACCGACCCGGAGGTGGACTTCGTCAAGGCCATGTACGACCGGCCGCTCGGCGCGGCGGCCGGCCAGGGCGGCCGGGTCACCGAGCTGGTGGCGCGCCCTCTGCTCAACCTCCACTGGCCCCAACTGGCTGGTGTGGTCCAGCCGTTGGGCGGTGAGTACGCGGCCAGGCGCTCGCTCCTGGAACGGCTTCCGTTCCCCGTCGGGTACGGCGTCGAGCTCGCGCTGCTCGTGGACGCGCTGCACACGGTGGGTCTTGACGCGCTGGCCCAGGTCGACGTGGGCGTACGCAAGCACCGCCACCAGGACGGGCAGGCGCTCGGCCGGATGGCCGCCGCGATCTACCGCACCGCCCAGCTGCGGCTGTCCCGCGGCCATCTCGTACGCCCCGAGCTGACCCAGTTCGAGCGCGGTGAGCACGGCTTCGTGCCGCGCACGTACGCGGTGGACACCGAGGAGCGGCCGCCGATGCGGGAGATCGAGGAGTACGCGGTCCACCGCGCGGCCTAGGCGGCTTCGGCTTCGGCCGGATCAGCGTGCGGACCCGGCGAACTCTCGGGGGTGGAGGGCCTCGCGCAGGGCGCGTACCTGGTCGGTGAGGTTGCGTTCGCTGATACGGGCCTGGGGGAAGAGGAGGTCGAAGCCGTGGACGGCGCCGGGGACCTGGACGAGTTCGGTGGTGACGCCGGCGGCGGACAGGCGTGCGGCGTAGTCGCGGCCCTCGTCGCGCAGCGGGTCGATCTCGGCCACGGCGATGTAGGTGGGCGGCAGGCCGCTGAGATCGGTGGCGCGGATCGGGAAGGCGTACGGGTCGGCGTGGCCGTCCTTGGCGTAGTACCGCACGGCCAGTTCCAGCGCGCTCCGGTCGAAGACCGGGGTATCGGTGAACTCCCGTGCCGAGGCGGTGGTGAGACCGCCGTCCACGCTGGGGTAGGTCAGGGACTGGAAGAGCAGGTGCGGGCCCGCCTGGTCGCGGGCGCGGAGCACGGTGGAGGCGGCGATGTTCCCGCCGGCGCTGCCGCCGGCCACCGCGATGCGGGTCCGGTCTCCGCCGAGTTCGGCCGGGTTGCCGGCGATCCAGGTCAGGGCGGCGTAGGCGTCGTCGGCCGCGGCCGGGTAGGGGTGTTCGGGGGCGAGGCGGTAGTCGACGGAGACGACGACGGCGTGGGCGTCTCGGGCGTAGCGCAGGGAGCGTTGCTCTTCGGCCTCGGGGGATCCGTAGGTGAAGGCGCCGCCGTGTATGTAGAGGATCATCGGCAGGTCCTCGGTGGTGTCCGGGCGGTAGACGCGCAGTCGCAGTGGTCCCGCGGGGCCGGGGATGTACAGGTCTCGCACCTTGACCTGGTCGTCGACGGGGGTGTCGGGCTGTGCGCGCAGCAGTGCGTAGCGCCGGGGGTCGGCGAGGACGGCGTCCAGGCCATGGACGGGGAAGACTCCGGTGTCGGCGGTGTCGAGCAGGGTCTGGATCTCGGGATCCACAGCGGGGACAGTCATGGCTGGAGGGGCCACCTTCCGGGTGTTCGACCGGGTGCTGCCCGGTCTGATGTGCGGTCTGATGTGCGGTCTGATGTGCGGAACTGATCTCAGTCTCCGCCGATCACGCGTGGCCCAGAAGTGGCCCGAGAGTCACTATGTGCAACTATCGGGCCATGACTGTTGCGACTCCGCATCGTGTGGCCGTCCTGGCCCTCGCACCGGTGGTGGCCTTCGACCTGAGCATCCCGGCCCAGATGCTGGCCGCGGTCGAGACCCGCGCGGGCACCGCGGCCTACGAGGTACGCACCCTCACCCCGGACGGCTCCCCCGTACCGACGGTGAACGGGTACGGCGTCACGCCGCAGGGCGACCTGTCCCTGCTGGAGCACGCCGACACAGTGATCGTCGCCGGCACCCGCTGCCCGGAGGTGCTGGACGCCGGCGCGGTGGACGCCTCCGTCGCCGAAGCGCTGCGCCGTGCGGCCCGTCGCCCTGCCCGGGTGGTGTCCCTGTGCACCGGCTCGTTCGTACTCGCGGCCGCCGGCCTGCTGGAAAACCGCCGTGCCGCGACCCACTGGCGCTACGCGCGGCAGTTCAGGCGGCTCTTTCCCGCGGTCGACCTCGACACCGACCCGCTCTACATCGCCGATCGCGGGATCCTGACGTCGGCCGGCGGCGCGGCCGCCATCGACCTGTGCCTGCACCTGGTCCGGGAGGACCACGGCAGTTCCGTGGCGAACCGGGTGGCGCGGTACAACGTCGTCGCGCCCATGAGAGACGGAGGGCAGGCGCAGTACATCGAGCACCCGGTCCGGGAGGACGCGGGCACCTCGACGGCCGGGGCGCGGACGCTGATGACGGAACACCTGGATCGGCGGCTGTCCCTCAACGACCTCGCGGCCCACTGCCACATGAGCGTACGGACCTTCACCAGGCGCTTCCGGCAGGAGACCGGACTCTCCCCGGCCGAATGGCTCGCCTCGGCCCGCCTGGCACACGTGCGCCATCTGCTGGAGTCGACCGAACTGCCTGTTGACGACATCGCCGCCAGGGCCGGCCTGGGCAGCGGCACCAACCTGCGGCAGCACATGCGCACCGCCCTGGACATCACCCCGTCCGCCTACCGGCGGGCATTCCGCTCCGCCAACGCCGCCTTCGCACGGCCCTCCTCGGAGGACGAGCGGGTCCGGTCCGCAGGCAGGTGACGCCGTTCGGCGGGTGGCCGGTTTCTGCCCATGGGGGTGGGCGTACGGGTGTTTGAGGTATTGCGGTGCGGGCTAGGTTCCGCAACATGGTCACCGCGCACACATCTCCCCCGGCTCAGGTCCTCGTCGCGTCCAACCGCGGCCCCGTCTCGTACGCCCTCAAGGAGGACGGCTCCCTGGAGTCCAGGCGGGGCGGGGGCGGCGTCGTCTCCGGGCTCAGCGCGATCGGCTCCGACGTGGAGTCGGTGTGGGTGTGCGCGGCGCTCGGCGAGGGCGACCGCGAGGCGGTGCGGCGGGGCGTGGGTGAGCAGGGCGTCCGGATGCTGGACATCGACGCGGACGTCTTCGCGGACGCGTACAACGGCATCGCGAACTCGGTGCTGTGGTTCGTCCAGCACATGCTGTACCAGACGCCGCTCGAGCCGGTCTTCGACGCGGAGTTCCGGCGGCAGTGGGCGTCCTACGAGACGTACAACCGGGCGTTCGCCGAGGCGCTGGCAGCGGAGGCGGCGGACGGGGCGCGCGTCCTGGTGCAGGACTACCACCTGGCGCTGGTGCCCGGCATGCTCCGCGAACTCCGCCCCGATCTGCGCATCGGGCACTTCTCGCACACGCCGTGGGCGCCGGTGGACTACTTCCGGATGCTCCCCGACGACATCGCGCGGCAACTGCTGCGCGGGATGCTGGGGGCGGACCGGCTCGGCTTCCTCACCTGGCGGTGGGCGTCCGCGTTCACGGACTCCGTCGTGGTCACCCTAGAGGGCGAGGCGGACCTGATCACTCCGGCCGGTGACGGGCGGCGCCGCTTCCGGCACGGCGCGCCCGGGCAGCCGGTGCGCGAGACGGACATCGCGGTGTACCCGCTGGGCGCGGACGGCGACTTCCTGCGCCGGCGCGCGCACGAGGCGGACGTCGAGGAGCGGATCGTCGCGCTGCGCGAGCAGATCGGGCCCGGCCGCAAGACGATCGTGCGGGTCGACCGCACCGAGCTGTCCAAGAACATCGTGCGGGGGCTGTACGCCTACCGGCATCTGCTGGAGACCCGGCCCGAGTGGCGCGAGCGGGTCGTGCACGTGGCGTTCGCCTACCCCTCGCGGCAGGACCTCGCGGTGTACCGGGACTACACGGCGGAGGTCGCCCGGGTGACCGAGGAGATCAACTCGGCGTACGGGACGCCGGGTTGGACGCCGGTCCTGCTGCACGTCCAGGACGACTTCGCCCGCTCCCTCGCGGCGTACCGGATCGCGGACGTCGCCCTGGTCAACCCCGTGCGCGACGGCATGAACCTGGTCGCCAAGGAGGTGCCGGTGGTGTCCGACGCGGGGTGCGCGCTGGTGCTTTCGCGGGAGGCGGGGGCGTACGAGGAGCTGGGCGAGGACGCGATCGTCGTGAACCCGTACGACGTGACGGGGACGGCGGACGCGTTGCACGCGGGGCTGTCCATGGGGGAGGGGGAGCGGGGGGAGCGGACGAAGCGGTTGGCTGTGGCGGGGACGGGGTTGGTGCCGCGGCGGTGGTTCTTGGCGCAGTTGGAGGGGTTGGGGTAGGGGGTTTTCCCACCCACCCGCCCGCCCGTGCGGCGGGGTTGGGTGGGCCGAACCCTGGGGCTGCGCCCCAGACCCCGGGGGTTTGCCGCGCCCCGGGCCGAAAGCGCGGGCTACCTCTGGGGCTGCGCCCCAGACCCCGGGGGGTTTGCCCAGCACCCCGGGCCGAAAGTGCGGGCTACCCCTGGGGCTGCGCCCCAGACCCCGGGGGTTTGCCCACCCGCCCGCCCGTGCGGCGGGGTTGGGTGGGCTGAGCCCTGGGGCTGCGCCCCAGACCCCCTGAGGGGCGCTGCCCCTCGGACCCCGGCGGGGGCGTCGCCCCCTGGACCCCAGGAGGCAGGACCCTGGCCCCCAGGGGGCAGGACCCTGGACCCCTGGACCTCCGAGGGCGTGTTCCCGGGCCCCGAGGGGGCGCCCCAGCTGCCTACATGTGCGTGGCCAGGGCCTTGAGGAAGGCCGTTACTGACTCGGGGCCGTTCAGGCGGAGGTCTGCTCGGTCGGACAGGTCCTCTATGACCGTGTCCGCGGCCACCAGGAGGCCCGGCGTGCCGTCCGAGCGGAGTTTTTCCACGGCGGCGAACGCGGGCAGGTCGCCCAGGTCGTCGCCCGCGTACAGGATCGACTCCGCGCCCACCTCGCGTACATACGCTGCCAGCGCCACGCCCTTGTCCATGCCGGGGGGCCTCAACTCCAGGACCATCCGGCCGGGTTCGAGGACCAGGCCGTGCCGGGTCGCGAGGTCGGCGAGGGGTTCGCGCAGGGCCTCGTAGGCGGCCTCGGGGTCGCGGGCCCTGCGGGTGTGGACCGCGACGGCCTGGCCCTTCTCCTCGATCCAGGTCCCGCGCCAGGCGCCGTGCGTCTCCAGGACTCCGGGGAGTTCCGCGCGGGCGGCGGCGACGCCGGGGTGGGGGGCGGGGGTGTGGACGGTGCCGGTGACGGCGTCCCAGCGTTCGGCGCCGTAGTGGCCGAGGACCACCAGGTGCTCAAGGCCTGGTACGCCCGCGAAGCCGCCGTAGCGGACCGCGACCCCGGCCGGGCGGCCGGTGACCACGGCGACGGATGCCACGTGCGGGGCCAGTGCGGCCAGGGCCGGTACGGCGTCGGGGTGGGCTCTGGCCTGCTCGGGGTCGGCGACGATCTGGGCGAGCGTGCCGTCGAAATCGAGCGCGACGACAGCGCGGCCGGGCCTCGCGAGGATGGCGGCAAGCCCCTCGCGGCCGGACTGGGTGGCGGGGGTCGGCAGGGTTTCCGGTTGGCTTCCCATGCGCTTGACCTTATAGGGGCCGGGGCGAGCGGGGGCGGGGGCACGTATGGCGCAACGGCGCGTGGGTCAGCGGCGGTCGCGGTGTGCCGCGCGCAGGCGGCGCAGACGGTTGACCGTGACGGGGTCGTGAGCGAGGGCGCGGGGGTCGTCGAGGAGGGTGTTGAGCAGCTGGTAGTAGCGGGTGGGGGACATACCGAGCTCTTCGCGAATGGCCCGTTCCTTGGCGCCGGGGGCGGGCCAGGAGCGGGATTCCATGCGGAGGGTGGCGCGGGAGCGGGGGTCCAGGGGGGTGGGGGCGTTCAGGGGGGCGGGGGCGTTCAGGGTGGGGTTGGCCTCGGTGTCCGGCGGGGCGGGGGTGGCCTCAATGTCCTGCGGGGTGGGGCTGGTCCCGGTGTTCTGCGCGGGGGTGGGGGCGGGGTCTTCCGGCGCGCCGGGCGCAGGGTTGTCCGGGGTCGTGTCGTCCGGAGCGACGGCCCGGGTCGCGTCCTCGGCGGTGGCCAGGGGTGTGCCATCCGGCACGGCGGCCCGGGTCACGTCCGCCGCGGTGGCCAGGGGTGTGCCATCCGGGATCGCGGGCCGAGTCGCATCCGCAGCAGTGGCCAAGGGCGTGCCGTCCGGGATCGCGGCCCGAGCCGCATCCGCAGCAGTGGCCAAGGGCGTGCCATCCGGGATCGCGGCCCGGGTCGCGTCCTCGGCGGTGGCTGGGGCGGGGTTTCGGGCCGGGCCCAGCGCGTTCGCCGGGGTGGCGCCGGGGGCGTTGGCCGGGGGGGCGGTTCTGGGCTCTTCGGTCATGTGGCCCACGGTAGCTTCCCCTCCCGTTCCCACCCCCTCCCCCGAACCCTCCGGGGGTGGAATGAGGGTGCGGCGCGCTGGGGGCACGATCAGCCATCTACCCGTCGCACGTGACGTGGTACTCGTTTCCGGCGGGATCGCGGAGCTCACCCGGCTCCCGGTCAGGACGAGCCACCTCCAGGCGCAGCCTGTTCCGTGCCGCCTTCGGCGCCGCAGGCGGCCCCATCACCAGCGCGACCGCGCTCGTAGGGCTCCGCCGTAGCCGGACGCCCCACTCGTGGGACTCGGCCGCGTGCCAGTCGGTCTCGGACTGCCAGAAGGGCGACTGCGCGAAGCGGTCCTCCTCGGCGACGTCGAGGCAGATCGCGACCAGGCCGGAGTCGGCGAGCACGCCAGGGTGGCCGGAACGCAGTACGCAGAACTCGTTTCCCTCCGGATCGGCCAGCACGTCCCATGGGACATCTCCCTGGCCGATGTCGGCCCTCGTCGCACCGAGTGTGCGCAGGCGCGCCACCTCGTCCTGCCAGTTCGGGCCGCCGGCCAGGTCGAAGTGGAGTCGGTTCTTGTGGGGCGGCTTCTGCCTCGCGGTCGGTTCGAACCGCAGGCGCGGGCCGCCGGTGCGGCCCTGTGTGGCGTCCAGCCAGAAGCTCTCCATGCGCGGGACATCCACCGCGTCGATCACGACCCCGGTCAGCATTTCCGGCCCCCCAGCCGTCGAACCCGTCGAACCCGTCGATGCGCGTTGGCGCTGCCGCTGCCGGAGCGAGGGCGTGCGGGCTCGCGCCCCTGACATCACCTTCGGCCTCGGACCGTACGCCGTTCTCGCGCAGTTCCCCGCGCCCCTGGGCCGTCGTAAGCCGCGGACCGTGCGTGGCTGAGCGCGCAGTTCCCCGCGCCCCCAAAATACGCCGCCGACCCCGATCGAACGCGATTCCCGCACAGCTGCCCCCGCCCCTGGCACCGTCGTCAACCCCGGACCGTGCGTGGCTGATCGCGCAGTTCCCCGCGCCCCGAAAATACGCCGCCGACCCCGACCGAACGCGATTCCCGCACAGCTCCCCCCGCCCCTGGCACCGTCGTCAACCCCGGACCGTGCGTGGCTGGTCGCACAGTTCCCCGCGCCCCCAAAACCAGCGGCGGCCCCGAACGGGCCGCGGTTGCCTGCCGCGCGCTCCCCCGCACCCGGGAGCACCGGTCCCGTGGCGGAGCCCAGGGGACGGGGACCCGCCCCGCCGCACGGGCAACCCGGGAACCCGCCCCCAGGGTTAGGGGCCTCCCCATCCACCCCGCCGCACAGGTGGGCCGGGCGGGCAAACCCCCAGGACGGGGGGCCAACCCATACACCCGCCACACGGGCGGCCGGGCAGGCAACCCTCCGGGGGTTGGGCGTCAACCCATCCAACCCGCCACACGGGCGGGCAAGTCGGCGACCCCAGGGTTGGGGGTTACCCCGGCCACCCCGCCGCACGGGCAGGCGGGTGGGCGAACCCCCAGGGTCCGGGGTCAACCCATCCAACCCCGCCACACGGGCAGGCGGGGCGGGCAAACCCCCAGGGTTGGGGGTCAACCCATCCAACCCCGCCGCACGGGTGGGCGGGTGGGCAAACCCCCCACCCCCACCTACCTACTCCGCATTGTCCGCATCCGTAGCCACCTTCGCGATGTCCTGCAACACCGCCCTGGGCGAACCCCCCGGCGTCAGGGCCGTGCCGATCTTCTTCTTGACCGTTTCGCTCACCTTCGGCCACGACGTCTTGCCCACGGGCGGCAGCTCGGACGTGGGCAGCGCGGCCAGGAACGGCTTGAGTTCCTTGTGGCCGGCGTCGGCCGCCATCGCCGTGGACCCCGACACCGTGGACGGCAGCAGGTCGTACTGGTCGGCGAACTTGAGCACGTTCTGGTCGGAGAACGTGAAGTCCAGGAACTTCCCGATCTGCGCCCGGTGCCCGCCCTGCTTGAAGCCCATGATCCAGTCGGCGACACCCATCGTCGCCTTGGCCTGCCCGTTCTGACCGGGCAACGGAACCATGCCGAACTTGATGCCCTTCTTCTTGGCCGCCTCCATCAGGGAGGGGTGGCCGTTGAGCATGCCCACCTCGCCCTTGGCGAACGCGTCGAACGCGTCCTGCCGGTTGAGCTTGCCGGGTGCGACCGGGCCGGTCAGCTCGGTGTCGACCAGGTTGGCCTTCAGCCACTCGAAGGTCTGGATGTTCTCGGGCGAGTCGATGTCGTAGCCGTCGACGGTGTTGGTGTAGCCGCCGTTGCCACTGAGCATCCACATCATGGTCTCGGCCTGCGCCTCCTCGCTGCCAAGCGGCAGCGCGAAGGGGGTCTTCACCCCCTTGGCCTTGAGCGCCTTGGCGTCGGACGCGAGCTCGGCCCAGGTGGTGGGCGGCTTGATGTGCGCCTCGTCGAACAGCGTCTGGTTGTAGAAGAGCAGGCGCGTGGAGGCCACGAACGGCATGCCGTACTGGACGCGCCGCACGTTGCCCGCGTCGGCCAGCGGCGCCAGGAAGTTGGCCTCGACGGGGATGGAGAGCAGCTGGTCGGCGCTGTAGAGCTTGCCGGTCGCCGCGTAGTCGGAGTACGCGCCGATCTGCGCGATGTCGGGGGCGTGGCCGGCCTTGACCATCTCGGCGACCTTGGCGTCCACCACGTCCCAGGAGAAGATCTGGACGTCGACCTTGATGCCCGGGTTCTTCTTCTCGAACTCCGCGACCACGTTGTGCCAGTACGTCTTCGTCGTGTTGCCGCCGGCTATGTCGTAGTCGGCGGCCACCAGCTTGAGGGTGACGTCACCGGACCCGCTCTGGCCGCCGCACCCCGAGAGCACTGCCGTCATACCGAATGCGGCAACCGCCGCGGTCAAGCCCAAGAAGCGCCTGCGCACGCGCTATCCCACCCTCGTTGGTGATCCTCGCGGATCCAGTCGGTCCCCCGTGACGTCCTGTTTGTGAGCTGCGATTTTTCCTCATACGGGGGGATGAGGTCTACACCAGTCGCATATCGCTTCCGCAACGCCCGGTGCAAGGGTACATTGGGAAACTTTGGGCACGGAAAGCGCTTTCTACCTCATCCGGCGAGTGGACTAGACCTTTAGTGGGTGTTGGCGCGAGACTGGGTCCCGTGAGACACGTCATCGCCCTGGATGTGGGCGGCACCGGGATGAAAGCCGCCCTGGTCGGGGCGGAAACCGCGCTGCCCGGGGGACAACCCCCCGGCCCTCCCCCGCTCCTGTACGAGGCGCGCAGGGCCACCGGCAGGGAGCGCGGGCCCGACGCCGTCGTCGAGTCGATCCTCGACTTCGCCGGTGAACTGCTGGCGTACGGCGAGCGCCACTTCGGCGAGAGCGCCGTCGCGGCCGGCGTCGCCGTGCCCGGCATCGTGGACGCCGAGCACGGCATCGCCACGTACTCCGCCAACCTGGGCTGGCGCGATGTGCCCATGCGCCAGCTGCTCAGCGAGCGGCTGCGCGGCGTACCGGTCGCGCTCGGCCATGACGTACGCACCGGCGGCCTCGCCGAGGGCCGCGTCGGCGCGGGGAACGGCACCGACCGCTTCCTGTTCGTGCCGCTGGGCACCGGGATCGCGGGCGCCATCGGCATCGACGGCCGCGTCGAGCCGGGCGCGCACGGTTTCGCCGGGGAGATCGGCCACATCGTCGTACGCCCCGGCGGCATCGAGTGCCCCTGCGGTCAGCGGGGCTGTCTGGAACGGCTGGCCTCCGCCTCCGCGGTGTCGCTGGCCTGGGCCGAGGCGAGCGGCGACCCGGAGGCGGACGCCGCCGACTGCGCCAAGGCCGTCGAATCCGGCGACGCCCGCGCGCTCGCCGTGTGGCACGAGGCGATCGACGCGCTCGCGGACGGCCTGGTCACCGCGCTCACCCTGCTCGACCCCCGAGTGCTGATCATCGGTGGCGGACTCGCCGAAGCCGGGGAAACCTTGTTCGTACCGCTGCGGGCCGCCGTCCAAAAGCGGGTGACGTTCCAGAAGCTGCCCGAGATCGTTCCGGCGGCCCTCGGGGACACCGCCGGATGCCTGGGCGCGGGCCTGCTCGCCTGGGACCTGGTCACCGGGACCGCGCAGACCACGCGGACCACCAACCCCACGGAGCCCCCCGCCTCCGGCCCCCACCACTCCGACCACCCCGACCACCCCGACCACCCCGACCACCCCGACCACCCCCACTCCAGTGAGGTATCCGCCTGATGGCCGCATCGCTAGTTCTCTCGGGCGCCCGTGTCGTCCTCCCGACCGGGGTCGTCGAGAACGGACGCGTGATCATCGACGGCACCACCATCTCCGGAGCGGCCCCCGCCGACGCGCCCGCGCTCGACCTGTCGGGCCACTGGATCGTGCCGGGCTTCGTCGACACGCACAACCATGGCGGCGGCGGCGCCTCCTTCACCAACGGCAGCGTCGAGGACGTCCTCAAGGGCGTGCGCACCCACCGCCTGCACGGCACCACCACCGTGGTCGCCTCCACGGTGACCGGCGAGATGGACGTGCTCGCCCAGCGCGCCGGGCTGCTGTCCGAGCTGGTCGAGCAGGGCGACCTGGCCGGCATCCACTTCGAGGGCCCGTTCATCTCGCCCTGCCGCAAGGGCGCGCACAGCGAGAGCCTGCTGCGCGATCCCGACCCGGCCGAGGTGCGCAAGCTGCTGGACGCCGCGCGCGGCACCGCGAAAATGGTCACGCTCGCCACCGAGCTGCCCGGCGGCCTCGACTCCGTACGCCTGCTGGCCGAGCACGGCGTCATCGCCGCGATCGGCCACACCGACGCCTCGTACGAGCAGACGGTGGAGGCCATCGAGGCGGGCGCCACCGTCGCCACCCACCTCTTCAACGCGATGCCCCCGCTCGGCCACCGCGAGCCGGGTCCGATCGCGGCGCTCCTGGAGGACGAGCGGGTCACCGTCGAGCTGATCAACGACGGTACGCATCTGCACCCCGCCGCACTGGAACTGGCCTTCCGGCACAAGGGCGCCGCCCGTGTCGCGTTCATCACCGACGCCATGGACGCGGCCGGGTTCGGCGACGGGCTCTACCACCTGGGCCCGCTGGAGGTCGAGGTCAGACAGGGGGTGGCGCGCCTGGTGGAGGGCGGCTCCATCGCGGGCTCCACGCTCACCCTGGACCGCGCCTTCCAGCGGTCGGTGACGGTCGACGGCCTGAGCGTCGAGGACACCGTGCGGGCGATCTCCGCCAACCCGGCCCGGCTGCTCGGCCTCGACGACAAGGTCGGCTCGCTCGAACCCGGCAAGGACGCCGACCTGGTGGTCCTGGACGGCGACTTCGCGGTCAAGGGCGTTCTGCGCAAGGGCAGTTGGGTCGTCGAGCCCTCGCGCGCCTGAGAGCAACCGGCTCCTCACGCGGACGGCGGCGGGTTCGGGTCTGGGCCTGCCGCCGTCCGTTTGGCATGATCACCCCGTGATTGTGACCGTCACGCTGAACACCGCACTGGACCTCACCTACCGCGTGCCCGCTCTCGTACCGCACGCGAGCCACCGCGTGGAGGAGGTCACCGAGCGCCCCGGCGGCAAGGGCCTCAACGTCGCCCGGGTGCTCGCCGCGCTCGGCCACGAGACCGTGGTGACGGGCTTCGCGGGCGGCCCGAGCGGCGAGGTGCTGCGCGCGCTGCTCGGCGAGCTCGCGCCCCTCGACGCGCTCGTGCCCATCGCGGGCGCCACCCGCCGCACGATCGCCGTCGTCGACGCGGCCACCGGCGACACGACCCAGCTCAACGAGCCGGGCCCGCTCATCTCGCCCGCCGAGTGGGACGCCTTCTTGACCACGTACACGCGGCTGCTTGACGGTGCCGACGCGGTCGCCCTGTGCGGGAGTCTGCCGCCGGGGCTGCCCGTGGGGGCGTACGCCCAGCTGGTGCGCCAGGCCCGGGGCGCGAAGGTGCCGGTGCTGCTCGACACCAGTGGCGAGGCCCTGCGGCGCGGCATCGCAGCCCGGCCCGACCTGGTCAAGCCCAACGCCGACGAACTGGCCCAGCTCACCGGGGCGCGCGAGCCGCTGCGGGCGACCCGTGACGCGCGCAGGCGCGGGGCCCACACCGTGGTCGCCTCGCTCGGCGCTCAGGGTCTGCTCGCCGCCTCACCCGAAGGCCTGTGGCAGGCGGCCCCGCCGGCCGTGGTGCGCGGCAATCCGACGGGAGCGGGCGACTCGGCGGTGGCGGGACTGCTGTCGGGCCTGGTGGAGGGCCTTGACTGGCCCGGGCGGCTGCGGCGCGCGGTGGCCCTGTCGGCGGCGACCGTCCTCGCGCCCGCGGCGGGCGAGTTCGACGCGGAGGCGTATGAGAAGACGCTCGGCTCAGTGCGCGTGAGCGAACTCGCGCACTGAGCCGGCGGGTCATGCAGATCAAGCGTGGTCGTACGGGATCGTGCGGGGCCGTACGGGGTCATGCGGGGTCGTACGGGATCGTGCGGGGCGGCGCTCGGCTAGGAGGCGACGAGCCACAGCTGGTCGAGGTTGGCGTTGCACTGGTTGCCCTGCTCGCAGGACAGCTTGATCTCGTTGACGCCCTTGGTGAGCTCCACGTTGGCGTACGTGGTGGCCCAGCCCTTGGCCCAGTCGCCGGCGGCGGCGTGCGCGAAGTTCTTCATGTTCATCGGGCGCGACTCGGGCTTGCCGTTGAGCGTTATCGTCGCGTTCGCGTCCGCGCCGGGGACGCCGAAGCGCAGGTACAGCTTGTACGAGCCGGCCTTGGGCACATTGGCCTTCCAGGTGACCGAGGCGCCCACGTTGTTGAAGTTGCCGACGAACGCGCCGCCGGTGCCCTTCGCGCCTGGCACATTGGTGCCGACCTGCGCGGAGCCGCCGAGCGTCAGCGTCGCCGCGTCGCCCTTGGGCAGCGGCGCCGGAGCGGAGTCCGACGGCGAGGGGTTGGTGCTGGGCGTCGAGGGCTGCCCGGACGTGGAGCTGCCGGGCTTGGCGGCGTCGTCCTTCTTGTCCTTGCCGTCGTTGTTGCTGGCCAGGGCGACCGCGATGCCGATGACGACGGCCGCGACGACCGCGACCGCGCCGATGAGCAGCCCCTTGGTGTTGGGGCCCCGGCCACCGCCGCCGTTCTGCTGCGGGGGCGGACCCTGCCGGGGCGGGACGCCCCCGGGGTAGTTCTCGGGCGCCGCGTACTGCGCGGCCGGCTGGCCGTAGGGCTGCTGCGCGGGCCCCTGCTGCGGCCCCTGGTACTGCTGGGGCGGGCCCTGGTACTGCTGCTGGTGCGGGATCGGGTTGTACTTGCGCTCACCGACCGTGCGCACCTGGTTGTACGACGTCCTGGGGACACCGGGCTGCTGCCCCACCGTCGGACCCGGGTAGCCGTAGCCGCCGCCGGTGCGGGGCGGGGTGGCACCTGCTGCCTGCCCGTCCTCGTACAGGTAGCCGAACGGATCGTCGTCCTCGGGGGTGTTCGCGCCGTCGTTGCCGGGCGTCGTCATCCGGGGTCACTCCTCACTGTCCGCCAGCCGTCGCCGACCGGCCGAGCCTACCCCGAACGGACCGCTGCCCGATTGGGCCCCGGTCACACCTGAGCGGCGGCCGGTGGCTCAGCCCGCCCGGCGGTGGACCTTGGAGCGGGAGCGCTTCTCGATGTACATCCGCTGGTCCGCCGAGCGCAGGACCTCTTCGACCGACATTCCGCAGCTGGCCCAGCCGATCCCGAAGCTGGCCCCGACCCGGACCGCCCTGCCGTCCACCCGGATGGGCGGGATGATCGCGTTGCGGAGACGGACGGCCAGGTCGGCGGCGTCGGCCGCGCCGAGCCCGTCGGCCAGGACGACGAACTCGTCGCCGCCGAGCCGGGCCACGGTGTCGCCGTCGCGCACGCCGGTGGTCAGGCGGCGGGCGACCTCGATGAGGACCGCGTCGCCGGTGTGGTGGCCGAACCTGTCGTTGATCGACTTGAAGCCGTCGAGGTCGCAGAAGAGCACCGCGAGCCCCTTCGTGCCGTCGTCGATCTCACTGCCGGGGGCCACGGTGTGGACGTGGTGGTCGAAGGGTCCGCCGCCGGGCAGCGCGTCGAAGTCGAAACCGTCCGCGCGGAAGGCGTGGCCGTGCGCCTCGGACTCGGCGCCCGGGGGGCCGCCGTAGGCCGCGTCCAGACTCTCGGCCGCACTCGCGGGACCTACGGAGTGCGGCCTCGGACAGAGCCGGGCCGACAGTCTCGCGCGCAGCTCGGCGCTGTTGGGCAGCCCGGTCAGGGCGTCGTGGGAGGCACGGTGGGCGAGCTGGAGCTCGTGCCGCTTGCGGTCCTCGATGTCCTCGACGTGGGTGAGCAGGAAGCGCGGCCCGTCGGCGGTGTCGGCGACCACGGAGTTGCGCAGCGACACCCACACGTACGTGCCGTCGCGCCGCCCGAGCCGCAGCTCGGCCCGGCCGCCCTCGGCGGAGGTGCGCAGGAGCGTTCCTATGTCCTCGGGGTGCACGAGGTCGGCGAAGGAGTAGCGCCGCATGACGGACGCGGGCCGGCCCAGCAGCCGGCACAGCGCGTCGTTGGTGCGCAGCAGACGCCCGTGCTGGTCGCCGCCCATCTCGGCGATGGCCATGCCCGAGGGCGCGTACTCGAAGGCCTGCCGGAAGCTTTCCTCGCTGGCGCGCAGGGCCTGCTGCTCACGTTCGAGGCGGACGAGGGCGCGCTGCATGTTTGCGCGCAGCCGCGCGTTGCTGATCGCAATCGCGGCCTGGGACGCATACATCTGGAGCGCTTCACGCCCCCAGGCGCCGGGCTTGCGTCCGTTGCGGGGTTTGTCGACGGAGATGACGCCGAGGAGTTCCTGGGTGCCGCCCGAGGAGTACATCGGGGCGTACAGCCGGTCCTGCGGGTGCCACTCGTCCTCGAAGCGGGGATCGGGGCCCTCGGTGTACCACTGGGGGACGTCGTCCTCCAGGAGCACCCAGCCCTCGGTGTACGGGATGAAGCGCAGCCCGTCCCAGTCCTCGCCCATGGCCAGGCGCCGCTCCCACGAGGTGCGCGAGCCGACCCGGCCGGTGATCAGGGCTTCCGCCGCCGCGTTGCCCGCGAAGGCCGCGACGACCAGATCACCGTCGGGGCGTACGAGATTGACGCAGGCCAGCTCGTAGCCGAGCCCGGCGATGACGCCGTCCGCGACGGTCTGCAACGTGTCCGCAAGACTGCGGGCCGTATTGAGCTCCCCGACCACCTGGTGCAGCTGCCTCAGGGTCGCAAGACGGACGTAGGGCTCCGACTCGGTCTCCATTGCTCGCTCTCCCCGAGACCTCGACAGCAACTCCTGGCTTTAGATCGGCATTCCTTTTCGCACTGTCCCGCCACTGAATCACAGCGAGCTGTCTAGCCGGTACACAGGGTCAACAATTACTGCCCTCTGTGACTCAAGTCACAGCGGATGATGGGGGGTTGGCCGTTCTTTCCGCCTTTGCCCCCTACCTTTCCTGAACGCAAACTGAGAACGAGCCGACAGTGAGCTGGGAATGACGGATCCCGGGGCGCCCCGGACCGCCGACGTGCCTTTCGGCGGCGGCCCGGATCGGCCCGGAGACCTAGGTCCCGGCTGGTCCCGGGGCCCGATGTGGCCCGCGGTGGCAGGAGACTAGCGTTCCGTTTGTGTTGCAGACACCCCTCACCGCCGCCGTTTCCGCACTTGCCCCAGGGACCCCTCATCCTGTGGGGGTGAGCAATGACGATTTCCGCGCCGCTATGTCCCGCCTCGCCGCGGGCGTGGTCCTGGTGACCGCGCACGACGCCGACCACGGGCCGCGGGGCGAAGACGTCGGCATGACCGCGACGGCCTTCCTCTCGGTCTCCCTCGACCCGCCCCTCGTCCTGGTCTCGCTGCGCAATGGCTCGCGGATGGACGACCTCCTGGCGGAGCAGCCGCTGTGGGCGGTCTCGCTGCTGTCCGAGAGCCAGCGCCACATCGCGGGCCGGTTCGCGATGAAGGGCCGGATCAGCGACCGGCTGCTCTTCGAGGACATCCCCTACCGCAGGGGTGAGGCGAGCGGCGCCCCGCTGGTCGGCGGCGCGCTGGCGACCCTTGAGTGCCGGACCGAACAGCGCGTCGAGGCGGGCGACCACACGCTGGCCATCGGCCGCGTCCTCACCACGGACCTGCCGAGCGTGGAGGGCGGGCCGCTGACCTACTTCCGGGGCAAATACCGGCAGTTGGGCTAGGCCTGGGCTACCAGTCCTGGGCCACCAGTCCTGGGCTACCAGTCCTGGCCCGAGCGGCCCTTCTTCGTCTGGGCGCGCTGCTTCTTCTCGCGCAGGCGGCGCTCGTTGATGCCGCGCGGGATCTTCGTGGCCCGGCGCGGCTTGGGCGGCGGCGCGGTCGCCTCGGCGAGCAGGGAGGCGAGCCGCACGGCGGCGGTCTCGCGGTTGCGCCACTGCGAGCGGTGCTCGGACGCGCGTACGGACACGACGCCGTCCACGAGGCGGCTCGCGAGCCGGTCCAGCGCGCGGGCCTTCCAGACCTCGGGCAGCGCCTCGGTGCGCGCCAGGTCGAAGCGGAGCTCCACCTGGGAGTCGCTGGTGTTGACGTGCTGGCCGCCGGGCCCTGACGACCTGGAGAAACGCCAGATCAGCTCGGCCTCCGGGAGGGAGACGGAGCCACGGATGACATAGGGCCCGGACATGACATCCATGGTGACGGCTGCCCGGCACCGCGTCACCCTCTTTTCCCCCGGTCGGCCTGCGGCTTCGCCCTTGACGGACCCTTGGCAAAGAAAGCAAAGCGGGTTGGAACCTCTCGGTCCCCTGCCGACGTTAGGAGGAGTGACGGTAGCTTCGGGACGGCTCGAAGCCCGCACCACACGACCACCAGACGACGCAGACGCAGAAGACGAAGGGGACATCCCATGGCTGTAAGCCTGTCCAAGGGCGGCAACGTCTCGCTCACCAAGGAGGCCCCGGGCCTGACCGCCGTCACGGTCGGCCTCGGCTGGGACGTCCGCACCACCACCGGCACGGACTTCGACCTCGACGCCTCGGCCATCGCCGTGAACACGACGGGCAAGGTCTACTCCGACGGCCACTTCGTGTTCTTCAACAACAAGTCCACGCCGGACCAGACCATCGTCCACACCGGTGACAACACCACCGGCCAGGGCGAGGGCGACGACGAGGCCATCAACGTCAACCTCGCGGGCCTGCCCGCCGACGTCGACAAGATCGTCTTCCCGGTCTCCATCTACGACGCCGAGTCCCGCTCGCAGAACTTCGGCCAGGTGCGCAACGCCTACATCCGCATCGTCAATCAGGCCGGCGGCGCCGAGATCGCCCGCTACGACCTGAGCGAGGACGCCGCGACCGAGACCGCGATGGTCTTCGGCGAGCTGTACCGCAACGGCGCGGAGTGGAAGTTCCGCGCCGTGGGCCAGGGGTACGCCTCGGGCCTGGCCGGCATCGCCCAGGACTTCGGCGTCAGCGTCTGAGACCCCGCGACCGAGGTGCCCCCGGCGTTCGCGCGCCGGGGGCACCTTCTTGTGCGCGCGGGGGGTGCGGGAGCCGCGCGCAGGGCGCGGGGAACCGGCACCGGGCGACCGCGCCCGGGGAGCCAGCACCGGGCAACCGCGCCCTCGACCCGCACCCGCACCCCGCAACCGCGCCCGCGCCCGGCAACCGCGCCCCGGGAGCCAGCACCGGGCAGCCGCGCCCGCACCCCGCAATCGGCACCCCGCACAGCCCCTCCACCCGGGCCGCCCCACATATCCACCTGTGCACATCCGGTGCACGCGTCTCGATGAAACCGTCACACACCATCCGGATTCTGACGCTCAACTCGCTTGCCCGAGGCCGGATTTGATCGGCGAGCGAACATCGTCGACCCCCTTTCGGACACGATCCGGTCAAATACTTGTCGCGTCACTGTCAAGACGTGGTCATCGGCTGGCAGTCTCCAACTCGCCCCCACAGAACGAGTGAAGGAGACCACCGAGTGCGAACCACTCTGCGTGCCGCCGCTCTTGCCGCATCCGCCGCCATGGTCGTCGTCGGCGTACAGGCCGGCTCCACCGCCGGCGCCGCCGACCGCGTCACCGGCGCGACGGCTCTCGACCTCAGCACCGCCCAGCGGGCCGACGCCCTGCGTACGGCCCAGGACGCGGCGCCCGCCGCCGCGCACGAGCTCGGGCTCGGCGCGAAAGAACAGCTCGTCGTCCGCGACGTGATCAAGGACGCCGACGGCACCGTTCACACCCGTTACGAGCGCACCTACGACGGCATGCCCGTCCTCGGTGGCGACCTCGTCGTTCACACCGCGAAGTCCGGCGCCGTCAAGGGCGTCGACAAGGCGACCGACGCGAAGATATCCGTCGCCACCACCGCCTCGCTCAAGGCCGCCCCCACCGGCTCGCGCAAGGTCGTATGGGCCGCCTCGGGCAAGCCCGTCCTGGCCTACGAGCGCACCGTCACGGGCACGCAGCCCGACGGCACGCCGAGCCGCCGCGACTTCGTCACCGACGCCACCACCGGCGCCCAGCTCTACTCCCACGAGGAGATCGAGACGGGCATCGGCACCAGCGAGTACTCCGGCCAGGTCACCCTCGGCACCACCAAGAGCGGTTCGACCTACAGCCTCAACGACGCCGCGCGCGGCGGACACAAGACGTACGACCTCAAGGGCGGCAGCTCCGGCACGGGCACGCTGTTCACCAAGTCCACCGACACGTGGGGCAACGGCTCGCCGTCCAACCGCGAGACGGCCGCCGTCGACGCGCACTACGGCGCCGCCGAGACGTGGGACTTCTACAAGACCGAGCTGGGCCGCAACGGCATCGCGGGCAACGGCAAGGCCGCCTACTCCCGGGTCCACTACGGCAACGCGTACGTCAACGCGTTCTGGGACGACAGCTGCTTCTGCATGACGTACGGCGACGGCGAGGGCAACAAGAAGCCGCTCACCGCGCTCGACGTGGCCGGCCACGAGATGAGCCACGGCCTGACCGCCGCCACCGCCAAGCTGAACTACAGCGGGGAGTCCGGCGGCCTGAACGAGGCCACCAGCGACATGTTCGGCACCTCGGTCGAGTTCTTCGCCAACAACGCCACCGACAAGGGCGACTACCTCATCGGCGAGAAGATCGACATCAACGGCAACGGCACGCCGCTGCGGTACATGGACAAGCCGAGCAAGGACGGCGCGTCGGCCGACTACTGGTCGAGCGGCGTCGGCAACAAGGACGTGCACTACTCGTCCGGCCCGGCCAACCACTTCTTCTACCTGCTGTCCGAGGGCAGCGGCGCGAAGACGATCAACGGCGTGAGCTACAACTCGCCGACGTACGACGGCTCCAAGGTCACCGGCATCGGCCGGGTCAAGGCGTACAAGATCTGGTACAAGGCGCTCTCGACCTACATGACCTCGACCACCAACTACAAGGCCGCGCGCACCGCGACCCTGAAGGCGGCGGGCGACCTGTACGGCACGACCAGCACCGAGTACAAGACGGTGGCCGCCGCCTGGACCGCCATCAACGTGAAGTAACACCCGCTCGACCGGCACAACATGCTCAACCCGCTCAACCCGCTCAACCCACCTGGCTTTACGGGGAGTTGAGGGAAGTCAGGCAGCGTCCGGCTTCCCGTCCCCGTAGAGCCAGGTTTTCCATACCTCCGTGAGCCGCTTCCCCGCCTCCTCGTCCACGAAGTGGATGAAGTCCTTGGTCGAGGCGTTGGCGTGCCGGCGCACCCGGGGCCAGTCCTTGAGCAGCGCGAAGAACTTCTCGTCGCCGACGGCCTCACGGATCTTGTGGACGACCATGGCGCCGCGCACGTACACCGGGCGGCCCGACACGTCGGCGGCGGTCGGCGGGGACGCGGGCGGATACGCCCAGATCTCGTCGCCGTCGTCCTTGGCGTACTCCGTGGCGAAGCGCTCCCGCGCGCTCGGGCCGCCGTGCTGCTCGCTCCACAGCCACTCCGAGTACTGCGCGAACCCCTCGTTCAGCCACATGTCGCGCCAGGTGGCCGGGGTGACGGAATCGCCGAACCACTGGTGGGCCAGCTCGTGCACCAGGGTGCTGACGTCGAACTGGTCGAGCGGCATCACCGGCCGGTTCTGCGTCTCCAGGGCGTAACCGGCGGACTTCGCGGGCGCGACGACCACGCCGGTGGAGGAGAACGGGTAGGGCCCGAAACGCTCCTCCTCCCACGTGAGGATGTCCGGCAGCTGGGCGAGCACCCCGGAGGCGCGATCCTTGGCCCCCGGATCGACAGCGGCGTAGACGGGGATGCCGGACTTGGTGGTCTTCTTGTCGTCGATCTCGTACGGGCCGATCGCGACCATCGCCAGATAGCTGGCCATGGGCTCCTTGACCTTCCAACTGAACGCCGTACGGGCGCCGTTGTGAACCGTGGACGCCAACTCCCCGTTGGAAACCGCGCGCAGTCCGTCGGGGACGGTCACCTTGATGTCGTACGTGGCCTTGTCGCTCGGGTGGTTGTTGGACGGGAACCACGCCATCGAGCCGGTCGGCTCGCCCAGCGCGAGCACGCCGCCGCCGGGCTGGGTCAGCCAGCCCTCCTTGGAGCCGTCGGCGTCCGTGATGGTCCTCGGCCTGCCCGAGTAGCGCACCCGCGCCGTGAACGTCTCGCCCCGGGTCAGGTCCTCGTGGGGACGCAGGGTCAGCTCGTCGCCGGCCCGGCTGACGGCGGCGGGCTCGTCGTCGACGGTGGCGTCGCGCACCCGCATGCCCGCGAAGTCGAGGTCGAACGCGCTGAGGTCCTTGGTGGCCCGGGCCACGATCGTGGCCCCGCCGGTGAGGATCCCGGACGCCGGGTCGTAGTCCAGGTCGAGGCTGTAGTGCTCGACGTCGTAACCGTCGTTGCCGAGCCGGGGGAAGAGCGGGTCCCGCGTGCCGAAGGCGCCCGGGGTGCCGCTCACGCCGCCGGCGCAGGACGTGACGGTGAGGGCGGCGAGCAGCGCGGCGGCGAGGCGTCCGCGACGGCTGCGGCGGGCCCCCGGCCCCTTCGGCGCGGTCCGCCGCTCCGGTCGTTTGTCCACGTCCGTGATCCTACGGGCGTACCGGTGCCGCGCTGCCGAGCACCGGATTTTCCCCCCGCCGGGGACTGCTTCCGCAGCGTGGCGACGCGGGCTCGCGCGAACGTCTCGTCGAGGACGCCTCTGGCCGCGCCGGCCACACCGGGTTCCGGCTCCGGGCCGGGTGCCGGTTCCGCTTACGGGCCCGGCCTGGGCACGCGCCGGGTGCCGGTTCCGCTTCCGGGCCCGGTGTGCGGGGGCACGGGCCGGCCGCCATGCGGGCGCGGGGCCCGTGCGAACCGGGAGTGCATACGTACGCGGGGGTGCACCCGCACGCGGGGGTGCACCCGCACCCGGGGGTGCACCCGTACACGGGGGTGGCACCCGTACGCGGGGCTGGGGGAGCCGCCATGACACCATCGACCCGTGCTCGACATCGGCTACTCCCTATCCCGCCGCTTCCCCGACCCCACCCGCATCGACTACCGAACCGCGGACGTTTACACCCTGCGTCACGACCTCTTCTGCGGAGACGTCTATCTCGCCGACACCAAGGCGGACCGCGAGGTGTCCACAGCCTGGGGATGGGTGCCGGTGCTCGACTTCGCGTGGGCGCTGTGCGACACCGTCGAGCTCCTTGACCGGGACCCCCTGGGCTCCCGCGCCGCCCGGCCCCAGTACGCCGAGATCGACTTCACCGAGTCCTCCGACCGCATGCTCTTCGCACGCCGCTTCGGCTGGGTGGACGTCGAGGCCGACTGGATGCCCGGCGACGAGGAACCCCTCACGTTCTCGCACACCGAACTGCGCCGCGAGGCAAGGGACTTCCTGCACGATCTGATCGCCGACCTGACCGATCTGCACGAGGACCTGGGCGAGAACCCGGTCGTCTGGGACCTCCAAGCCCGCTTCCCACGCGTCGACTGACGGCCCGGGGGCCCCGACACCCACCCAGGCCGAGAGGCGGACGCCCCCCGGGCCCGCCCCACCCCGGGCAAGAGGCGCACGCGCCCGGGGCCGACCCGGCCCAAGCCGCGCCACTCCCGCCCTCACGCCCCCACCATCACGCCTCCACCCGCACCCCCACCTGCGCCGCGAACGCCGGGGCCAGATCAAGGAGTTGGGCCGGGCTGATGACCGCGCCGGCCAGGCGTTCCACCCCGCGCGCGATGTCGAGCAGAGTCGCCCCGCGCAGATCGACCTGCGTCATCCGCACGCCCGTGAAGTCCGCCCCGCGCAGCTCGCAGCCGCGGAACTCCACCCGGGTCAGCTTGGCGCCGCCGAAGTCCGGCTCGGCCAGCACGCACCCGTCGAAGACGACATCGCGCAGCTCGGCCTCGCGCAGATTCAGATAGTCGATCTTCCCGCCCTTGACCAGCACCCGCTCCAGGACCGACCCGTGCAGCTGAACTCCGCCCATCCGGACGTCCCGCACCTCCACGTCGCGCAGCTTGGCCCGCGCCATGTCCGTGCCCACACCGCGGATCCCGGAGAGCACCGAGTCGATGAAGCGGGCTCCACTCAGTTTCGTATCGTCCAGGACGCAGCCGTAGATGCCGCAGTCGAGGAAGCGCGCGCTGGGCGCCTGCTGGCGCGCCAGGTCGAGATCCCTGAACTCAAGCCCGTCATAATCACCCTCCGGCTCCAGTTCACCCGCGCCGAACGGCGCCAGTGGTGGCAGGCGCACCTCCGCCCTGCGGGCACCCGCGCCGGCCGCCGTCTTCTTCGCACTCCGTGCCGCTGCCATGTCCCCATGCTGGACCATGACACTGACAATCACCCCTGCTCGCGACCGGGGGAACCCCTCACTCCGGACATTCCTGCCCCGGACATGTCACATTCCCGCCACGCGGCCCGAGCAACGGCACGCCACCAGGCGAAGCATCAACTATCGAAGGCCGCTGCCCGTCACTTGACCACCGAGCTCGCTCAGCGCACCGTCCGTCAGCCGGGACACCGCCCACTCGTCCTGCGGCCGCGCACCCAACGACTCGTAGAGGTTCTAGGGCCCGTCAGGACCCCTACCCCGACACGCTGTAAGCATCTGACCTGCAAGAATGCCTCTTCTGGCATATTGGACCACTGCTGTTTCGCCGCCATATCGCCCCAGGACCGCTCAGTTATGGGCATGCGACTGGTGCTTTCGACGTTCCTGAAGGCCCTCTTGACCCTGGTCATAGGCAGGCGCGAGGCTCGTGCACGCTGGTGCAACCCACTCGACAGCGGGAGCGCTCGTGACCTTAAGGTTCCTCGGGATCATCTCTAACACGCCCACCGACGAGTCCCCGACGATCTGGCTCCATGAGGAGACCGGAGACCTCTTGATTCAGTCGTACAAGGCGACTGAGGAGGAGGTGAAGGCATGCCAGGAGATCGGCTCCGTCCCCGGCCACTCAACGGACGTTCCCAACCACGAGACGATCGTCCGGCTACCGGCGGAGATGCTGAAATACATCCCCCGCCCCACGGATGGAGAGAACGGCAGTGCAACCACCCGCGCGTAACGCCCTGGCCACTGCCAAAAGGTCGGCGGTCCACCTTGAGCTGCGGGATTCGTACATGCTCGACGACCCGGAATTCATCGCCTGGCAGGGCGGGAAGCGTCTCAACCCCCTCGACCACTCGGCATGGTGGGGCGGCTGGCATGACGCCGTTCGGGATGCCGTTGCCCGTGGGGTGACCGTTCGGCGGGCACGGATCGTCTCCGAGCCGCTGAGCGCGTACGCGCGGTACGAGTACGACCTGACGTTCACCAACATTGCCGCGGGTGAGTCGGTGCGCTGGCTGCCGCGCCGACAGACAACAGACCTGGCCTTTCCAGGTACAGACTTCTGGGTGTTCGACAACTCGATCGCGCTGTTCCATCACTTCACCGGTGAGGGCCAACTCGCGCAGGATGGCCGCGAGTACGCCGATGACTCAGCACGGGTGAAGCTGGCCACTGACGCGTTCGAGGCCGTGTGGCAGCGAGCCATTCCTCACGAGGAGTATCGGCCCGCCTGAACGCCGAGAACGTGACATGGCTGTTTCGCCCTCATCCAGCGCACGGCAGGCCCGGCAAGCCCTGGCAGACCGCCTTACGGAGCTTTGCCGGGATGCCGGGCTGAGCGGCCAGGACATCGCAGATCGCTGCGGCTGGAGTCGTTCCAAGTCGTCCCGAATCATGAATGCGCGGACGCCCCCGTCCGCTGACGACGTCCGGGCCTGGGCGCATGCGTGCGGGGCAGCGGACCAGGCTGCGGACCTGGTTGCGTCTCTGCGAGCCGCTGAAGGCATGTGGACCGGTTGGCGACGCATGGAGCGGGCCGGGCTCAAGCACGCTCAGGAATCTCGCCGTCCCCTGTTCGAACGGACCCACCGTTTCCGGGCGTACTCCTCGTGGTTGGTGCCGGGGCTGCTCCAGACCCACGGGTACACCGAAGCGGTGTTGCGGGCGGTCCAGCGGCGGCGAGTCGAGGTGGACGACGTAGCGGAGGCCGTGGCCGTCCGTATGGAGCGTCAGCGGGTGTTGTACGAGGGGGGCCGGCGGTTCGCGTTCCTTGTGGAGGAACCGGTCCTGCGGAACGGGATCGGCGGCACAGAGGTCCAGCGCGGACAACTTGAACGCCTGCGGACCGTCAGCACTCTGCCCAGTGTCAGCCTGGGAGTTGTGCCGATGAGCGCGACCCGCCGACGGATGCCAGTGGAAGGGTTCTGGATCTTCGACGCGTCGCAGGTGAACGTGGAGCTTGTCTCCGGGTATCTCACCCTGACCCAGCCCAGCGAGGTGGCCACATACGCCGACACCTTCGCGGAGCTTGCCGACATGGCGGTCTACGGTGCCTCGGCACGAGCCTTGATTTCGTACGAGATCAACCAGCTCGACTAATGTCCGTGCAACATCGTGCACGCTGCTGGCCGTTGGGAGTCCCGCCTTCCTAGCTTGGTCCTACCGACAACGTTCGAAGGGAAGAGCCATGGCCCAGGAGGAATCAAGGCAGCGGGCGCGCTTCGCCCGTTCCGCCACCGCAATGGTTGGCCCGCCAGGCGGCGGCCCTCCGGCGTGACGCCCTCTCCCGGAGCTGCGCCCGGGGCGGTCAAGTCTCAGACGGGCGAGCAGCACCGAAGGATGCGGGACCTCCCCGCCGGCCAGGCCCCCAGTTCCGGTTCTCGGCTACGAATCACAACAGCCAACGGGGTTCGGGCAGGCACCACGGCGCGGGGAACGTCTCCCCGCACGCATGGCGATGGGACAGAGATCATGACCGAACACCCCTCATTCGAGTTCGTTGGCATGACCGCGTGCCGCCCACGCACGCAGAACAACTGCCCGGAGGTAGCGACCAACGTGCCGGGCGTGGTGGCGTTCCGCGACAGTACCGACCCGGACACCGTCGTTACGATGACGGCGGAGTCCTGGGAGCTGTTCACCCGTGCCGTGAAGGCCGGGGAGTACGACGTCACGGCATGACCTGAGAGGCCCGCATGAAGGAATGCCCGTTCTGTCATGCCGAGTGCGAGACGGACCCGGAAACGGGCTGGGCGTTCTGCCTACCGTGTGGCGAACCGATCGCTCCACCCCCGCCACCCCCGTGCCCCGGGCCGCAACCATGGACAGGACACGCTACGCAGCTTCCGTACCGGCCCCGAGAACACTGAGCGAGAACGGCTCAGGCCCCGGCTCCTCCGCCTCCCCCGTGGCAGAGGAGCCGGGGTTTCCGCTGATCAGCCGGGGGCTACTCGGCCCCGCCCAGCTTCCTCAGCGCGTCGTCCGTGAGCCGGTTCACCGTCCACTCCGACAGTGACACTGCTCCGAGTGATCGATAGAACTCGATGGCAGGCACATTCCAGTCGAGGACGGACCACTCCAGCCGCTCATAGCCCCGGGCCACGCAGATGCCGGCCAGCTCCGCCAGGAGGGCGCGTCCGTGGCCGTCGCCGCGTGCCTCGGGGCGTACGTACAGGTCCTCCAGGTAGATGCCGTGCGTCCCGCGCCACGTGGAGAAGTTCAGGAACCAGATCGAGAAGCCGACCGGGGCGCCCGTCGCGTCCTCGGCGAGGTGCGCGAAGGCCGCGGGCCGCTCGCCGAACAGGGCCTCCCGCAGCTGGGCCTGGGTGGCCCGGGCCTCGTCCGGGCACTTCTCGTAGGCGGCGAGCTCACGGATCATCGCGTGGAGCACGGGTACGTCTGCGGGGGTCGCGTCGCGGATCATGCCGGCACACTATGGCGCCCGGGCCCGGCGCCACCGGCCCGTTCCGCCCAGCGGACAGCGCCCTGCCGTTCACGCGGCCCCCGCCCCGGATGTCGGTCCCGGCGGCCGCCCCGCCCGCGTGCGTGAATCGGGGGCATGAGGTTCCGCTCCCCGGGCATGCGGCCGGTCCGTGCCGTGCTGGGCCATGTCCGCGGCGCGCCCGGCACCTGTCTGTGGCTGGCCGCGCTGTTCGTCACCACCATCGCCCTGCGTCACATGTCACCGGAGTTCGAGGCGGACTTCCTGCGCCAGCGCTCCACCAACATCCACGAGCTGTCGGCCAACCCGCGCCGGGTCCTGATGACCAGCGCGTTCTGGATCGACGGCGGCAGCTGGCTGTCGTACGCGGTCCTGTACGCCCTTTTCCACGCCCCGGCCGAGCGCTGGCTGCGCACCTGGCGCTGGCTGGTCGTCGCCTTCGGTACGCACGTGGCCGCCACCTTCGTCAGCGAGGGCGCCCTGCTGTGGGCGATCCGGCACGACTACGCGCCGCGCGCGGCCGTCAACACCCTTGACGTAGGCGTCAGTTACGCTCTGGCCGGGGTCGTCGCGGTCCTGACGTACCGGATCACGCGACCGTACCGGTACCTCTATCTGCTCGTCGTCCTCGTCCTCTACGGCGCCCCGCTGCTCGACGGGCGCACCTTCACCGACCTCGGCCACTTCGCGTCCGTGCTCATCGGTCTCGCCTGGTATCCGCTGACCCGGGGGCGGGGCGGCGCCCCGTGGAACCCGGCCGACGCGGCCCGCACGGCCGTCGGGCGGGCCCGGGGCGGCTTCGCGCGGCGGCCACGCCCGGGGTTCAGGACGGGTCGACCCCGGCGAGCACCCTTCCGGAACTCCGCCTCGCCGAAGCGCGCTCGCCCGTAACCGGCCCGGTGAGGGGCGTACACGGCCACAGTGTGGGGCGCGTCCGGTGCGTCCACGACGATTTCCGCACCACCCACCTCCCGGCACCGAACACCCCGCCGCGCTCCACCGGCCGCCGGACGGCCCGCCCACGCCGTCTCGCCCCCCACGGAATCCGCAACGCGCCCCTCACCTGCGGATTCCATGGGTGGACAGGGACGTTGGGCGGGTGTACGAACAGGGGCCATGAGTGCGATCAACGGCGGAATCTCGTTCTGGTACGCGGCCGACGGCCTGCCCACGCCCCGCGAGCCACTGCCCGGCGACGCCAGCGCCGACGTGGTGATCGTCGGCGGCGGATACACCGGCCTGTGGACGGCGTACTACCTGAAGAAGGCGGCGCCCTTCCTCGACGTCGCCGTCCTCGAATCCCGTTTCTGCGGCTACGGCGCGTCCGGGCGCAACGGCGGCTGGCTCTACAACGGCATCGCGGGCCGCGACCGGTACGCCGCGCTGCACGGCCGGGACAGCGCGGTGCGCCTCCAGGAGGCGATGAACGACACCGTGGACGAGGTGGTGCGGGTGGCGGCGGCGGAGTCCATCGACGCCGACATCCACCAGGGCGGGGTGCTCGAAGTGGCTTACACCCCGGCCCAGTTGGCGCGGCTCAAGGCCTTTCACGCCGCCGAGACCGCCTTCGGCGAGAAGGACCGGCTGCTGCTCGGCGCGCGCGAGACGGCCGCGCGGATCCGGGTCGCGGGAGCGGTGGGCTCGACGTGGACGCCGCACGGGGCGCGCGTCCACCCCGTGAAACTGGTCAAGGGGCTGGCCTCGGTGGTGGAGACGCTGGGGGTGCGGGTGTACGAGTCGACGCCGGTCACCGAGATCCGGCCCGGGCACGCCGTCACGCCGTACGGGACCGTCCGCGCGCCCTATGTGCTGCGCTGCACGGAGGGCTTCACCGCCTCCCTCAAGGGGCAGCGGCGGGCCTGGCTGCCCATGAACTCCTCGATGATCGCGACGGAGCCGCTGGGGCCCGAGGTGTGGGAGGCGATCGGCTGGGCGGGGCGCGAGACGCTGGGCGACATGGCGCACGCGTACATGTACGCGCAGCGCACCGCGGACGACCGGATCGCGTTGGGCGGGCGGGGGGTGCCGTACCGGTTCGGGTCGCGCACCGACAACGACGGCCGCACCCAGGCGGCCACGGTGAGCGCCCTGCGCGAGATCCTGGTCCGCTTCTTCCCGCAGCTGGCCGGGGTACGGATCAGCCACGCCTGGTCGGGGGTGCTCGGCGTGCCGCGCGACTGGTGCGCCTCGGTCGCCCTGGACCGTACGACCGGGCTCGGGTGGGCGGGTGGTTACGTCGGCTCGGGCGTGGCCACGGCGAACCTCGCGGCGCGGACCCTGCGGGATCTGGTGCGGCGGGACTCGGGCGAGGCCGGGGAGACCGGCCTCACGAGTCTGCCGTGGGTCGGCCACAAGGTGCGGATGTGGGAGCCGGAGCCGTTGCGGTGGCTCGGGGTGCGCGGCATGTACGCGGCGTATCGCGGGGCGGACCGGCGTGAGCTCGCGCGTGCCCGCGCCACGACGGATCCGGTGGCGGTGCTGGCGGATCGTGTGGCGGGGCGCGGTTGAGACGGGGTGCGGGTGCGGGGTGCGGGGTGCCGGGTGCCGGGTGCCGGGTTTCCGCCGACCCGGGCCGAGCGTGTTGCGCAGTTCCCCGCGCCCCTGGCAGGGCCCGTGCTGGCCAGCCCTGCATACTTCAGCCTGCCCGGCGATTGAGGGCGAGCGCCTTCAGCGCGAACGGAGTCTGGGGCGGAGCCCCAGGAATCCCGGCTGCGGACCGTGGGCGCTCCCCGCGCAGTTCCCCGCGCCCCTGGCAGGGCCCGTGCTGGCCAGCCCTGCATACTTCAGCCTGCCCGGCGATTGAGGGCGAGCGCCTTCAGCGCGAACGG
>NZ_JBIAGO010000012.1:211339-220436 GCF_042869775.1 Streptomyces sp. NPDC006711
CAGCCCTGCATACTTCAGCCTGCCCGGCGATTGAGGGCGAGCGCCTTCAGCGCGAACGGGGTCTGGGGCGGAGCCCCAGGAACCCCGGCTGCCGACCATGCGTGGCTGAGCGCGCAGTTCCCCGCGCCCCTGGCGGGGCCCGTGCTGGCCAGCCCTGCATACTTCAGCCTGCCCGGCGATTGAGGGCGAGCGCCTTCAGCGCGAACGGGGTCTGGGGCGGAGCCCCAGGAACCCCGGCTGCCGACCGTGCGTGGCTGGTCGCGCAGTTCCCCGCGCCCCTTGGCGGGGTCGGCGCCGGCCCGCACCACCCCGCACACCGCAGCACGCACCACGCACTCCCCCCTCAGGCCACCGCCACCCCGTACTCCCCCACCAACTCCCCCAGCCCGCCCCGATACCCCTTCCCGCCCGGCACGAAGTCCCAGTCCCCGCCCGCGCGTCGCCGGAACGACCCCAGGACCAGGGCCGTTTCACCGGGGCGTCCGTCCGAGACGGGGAGCCGGTCCAGCTCGCCCCCCGTCCCGTCCCGAAGGCAGATCGCCGCCTCGGTGAAGCCCGCCAGATCCTGGCCGGGGTTCGCCTCCGGATCCACCGCCGCCACCAGCACCAGCCGGTCCGCGCCTTCCGGCAACGCGTCGAAGACCACCCGTACCGCCGCCCGGTCACCCCCGACCCCCGGCACCATACGGACCGAACTCCCAGGGTTCTCCGGGTTGTTGAAGAACACGAAGTGCTCCTCGGCCAGCACCCGCGCCCCCCGGCACACCAGCGCGCACACGTCGAGCTCGACCGCCCCGGCCCACGTCATACCGAGCACATTGAAATCCTCGGCGCCCCCGGACTCGCCCCCCGCCGGCTGGGCGGAACCACTCGGCGCCCCCGCACCCCCCGCACCCCCCGGCCCCCCGAGCCGCCCCCGCAACCCGTGCTGACGCAGCAGCTCCACCAGCTCCTCCCCGGACACCAGCGTCAGCGGCTTGCCCTCGGCGAAGCGGTACGACCCGGGCCCGAAGCCGGACGTGGTCACCAGGACACCCTTGTTGGCCCCGGCCCCCTGCACGGTCCCGTACAGATCGCGTACGGCGGTCGGCGGCACCGTATGGCGATAGCGCTTGACCTGCACGATGATCCGCCCGCCGCTGATCGGGTCCGGGTCGAGCGCTTCGACGTCGACGCCGCCGTCGTTGGAGCGCTGCGTGGTCAGCGCCTGCATGCCGCGCGCACGGAACAGCTCGGCGACCAGGTCCTCGAACGCGATGGGGTCCATCGTGAACAGGTCCGGCTCGTCCCCGCCGCCGTGCGACACCACCCCGCTGCCCACGTCGGCGGGCCGGCGCCCGGGGCGTACGGCGGCGCGCTGGTCGGGCTTGGCGGACAGCTGCCCGCGCACCGCGTCCACCAGGCAGTCCACCGCGCTGACCTGCCCGAGATTGAGCCGTGCGAACGTGGCGCGCGGCACGCTCACCGCGGCCAGGAAGATCTCGGCGCGGCGCCCGGTGGCCGGATCGACGTCGTCGACGAACCCGTTGAGCACGACCGATTCGAGCACTCCGAACTCATCGGCCGCGAACAGGTCGCGCAGCACGAGCAGCACACACTGCGCGAGCGCGTCCCGGTACAGCGCGCGCCGCTGCGTGACGGGCCGCGCGGTCTCCTTCTCGGTGTCCGAACTCGCCACGTACCGTACGGACTTGACCTCCGGCACGACCTCGATGCCGGGCAGCTCCCAGTCGAGCACGAGCTGGCGCGCACCCCGGTCGAAGGCCGCGCTCACCTGGCGCGGGAACCCCTCGGGCCAGGCACCCGACGCGTACAGGGCGGCCGTGAAGTAGTCGACGGCGGCCTCGGGTTCGCCGGCCCGCAGCGCGTCCACCAGCTGGGCGAGCCCGGCGTTGTGGGCGCGTACCTCGGCGAGCTGCGCGGCGGCCCAGGCGTCGTACTGCGCCCGGTAGGCGGCGAGTTGGCGTACGCGGTGCGCCTCGGCGGCCTGCGCGGCGTCCCAGTCCTGCCGGTACCTGGCCTGCGCCTCCTGCTGCGCCTGCGCCCGCCGCCCGGCCGTCCAGCCGCCCTGGGCCTGATAGTGCGCGGGGTCGGGCATCGTCACGGGCTGCGCGAGCTGCCCGGGCTCGAACGGCGCGACGGCCTCCGGTCGCGTCAGCGCCGCGACCCGGAACGGCGCCGCCCGGCACCCCTGCGCCAACAGCCCGCCCAGCTCGGCGACTTGCTGCTCCAGCTCCTGCGTCCGCAGCCGGGCATCCGCCTCCCGACCCTGCCGGTACGCCGCCTGCTGCTCGCGCTGCGTCCGGGCGAGGTCACGCTCGTACGCCCGCTGCCGCCGCTCCTCCTGCACCACCGCCCGCTGCTGCGCCTCCCGCTGCCGCTGCTGCTGCCGCTGCGCCTCGGCCCACACCCCGACCAGCCCACTGGACCGACGACTCATACCCAACCGCCCCTCTCCCCGCGCCCCGCGCCCCGAAAGGCAGGTGTCCCGGGACTCGCCAGCCCCGGGACACTCCTTCGCACGTGCCGCACTCGTCGCGCCAGGGCCCCAGCCCGGCGAGAGCGCTCGAACGATCATAGCTCTGGCCTGCGAAGCAATGACCACGAAACCGACACCACGGGCACCACCGAAGTACTCTCTCCACAGGCCAGGGAGAGGGCATGACAGCGTGGGCAAGCGGCGTTACGTGGCGCGCGGGGCGCCGGGCGGGTACCGGATCTGGGACAACAAAGGACGCCGCTTCTGGGGCGACCTGTACGAACTCTGTCCCGACGACCTCCTGACCGAACTGAACGGCGGCGCGGACCCGCAGCGGCTCACGGCTCTCCTCAAGCGGTATCGGGCGCTGAAGCGGTAGCGGCCCGTCACCTGCCGAGGCCTCTCGCGACGCGCGCGGCCCGGGACAGCTCCGTCCACGGGGCCCACGACCATGCGTGGCGGCTGTCACGCGGACACGAACCCGCCCCGGGTGCGACGTGAGCCCTGGCCGTGACCGCACTCGTCAGCCCTGCAAGTGGCGCGCCCACACGGCCTTGATCTGCTCCCCCTGCTCGGCCGTGATGACCCCGGCCTCCAACGCCACGGTCACGAGATCGGCGCCGGCGGCCAACTTGACGGCCACGAAGGCGTCATTCATACGGTCCGAGTTCCGGGGCGTTCCGACGTGCCCGGGGTCCAGATCCCCCGGCAGGAAGTTCGCCACCTCGCCGTCGTGACTCTCGAACGCGGCCCGGTCCATCCTTACGTGGACCCGCTTGGTACCTATGGTGACCACGGTCCCGTGTGACCCGTGGTGATACAGGGGTCTGTCACTCGGCCCCCTGACCGTGACCTTGTCTCCGACCTTGAAGCTGCTCAGAGTCCTACCACTGCCGAACATGCGAGTCCCCCTCCAGGACGTACGGATCATGACGCGCGGAGACGCGCGGAGTGACGCCAGTCTGCCCTCGAACCGCTCGGGCTGATCACGCGTCGAAGTCGTACTCCAAGACGTAAGAGGCCGCGTCGAGAGTCATCTCGTTGATCTCGACCGGCTGCCCCTCACCCGCGTACGCGGTTCGGCAGATGAGGATGACCGGCGTACCGGAGGCCATGCCCAGCCGTGCCGCCTCGTCCTTCGAAGGCATCCGGGACCGGATCTCTTCGCGGAAGTGCACGGGCTTGAGACCGAGTTCGGCGAGCCTGGCATAGGTGCCGCCGGGCCCGGTGTCCTCCTGAGTGATGGCGGATCCGGCCACCAACGTCATGGGCAGGTAGCTCGTGGCGAGCAGGACAGCCTTCCCGTCCAGGACGAACCGTCGGCGCCGGACGCACACAGCCTCGGCCTCGCCCAACTCCAGGACGGCGCCGATGTGAGCCGGAACCGGCTCCTCCGAGACGGACAGCTGATCGACCTCGAGTACGCGATCACCCGTATCCGCGGACCAGACGGAACGGCCACTGCCCCAGTGCTCCTGGGCAAGCCGCTGGATTCCACGGCGCCGGAGCGGACGGAAGGACCGCACGAACACACCGGCACCCTTACGGGCCTCGGCGATGCCTTCGTCGCGAAGCACACTCAGCGCCTGTCGAGCCGTCATGCGCGCCACGCCGTGCGCGGCCATCAGCTCGTTCTCCCCCGGAAGCCGGTCACCGGGACCGTACTCGCCCGACTCGATCGCATCGCGCAGGAAATCCGCGATCCGCTGGTACTTGGGCCGACGGTCGTCGTCGGTGTTGACCATCTCCGGAAGCCTCCCTCGCTCTTCTCTAGACAGCCTAGGCCACGGCTTGGGGGCTTGCTCCCTGTGCGTGACCACGGCACCACTACAGGAGCCGACCTCTCCCGCCTTCCCTGCGGTTGACATCTCTAGAGAGGTAGCGGAATTCTGAGGATGTCTAGAGATGTCGCACTGGCGCGGAGCGCGACTGTGGCGGAGTTCCGTGGCCCCGCGCGCCCTGGGCCGCCGTACGCAAGCCGGACCCGATGCCGGGCCGAGCTCCTGGACATGGCCAACAGCGATAGGAGCACCAGCGTGTTCAACCGCATCCGCCGCACCGCATCGCAGATCGGCGAACGGCTCTCCGGCAGGCATCGCCGACATCACCGCCACCCCTCAACTGCCCATTCCGCCAAGGCCCTTCGCCTGCGAGACAGCGACCACAGGGCGCCGCAGCCGGCTACACATCCGCACAAACACACCGAAGTACTGCCCGGCGAGGAGACGGCTCTGGTCCGCCCGTATCTGCTGCCGTCAGAGCGACCACCACGGCACGCGCCGCCGGTCCTCGCGGCCTCTCGGACCGAGAGGCCGTACCGCTGGGCGGGGAACGTCTGATGCCGCACCTCCCCCACCACCAGGTTCGTGCCTCGCAGAGAGCTCTCGACGGCCCGTACCGATCGAGTTCGTGCCGGGTCGGCCAGCACCGCGAGTGCGCGCACACCGCAGCGCAAACAGCGCCCACCGGCGTCCCGCGCAACGATGACCCCATCCGACGAACTTCGCCTCCTGCCCTGGTCGAGCCCGGACGGCAAACCTTGCTACCTGAGCACCGACAATCCGGCCGGCCGCCTGTCCCGCTTGGCAGACGAGGTGGAAGCGGTACAACTCGACCTCGCCCACGAGTTGATGCGGCATGCTCTGGACCTGCTCGCCGTCAACACGATCAACCAGGCGGAGATCCGACGCGTGTCGGAGACCCTGATCGAAGCCCTAGGCGGCGCTCTCCGCGTAGCAGCACTCCGCGGACACCGCTTGGCAAGCCTGGGCGCTCCACCACCGGCCGTCGTCGCGGACTTTCACCCCGGCTCGGCCACGGGCATGGAGACGAGCGGCGTTGGCCTTCCTCCGCTCCGCAAAAGACGGTGACAGTACGCCAGCAACTCGCGGCAATGGGCGCACTCTGCCAGTGCAGGCCACCAGCGCGAGGCCATCAGCCGCGTTGCGGTCAAGGACGGATGCCAAAGGCCCCCAGCCAACCTCGACTGGGGGCCTTCACCCACGAGCCCCCTGTCGGGTTCGAACCGACGACCCCCGCTTTACAAGTTCGCTCGGTCCCGGCGCGGCTACGGCCTGCCTTGCGCCCGGGTGCCACTTCAGACTGCCAAGGTACGCCACTGATCGTGGCCGTTGATGTCGGCGTTGGATGTCAGCGGAACAACCCCGGCACGGGGCAAGCTTCCAAAGGCTCGTGCGGCCGATCGACCCAACCCCACCAGACGTGCCGACTGGGGCAGTTCCAGAGAGACCGACAGACCCGCCGACCATCGTCCTCCCGCCGGGATGGGCGGACACTGCCCGCATGCGCGGTGCCGATCCCACAGCTGGGCCCCGCACTACGCCCAAGCGCGCTGTCACTGCCGGTTGATCGGAACCTCGTAGACGATCTCGCACAGCGCGGCGGGCACGACGATGTCGGCCGTCTCCACGGGGCGCCCCTGATCGCTGTAGTACGTCCGCCGGATGTGCGTGACGAGAGCACCCTTCTGGATGCCGAGCAGTGACGCCTCCTCGGCGGTGGCCTGCCGCGGCTCCGGCTGCTCCACGGCATGGCCCACCGTGATCCCGATTTCGGCCATACGGTTCACGACGCCCGCTCCGGCGTGCGGCCCGCCCTCGGGAAGGACGACGATCGTCCCCGCGGTGAGGTCGTAGGGCTCCCAGCTCGTGGAGAGCTGCACGGGCCGGCCGTCAGCGAGGAACTCGTAAACGGTGCGAACGCAGAGATCGCCCTCCGCGATACCGAGCCGCGACGCGATCTCACCCGGCGCCGGAACCTTGGCATCGGTCCGGCTCTCCCAGCCACCTTGACGCCCCAGGGCCCGCATGTCCGAGCGGAACGGAGAGCCGTCGGGCTGCTCGCGCGCCGCAGAGCGAACCACACGCACGCGCTCCCGTGGCTCGGCGACGTACGTCCCGGACCCGGCCCGCCCCTCCAACACGCCCTGCGAGATCAGCAGTTCCTGCGCCCGACGAATGACGTTCTCGCCCACACCGCACTCCTGAGCGATCTGAGCGCGGGAGGGCAGCCGATCGCCCGGCGTCCACTCGCGATCCTCGATGCGCCGCCGAAGGACTTCAGCGATGCGGAGATAGGGCGGCTGCTGAGGCATATGGAAAATCTAGTCCACTAGCTCTAATCTAGTTAACTAGCTTCACTCAATGTGATCAGCGGTGACGGAGGCTGCCCTGTGCCTGCTTCAGACGTGAGCGCGGGGGCCATCGCCGCCCAACTCTCCGCCCTCGGGCTCACCACGCGCGTGGAGGAGCATGCACGGCAGACCGCGATCGAGGCGGAGGTGCCCGACCACCTCCCCACCGAGACATGGCAGGAGGCTCTGGACGTGGTCGCAAAGGCCGACCGCTTCGGACTTCTCGCCACCAGCCTGGGCGGTCGCACGTTATGGGCCGCCGTACGCAAGCCAGCCCCCGCGACGGACAACGCCCCGGGGCCTGGCCAACAGCGATAGGAGCACCATCGTGTTCAACGGCATCCGCAGCGCCGCATCGCGGTTCAGCGAACGGCTCTCAGAAAGGCGCCGGCAACGCCGGCGTCCCCCAACTGCCGTTTGCACCACGGCCAATCACCCGGCTGGTAGCGATCGCCGGGCGGCGCAGATCCCTGGGCAGCCACAGAAGCACACTGAGGTGCTGATCGGGGAGGAGACGGCCCTAATCCGCCCGTACCTGCTGGCATCCGAGCAACGAGCACAGCAGCGCGCCACGATGCTCGCCCTTCGCGCTCGGGTCGAAACGCCTTACTGCTCGGCAGAGGTCCTCTGATGCCATACCGCCGCCTCCAGTCTCTTGCAGCGCAGAGGACTTTCGAAGCCCCGTACCGATCGAGCCCGTACCGATCGAGCCCGTGCCGGGTCGGACAGCACCGCGAGTGCGCGCATTCTGTGCCGACAACAGCGCCGAGCGACGTCCCCGTGATCTACGAGGCCTGCACGTGCTCGTGCCACACGGTCTCCGACCGGGATACGACTGCCGGGGTGTCCCCGTGAAGAACTGGACCTCCGGACGTTCCCTGACGGCCCCTGTCGAAATCACCTCGACCAACGTGCGATGCGGCGACGTCATCCTGACCGGCGCCCGCCCGTGCCGTGTGACGTACCTCGGCCAACTCCCAGGTGGAGCCAAACGGCCCCTCTTCGAGTCAGGCGAACAGTTGACGATGTACGTCCACACTCGATTGATCACATCGAGGGGGCCGTCAAGGTGGTGACCCGGCCCGCCCCGCCCCTCCCGTACGCAATCGCCGACGACCTACGCGCCCGGATCACGACGGGACGCCTCAAGCCCGACGAACGCCTTCCCTCGGAAGCCCAACTCGCTGCCCACTACAGGGTCAGCACGCCAACCCTTCGAAACGCCTTGTCGGTCCTCCAGGGCGAAGGGCTCATCGAGAAGATCCACGGCAAAGGAAACTTCGTGCGCCGCCGTCTTCATCAGGTCACATACGTCGGCGGCGGCCACATGGCCATCGACCGTGATGCCGCAAGGGTGACCCTCCGCGTCACAGTCCGCACCACCAAGATCTGGGCGCGAGGTGACTTGGCCTCGCTACTGAAGGTGCCGCTCCACAGCCCGCTGACCGAACTGCGCTGCGTCGGCTACGAGGGCGATTCGCCACACAGCCTGATCCGCTTCTACGTCCCGCGCGACCTGGCACCGGCCAACACATCAGCCGAGCTGCCCTGTTGGGGATCGGTCGAGGCGAGCTTGGCAGAGCGGCGACCAGCACTCGCCGACACCGAGGAGAAGGTCGGCGCCCGCCTTCCGACTCGGGGCGAAGCTGCGGCCCTGCGCATCAGCACGGCGCTGGCCATCCTGGCAATCACCCGGGTCTCAACCGACATCACGGGCCGCGTGGCCGAAGCGGCCCACCTCGTCCTCCCCGGCGACCGCGCCAACGCCCTCTTCACCACCCATCGCATGACGGCAGAGAGGCTGGCGCAACGATGACCCCGCACGATGAGCTCCGCCTCCTGCCCTGGTCGGGCCCGGACGGCAAACCGTGCTTCCTGAGCACCGACGACCCGGCCAGCCGCCTGTCCCGCCTGGCGGACGAGACGGAAACACAACAGCTCGGCAGGGCTGCTGAGTTGGTGGCCCGTGGAGTGGAGCTGCTCAGCGACGAGCAGACAGAGCGACCGGCGCTTGAACGCATGGCGGCGGCCCTGATCGAAGCCCTACAAACCACCCTTCGCGTAGCAACAAGCCGCGGCCATCGCTTGGCGGTTGCGGACCTCACACCCATGTCAGTCTGTGATCCTCTTCAGAGGCCAACGGGGGCGCTCGACTAGCAGCCATTCGTAACCGAACGACAAGAGGCCCGGATCCTGATCCGGGCCTCTTCCTGTTACGAAAGGCAGCCTGAAGGCATTGGCGTGCGACCTCTTCGTCCCGAAGCAACTTAGCGGGGCGCTCGACCTTGGGCCGGTGTGCTTCTCACCTGCTGGGACGGTCCGCAAAGGTCCGCGGCTGTGCGCCGCTGTGCGTCGGCGTTGTCACGCAGTTACTGACCTTGAATGCGTGATGTCGTCATGGTGGCTGGCGTCGGAGGCCGGTGCCGGTGAGGCAGCCGTTGAGGACGTCGTGGCGGTACTGGAGC
>NZ_JBIAGO010000013.1:0-150981 GCF_042869775.1 Streptomyces sp. NPDC006711
TTTGTACTCACCCTCTCGGGCTTTCCTCCGGGCGCTTCCCTTCGGTATTTCGTGTTTCCGACTCTACCAGACTCTTTCGTGTCCGATTTCCTCGGCGCCTTTCAGGTTCTCCCTCGCGGGTTTCCCTTTCCGGCGGCTCCGACTCTATCAGATCCTTTCGGGCCTGATTCCCGGTCGAAATCGGGTTGCCTTCCCGGCTGTTGGGCCGTTCCGACGTCCTGAACTCTAGCGGATCCCCCGGGTGGTTCGTAATCGAGTCTCCGGGCCGACAGGAATAGAATTCGGCATGCCGAATTCACCCCGGTCGGGGATCTTGCTGAGTGGGGGTGCCGCAGGAACCTGCGGCGGATGGTTGGCGCGGAACCGTCCCGGCTGCACGACAACCCGGAGAACATTACACGAGGCGGGGCGTGGTTCCGTACGCCCCTCGCGCTCGGTCTCGTACCCCCGCCGGGACGGACCGGCCCGCCCGCGCGCGGGGTGCCGTCACGGCCCGGTGGCACGGGCGGGGCTCGCGGCTTGCGGTTTCCGTTGCGTCAACTTCTAACGTCGTTCTCGGGCCGGAAACGCCGGCCCGGCGATGGGAGGGCAGTCATGGCCTGGTCGATCGCGGAGGTGGCCCGGATGTCAGGGGTGACGTCCCGGACGCTGCGGCACTACGACGAGATCGGACTGCTGCCGCCCGCCTGGATCGGAAGCAACGGGCACCGCTACTACGAGGAGGCGGATCTGTTGCGGTTGCAGCAGATCCTGCTGATGCGCGAGCTGGGTCTCGGGCTCCGTGAGATCCAGGCGGTCCTGGACAGCCAGGTCGACCGCGTGGCGGTGCTCAGAGAGCACCACCAGCGGTTGCTCGCGGAGAAGGACCGGCTCGCCACCCTGGCGCGCACGGTCGGCCGCACCATCGCCGAACTGGAGAAAGCAGAGGAGAACGACGCCATGACCAAGATCAACCGTCCGGAGAACCTGTTCGAGGGGTTCGAGCCCTCCGCCGAGGAGAACGAGAAGGTCCGTGAGCGGTGGCCGAAGGCGTGGGAGCAGTCCCAGCGGGCGGTCGAGACGATGACGCCCGAGGACACCGAGCGGTGGCAGCGCGAGGTGACGGCCCAGATGATCCGCTTCGCGGAGTTCATGGTGGCCGGCACGCCGGTCGACGACGCCTCGGTCCAGGCCGAGGTGGAGGAGCACTACCGGGGCATCTGCCGGTTCTGGACGCCGAACGCGGTCGCGTACAAGGGGCTGGGCCAGACCTATGTGGACGAGCCTGGGATGCGCGCGAATTACGACAAGATCGCTGATGGTCTCGCCGTCTATCTGCGGGACGCGATGGTCGTCTACGCCGACGCCCGCCTGAGCTGACGGGCCCGTCCGGGTCCGTTCCGACCCGGCCCCTTCCCGCACGCGGGACGGGTGCACGTGCCCGTCACGATGGGCGACTCGCATCACCGGCAGGACCGGCAGGACCGGCAGGGGGCTGCAGACCCCTGTCCGGGCGGTCCCGTCCGGTGGCACCAGAGGGAAATCAGGGCCGTTCGCGCGGCGTCCAGGTCGGCGCCGGTCAGGCCCGCGTCGGCCCAAGTGTCATTCCCGGTGGCGCAGGAGGAGCATCGCGGCGTCGTCGTGCAGAGGGCCCTCGGTGTGCAGGATCAGGTCGCGGCGCAGGGACTCAAGGGCCGATTCGGGGTCCGGGTCCTTGAGGAGGAGGGTGCGGGCGCCCAGGGGGTAGAACGCGCCTGAGCGGTCGCGTGCCTCCGTGACGCCGTCCGTGTAGAGGAGCAGCTGGTCGCCGGGGGCGAAGGGGACCTGGAACGGCTGGGGGCCCTCTCCCGTGCCGAGGCCCAGGCCGAGCGGGAGGGCATACTGGGCGGGTTCGGGGAAGGAGACCTCGCCGTCGGCGCGTACCAGAAGGGGCGGGGGGTGGCCGTAGTTGAGGAACACCGCGCCGTTCGCGGGGTCGAGTTCGGCGATGATCGCGGTGACGAACTTCTCGCCCTCCAGGGCCCGCCCCGCCGCCCGCTCCACCCGCGCGCCCACCCCCTTGAGATCGGGCTCGTCGTGCGCGGCCTCCCGGAACGCGCCGAGCACCACCGCCGCCGTCTCCACCGATTCCAGGCCCTTGCCCTGCACATCGCCGATGATCACCCGGACCCCGCCGGGCGCGGACACCACCTCGTACAGGTCCCCGCCGATCCTCGCCTCCGCGACCGCCGAGGTGTAGGAGACCGCCGCGCGCAGATGGCCCGCGCTGCGCGGCACGGGGCGCAGCAGGACCCGCTGGGCGACCTCGGCGATGGAGCGCATTCCGGCGAGTTCCGCCTCGCGGCGCAGGCGCATCACCGATCCGGCCACGCCGACCGCGGTGACACCGGCGACGGCGGCGAGCGAGGCGTAGCCCCTGCGTTCTTCGAAGAGGCCGCTGTAGACGCCTAGTCCGACCCCGGCCACCAGCGCGATCAGGCCGGCCGCGACGGTACGTCTCCAGCCGCCGGCCAGGCCGGCGAAGGCGGGGCCGAGCGAGACCAGCGGCAGCAGTCCGACCGTGGGGCCCGCTATCAGGTTGGCGACGACCACCAGCGCCATCACCGCATACGGCAGGACCGAGAGCACGGCCGGCTCCGCGCTGCCGCGCCCTGCGCTACGGGTGTGGTCGTCGACGGTTCTTGGCAGCATGACCACACCCCTTTCACACCCTTGGGCATCCATTTCGCCACCTGGGGCGCGCCGCAACCCTTCCGTTACCGAATCGAGGCCGGGCGCCGGGGCGCACGACTCAGGCGCTGGCCCGCTTCTTGGGCGCCGTCTTCTTCGCCGCCGTCTTCTTCGCGGTGGTGGAGGTGGACTTCTTCGCGCCGGTGGATTTCGGGCTCGCGGCGGCGGACTTCTTGGCGGTGGAGGAGCGCCCGCCCGTGGTGCGCTTGTCCGGCTGCGCGGACTTGTCCTGGGCGGAGGACTTCTCCTGGGCGGAGGACTTGGCCTGGCCGGACTTCGACCGGGTGGATTTCGACGCCGTGCTCTTCGCCGCGCCCTCGGCCTTGCCACCCTCCCCCTTCGCGCTCGCGCTCTTCTTCGCGGGTGCCTTGCGCGCGGTGGACTTCCGCGCGTTCAGCTGGGTGACCTCGGCGACCGTCTCGCCCTCGCCCTCCCCGTCGGCCTCGTGCTCCTCGCCGCGCGCGGCCTTCGCGGCCTTGACGCTGTTCTCGAGCGCCGCCATCAGGTCGATGACCTTGCCACCGGGCGCGGCCGGGGCCGTTTCCGTGGCGGGCACCGCGCCATCCGCCTTCGCGGCGATCAGCTCTTCGACGGCCGTGCGGTAGTCGTCGTGCAGGGTCGACATGTCCACTTCGCCGAGCGTGTCCATCAGGGCGTCGGCCAGGTCGAGTTCGGCCTCGCGGACGCTGACATCGGCCTCGGGCGCGGCCTCGTCGGACGCGCGGATCTCGTCCGGCCACAGCAGCCCGTGCATCGCGATCACGTCGTCGACCACGCGCAGCATCCCGAGCCGTTCCCGCCCGCGCAGCGCGTATTTGGCGATGGCGACCTTGCGGCTGCGCTTCAGGGCCTCGCGCAGCAGGGTGTAGGGCTTGGCGGCCGGTACTCCGTTGGCGGAGAGGTAGTACGCGGAGTCCATCTGGAGCGGGTCGATCGAGTCGGCCGCCACGAACGCGACGATCTCGATCGTCTTGGCCGTGGGCAGCGGCAGGGAGGCCAGATCGTTGTCGGTGATCGGGATCATCGACCCGTCGGCGTCCTCGTACGCCTTGCCGATCTCCTCGCCGCTCAGCTCCTCGCCGTCCAGTTCGCACACCTTGCGGTAGCGGACCCGGCCGCCGTCCGCCGTGTGGATCTGGCGGAACGAGATCGAGTGGTTCTCGGTGGCGTTCACGAGCTTGATCGGGATGCTGACCAGGCCGAACGAGATCGCGCCGTTCCAGATGGATCGCACTGTTTCTCCTCTTCGTCCCCGAGGAGTGCGGTTTGGGTGGTTCGTGGGACTCTCATCGTATGACGCCGATCACCGAGGTGGAGGGGCGGCGGATCGCCCTGTCGAACCTGGAGAAGGTCCTGTATCCGGCGACCGGGACCACCAAGGGCGAGCTGCTGCACTACTGCGCGTCGGTCGCGGACCCGCTCCTGGCCCATTTGCGGGGCCGGCCGGTGTCGTTCCTGCGCTTTCCGGACGGGCCCGACGGGCAGCGCTTCTTCACCAAGAATCCCCCGCCCGGCACCCCCTCCTGGGTGAATACCGCGAAAGTGCCGCGCTCGGACGACAAGGCCGCGCGGCAGGTCGTGGTGGCGGATCTGGCGACGCTGATGTGGGCGGCGAACCTGGTGGTGGAGTTCCACACCCCGCAGTGGCGGGCACAGGCCCCGGCCGAGGCGGACCGTCTCGTCCTCGACCTCGACCCGGGGGCGCCCGCGAGCGTGGTCGAGTGCTGCGCGGTGGCGCTCTGGCTGCGGGAGCGGCTTGCGGCGGACGGGCTGCGGGCGTACGCCAAGACCTCGGGGTCCAAGGGGCTGCATCTGCTGGCGGCGCTCGATCCGACGCCCTCGGAGCGGGTGTCGGCGTACGCGAAGGTGCTGACCAGGGAGGCGGAGGCGGCGCTTCCCGACCTGGTCACGCACAAGATGGCCAAGGCGCTGCGGCCCGGCAAGGTGTTTGTCGACTTCAGTCAGAACTCCGCCGCCAAGACGACGGCGACGCCCTACACCGTGCGCGCCAGGGAGCGGCCCTCGGTGTCCGCGCCGGTGTCCTGGGCGGAGGTCGAGGCGTGCGGCGCGCCGGACGATCTGATGTTCCTGATCGGGGACATCGGGCCGCGTCTGGAACGCGACGGCGACCTGCTCGCCCCGCTGATGGCTCCCGGCGGCGCGGGCCGGCTGCCGTGAGCGACGGCCCGGGCCCGCCGGCCGAGCCCGGCCGCATGGATCACGGCGCGCCGGAAGTAGTCCTGCGTCCGCCGGTCGACGTCATGCGTCCCCGGCGCGCGGACGAGATCCCGGCGCAGGGCGGCACGCCCGGCGGGTACCAGTACTCCCTCAAGCTGGACGGATTTCGCGCCCTGGCCTTCGTTCTCGACGGTGGACGGGTCTTCCTCCAGTCCCGCTCCCGCCGGGATCTCGCCGGGGAGTTCCCGGAGATCCGCGCCCATCTGCGGACGTGTCTGCCCCCGGGCACCGTCCTTGACGGTGAACTCTGCGCCTATCGCGAGGGCCGGTTGAGCTTCACCGATCTGCTGAGGTCCCCGGGTGACCGCGCGCAGGCGGGGGTGGCGGTGTCCTACATCGCGTTCGACCTGCTCGCGCTGCCGGGCCGGGACGTCAGGGCGCTGCCGCTGCGGGACCGGTGGGACCTGCTCGGCGCCGCGCTCCAGGACGTGGGGCCGCCGCTTCAGCGGGTGCTGGCGACGCTGGACGAGGAGACGGCCCGGGGCTGGTTCCGCGATCTGCGGCCGGTGGGCGTGGAGGGGATCGTGGCGAAGGCGCTGGACTCGCCCTACCGGCCCGGAGGAACGTGGGCGTGGAAGAAGATCCGGCACGCCGACACCCGGGACGCCGCGCTCCTGGGCGTCTTCGGCCCGGCGGAGCGCCCCCAGGCGCTCCTGGTCCAGCTGCCCGACGAGCGGATCCTGAAGACGTCACCGCGGCTGACCGCCGTGCAGTCCCGCCAGGTCGCCGAGCTGGTGAGCGGGCGCCTCGGCCCGCCGACCGCCGACCCGGACCACGGCCTTGTCCGCATGCTGACCGGCCCTCTCCTCGTGGAGCTCCGCGAGACGGCGGGCCGCCACGGGACGGCCCGGTTCGTCCGCGTACGGTCCGAGGGGTGAAGGCGGCCCCTCACGGGCCGGGCCTGGCGCGCCCCCGGGCCCGACGCCCTGGAGCCAGGCGGGCCCGAGCCAGGCGGGCCCGAGCCAGGCGGGCCCGAGCCCCGGCGGGCCCGGCACCCCTTCAGACGCGTAGCCACGTCCTGCGGTCGCGGGCCAGGGCGTACAGGGATGCCACGTCGGCCGGTTTCAAGACGCCTCCCAGGCGGGCCAGGCCCGGGATGTCGCCGTCCTTCAGGACGGTCACGTCGGGGACCGGGCCGCGCTCGACCCGTTCGGCGCCGACCAGCACGAGGACCGGCCGTACGGCGGCAGCCAGCGCGAGACCGGCGCGTTCGGCCTCGTGCCGGATGCCGCGCAGGAGCGGCGCGGGGGCGGCCCGGCCGACGGCGACCAGCGGGTCCGCGATGCGCACCCGGCGGCCCCGGGTCGGGAGGGAACGCACGGTGAACACTCCGGCCGGGCCCACCAGGAGGTGGTCGATCGTGGCCCCACCGGGCAGCGCGAGCGCGTGCAGGACCCGCCAGCCCGCCCCTTCGAGCCGGTCGAGCGCGGCCCCGGCGAGCTGCTGCGCGGCGAGCGCACGGCGGTGCGGGGCGGTCGTGAAGCGGTGCGCGGGCCCGGCCGGCTCGTGCAGCAGCGTCTCGCCGGGCCGGTTGGGCGCGAGGTCGTCGTCGGGGTGGAGGAAGAGCCGGACCAGGTCGGCCGGGGTGGGCACGGGCGGCGGCCCGACGTGCAGTTCCCCGACGGCGTACGGGCGCAGCGCGGCCAGCACCTCGTCCTCGTGACCGGCGAGCAGCAGCGCCACGCGTCCGGTGTCCCGGTCGTACCAGGCGGCGGCACGCCCGTCCGGGAGGCTGACGTACAGTCGCGCCTGTCCGTGCCGGTGCACCGGTGTGACCCGCAGTCCTGCCATGCCCCATCACCCCACCCCGACCATGGGAACAGCCGTTGCCCGCGAGGGCAATAAGCCGGCTGGGCATCGTGCCCCGACGCCACCGCCACCACGCGAGGTCCGGACGCGATGGACGTGGCGCGGTCATGACCACGACACTGACGCGCGACACGCATCCATGAATACGGGAGGGGAACCACTCAATGATCATCTTCGGCACCCGGGGCTATCTGTACCAGCTCGCGATGCTCACGCTCGTGTGCGGCAACTGCGGCAATCCGGCGGCGCACGCGGTGCGCAAGTACGTCACGAAGTTCACGCTGTTCTTCGTGCCGCTGTTCCCGTTCTCGACGAAGTTCCGCACACAGTGCACGTTCTGCGGTCTCCAGCAGCAGATCACCAAGGAGCAGGCCGAGGGGCTGCTCGCGCAGCCGGTCGCGCCGCAGTCCTACGGCCAGCCGCAGCCGGGCCAGATGCAGGGGCAGAACCCGTACCAGCAGTGAGCCCGTCCCGGCCCTTTGGTGCCGGGGCTACGGCGAAGGCGCGGCGCACGGTGAAATAGCCTGGGGTCACCGCACGACAGGAGCACCTTGACCCGCTACCGCCGCATCGCACTCGTGGCACCCCTGCTGACCGCAGCGGGTGCCCTGATGCTGTCCGGCTGCGGCGGGGCGGGGCACCTCAAGAGCGCGGGCGCGACGCCGACGGCCATCGGCCCCATCCATCTGTGGCCCGATCTGCCGCCCGCGTCCGCGACCCCCAACGACTACGGCGGGACCGACACCGAGCAGGTGCCCGGGATCAAGGTGTCCGGCGGTGACGTGCGCGAGCTGAATCCGGTCGCCGTGGTCCAGGCCGAGGTGAAGGCGCACCCCCACGCCTACAGCGGCAGCGACGGCCTGTACGACGAAACGGTCCGCCAGCTGGGCACCTGCAAGCAGAAGCCGGCCGGCTGCCCGGTGCTCAGGCCCTACTACCGGGACCTGACGGGGGACGGCAAGGACGAGCTGATCCTGGGCATCCGGATGCCGGACCAGGAACTCGCGGTGCGCTGCTACATGCCGGCCGCCGACGGCGGCCTCATCCGCATCATGTCCACCGTCGACCAGATCATCAGCGTGGACCTCGCGGGCCGCGACGTGATCCTGCGGTCGGTGTCGGCGGGCATGCCGGGCTATGAGTACCGCACCGCCTGGTCCTGGGACGACCACCAGCACGCGATGCTCCCCACCCGCGACGAGATCGTGCGCCGCAAGCAGGGCGCCGACACCCCTGGCAAGCACCACGCGCCGCCCGGTGCCGGACAGCCCACCCCGAAGAAGAAGCCGCCGACGGCGAGCCCGCCGGCCGGTCCCACGGCGGACGCACCATGAACCTTCCCCGGATAACGCGTCCGTCCCGGCTGCCGCTGCCCGCCTGGACCGCGACGCTCACCTGGAAGTCGGCGGTGTTCATCACCGTGATGTGCTGCGCGCTGGCGTCGCTGCTCGGCGTCCTGGTGCATGTGTCGGTGACCCGCCAGACCGTGGGCGAGGCCCGCGACAAGGCGCTCTCCCGGCTCGCCGACGTCACCCAGATGTACGAGGCAGGCGAGCAGCTGCCGCCGGGGGCGGGCATCGATCCGCCGGAACTGCCGGGCTCGCTGCGCGCGCTCGCCCTGTCCGGCAGGCGCGGCACCCTCGTCGACGACGACCGGGGCCGCCCCACCATGTGGGCCGCGGGTCCGGCGGACGGCCGGGCGCTCGCCGCGGAGATCGACTACACCCAGAGCGCCCGCACCATCAACGGCCTGGACAAGGCCATCCTCGGCTCGTCGATCCTCGCGATCGGGGCGACCCTGCTCGTCGGCGTCTTCGCGGTCACCCGGATCACCCGGCGGCTGCACCTGACGGCGACCGTGGCGCGCCGGATCGAAGCGGGCGACCTCGACGCCCGGGTCAACGACCCCCGTACCAAGGACCCCTCGCGCCCGCAGGACGAGGTGGCCACCGTCGCGGGCGCGCTCGACACGATGGCCTCCACACTCCAGGGCAAACTCCTCAGCGAGCAGCGTTTCACCGCCGATGTGGCGCACGAGCTGCGCACTCCGCTGACCGGGCTGCACGCGGCGGCCGAGCTGCTGCCCGAGGGGCGCCCCGCCGAGCTGGTGCGCGACCGGGTCAACGCGATGCGCTCGCTCACCGAGGACCTGCTGGAGATCTCCCGCCTGGACGCGGGCAGCGAGACCGTGGACCTGGATCTGCAACAGCTGGCGCCGGTGGTGGAGCGGGTGGTGCGCGCGTCGGCCGCGTCCGGGACGCCCGAGGCGGACACGGTCGTCACGGTGGTGCGGGACGCCTGTGTGGAGACCGACAAGCGGCGTCTTGAACGGGTGATCGGCAACCTGCTCGCCAACGCCCACAAGCACGGCCGGGCGCCGGTCGAGCTGACGGTGCACGGCCCGGTCGTCACGGTGCGCGATCACGGCCGGGGCTATCCGGCGTATCTGCTCGACCACGGCCCCCAGCGCTTCCGCACCGACGCGGGCACCAAGGGGCACGGGCTCGGCCTGACCATCGCGGCGGGGCAGGCGGCGGTGATCGGCGCGACGCTGAGCTTCGGCAACGCGCCGGACGGCGGCGCGGTGGCCAGGCTCGAACTGCGTGAGTACGTCGGCCTGACGGCGCCCGATGCCCACCCGGGTCAGGACTCCGCGTGACGCGTCGTCACGCTTTGCGGTCCCGAAGGAGCGAATTTACTGTGAGGCAAGCGAATTGAGGGTCGCTCACCTGCGGCCCCGCCCCTTCACAGGAGGCACCATGTTCCTGCGCTCACCCCTTGCCGCCCTCGGCCTGTGCGTGGCCACCGGCGCCGTCGCCGTGCTCGCCACGGCGGGCACGGCGGCCGCCGAGGACACCGCGCACCACGAGTACAAAGGCCGTGTCACCGCCAAGTCCGGCCTGATTCTGCGCGATCGGCCCACCCGGGGCAGCAGGATTCTCGGCCGGGCCCCCTACGGCTCGATCGTGCACATCTTCTGCAAGTCCGCCGGCGACCGGGTCGACGGGAACAGCCACTGGTATCTGCTCACCGACGGCACCTGGGCGTGGGGCTCGGCGGCCTACATCGACAACATCGGCCCCGCGCCCCGCTGGTGCTGACCCGCGCGCGCGTCGCGCGGCCGAGGTGGTTAGCGGGAGCGAATCCTGGCGCGACGCCGGACGCTCCCGCCCGGTCACCCATAAGGGCCGCTCGACGCCCAGCGACATACGGGGACATAAGACGCGCATCTTGCTACGTTGCCTGCCATGACCGCACCGTCGGCGGCGGATGCCTGCCCACCCGAGCTCCGTCTCCCCAAGCGGCGGGGCGTCGAACTCTTTCTGCTGGCCGGTGCCGTGCTGGTCGTGGTCATCGGCTATGTCGACGTCGGGCTCGCCAGGCACGGCACGGTGCCGCCCGACGCCGCGCGCTACGGGGCAGGGCTCGGCCTGCTCGCGCTCCTGACCCACCTCGTGGTCCGCTTCCGCGCGCCGTACGCCGACCCGCTGCTGCTGCCCATCGCGGTGCTGCTCAACGGGCTGGGCCTGGTCCTGATCTACCGGCTCGACCTGGGCACCCCGGCCAACCGCGCCGCCCCCGCCCAGCTGGTCTGGTCCACGCTCGGGGTCGTCCTGTTCTTGCTCGTCGTCCTGGTCCTGCGCGACCACCGCGTCCTCCAGCGGTACGCCTACGTCTCGATGGCCGCGGCCCTGGCCCTGATGCTCGTCCCGATCCTCTTTCCGCCCGTCAACGGCGCCAAGATCTGGATCAGGGCAGACGGCTACTCCTTCCAGCCCGCGGAGCTCGCCAAGATCCTGCTCGCCGTCTTCTTCGCCGCCTACCTCGCGGCCAACCGCGACGCGCTCGCCGGCACCGGACGCAGGATCTGGTGGCTGCAACTGCCCACCGGCCGGGTGCTCGGCCCGATCGTGATGATCTGGCTCCTGAGCGTCGGCGTCCTCATCCTGGAACGCGACCTCGGCACCTCGCTGCTGTTCTTCGGCATCTTCGTGATCATGCTGTACGTGGCGACCGGCCGGACCGGGTGGATCGCGGTGGGCCTGCTGCTCGCCTCGGCCGGCGCGGCCGCGGTCGCCCTGTTCGAACCCCATGTGCACGCGCGGGTCACCGACTGGCTCGATCCGTACGCCACCATCGACGCGGGCCTCGGCCCCAGCCAGCTCGCCCAGTCCCTGTTCGCCTTCGCGGCCGGCGGCACCCTGGGCTCCGGGCTCGGCCTCGGCCACTCCCTCCTGATCGGCTTCGCCGCGAAGTCGGACTTCATCCTGGCCACCGCCGGAGAAGAGCTCGGTCTGTCCGGACTCACCGCGATCTTCCTCCTGTACGCCCTGCTCGTGGCCCGTGGCTACCGCGCCGGGCTCTGCCTCCAGGGCCCCTTCGGGCGGCTGCTCGCGAGCGGGCTCGCCTCGATCCTGGCGCTCCAGGTGTTCGTGATCGCGGGCGGCGTGATGGGGCTGATCCCGCTCACCGGCATGGCGATGCCCTTCCTCGCCCAGGGCGGCTCCTCGGTGGTCACCAACTGGATCATCGTGGCGCTGCTCATCCGGATCAGTGACTCCGCGCGGCGCCCGCTGCCCTCGGTCGAACCGGGTGTCATCGCGCGGTCCCGGCCTGCGCTGGAGGAGACCGCCTCGTGATCCGGTACATGCGGCGGGCCGCCGCCTTCTGCTTCGTCCTGCTGGTGGCGCTCCTGCTCAACGCCGCCCGCGTCCAGGTCTTCCAGGCCGACGCGCTCGACTCCAACCCCGCCAACCGCCGCCTGGCCATTGCCCGTTACCACCAGCCGCGCGGCGCGATCGTGGTCGGCGAGGAGAGCGTCACCGGGTCGAAGGACACCGGCCAGCAGCTGCGCTACGAGCGCACGTACAAGAACGGGCCGCTGTACGCGAGCGTCACCGGCTACGCCTCGCAGACGTACGGCACAACACTGGTCGAGAACGCGGAGGACCCCGTCCTCGCGGGCACTTCGCCGCTCCTTTCGGTCTTCCCGCTGTGGAACGACCTGACGGGCAGCCGGCACTCCGGGGGCCGGGCCGTCACCACCATCAAGGCGTCGATGCAGCAGGCCGCGTTCAAGGGCCTGGCCGGCAAGAAGGGCGCGGTGGCCGCGCTCGAACCGGCCACGGGCCGGATCCTCGCGCTGGTCAGCAGTCCGTCCTACGAGCCCGGCGTCCTGTCGGGCACCGGCAGGACGGTGGCGGACGCCTGGAGGCGCCTGACCAGCGACCCCGATCAGCCCATGCTGAACCGCGCGATCCGCGGGACCTATCCGCCCGGATCCGCCTTCAAGATCGTGACAGCGGCGGCGGCGCTGGACGCGGGCGCGGTCACGGATGTCGACGCGCCCACCGACACCCCCGATCCCTATGTGCTGCCCAACACCGCCACCACCCTGCCCAACGAGGCGAGCGGCTGCGGCAACGCCTCCCTCGCGTACGCCGTCAACGTCTCCTGCAACACGGTGATGGCGGGGCTCGGCGTGAAGGTGGGCCTGGCCAAGATGGTGGAGGCGGTGGGGAAGTTCGGCTTCAACGACACGGGGATCAAGATCCCCTCGGGTGTCGCCAAGTCCAACTTCGACACCCGGATGAGCCCCGACCAGCTGGCCCTGTCCTCCATCGGCCAGTTCGACACCACGGCCACCCCGCTCCAGATGGCGATGGTCTCGGCGGCGGTCGCCAACGGCGGCGACCTCAAGTACCCCTATCTGGTGGACCGCAGGACGACCGCGCGCGGCACGACCGTCTCCACGACCCGGCCGCGCACCTACCGCCGCGCGATGAACCCGGCGACCGCGCTGCGGCTCCAGCAGATGATGGTGGACGTGGTGAAGAGCGGCACCGGCACGAGCGCGGCGATCCCGGGGGCGACGGTCGGCGGCAAGACCGGCACCGCGCAGAACGGCATCGGCAACATCGGCAGCCCCTACGCGTGGTTCATCTCCTGGGCCCAGGCCGACGGCACGTTCCGCCCGGCGGTGGCGGTGGCGGTGGTCGTCGAGGACGCGTCGGCCAACCGGGGCGACATCAGCGGCGGGGGCGACGCGGCGCCGATCGCGAAGGCGGTGATGGAGGCGGCGCTGGCGCCGTGACGCCGGGCTCCGTCAGCGGCGGTCCAGCGCGGTCAGGTCGATCTCGATGGGAAACGGGAGGTCGACCTTGAGCTCCTTGTGGAAGATCCCGACCGGGCCGTACGCGTGGGTGGCCGGGTCCAGCTCGTAGACGTACACGACGGGCAGACCGTCGCTCTCCTCGACCCGCCAGAAGTGCGGGATTCCCGCCCGGGCGTATTTGAGGGGCTTGACTTCGCGGTCCCGGTCCACCGATTCGTCGGACACGACCTCGATGGCGAGGAGTACATCCTCCGGCTTGAACCAGGTCTGGTGGGGGCCGGTGTTCGCGTCCACGGGCACGACGAGGACGTCGGGCTCGGGGCGGTTGCGCCGGTCCAACTTGACCGTCATCTCCCGGATCACCTCAAGGTGATCCGGAGCCAGGGCCAGGAGCGCGCTCTCCAAGAGCTACAGCATGCGCGAGTGAAACAGGGTCTGCGGGCTCCTGAAGACGAGACTCCCGTAGATCAACTCCGTGTGCGGAGGGAGGCCCGGAAGCCGGTCCAGATCGTCCGCGGTCCAACCGCCCACGGGCGGCCGGGGCCATCTGTACTCGCCGTCCAACTCGTCCTCGCCCTCGGCGCCCATGACCAATGCCATGCGACGGAGTCTGTCTCGCGCCGTCGGGTCACCCAGCGGCAGTCCGGGAAGCGCAACCCGAACGGGTGTGAACCGGTCGCGCCGTTGACCCGCGCGGCGCGCGACCGGCACCGCCCGCTCTCAGGGCGCCGCCCCCTCCTCGATCGCCCCCGCCACCTCCGCGACCCGCGCCGCCTCCTCCGCGGCGAAGCGCTCCGCGTCCAGTTGTTCGGCGATCTCTTCGTCCTGGGCCATCAGGAGGTCGAGGTTGGAGTCGCCGAGGTCGAAGACGCCCATATCCAGATAGGCCTTCTGGAGGCGTTCGCCCCACAGGCCGATGTCCTTCACGCAGGGCACGATGCGGCTGAAGAGCAGCTTCCTGAACAGGTGCAGGAACTCGCTCTGCTCGGTCAGCTCCTCGGCCTCCTTCTTCGGGATGCCGAAGTTCTCCAGGACCTCCACCCCGCGCAGCCGGTCGCGCATCAGGTAGCAGCCCTCGATGACGAACTCCTCGCGCTCCTTCAGCTCGGCGTCGGAGAGCTGCTTGTAGTAGTCGCGCAGCGCCATCCGGCCGAAGGCGACGTGGCGGGCCTCGTCCTGCATGACGTACGCCAGTATCTGCTTGGGCAGCGGCTTGTCCGTGGTGTCCCGGATCATGCCGAACGCGGCGAGCGCCAGGCCCTCGATGAGGACCTGCATGCCGAGGTAGGGCATGTCCCAGCGGGAGTCGCGCAGGGTGTCGCCGAGCAGCGCCTTGAGGTTGTCGTTGACCGGGTAGAGCATGCCGAGCTTGTCGTGCAGGAAGCGGCCGTAGATCTCGGCGTGCCGGGCCTCGTCCATGGTCTGGGTGGCGGAGTAGAACTTGGCGTCCAGGTCGGGCACCGACTCCACGATGCGGGCGGCGCACACCATGGCGCCCTGCTCGCCGTGGAGGAACTGGCTGAACTGCCAGGAGGTGTAGTGCAGTCGCAGCTCGCCCTTGTCGCGCTCGGTCATCCTGGCCCAGTGCGGGGTGCCGTAGAGGGTCATCGCCTCGTCGGGGGTGCCCAGCGGGTCGTACGGGTCGACCTCAAGGCTCCAGTCGATGCGCTTGGCGCCGTCCCACTGCTTGTCCTTGCCCTTCTGGTAGAGGGCGAGCAGCCGCTCGCGACCGTCGGCGTATTCCCAGCTGAAGCGGGCGGCGCCGGTGGCCGGCACCTGCCAGAGAGGTTCCTGCGGGCCGTTCACATAGAGATCGTGCGTCGACACGTGCGGCTCCTTCGCCTCGCGGACGGCATCGTCCATCGGCTCAACTTCTGCACAGCCCTGTGCAGTTGGCAGGTTCACACGGTGGTAGACGCGGGGTCAACAAGTCGCGCGCAAGGGATTGACGAGCTTGCTGACAAGGAGTCTCATAAGGGGTGACCCCAGGTAACCCAGCCACGAGGTGCCCCTCGCCATGACAACCGTGACCGAAAGCGAAGTGCTCCGCGACGCACTCGGCCTGCTCAGGGACCGCGAACAGGTCGCCGAGCGGCTGCTCGAATCGTCCGCCAAGCACTCCTTCGACCCCGACAAGGAGCTGGACTGGGACGCGCCCCTGGAGGACGGCAAGTGGTTCTGGCCGCCGGAACTGCTCTCCCTCTACGACACCCCGCTCTGGCGCAGGATGTCCGAGGACCAGCGCATGGAGCTGGCCCGCCACGAGGCCGCATCGCTCGCCTCGCTCGGCATCTGGTTCGAGATCATCCTGATGCAGCTCCTCGTCCGGCACATCTACGACAAGTCGGTCACCAGCAACCATGTGCGGTACGCGCTGACCGAGATAGCCGACGAGTGCCGCCACTCGATGATGTTCGCCCGCATGATCAAGAAGGGCGGGGCGCCGACGTATCCGGTGCCGCGGATCTACCACAACCTCGCGCGCGTCCTGAAGACCGTCTCCACCACGCCGGGTTCCTTCGCCGCCACCCTGCTCGGCGAGGAGATCCTGGACTGGATGCAGCGCCTGACCTTCCCGGACGACCGCGTCCAGACCATCGTGCGCGGCGTCACCCGCATCCACGTGGTCGAGGAGGCGCGCCATGTCCGGTACGCCCGCGAGGAGTTGCGACGCCAGATGATCTCCGCGCCGCGCTGGGAACGGGAGTTGACCCGGCTCAGCTGCGGCGAGGCGGCCCGCGTCTTCGCCACCTGCTTCGTCAACCCCAAGGTGTACGAGAACGTCGGGCTCGACCGGCGCGAGGCCGTGGCCCAGGTGAAGGCCAGCGGCCACCGCCGCGAGGTCATGCAGAGCGGCGCGGGCCGTCTCACCGAATTCCTCGACGACATAGGTGTCTTGAACGGGGTGAGCCGCAGGCTCTGGAAGAGCTCGGGACTCCTGGCGTAAAGCCCCCTCGCGGGGATTACGCTGCCGGTATGAGCTCACCCGCCGCCACCCCCGCCTACCGCAGGCTCAGCGTCGAGGAGCGGCGCGCGCAGCTCCTCGGCGCGGCCCTGTCGCTCTTCGCGCACCGGGCGCCGGAGGACGTGTCGCTCGACGACGTGGCCGAGGCGGCCGGGGTGTCGCGGCCGCTGGTCTACCGCTACTTCCCGGGCGGCAAGCAGCAGTTGTACGAGGCGGCGCTGCGCTCGGCCGCCGACGAGCTCGAAATCTGTTTCGCCGAGGCGCCGAGCGGCCCGCTCACCCAGCGGCTCACCCGGGCCCTTGACCGCTACCTCACCTTCGTCGACAGCCACGACGCCGGGTTCTCGGCGCTGTTGCGGGGCGGCAGCATGGCCGAGACCTCCCGCACGACGGCGATCGTGGACGAGGTGCGGCGGGCCGCGGCCGAACAGATCCTGGTCCACCTGGAGGTGGAATGGCCCGGGCCCCGGCTGCGGATGATGGTGCGCACCTGGATAGCGGCGGTGGAGGCGGCCTCGCTGATCTGGCTGGACGAGGGAAAGCAGCCCCCGCTGCCCGAGCTGCGCGGCTGGCTCGTGGACCATCTGGTGGCGCTGCTCACCGCCACGGCGGCCACCGACGGACAGACCGCCGACGCGCTGCGGGCCGCGCTCGTCCATGAGCCCGCCGACGGCGCGGCGGGTGTGCTCGCGCGCCGCGTGGTCCCCGTCGTGAGCGGGGCGGCCCACCTGCTGTGAGACTTGGGGGGTGCGAAGCGAGAACACCCTCTTTGTGGGCGGCCCCCTCGACGGGCGCGTCCTGCCGGTACTGACCGGCCCGACCGGCAAGCCGCCGCAGTGGTACGAGGTGCCCGTGCCCGACCCGGCGGGCGGCCCGGCCACCGTGTACGCCTACCGGCTCGAACCCGCCTCCCACACCAAGCGGCTCGGCCTGCCGCGCGGCTGGAAGTACACCTATGTACCCGAGGGCCGTGAGCCGCGCCGGTGGCCGTGGACGAAGCCGAAGAAGGGCGACGCCGCAAGCCCCCGCACCGGGCTGCCGCCGCACGAGTGAGGCCAATGGCCCGTTCGCCCTTTTCCTGGTGATTGTCACCCCGGCGCGTGCCACGATCCGGTCCGGTGGGGCCGGAAGGACCGGCCCGCGACCGGAGGTGAGGACATGTCAGCTCGCGTGCGCCCGGTGTGCGCGGCGGCCGTCGCCGTGGCCCTGGCGGCGGCGACGATGGCACCGGACGCGGTGGCCGCGCCCCCGCCCGGCGAGTCCGCGTCGGTGCTGCCCGGGCAGCCGCCCGAGAGCTCGGCCTCGGTCCTGCTGACCCAGCTCCAGACGCTGTACCGGCAGGCGGAGGAGGCGACCGAGGCGTACAAGACCACCGACGTCGAGCTCAAGCGCCTGGAGGCCGAGGACAAGAAGCTGGGCGCGTCACTGGCCTCGGCGCGGGCCGCGCTCGCCCGCGAGCGCGGTGCGGCGGGCCGGCTCGCGCGCGAGCAGTACCAGGGGCGGGGCGATCTCTCCGGATATCTGCGGGTGCTGCTGGCCGACGATCCGCAGAGCGCGCTCGACCAGGGCCATGTGCTGGCCCACGCGGCCGGCGAACGCCGGGCGGCGGTGGACCGGCTCACCCGGGGCGAACGGCAGGCCGCCGAACTGGCGCGGGCCTCGCGCCGGGCGCTTGAGGAGCAGCAGGCGCTCGCCCAGCGCCAGCAGCGCGAGAAGGACGACGTCGAACTCCGGCTCAAGGAGGTCGAGAAGCTGCTCGCCGAGCTCTCCCCCGAGCAGCTGGCCGAACTGGCCAGGCTCGAACAGCGCGGCACCGACCGGGCCCAGCGCGACCTGCTCTCCTCGGGCGCCCTGAGCGGCACCCGGGCCCCCTCCTCCGAGGGCGACCGGGCGCTCACCTACGCGGTCGACCAGATCGGCAAGCCGTATGTGTGGGGCGCCGAGGGCCCGGAGTCCTACGACTGCTCCGGGCTCACCTCACAGGCGTGGGCGCACGCGGGCCGCGCGATCCCGCGCACCAGCCAGGAACAGTGGGCCGAGCTGCCGCACATCGCGCTGACCTCGCTGCGCCCGGGCGATCTGGTGGTCTACTTCCCCAAGGCCACCCATGTGGCGATGTACCTGGGCGGCGGCCTCGTGGTGCAGGCCCCGCGCCCCGGCGCCCGGGTCAAGGTCTCCCCCATCGCGGCCAACCCGCTCCTCGGCGCGGTCCGCCCCGACCCCGCCGCCGATCCGCTGGCCCTGTCCGCGTACCACCCCCCGAGGCTCCCCGAGGGGGCGGCGCAGGGGGTGGACACGGGATACTCCTCCGAGGACGAGCCCAACTAGGCCTGGGTGGCGCCCACTTCGGCCAGGTAGGCGTTGGTCTTGTCGGGGTCGAAGAAGAAGTTCTCGAAGTCGGCCGGGTTGTCGAAGCCGTTCGCGAAGCGGTCGGCCACGGGCGGGAGCTGGCCGGCCGCGCCGATCAGGTTCAGGACGTGCTCCGGGGGCACCCCCAGCATGGCGTTGGTCCACTTCGTCACGTGCTGGGCGGTGTCCCAGTACCGCTCGAAGGTGGCCCGCATCCACTCCTCGTCGTACGCCTTGTCGCCGTGCTCGACGATCGAGGCGAGGTAGGAGGCGGCGCACTTGGACGCCGAGTTGGAGCCCTGTCCCGTGATGGGGTCGTTCGCCACGACGACGTCCGCGACACCGAGCACCAGGCCGCCGCCGGGCAGCCGGCCCACGGGGTTGCGGACGGTGGGCGCGTAGCGGCCGGCCAGCGTGCCGCCCGCGTCGGTCAGCTCCACCTTGGTGGCCCGCGCGTACTCCCAGGGCAGGAACTTCTCCATCAGCTCCAGGGTGAGCGCCAGGTGCTCGGCGGGGTCGCGTACGCCGGTGAAGGCGTCGACCGGGCCGCCGGGCACGCCCTCCCAGAACAGGATGTCGGCGCGGCCCGACGTGGTGAGCGTCGGCATGACGAACAGCTCGCCCACGCCCGGCACCAGGTTGCAGCGCACCGCGTCGAACTCGGGGTGCTCGGGGCGCGGCCCGAGGCCGTGCACGTAGGAGACGGCGAGCGCGCGCTGGGGCTCGGTGTAGGGGGAGCGCGAGGCGTCGCGGCCGAACATCGAGACCAGCTCGCCCTTGCCCGCCGAGACCAGGACCAGGTCGTAGGTGCGCGCGAAGAAGTCGAGGTCGGAGACTGCCGCGCCGTGGATGACCAGCTGACCGCCGCGCTGGGCGAAGGTCTCCATCCAGCCGGCCATCTTGACCCGCTGGTCCACCGACTGCGCGAAGCCGTCGAGTTTGCCCACCCAGTCCACGGCGCGCGAGCCGTCGGGGGCCGCGACGGAGACGCCGACGCCCTCGATCCTGGGGGCCTGGGACTCCCAGAAGTTCAGCCCGAGGTCGCGCTCGTGCCGCAACGCGGTGTGGAACATGCACTGCGTGGACATGACCCGGCCGGACCGGATCTCGTCCGCCGTGCGGTTCGACATCAGGGTGACGTCGTACCCCTTTGCCTGGAGCCCGAGGGCCAGCTGAAGGCCGGACTGGCCGGCTCCGACTATGAGTATTCTCCGCATGCGGGACCGTTCTCCGTTATGTGCGTATCTGTACGTGGCGGGCCATGGGGGGTGGGGTCTATTGGGTCTATTCGGGGCAGGCCTCAAGCGCGTGGCCGACCAGGCCGAGCAGCGACTCGATCACCGAGACCCGGTCGCGCGCGTCCATGATCACCACTGGGATGTGCGGTGCCACGGTGAGCGCTTCGCGTACGTCCTCGGGCTCGAAGGCCTCGGTCCCCTCGAAGTGGTTGACGGCCACGATGTAGGGCAGCCCACAGCTCTCGAAGTAGTCGAGCGCGGGGAAGCAGTCCGAAAGGCGCCGGGTGTCGGCGAGCACGACCGCGCCGATCGCGCCGCGCACGATGTCGTCCCACATGAACCAGAACCGCTGCTGGCCCGGCGTGCCGAACACGTACAGGACGAGATCGTCGTCCAGGGTGATGCGGCCGAAGTCCATGGCGACCGTGGTGGTCAGCTTGTCCGGGGTCGCGGTGAGGTCGTCGGTGTCCTCGCTCGCCCGCGTCATCACCGCCTCGGTCTGGAGCGGGGTGATCTCCGAGACGGACGAGACGAAGGTGGTCTTGCCCACGCCGAAGCCACCCGCGACCACGACTTTGGTGGCGATGGGGGCCCGGCTGCGGTCCTGCTGCCAGGGGAGCAACCGCTCATCGGGGAGCAGGAGTTCAGAGGCGGCGGCGGAGTCCACTCAGCACCCTTTCGAGCAGTGCGCGGTCGGGCTGGCCCGGGCCGTGCCCGGTCCCGTACACCCGTATCTTTCCCTGGTCGGCCAGGTCGCTGAGCAGCACCCTGACCACGCCGAGCGGCATTTTGAGGAGCGCGGAGATCTCGGCGACGGTCCGCATCGCGCGGCAGATCTCCACGATGGCCAGCATCTCCGGCATGATCCGGTGCGTGCTGCCGCCGAGCTCCTTGCGCTCCGGGGGCGCCTCGATGGCCGCGACGAACGTCTCGACGAACAGGACATGGCCGAACCGGGTGCGACCACCGGTGAGCGAGTACGGGCGGACGCGGGCGGGCTTCCTGTCCGCGCCGCGTTTGGGCAGCCGCGCGGATTTCTCGGCGGGCGGGGTCACTGGGCGGCCTCCATCGACTGGCGAAGTTCGCTGCGGACTTGGGGGGTCAGGACGTGTCCGGCACGGCCCACGAAGAGCGCCATGTGGTAGGCGACGACGCTCATGTCGCAGTCCGGGGTGGCGTGCACGCCGAGCAGCGATCCGTCGCTGATGGACATGACGAAGACGCTGCCCTCCTCCATCGCGACCATCGTCTGCTTGACGCCGCCGCCGTCCATGAGCCGGGCGGCCCCGACGGTGAGGCTGCCGATGCCGGAGACGATGGTGGCGAGGTCGGCGCTCGATCCGCGCGGGCCCTGCCGGGCCACGGTGACCTGGCGCTGCTCCGGGTCGGACGAGAGCAGCAGCAGACCGTCCGACGAGACGACCGCGACGGAGATGAGCCCTGGCACCTCCTCGACCAGGTTCCCGAGCAGCCACTGCAGATTGCGGGCCTCGGTGCTCGCTCCGATCGTGCCGGTGCCGCTGCCGGGACTGCCGGTCCCGGTGCCGGTCGCACTCATCCGCGTACCTCCTCGACTGTCTCCCCCGTGTCCGTGTCTGCCTGCTGTGATGGGTCTTCGAGTTCCGCCGCCACGTCGCGACGGCCTTCCTTGGCGCCCTGCTGGAAACCGCCGAGCCTGCGCCGCAGCGCCTCGGCCGCGTCGGTGCCGCCTTTTCGCTCCCGCGCCTGGGCGGGCCCGGCCTTGACGACCCGGGGGGTCCGCTTGGGCAGCCCCTTGTCCGTGACGCGCTGCTCGGGCACCTGGGCGGGCTCGGCGGGCTCGTGCACGGGGTCCGGGTTGGGGTGGGGCTCCGCGTCGGGCTCCTGTCGGGGCGCGAGCGGCCGTTGCTCGGGCACGGCGGCCCGTGGCTCGGGCAGGCGCATCTCGAACGTCGGCTCGTCGAGGGGGAGCCGGGGCTCGTCCTCGGCCGGCTCGGCGGGCTCGGGGGACGCGGTCGGCTCGGGGAACGCGGCGGGCTCGGGGAACGCGGTCGGCTCAAGGGGCCCGGCGGGCTCGGTCGTGGTGGGCTTTGCGACCTCCCCGGAGCGTTCCGTGCGCTCCGGCAGGACATTGGAGTTGGCCTCGGCCAGCGCGCCCGGCAGGGTGAAGCGCGGCGCCGCGCCCTCCGTCGCCATCACGTGGGGCGCCTCGGGCGGCGCCTCCGGCAGGATCGCCTTGGGCAGCACCACGACCGCGGCCACGCCGCCCTGCTTCTGCTCCCGCAGCTCTATGCGCACGCCGTGCCGGTGCCCGAGCAGCGCCGAGACATGCAGCCCGAGGCCACCCGCCTCGGTGCCGGGCTCGCCGGGCTCGTAGGACGCGGGGTCCGCGAGCCGGCGGTTCAGCTCGGCGCGCCGCTCCTCCGGCACCCCGATGCCGCAGTCCTGGATCGACAGCATGATGTCGCCGCCCTCCAGCTGCCAGCCCGACAGCTGGACCTGGGACTCCGGCGGCGAGAAGGACGTGGCGTTCTCCAGGAGCTCGGCGACCAGATGGCTCAGGTCGTCGGCGGCGTACCCGGCGACCTGCGCGTAGGGCGGCAGCGCCTGGATGGAGACCCGCTCGTACCGCTCGATCTCGCTGAGCGCGGCCCGCATGACGTCGACCAGCGGAACCGGGCCGGGGTGGTTGTGGTGGTGCTCGATACCGGCCAGGACCAGCAGGTTCTCGCCGTGGCGGCGGATGACCGTGGCCAGGTGGTCGAGTTTGAACAGGACGGCGAGCTGGTCGGGGTCCTGCTCGTGCTCCTCCAGGCCCTCGATCACGGTGAGCTGGCGCTCGATCAGGCCGAGGCTGCGCAGGCCCAGGTTGACGAAGGCGTGCTTCACGGTGCCACGGGCCCGTTCGAGCTCGCCCGTCAACTCCCGTACGCGGTCGAGCAGTTCGGCCTTCTCGGCGGCGAGACGGGCCAGCCGGCCGCGCTGCTTGGCGAGGTCCTGGTCGAGCCCTTCGGCCCGGGTGTGCTGCTCGACGGCCTTGGCGTGCAGCTCGTTGAGGGAGCGCACGACCTGGGCGAACTCGTCGTTGCGCCCGGTGAAGCGCACCGGCTCCTCGCTGGCCGGCGCCTGGGCGAGCCGGGCCGAGCCGCGCCGCACAACGGCGAGCGGGCGGGTCAGGCCGCGGGCGGTGGCGGCGCTGACGGCGATGGCGAGCAGCAGCAGCGCGCCGATCAGGCCGACCCGGAGCTCAAGGGCGCTCACGTCGTCGTCGCGCAGCTGCTCGAACCGCTTGACCTGCGCGGTGGCGAGCGCCGCCTCCGCGCCACGCATCCGGTCGAGCCGGGCGGAGAGCGCGGCGCCCACCGCGTCGGGGTCGGTTTTGCGCTCGGTGGCGCTGAGCTGGGGCTGGTCGGTGAGGCGGGTGAGGTAGCCGTCGGCCGCCTCCACCTCGGGTCCGGTGACGGTCGCGGCGACCTTGTCACGGGCGTCGGCGCCCGCGGCCTGGTCGAAGTCGGCGAGCGCGGACTGCTCGCGTACGTGCGCCTGCTGGGCGGCGGCGCTCAGCGCGTCCCGCGTCCGGGCCGCGTCGCCGTCGTCCTTCTCCTTCTGTACGTACTTGCCGGTGGCCGGGTCGAACGTCTTGGCGGCCGGGCCCGCCGGCACCGACAGCGCCCCGAGCAGCAGCCCCCGGGTGGCCGATGCCTGCTCGACGGCCCGCTCCAGCGCGCCGGGCGCCCGGACGGCGTCGGCCGCGCGCGGGGGCGTACGGTCGGCGAGCTCGTCGGCGACGGCGAGGAGCGGGGCGATGACGCCGGAGTACGCCTTCTGCGCCTCCAGGGCGCCGCCCTTGCCGGTGAGCGCGGTGCGGCGCACGGCGGGCACCGTGGCGAGGTCGCGCGCGAGGCTCGCGGGGGCGGTGGCGCGCAGCTCGTCGATCCGGCGGTCCACCCGGGCGGCGGGTTCCTTGAGCGCCGCGTCCTGGCCGCTGGGCCGGCCGGCCGCGATGTACTGCGTGACGCCGTCCCGCTCGTCGCCAAGCGCGTGGGCGAGGCTGACCGTCTGCTGGTTCAACTGGGCCAGGGTGGCCAGGTGCTGGGAATCGGTGAGGTCCGCGGAGGCCGCGAACAAGGTGGGCGCACCGGCTCCGAGCACGATGAGGGAGACAACGGCGACAGAGACGACCAGGCGGCTCCGCACCCGTGCGGGGCGCTGCGCGCGTGTGCCGTCGTCGCCCCGAGGCCGCTTGTTCTGCACCGGTGCTCTCAACCTTCACTCGTGTTTGCCAGTCCACCAAGGAAGCCAAGGTGACGACTGGTCATGACGAGTAGTCACTGCTCGGCCACCTGAACGAGTGAACATCACTTCGGAGTTGACCATCAACTCTGGGAGCGTGCCCGCTCACGCCCCGATGAGACGTCGGTTGGAAGTTCCGCGCGGGCTTTGGCAGGATGCCCGCCCACAGCTGGGCGGAGTGGTGGATTCCTCCCGAGATGAGCCGGGTTCGCCCGCTGGTACGGGCCAATTGACGGGCCGTCCGGCGCCGCGGACACGTGCGTGGAGGCGTCGTGAAAGCGTCGTGCAGACTGGCCGGCATGCACATCGAGCTCGCCTCCGTTCCCGGCCGCCCCGACCACCCCAACGAGGACTGGGCCGCCACGGCACTGCCCGCGTGCGGACTGGGCGGCGTGCTGGTCGTCCTCGACGGCGTCACGCCGCTGCCCGGCAATGGCGACTGCGTGCACGACGTGCCCTGGTTCACCGCACGGCTCGGCGGCGCTTTGACCGAACTGTCCGCTTCCCGGCGGGATATGACGCTGCCCGAGATCCTGGCCGCGTCCATACGGCGCACGGCGGACGCCCACCGCGACACGTGTGACCTTTCTCACCCTCGTACGCCTCAGGCAACCGTGGTGCTCGCGCGGTGGGACGCGGCGGAGCTGGACTATCTCGTCCTGTCGGACTCGGCGCTGCTCATCGAAGCGGCCGACGGCACGGTGCGGGCGGTTCTGGACGACCGGCTCGACCGGGTGCCGCGGGCCTCCCTCGCGTCCGACGCGCTCGCGGACGCGCTGGCCCGCAACAAGGAGGGCGGCTTCTTCACGGCGGCCGCCGACCCCTCGGTGGCCGCGCGCGCGGTGACCGGACGCGAGCCGCTGGCCGGGGTGCGGGCGGTGGTGGCCCTCACGGACGGCGCGACCCGCTGGGTCGAGACGTTCCGCGAGGGGTCGTGGGCGGACTGCGTGGCCCTGATCCGCAAGACGGGCCCCGAGGGCCTGATCGCCCGGGTGCGGGAGCTTGAGGTGGGGGACGGGGAGCGGGTGTTCCTCGGCGCCGGGAAGCGTCACGACGATGCGACGGTTGTGCTGGTGGAGGTGTAGGCGCGCCGGGGCCGGACCGCGCGTTTGCCCACCCGCCCACCCGCACACCCGGGTCAAAGGGTCCGGGCTCCCTGGGGCTCCGCCCCAGACCCCGTTCGGCCTGAACGGCCTCGTCCTCAAACGCCGGACAGGCTGAAGACGCCCACGCGGGCCCGCATCGGACATCCGGGGGGACGCGGCGCCCGACGCGAAAAGCGACCACGACCCGCACCCAAGAACGAACCCGATTAGGGGGCGCGGGGAACTGCGCGAAAAGCGACCACGGCCCGCACCCGAAAACGAACCCCAGCAGGGGCGCGGGGAACTGCGCAAGAACCGACCACCACCCGCACCCAGAAACGAACCCCTTCAGGGGCGCGGGGAACTGCGCGAAAAGCGACCACCACCCGCACCCAAAAACGAACCCCACAAGGGGCGCGGGGAACGGCGCAAGAAGCGACCGCAACCCGCACTCCAAAGCAAACCCGCAGGGTCAAACGCCGGCCTAATTGTCCGCCGCGGCCGCGTTCAGCTGGTGGAGGAGGCGGGCCAGCTCCGAGATCTCCACCCGGTCCCAGTCGGCCAGCTTCCGCACATACCGCTCGCGCCGAGCATCCCGCACCCGCCCGAACCTCGCCGTGCCCTCCGGCGTGATGCGGACCAGGGAGGCGCGGCCGTCCGCCGGATCGGGCTCGCGGGCCACGAGCCCGAGGTCTTCCAGGGCGTGGAGCTGGCGGCTCATGGTCGCCTTGCCCACCCCGAAGTACCCGGCGAGCTCGGTCGCGCGCTGCGGCCCCACCTCGTCGAGCCGTACGAGCAGCCCGTACGCCGCCGGTTCGAGATCGGGGTGGACCTCGCGGGCCATCTCGCCGGACGAGGCCCTGGCCCGCCGCAGAAAGACGGCGAGCTCGCGTTCGAGCGCCAGGAACTCCGGATCCGGACCGTGCACATCGGCTCCCATGCCATAGGTGTGTCGTGACGGCACAGTATTTCCCAGCGGGCTGTGCGTCCCGTGGCACGGATGGCGCCCGGGCCGGGCGCGGCTGAAAGTTTCCGCCAGGCCACGCCGTTCCCGCAGCGTGTCGCGGCCGCCAAAGGTCTGAACCATCGGCATAACCTGAAGCCTCTTTCGCGCCAACGGTCTACGTGCGTAGCGTCATCTCTGACATGTCCACAGCGATACGCCGACATGTCGACTCTGGCCGTCAAGTCCCAGCCCCCACCGAGCCTTTCGGAGGCACGCAATGCCCGTGCACAGATCCGGAACGGCCCGCCGCGGACCCCTCACCGCGGCCGGGATCCTCCTCTCCTCCCTCACCCTCGTCCTCGGCTTCACCGGCACCTCCGGCGCCGCCGACACCCCTCCGCGCGGCACCGCGACCCTGGGCATGGGCGTCGCCGCACACGACGGGGTGGGCGGTCTCCCCCGCGACCTGCGCACCGTCCAGACCGAAGGCGTGGACACCAGCAGCCACAACGGCAACGTCGCCTGGTCCACCCTGGCGAACAGCGGTGTGAAGTGGGCCTACGTCAAGGCCACCGAAGGCACGTACTACAACAACCCCAACTTCCCGCAGCAGTACAACGGCTCGTACGACGTGGGAATGATCCGTGGCGCCTACCACTTCGCCACCCCGGACACCACGAGCGGCGCGGCCCAGGCCGACTACTTCGCGGACCACGGCGGCGGCTGGTCGCGCGACGGGCGGACCCTGCCGGGCGCGCTCGACATCGAGTGGAACCCGTACGGCGCCGCCTGCTACGGCAAGTCGGCTTCGGGGATGGTCAGCTGGATCCGCGACTTCGTGAACGAGTACCGGGCCCGCACCGGCCGCGACGCCGTGATCTACACCGCCACGAGCTGGTGGAGCCAGTGCACCGGGAACTCCGGCGCCTTCGGGGCCACCAACCCGCTCTGGATCGCCCGCTACAACACCGACCCCGGCACCCTCCCGGCCGGCTGGGACTACTACACGATGTGGCAGTACACCTCGTCGGGCCCGACCGTGGGCGACCACTCCCGGTTCAACGGCGCGTACGACCGGCTCCAGGCGCTGGCCAACGGCTGACCGGGCCGTCACAGGAGAACGGGCCCCCGGCGTCGCGTACGCCGGGGGCCTTCGCGCACCCCGAACGGGCCATGGGCCGCACACATGAGCCCATGCCGCGCCCCGCATGCGTCAGGATGGAGACCATGCGCACCTTGGGAGTGGTGAAGCGGGCGGTGGCCCCGGTCGCGGCGGTCGCCGTCGTACTGCTGGCCGGAGCGGGCTGCGGCGGGCGCGCCGCCTCGTCCCCCCAGTCCGATACGGCACCGCTGGGCGGCACGCAGACCAGCGCCGTGCCGGCGCCCCTCACTCCCTCGGTCGGCGTGCTTGTCAGCGGCGGCGACCACTACTGCACGGCGAGCGTGGTGAACAGTCCGCGCGGCAACGTCATCGCCACCGCCGCGCACTGCGCCGCCGCCCATCCGGCCGACCAGCTGGAGTTCGCGCCGGGCTTCTCGGGGGCGGCGGAGGGGACGTATCCGTACGGGAAGTGGAAGGTGCGGGCCGCCCAGATCGACGGCCGCTGGACCACGGACCAGGACGACGCGGGCGACTACGCCTTCCTCACGCTGGAACCGGACGCGCGCGGCCGCAGCGTGCAGAGCGTGGTCGGCTCCTCGACGCCGGACTGGGGCGCGGGGCCCGACCAGCGCGTCACCGTCGTCGGCTACCCGGTCGAGGACCACAACCCCGAGAACCGCCCCGTCATGTGCACCACCGACTCCCACCGGGACACCGAGGTCGGCGCGATGATGCGGATGCGCTGCGGGGGCTTCTGGGACGGCACGAGCGGCAGCCCCTGGCTGACCGGATACCAGGGGCCGGACCGCATGGGCCGGATCATCGGGGTGCTCAGCGGCGGCGACACCGACGCCGAGTCGACGGCCGTCCTGTTCGACGCCGGGGCCCGCGCGCTGTACGAGCGGGCCACCCGCGCCTGACGGCGGCCTCCCGCGCGATAGGCCCGGGGCTCAGGCCGCCGCGGCGACCGCGACCTGCGCCGGGGAGAGCGCGATCTCCAGGACCTGGCGGACGTCGGTCACGGGGTGGACCTCCAGCTTCTCCAGGACCTCCGGCGGGACGTCGTCCAGGTCGGCCTCGTTGCGCTTGGGGATCACCACGGTCGTGATCCCGGCGCGGTGCGCGGCGAGCAGCTTCTGCTTGAGCCCGCCGATCGGCAGTACCCGGCCGGTCAGCGACACCTCGCCGGTCATCGCCACGTCGGTGCGCACCTGGCGTCCGGACAGGAGCGAGGACAGCGCGGTGACCAGGGTGATGCCGGCGCTCGGGCCGTCCTTGGGGACCGCGCCCGCCGGGAAGTGGACGTGCACGCCCCGGTCCTTCAAGTCGCCCACGGGAAGCTCCAGTTCGGCCCCGTGCGAGCGCAGGAAGCTCAGCGCGATCCGCGCGGACTCCTTCATCACGTCGCCGAGCTGACCGGTCAGGGTCAGGCCCGCCGCGCCCGTCTCCGCGTCGGCGAGGGATGCCTCCACGAACAGGACGTCGCCGCCGGCGCCGGTGACGGCGAGCCCGGTGGCCACGCCGGGCACCGCGGTGCGCCGCTCGGCCGGGTCCTGGGCGGACTCGGGCACGTGGTGCGGGCGTCCGATCAGGTCGCGCAGGCCGCCGGGGGTGATGGTGAACGGCAGCTCGCGCCGGCCCAGTTCGTGCTCGGCGGCCACCTTGCGCAGCAGCCGCGCGATGGAGCGCTCCAGGTTCCGTACGCCCGCCTCGCGGGTGTACTCGCCCGCGAGCTTGCGCAACGAGGCGTCCTCCAGGACGACCTCACCGTCTTCCAGGCCGGCCCGCTCCAGCTGGCGCGGCAGCAGGTGGTCGCGGGCGATGACGACCTTCTCGTCCTCGGTGTAGCCGTCGAGCCTGACCAGTTCCATGCGGTCGAGCAGCGCCTCGGGGATGGCTTCGAGGACGTTGGCGGTGGCGAGGAACACCACGTCGCTGAGGTCGAGCTCGACCTCCAGGTAGTGGTCGCGGAAGGTGTGGTTCTGCGCCGGGTCGAGGACTTCGAGCAGGGCGGCCGCCGGGTCGCCACGGAAGTCGGAGCCCACCTTGTCGATCTCGTCGAGCAGCACGACCGGGTTCATCGACCCGGCCTCCTTGATGGCCCGGACGATCCGTCCTGGCAGGGCGCCCACGTAGGTGCGGCGGTGGCCCCGGATCTCGGCCTCGTCGCGTACGCCGCCGAGCGCGACCCGCACGAACTTGCGGCCCATGGCGTGCGCCACGGACTCGCCGAGCGAGGTCTTGCCCACGCCGGGCGGGCCGACGAGTGCGAGCACGGCGCCCCCGCGGCGGCCTCCGACGACCCCGAGCCCGCGTTCGGCGCGGCGCTTGCGCACCGCGAGGTATTCGGTGATGCGTTCCTTCACGTCCCTCAGGCCCGCGTGCTCGGCGTCCAGGACCGCGCGGGCGCCCGGGATGTCGTACACGTCGTCCGTGGTCTCGTTCCACGGCAGTTCGAGGACGGTGTCGAGCCAGGTGCGGATCCAGGAGCCCTCCGGCGACTGGTCGCTGGCGCGCTCCAGCTTCTCGACCTCCTTGAGCGCGGCCTCGCGGACCTTCTCGGGCAGGTCGGCGGCCTCGACGCGGGCGCGGTAGTCGTCGCTCTCGTCCTCCTCGCCGCCCTCCCCGTTCAGCTCGCGCAGCTCCTTGCGCACGGCGTCGAGCTGGCGGCGCAGCAGGAACTCGCGCTGCTGCTTGTCCACGCCTTCCTGGACGTCCTTGGCGATGGACTCGGCGACGTCCTGCTCGGCGAGGTGTTCGCGCAGCTGCTCGGTGGCCAGCTTGAGGCGGGCCACCGGGTCGGCCGTCTCCAGGAGTTCGACCTTCTGGGGGACGGTGAGGAACGGCGAGTATCCGGAGTTGTCGGCGAGCGCGGAGACGTCCTCGATCTGCTGGACGCGGTCGACGACCTGCCAAGCACCGCGCTTCTTGAGCCAGGCGGTGGCCAGGGCCTTGTACTCCTTGACGAGCTCGGCCACGTGGCCCGGCAGGGGGTCGGGCAGGGTCTCCTCGACCCGAGCGCCCTCCACCCAAAGGGCGGCGCCGGGCCCGGTGGTACCGGCGCCGATCCGCACGCGGTGACGCCCCCGGATGAGGGCGCCGGGGTCACCGTCGGAGAGCCGCCCGACCTGCTCGACGGTCCCGAGCACACCGGTCGCGGCGTACGTCCCGTCGATCCGCGGCACGAGCAGCACCTGCGGCTTGCCCCCGTCCGGCCCGGCAGCGGCCTGCGCGGCCTCGACGGCGGCCCGCACCTCGGCATCGGACAGATCGAGCGGCACCACCATCCCGGGCAGCACGACCTCGTCGTCGAGCGGCAGCACGGGCAGGGTGGTCGGTGTGGACGGTGCCGTGGACTCGGTAGCCATGATCTCCCCTTCGGCAGTCAAGTTGAGCTATGCAGACTCAATGCTTGTGAGTGGAGGAATGTTCCCCGAGGCCCGTTCGCTCTGAGCGATCACCCGGGAACTGTCCTATGCCGGTAGCCCCGGCGCTTTCCAATCCCTCGTACGGATTCGAGGTCGGGTACATCGAGCCGCGCAGCTCGGAGCTCGGCGTCCGTTGGCGGATGATGCCTGGGCGGTTCGAGGACTCGGCGCCGGTACGCGGGTTCAGGGGTGTCTCGCACGCACCGGACTACTTCGTACGCCGTGACGACGGCTCGGCGCTGGTGATCGACAGCCGCCCAGCGGATCGCCGCAAACCGAGGGACTGGTCCAGTTCGAGGCGACACAGGCGGCCTGTGACCAGGCGGGGTGGGTGTTCCCGCTGGTGGGGGCGCCTGACGCGATCATGGTGCGCGATGTGAGGTGGTTGGCGGGATATCGCCACGCGCGGCACCGATTGGAGCCGGTCGTCTTGGCCCTGCGGGATGTGTTCGTCGAGTCGCGTCCGCTGGACACCGGCGCGACGGAAGTGAGTGACCCGGTCTCGGTGCTGCCGGTGCTGTTCCATCTGCTCTGGTTGCACCACCTGGCGGTAGATGTGTCGGTGCCGCTGCATGCGGAATCGCTTCGGCCCCACAAATTGGGCAGACCCCCGTGCAGGCGGACTCCCTCATCCCACGGGTCACGGCCCCAGGCCGGTGCAGCCTCCGGCCGCATCGGGGACCGCTCAGGGCCGTAAGGTGCTCCACGAGACTGCATCTATTACCACTTCTATTACCACTACTGCACACCACCAGGGGGCGGTCATGACAACGGTGACGGCGACGGATCGGGAGACAGGGACGCCAGGGACGCTCGGGGCGCTCGTGCGGGACTGGGTTGACGGGTGGGTCGTCTCGCGTGGGACCTCCGATCCGATGGCGCGGCCCTGGGGCTGGACCATCGACGCCGGGCAGGCCCATCACGTGGCGCGCCATGTGCTTCCCGCGCCCAACGAGGCGGACGTCCGCGCGCTGGCGGACGGTGCGCGCGTGCCCGGGATCTGGCTGAAGCTGTTCGCCGACGACGACACCGTGCGGCCGTGGCTCGGTGAGGGCTGGCGATTCGACAAGCCCGGCTTCCTGATGACGGTGCCACTCGCCGCCGAGCGCCCGCGCGTCCCGGCCGGCTACACACTCACCTCGTGGACCCGGGGCGGCGTAACCCGCGTCCTCGTCCGCACCGCCGACGGCCACTTCGCCGCCCGGGGCCAGATCGCGCCGACAGGTCCCACGGCCGTGGCCGACCAGATCGAGACCGCTCCCGGCCACCGGCGCAAGGGCCTGGGCGGCCTGGTGATGCGCACCCTGCAAAACACCGCCCATGAGGCCGGCGCCACCACGGGAATTTTGGTCGGCACCCCCGAAGGCCGCTCCCTGTACACCTCCTTGGGCTGGAAGACCCGCTCCCCCATGGCCAGCCTGACCTTCGGCACGCTCCCGGCCTGAACACGGCCCGCGCGGATCTGTCCAATGGCGGCCGGACTGCGTTCCCCAGCGGGGCGCGGGACGAGTGGGAGCGGGGGCTGTTCGGGGGCGCCTACCACCGGCAGGGGGTGCGGCCCGAGGAGCGGCCCAAGTACGGCGCGCTCAATCTGTTCGGCCACACCGACGGCGCCGCGCCCCGCTTCGGCTCCTGTCACGTACGGCTGCGTACCGAGGTGAATCAGCGGTCCACGTTTGCGCTCGCCAAGTGGATCTGCCGCGCCCACTCCCCGCACGGCCTCCTCGACGCCCGGGTGCTCGGGCATGACGACGCGCGGTGGTCAGCCCGGCTGCGCCGGGAGGCGTACGCGGCGCACCGCCGGCCAGCACGCCACGCCCACCAGGAGCGCTATCGGATGGCCCCACGCGGCCAGCGGGTCGGCGATCTCCAGGAGGTCCTGTGCGAGCAGCACCCCCACCACGGCCAGGATCGTCCAGCGGAAGAGCGGCACGAGCAGCCCCGCCAGGGCGCCCACCGTGGCCATCAGGCCGAAGCTGATGCCGTAGTCCAGGCGGTGCAGCGAGCTCTCGGGCAGCTGACCCGCCAGCACGGAGAGCGCGACCGGGATCTCGGTGGCCAGGGTGGCGACCACGTGCCCGAGCAGGAAGACGCCCGCCGTGCGCCAGCCGCCGATGCGGTACTCCAGGGCGGCCAGGACGAAGACGAAGACGACCGCGTAGGGCGACAGGACGCCGCCCGCGATCCACAGCGCGCTGGCGACGATCGCGAGGACCGGCCGGGTCGAGAGGTGGGCCACGTCGGTACTCGACCCCTGGAGCAGCGCGTCCACGGTGTCCCGGTCGCCGTACTGGGCGTACAGCGATGTCGCCAGGAGCAGCAGGGCGTAGCCGAAGGCGAACGGGGTCGCGGCGGGCGAAGGCAGCACCCGCCGCATCCGGCCGAGCCCAACGCCCACGCCTGACGCCGGGCCCGGCTCGCCCGCCGGCACGCCGGTCGCGGTGCCGGGGGTCGTGGCGGAGGCCGTACCGGGCGCCGTGGCAGACCGGACGCCACTCGCCAGCGCGGCAGCGGAAGGCAGAGCGGGAGCCGAGGGCAGGGCAGCACCCGAAGGCAACGCACCCGCAGAAGGCAGAGCGGGAGCCGAAGGCAGAGCAGCACCCGCAGGCAACGCACCCGCAGAAGGCAGAGCGGGAGCCGAAGGCAGAGCAGCACCCGCAGGCAACGCACCCCCAGAAGGCACGGCGGCACCCGCAGGCAACGCACCCGCAGAAGAGAGGGCGGCCGCCGGACGCATTCCGCGACGCGTCGCGTTGGGCGGCGCGGTCGTCGGAGGGGCGGGCGGCCGGGTTTCGAGCGGGTGCACCGGGTGAGGCCCCTTCCCCGGACCGCGGCGAACCGCGCCCCGCATCAGGCCGCGCCCGCGTCGCCCGGCCGTGTTCCGTACTCGCTTACGTCCCTACAACGCACACCCTCCGCGAACGACTCCGGCCGCGTCTATGGCGTGCGCCACAGCAGACAACCTTTGACGCGTCCTGTGCGTCGGGGGCTACCAGCACGTACCCGGCCCCCGGCCCGGCCAACCGTGGGCACAGCGCCCGGCGCGCCCCGGGCCGGGCCCGCAATACACGTGCGCGGCGGCGCCACGAACGGCATCCTCACGGGCATGGACGACATCGCCACTCTCGACCGGCGCCAAGGGCCCCACGGGGAAGTCGTACTGCGCCGGCGCGGGACGCATTTCGAGATCATCGCCAATGGCTGCTTCCTCATGGACACTTCGGACGGCCGCTCGGAGCGCCTGCTCGTCGATGCGGCGTACGACACACTCGCGCCGGGCACCGCCCGCCCCTCGCTGCTCATCGGCGGGCTCGGCGTCGGGTTCTCCCTCGCACACGCGGTCAGGGACGCGCGCTGGGGCCAAATCGCCGTGGTGGAGCGGGAGGACGCCATCATCGACTGGCACCGCGCGGGTCCACTCCACGCCATTTCCGGGCCGTCCCTGTCCGATTCGCGTACCCGGATCATCCACGCCGATCTGGTGGATTACGTACGTACCGCCCAGGACACCTTCGACGCGCTGTGCCTGGACATCGACAACGGGCCCGACTGGACCGTCACGGAGGGCAACGACCATCTGTACTCCCCGGCCGGACTCGCCCACTGCGCACGGCGGTTGAGACCCGAAGGGGTACTTGCGGTCTGGTCGGCCCAGCCCTCCCCGGCCTTCGAGCAGGCGCTCCGGAATGCCGGATTCACCGGGGTACATACCAAAGAGATCCGAGTTGCCCGGGGCGTCCCTGACGTGGTCCATCTCGGCGTTCGCCCTGCGTAGCCGAGAGGCGGAAAGTGCCTCTAGTCTCTGACCGACACAGGGGATCACCCCACGGATCCCCGGGCGAGCACAGTCAGGGCGGGGCAACCGATGGAGCAGACTCACACCGGCCACAACGGCGTCGCGGCGACGCCCGGCGCCCAGCGCAGGGTTTTGGTCGTCGAGGACGACACGACGATCGTGGACGCCATCGCGGCCCGGCTGCGGGCCGAGGGCTTCCAGGTGCAGACGGCCGTCGACGGCCCCGCCGCCGTCGACACCGCCGAGGCCTGGCAGCCGGACCTGATGGTCCTCGACATCATGCTGCCCGGCTTCGACGGCCTTGAGGTCTGCCGCCGGGTCCAGGCCCGCAGGCCCGTGCCGGTCCTCATGCTGACGGCGCGTGACGACGAGACGGACATGCTGGTCGGGCTCGGGGTCGGCGCGGACGACTACATGACCAAGCCGTTCTCGATGCGCGAGCTGGCGGCCCGGGTCCATGTGCTGCTGCGCCGCGTGGAGCGCGCCGCGCTCGCCGCGAGTACGCCGCGCACGGGCATACTCCGCCTCGGCGAGCTGGAGATCGACCACGCGCAGCGCCGGGTACGGGTGCGCGGCGAGGACGTCCATCTGACGCCGACCGAGTTCGACCTGCTGAGCTGTCTGGCGAACACCCCGCGCGCCGTGCTCTCGCGCGAGCAGCTGCTCGCCGAGGTGTGGGACTGGGCCGACGCGTCCGGCACGCGCACCGTGGACAGCCACATCAAGGCGCTGCGCCGCAAGATCGGGGCCGAGCGCATCCGTACCGTCCACGGCGTCGGATACGCGCTGGAGACCCCGGCGCCATGAGCCGGGCCGGAGACCGGGCCCGGCAGCTGCGCGGCAGTGGCGAGCGGCCCGGCTGGGACGAGCCGGGCCGGCGCGGCAGCTGGGCCAGAGCGGGGCGGGGCCTGGGCGCCCGGATCGCCGCCGGGCTCAGATCGGTCTCGATATCGATCAAGACGAAGCTCGGCTCGCTCGTGGTGGTCTCCGTGTTCATCACGACGGGCCTGCTCATGGTGGCCCTGCAAACCCGCACCGAGCTCCGCTTCATCACGGTCTTCTCGGTGATAGCGACCCTGTTGATCACCCAGTTCGTCGCGCACGGGCTCACCGCCCCGCTCGACGAGATGAACACGGTGGCCCGCGCCATCTCGCACGGGGACTACACCCGCCGGGTGCGCGGCGCCGACCGTCGCGACGAGCTCGGCGACCTGGCCGGCACGATCAACCGCATGGCCGACGACCTGGAGGCCGTCGACCGCCACCGCAAGGAACTCGTGGCGAATGTCTCGCACGAGCTGCGCACGCCCATCGCGGCGCTGCGGGCGGTCCTGGAGAACGTGGTGGACGGGGTCTCCGCGGCCGACCCGGAGACGATGCGCACGGCCCTGAAGCAGACCGAGCGCCTTGGCCGGCTGGTCGAGACCCTGCTGGACCTGTCCCGTCTGGACAACGGCGTCGTGACGCTGCGTGCCCACCGCTTCGAGGTGTGGCCGTATCTGTCGGGCGTCCTCAAGGAGGCGAACCTCGCGGCCGCCCAGCGCAAGCTCTCCTCCGGTTCGGGCAACCACCAGCGCACCGACGTCCATCTGCACCTGGACGTGTCGCCGCCGGAGCTGACCGCGCACGCCGACGCGGAGCGGCTGCACCAGGTCGTGGCGAATCTCATCGACAACGCCGTCAAGCACTCGCCGCCGCACGGCCGGGTGACGGTACGGGCCCGGCGCGGCGCCCAGCCCGGCTCGCTCGACCTGGAGGTCCTCGACGAGGGCCCGGGGATACCGCAGTCGGAGTGGCACCGGGTGTTCGAACGCTTCAACCGGGGCACCGCGCCCTCGCCGCACGGCCCCGGCAGCGACGGCGGCACCGGGCTCGGCCTCGCCATCGCGCGCTGGGCGGTGGATCTGCACGGCGGCCGGATCGGGGTGGCCGAATCGGCGCGCGGCTGCCGCATCCAGGTCACCCTGCCGGGGCAACCCCGCCAGCAAAGTTGACGTAAAGTTCGAACCGGAAGCAGTCGTTCTGCGTGGTGTTCCACGGAGGCGGCCCTTCCGGCGCGCGGCCCAGGGGGCCGTGGCCGTACTGCCGCGTACCCAAAGGGACGCGATGAAGAGCGGAACCACGCTTGTTTCCCGCCATTTCGAGCCCCGAAACCACGCGTCCGGTGTGACTTACACGACTGTGGCATGCCCGGCCTGCGCGTCCAGGCCAGGGAGGCGTAGCCTTTATTTCCGCTGTCCATCACCTTGTGAAGCGGAAGAGGGCGGTTACCGCCGTGTCGTCTCAGTCCCCCAGTAATTCGAGCGTCTCGACCGACCAAGACGGGCAGGGCAAGAACCCTGCGGCCGGCTTTGGTGCCAATGAGTGGCTTGTCGACGAGATCTACCAGCAGTACCTCCAGGACCCCAATTCGGTCGACCGTGCCTGGTGGGACTTCTTCGCCGACTACAAGCCGGGCGCCACCGGCACGGCGGACAACCCTGTCCAGGGTGCTCCCACCGCGCCCGCGCCTGCCGCGCCGGCTCCGGCCGCCCCGGCTCCCGCGGCGCCGGCCACCCCGGCCGCCGCGCCGGCGAAGGCGCAGGCCGCTCCGGCCGCCGTCCCGGCTCCGGCCCAGGCGAAGCCCGCCGAGGCCGCGCCCGCCAAGCCCGCCGCCGCGCCGGCCGCCGCGAAGCCGGCCCCCAAGGCCGCGACGACCGGTGCGAGCACCGGCTCCACCGGAACGGCCGGGGCCGTGCAGCCTTCTGGGGCCACCGAGGCCCCGGCGGGCCCGGAGTACGTGACGCTGCGCGGCCCCGCCGCCGCGGTCGCCAAGAACATGAACGCCTCGCTCGAGATGCCCACGGCCACGTCCGTGCGCGCCGTCCCGGTGAAGCTTCTGTTCGACAACCGCATCGTCATCAACAACCACCTCAAGCGCGCCCGGGGCGGGAAGGTCTCCTTCACCCACCTCATCGGGTACGCGATGGTGCAGGCGATCAAGGCCATGCCGTCGATGAACTACGCGTTCGTCGAGAAGGACGGCAAGCCGACGCTGGTCAAGCCGGAGCACGTGAACTTCGGCCTCGCCATCGACCTGGTGAAGCCCAACGGCGACCGCCAGCTCGTCGTCGCCGGCATCAAGAAGGCCGAGACGCTCAACTTCTTCGAGTTCTGGCAGGCGTACGAGGACATCGTGCGCCGCGCCCGGAACAACAAGCTGACGATGGACGACTTCACCGGCGTCACCGTCTCGCTGACCAACCCCGGCGGCCTCGGCACCGTGCACTCCGTGCCGCGTCTGATGCCCGGACAGTCGGTCATCATGGGCGTCGGCTCGATGGACTACCCGGCCGAGTTCCAGGGCACCTCGCAGGACACCCTGAACAAGCTGGGCATCTCGAAGGTGATGACCCTCACCTCGACGTACGACCACCGGGTGATCCAGGGCGCCGCGTCGGGCGAGTTCCTGCGCATCGTCGCCAACCTGCTCCTCGGCGACAACGGCTTCTTCGACGACATCTTCGAGGCGCTGCGCATCCCCTACGAGCCGGTCCGCTGGCTCAAGGACATCGACGCCTCGCACGACGACGACGTCACCAAGGCCGCCCGCGTCTTCGAGCTGATCCACTCCTACCGGGTCCGCGGCCACGTCATGGCCGACACCGACCCGCTGGAGTACCGCCAGCGCAAGCACCCCGACCTGGACATCACCGAGCACGGCCTCACCCTGTGGGACCTGGAGCGGGAGTTCGCGGTCGGCGGCTTCGCCGGCAAGACCCTGATGAAGCTGCGCGACGTCCTCGGCGTCCTGCGCGACTCGTACTGCCGCACCACCGGCATCGAGTTCATGCACATCCAGGACCCCAAGCAGCGCAAGTGGATCCAGGACCGCGTCGAGCGCTCGCACTCCAAGCCGGAGCGCGAGGAGCAGCTGCGCATCCTGCGCCGCCTGAATGCCGCCGAGGCGTTCGAGACGTTCCTCCAGACCAAGTACGTCGGCCAGAAGCGCTTCTCGCTCGAGGGCGGCGAGTCGGTCATCCCGCTGCTCGACGCCGTCATCGACAGCGCCGCCGAGTCGCGCCTGGACGAGGTCGTCATCGGCATGGCCCACCGCGGCCGCCTGAACGTGCTGGCCAACATCGTCGGCAAGTCGTACGCGCAGATCTTCCGCGAGTTCGAGGGCAACCTCGACCCGAAGTCGATGCACGGCTCCGGCGACGTGAAGTACCACCTGGGCGCGTCGGGCACCTTCACCGGTCTGGACGGTGAGCAGATCAAGGTCTCGCTCGTCGCCAACCCCTCGCACCTGGAGGCGGTCGACCCGGTCCTGGAGGGTGTCGCCCGCGCCAAGCAGGACGTCATCAACAAGGGCGGCACGGACTTCACGGTCCTGCCCGTCGCCCTGCACGGTGACGCGGCCTTCGCCGGCCAGGGTGTCGTCGCCGAGACCCTGAACATGTCGCAGCTGCGCGGCTACCGCACCGGCGGCACGGTCCACATCGTCATCAACAACCAGGTCGGCTTCACCGCCGCCCCGGAGTCGTCGCGCTCCTCCATGTACGCCACCGACGTGGCCCGCATGATCGAGGCGCCGATCATCCACGTGAACGGCGACGACCCGGAGGCCGTGGTGCGCGTCGCGCGCCTGGCCTTCGAGTTCCGCCAGACGTTCAACAAGGACGTCGTGATCGACCTCATCTGCTACCGCCGTCGCGGTCACAACGAGGGCGACAACCCGCAGTTCACCAACCCGCAGATGTACAACCTGATCGACAAGAAGCGTTCGGTGCGCAAGCTCTACACCGAATCGCTCATCGGTCGTGGTGACATCACCCTGGAAGAGGCCGAGCAGGCCCTTCAGGACTTCCAGGGGCAGCTGGAGAAGGTGTTCGCGGAGGTCCGCGAGGCCACCTCGGCGCCGGGCGAGATCCACTCCTCCGACACCCAGGCGCAGTTCCCGGTCGCCGTCTCCACGGCGGTCTCGCAGGAGGCCGTCAAGCGCATCGCCGAGTCGCAGGTGAACATCCCCGAGCGGATCACCGTCCACCCGCGTCTGATGCCGCAGATGCAGCGCCGCGCCGCCTCCGTCGAGGACGGCACGATCGACTGGGGCATGGGCGAGACCCTGGCCATCGGTTCGCTGCTCATGGAGGGCGTCCCGGTCCGGCTCTCCGGCCAGGACACCCGCCGCGGCACGTTCGGCCAGCGCCACGCGGTCCTGGTCGACCAGGTCACCGGCGAGGACTACACCCCGCTGATGTACCTCTCCGACGACCAGGCGCGCTACAACGTCTACGACTCGCTGCTCTCGGAGTACGCGGCGATGGGCTTCGAGTACGGCTACTCACTGGCCCGTCCCGAGTCCCTGGTGATGTGGGAGGCGCAGTTCGGCGACTTCGTCAACGGCGCCCAGACGGTCGTGGACGAGTTCATCTCATCCGCCGAGCAGAAGTGGGGCCAGACCTCCGGCGTCACGCTGCTCCTGCCGCACGGCTACGAGGGCCAGGGCCCGGACCACTCGTCCGCCCGCCCGGAGCGCTTCCTCCAGATGTGCGCGCAGAACAACATGACGGTCGCCATGCCGACGCTGCCGTCGAACTACTTCCACCTGCTGCGCTGGCAGGTCCACAACCCGCACCACAAGCCGCTCATCGTCTTCACCCCGAAGTCGATGCTGCGTCTGAAGGCGGCGGCCTCCAAGGTCGAGGAGTTCACCAACGGCGGGTTCCGCCCGGTGATCGGCGACGAGCACGTGGACGCGAGCGCGGTGCGCAAGGTCGTGTTCTGCGCGGGCAAGGTCTACTACGACCTGGCCGCCGAGCGCGAGAAGCGCGGTGCGACGGATGCTGCGGCTGCCAACACGGCGATCATCCGCATCGAGCGCCTTTACCCGCTGCCGGGTGCCGAGCTCCAGGCGGAGATCGCGAAGTTCCCGAACGCCGAGAAGTACCTGTGGGCCCAGGAGGAGCCGGCGAACCAGGGTGCGTGGCCGTTCATCGCGCTCAACCTGATCGACCACCTGGACCTGGCCGTCGGCGCGGACGTGCCGCACGGCGAGCGCCTGCGCCGCATCTCGCGCCCGCACGGCTCGTCCCCTGCGGTGGGCTCGAAGAAGCGCCATGAGCAGGAGCAGGAGCAGCTGGTGAACGAGGTCTTCGAGGCCTAGTCGGCGGCTGACGTACGCGATCGAGGGGCCCGGCATCCCGAGTGGACGGGGATGCGGGGCCCTTCGGCGTACCGGGCGCGGGCGGGCGGCCTCAGTCGCCGGGACCGCCTCACCGCCAGCGCGGCCTCAGTCGCCCGGCGGCCGGGCCGCCTCAGCCGACGCGCGCCACCTCAGCCGGCCCGCGCGATGTCAGCCGGTCCGCCCGTCGTCGCCGCCGCCGTCCTGCCGGGTGCTGTCCTGCCCTTCCCCTTCCCCTTCCCCGGCATCGGCGTTGGCGTCGGCCTCTCCCTCGGCGGCGTCCGCCGCCTGAGGCACCCGTATGACCACGCTCCCGCTGGCCAGGTCTATCGGCCCGCGCCCCGGATCTGAGTCACCGACCTCGTCGAGCGTGATCTCCTGCCGGCGGCGCTCCTCCTCGGTGTGCCGCCGCGCGGGAGCGAAGACCTCGTCGAGCCCTCCGAACATCCGCAGCCACCTCCGTCAGTCGTCCCCTGCCCCATACCCCCACAACGCCGCGCCGCGCCTGTCCGATCCCGATCAAGCGGGCGGATTCGGCGGCCTGGGGGCGCCACACGCCGGATACGCTGGGGTGACCATCCCGTACGTCCCAGGAGCAAGTTGTGTACTTCACCGACCGCGGCATCGAGGAGCTGGAGAAGCGGCGCGGCGAGGAGGAGGTCACCTTCGAGTGGCTCGCCGAGCAGCTGCGTACCTTCGTCGATCTGAACCCCGACTTCGAGGTGCCGGTCGAACGGCTCGCCACGTGGCTGGCGCGTCTTGACGACGAGGACGACGACGAGGAGTGAGGGCGCGCCGTCCTGAGCGCGGCCGGATCACGTAATACGCGTCAGTCGCGCGGACAGCGGCCGCCGGGATGGGCGCGGACGCGGTCGTACGCGAGGCTCACGGCCCCCTGGGCGATGAGGATCGCGCCCGCCGCGGTCCAGCCGCCGCTGCGGCGGGCCAGCCCAAAGGCCGTGAGCGGCAGTCCCACCGCGAGCTGGGCGCCTCCTACCAAGCGCGCCCAGGGTGCGCACGCCGCAGGGCTCACCGGGTCGGCCTCGGCCGCCGCGAGCCCGGGGCGCGCGGCGTCGCGTAGGCCGGGCCACTCGATGGTCTCTGCACCCTGTTCGAGGGCCGCCGCGCGCAGTTCGTCGGCCGGTTCGCCCGGCGCGATGCCGTCGGGCAGGTGGATCCCCGTACGGGCGAGGACCGCGAGCAGGCCGAGCAGGCGGACGCGGGCGTCGGCGGCCGGGTCGGGCCGGGTCAGCGCGTCGAGCGCCGCCACGTCGTGCACGGGGTCGAGGGCGAGCCGGGCCGCGAAGGTGCGCATCGCCTCGTCCTCACCCAGCGGGGTGCCGTCGGCGAGCCAGACGTAACCGACCGGGCGGCGAAAGCCGGCGGCCAGGGTGTAACCCGCGTGGGCGTCGTCCCACCACAGGGCGATCGCGGGCCGGCCCGCGCCGATGGCGAGCGCGCCCGCCCAGCCGGTCAGCACCTGGTCGACGGGGTCGGCGCCGGCCCGCCTGCGCTCGTAGGACGGGATCAGCACGCTCCAGCCCTCGCCCGCCGCGGTGAGCAGCACCGGCTCGCGCAGCAACTGGGCGACCGGGCGGACCACCGCGGGTTCGGCGCGGCACAGGAGCAGCGCTCCGGGGGCGAGGGCGACGGGCATGAGCCTCACGCTAGGCCATCTTGACCCGTTTCTGACCCATTTCGCCGGTTCGCGACGGTCGCGACTTTCCCCGGAGCTTGACTTTCCCGGCTCGCGATATAACGTGCTTGGAAGAGACGCGATATATTGTGTCTACCCCCAGCTAGCCATTGCCCGTAGCCGTACGAACGCGGCGTCCAGGAGGTCAGCCATGTCCCAGTCCACGTGGTCCGTCCCAGAGTCGCAGAAGCTCACCTTCGACGAACCGGTGACGAGGGTCCAGGTGCGCGTCGTCAACGGAACGGTGAACGTCGTGGGCACCGAGGAAAGTTCCTCGCGCCTGGAGATCTCCTCGGTCGAGGGCCCCCCGCTCATCGTGACGCGCGAAGGCTCCACGCTCACCGTCGCCTACGAGGATCTGGCCTGGCGGGACTTCCTCAAGTGGCTCAACCGCAAGGGCTGGAACCGCAGCGCGGTGGTCTCGCTCGCGGTGCCGGCCGGCGCGGACGTCGAGGTCGGTACGGTCGGCGCGGGCGCGGTGGTCTCGGGGATCCGGGGGCGTACGGAAGTACGGGGGGTCAGCGGTGACGCCACCCTGGTCAAGCTCGCCGGACCGGTGCGCGCCGAGAGCGTCACCGGCGACGTGGAGGCCCAGCGGGTCACGGGGGAGTTCCGGTTCAAGTCGGTCTCCGGCCACCTGACCGTCGTCGAAGGGGCCGGCGCCACCGTGGCGGCCGAGTCGGTCAGCGGCGACATGCTGCTCGACCTCGACCCGGGCCCCCGGCCCTCCGACATCCGCCTGACCACCGTGTCCGGCGAGGTCGCCATCCGGCTGCCGCACCCGGCCGACGCGCGGGTCGAGGCCAACACCGCCAGCGGGGCCGTCTCCAGCGCCTTCGAGGATCTGCGGATCAGCGGGCAGTGGGGCACGAAGAAGATCACCGGCACGCTGGGGGCGGGCAACGGGACGCTCAGGGCGACGACGGTCTCCGGCTCGATCGCGCTCCTGCGCAGGCCCGCCTCGGCGGACGAGGAGGGGCCGTTCGAGGACCGGGCGCCGGGCGGCGGGCCCGAGCCGGACGCCGACGCCCAGTCCGACGCGACCGGTTCCACTGGTTCGACCAAGAAGGTGCTCTGACATGGCCCCCGTCTTCGCCCATGGCCGCCTCCGCCTCTACCTCCTCAAGCTGCTCGACGAGGCGCCGCGCCACGGATACGAGGTGATCCGTCTGCTCGAAGAGCGCTTCGAGGGGCTGTACGCGCCCAGCGCGGGCACCGTCTACCCCCGGCTTGCCAAGCTGGAGGCCGAGGGCCTGGTCACGCACACCAGCGAGGGCGGCCGCAAGGTCTACTCGATCACTGACGCCGGCCGCGCGGAGTTGGCGGGGCGCGGCGGTGAACTCGCGGATCTGGAAATGGAGATCCGCGAGTCCGTCTCCGAACTCGCCGCCGAGATCCGCGACGACGTGCGCGGCGCGGCGGGCAGTCTGCGCGACGACATGCGCCGCGCGGCGCGCGAGTCCCGTACGGGGTCCTCTTCGGCCGGGGCCGGCAAGGGGTTTCCCGAGGCGTCCGACTTCTTCGACGGCGCGTGGGGCGACAAGGAGGCCTGGCAGCAGGCCAAGGACGAGTTCAAGCGGGCGAAGCAGGAGTGGAAGGAGCAGGCGCGGCGGGCGAAGGAGGAGTCCCGCCGGGCCCGCGACGAGGCGCAGCAGGCGCGCCGCCAGGCGAAGGAGGCGCAGGAGAAGGCGCGCGAGGACGTGCAGCGCCAGGTGCAGGAACACTTCGCGCGGGGCGACTGGCCCACGGGGGTACGGGAAGGGCTCGCCGAGCTCACCAAGGAGCTGGGCCGGTTCGGTCTGGGGCAGCCGGCACGGGAGCGGGAGCCGGAGCCGGCGGAGCCGGAGTGGGCGCGGGAGGAGTCCTCCGGTGACCCGGCGCGGGATCTGGACCGGTTGCTCGACCGGTTCCGCGACGGAATCCGGGACGCGGCCCGGGACCACGGGGTGACGGAGTCCCAACTCCGCGAGGCCAGGCGGCACTTGGCCGAAGCGGCGACCCGAATCACCACCACCCTCCACCCCTGACGGGATTGGTGCTGGCCCGCACCGGGACTTCAGCCCGGCCGGCGCAGTTCCCCGCGCCCCTGACGGGGTTGGCGCTGGCCCGCATCGGCATAGCCAGCCTGTCATGGGGGTCCCCCCTGGCCCTTAAGGCCTTGGGGGAGTTTGAGGACGAGCGCCCTTCAGGCGCGAACGGGGTCTGGGGCGGAGCCCCAGGGTCTTTCACCCCCGGAGGGTTTAGGGAAGGGGCGGGGAGGGGCACCCCGGGGTCTGGGGCGAAGCCCCAGGAGGCCGGCTTGCACGTGCGGGCCGTGCGTCACCCACACGAAACCACGACCCACCCCCCGCCCGGCCGGCCGGCGTCACTCCACGGTGAGGACGACCTTCCCGAAGACGTCCCCCGTCGCCACCTTCTCGAAGCCCTCCCGGGCCCGGTCAAGCGGAAGCACCTCGTCGATGACGGGACGCACACCCGTCGCCGAGCAGAACGCGAGCAGGTCCTCCAGCTCGTCCTTCGTGCCCATGGTCGAGCCCACGACCTTCAGCTCCAGGAAGAAGATGCGGGTCAGCTCGGCGTGCGCGGGCCGGTCGCCGCTGGTGGCGCCGGAGATGACCAGGGTCCCCCCGGGGCGCAGGGACTTCACGGAGTGGGACCAGGTCGCCGCCCCCACCGTCTCGATCACCGCGTCCACGCGCTGCGGCAGCCGCGCCCCCGACTCGTACGCCTCGACCGCCCCCAGCTCCACCGCCCGCCTGCGCTTGGCCTCGTCGCGGCTGGTGGCGAAGACCCGGAGCCCCGCCGCCTTGCCGAGCACGATCGCGGCCGTGGCGACGCCGCCGCCCGCGCCCTGCACGAGCACCGAATCCCCGGGCCGCACACCGGCGTTGGTGAACAGCATCCGGTAGGCGGTCAGCCACGCCGTCGGCAGGCACGCGGCCTCGGCGAAACTCATCCCCTCCGGCTTCGGCAGCACGTTCCAGGTGGGTACGGCGACCTGCTCGGCGAAGGTGCCCTGGTACTTCTCGGTGAGGATCGAGCGCCCCTCGGCGGGGCCGACCCCGTGACCGCTCTGGCCGATCACCGAGTGCAGGACGACCTCGTTGCCGTCCTGGTCGACCCCGGCCGCGTCGCAGCCCAGGATCATCGGCAGCTTGTCCTCGGTGAGCCCGACCCCGCGCAGCGACCAGACGTCGTGATGGTTGAGGGAGGCGGCCCGTACGTCGATCAGGCTCCAGCCGGGGCGGACCTCGGGGGCCGGCCGCTCCCCCAACTCAAGGCCGCTGAGCGGCTGGTCACGGTCGATGCGGGCGGCGTATGCGGCGAACATGGCCCTGACCTTAGGGTGCGCGGCCCGGCCGCCGGAACCTCCCACGGCTGTGACGCCCCGCACGCCGCGAGAGCGCGAACGGCCGTGCCGGGCTCCCCCGAAGGAGACCCCGGCACGGCCGCGTACGCACAGATCCACATGGCTACCGGCGCGCCACGCCCTCGGCGCGGGCGGCGGCGGCGACCGCGGCCGTGACGGCGGGGGCGACCCGCTCGTCGAACGGCGACGGGATGACGTAGTCGGCGGCGAGCTGGTCGCCCACGACATCGGCCAGCGCGTTCGCCGCCGCGATCTTCATGCCCTCGGTGATCCGGGAGGCCCGGACCTGGAGGGCGCCCGCGAAGATGCCGGGGAAGGCGAGCACGTTGTTGATCTGGTTCGGGTAGTCCGAGCGGCCGGTGGCCACGACCGACGCGTACTTGTGCGCGACGTCGGGGTGCACCTCGGGGTTCGGGTTGGCCATCGCGAAGACGAAGGCACCCGGCGCCATGGAGGCGACCGCGGGCTCGGGGACCGTACCGCCGGAGACGCCGATGAAGACGTCCGCGCCGGCGAGCGCGCTCTCCAGGGAGCCGGAAAGGCCCGCCTTGTTGGTGAGTTCGGCGAGCTCGCGCTTGACGTCGGTGAGGTCCGTACGGTCGCTGCTGACGATGCCCTTGCGGTCGGCGACCGCCACATCGCCGAGCCCGGCTTCCAGCAGGAACTTGGCGATGGCCACGCCCGCCGCGCCGGCGCCCGAGATCACCGCGCGCAGGTCGCCGAGCGTGCGCCCGGTGAGCTTCGCGGCGTTGCGCAGGGCGGCCAGGGTGACGACGGCCGTGCCGTGCTGGTCGTCGTGGAAGACCGGAATGTCCAGGGCCTCCTGGAGGCGCCGCTCGATCTCGAAGCAGCGCGGGGCCGAGATGTCCTCCAGGTTCACCCCGCCGAAGGAGGGGGCGAGCCGGACGACGGTCTCGATGATCTCGTCCGTGTCGGTGGTCGCGAGCGCGATCGGCACCGCGTCGACGCCGCCGAACTGCTTGAACAGGATCGCCTTGCCCTCCATGACCGGAAGGGAGGCCTCGGGGCCGATGTCGCCGAGCCCGAGCACCGCGGTGCCGTCCGTCACGACGGCGACGACCTGCGACTTCCAGGTGTAGTCGTGGACCAGCTCCGGGTTCTCGGCGATCGCGCTGCACACCTTGGCGACGCCCGGTGTGTAGGCGAGGGACAGGTCGTCCTTGTCCCGGATCGGCACGGTGGCCTGCACGGCCATTTTGCCGCCCCGGTGGAGCGCGAAGGCAGGGTCGAAGGATTCGACGGAATCTCCGTAACCCTCCGTGGTGCTTTCGCTGCGAGGATTGACGATCTCCGCTGCCATGGTGTTGTACCCCTTAAGTCTTCATCAGTTGAGGGTGGCCACTCCTTGTTGAGGAGGGGTGGGCGGACCCGCGTACGTGCCCCGCTGAGGGCGGTTGGCCCGCCCCGCGGGGAGGAGGTACGTACGCGCGGGCGCGCCGCACACGCGCCCTGAGCCCCGGATGAGGGGTGTAAGGATCCTTCTTACCGGACAGAGACGTCCGCCGACGAGTCCATATTGACCCAGCGTCGACGCTCCGTCGCAAGCGGCCTGGGTACCGTGACACGACTCTTCACGCGGTGTCCCGACAAGTCGGTTACGCGGCATGAAACATATCCGCATCATGAGATGAACCGGAGAATTCACGGCCGATCGAGGCCCGGCCCGGAGATGGTCCCGCGCCGGGAGCCGGGATGTGGCGGCATGGGCGGATTCGGGGGGTGACCCGTTATCCGATTTTGACATGGCTGCGACCTCGATTTTCGAGGTCCGAATGGCAAGATGCGACTTCACACGCGGTTCACGCCGCGGTCGCGACACCCGAGGATGCGTGCACGACCACCGCCAGGACCTGTGCGTTTCGTTGTACGCACGCCATGGCCACTCCCTCAACACCTGCCGGAGGAACCCGACCATGACCGCAAGCACCACCCGCCGCACGACCGCCGCCACCTCCCGGATTGCCGCGGTCGGCGCGATCGCGGTCGCGGGCGCCCTGCTGGTCACCGGCTGCGGTGACCAGACGAAGAAGGGCTCGGCCCCCGAGTCGTCGGGCGGGGCCTCGAAGTCCGCGCCGCTCTTCTCCAAGCTCCCCGCCACCATCCAGAAGGCCGGCGTCATCAAGGTCGGCACGGACGCCACGTACGCCCCCATGGAGTTCAAGCAGGGCGAGAACATCGTGGGCATCGACCCGGACATCGCCGCGGCCCTCGGCAAGCAGCTCGGCGTGAAGTTCGAGTTCACCAGCGGCACCTTCGACACCCTTCTCGGCGCGCTGCCGACCGGCCGCTATGACGCGGTCATGTCCTCGGTGAGCGACACCAAGGCCCGCCAGGAAGGCCTCGACAAGGACGGCAAGAAGACCGGTACGGGTGTCGACTTCGTCGACTACTACACCGCGAGCACCGGCATCCTGGTCAAGAAGGGCAACCCGCAGGGCATCAAGTCCACCGACGACCTGTGCGGCAAGAAGATCGCCGTGCAGCGCGGCACCACCTATGAGCAGGCCGCCAAGGACCTCGCCGCCAAGTGCGAGAAGGACGGCAAGGGCAAGCTGGACTTCGAGGCCTTCGCCACCGACGCCGAGGCGCAAACCCGCGTCAAGGCCGGCGGCGCGGTCGCCGACCTCAACGACTCCCCGGTGGCCGCGTACATCGCGAAGACCGCGGGCGGCGGCGCCGACTTCGAGGCGGTCGCCAACCCCTCGGACGCGGGCCCCTTCGGCATCGCGGTGGACAAGAAGAACACCCAGCTGCGTGACGCCCTGTCGCAGGCGCTTGACGCGATCATCAAGGACGGCTCGTACAAGACGGCCATCGACAAGTGGGGCGGCGCGCAGGGCGCCGTCACCAAGGCAGCCATCAACGGCGGCTCCTGACCCACGCACCACTGAAGGGCAGTCGCTGTGACTGACAAGCTCGACAAGTCCCCCGCCGGCGGGGCGCCGGCCGCGCCGGAGCAGGTCCCCCCGGACGTCATCCGGGCCGTCCCGGTCCGCCACTACGGCCGCTGGATCAGCGCCGTACTCGTCGTCGCCGTGCTCGGCGCGCTCGGGTACGCGTTCGCCCAGGGCAATGTGCGCTGGGCTACGGTGACGGACAAGCTGTTCGACGCCAGCATCCTGACCGGTCTGTGGCACACCGTCCTGATCAGTGTGGTCTCGATGGCGGTGGGCCTGATCCTCGGCGTGCTGTTCGCCGTGATGCGGCTCTCGAAGAACCCGGTGACCAGTTCGGTCGCCTGGCTGTACATCTGGTTCTTCCGCGGCACCCCGGTCTATGTGCAGCTCCTGATCTGGTTCAACCTGGCGCTGATCTTCCCGATCCTGAACCTCGGGTTCTACAAGGACTACATGACCGCGGTCATGACGCCCTTCCTCGCCGCCCTGCTCGGCCTCGGTCTCAACGAGGGCGCGTACATGGCGGAGATCGTCCGGGCCGGCATCCAGTCGGTGGACGAGGGCCAGACCGAGGCCGCGCACGCGCTCGGCATGACCCAGACCCAGACCATGCGCCGCGTGGTGCTCCCCCAGTCGATGCGGGTGATCATCCCGCCGACGGGCAACGAGTTCATCAACATGCTCAAGACGTCGTCGCTGGTCGTCGCCGTCCAGTACCAGGATCTGCTGCGCAGCGCCCAGGACGTCGCCGCGACCTCGTTCGCGGTGATGGAGATGCTGTTCCTGGCCTCGCTCTGGTACCTGGCCCTGACCAGTGTGTTCAGCGTCGGCCAGTACTACCTGGAGCGCCGTTTCGCACGAGGTTCGCTGCGCGCCCTGCCGCCCACGCCGCTGGAGCGCGTCAAGTCGAACCTGCTCTCCCTTACCAACTGGCGGCGGTGACCCCATGACTGCACAACCGATGGTCAAGGCGGAGGGCGTCCACAAGTCGTTCGGCCCCGCCCACATCCTCAAGGGCATCGACCTGGAGGTGGCCGAGGGCGAGGTGTTCTGCCTGATCGGCCCGTCCGGTTCGGGCAAGTCCACCTTCCTGCGGTGCATCAACCACCTGGAGCAGATCAACGCCGGGCGGCTGTACGTCGACGGCGAGCTGGTCGGCTACCGGCAGAAGGGCGACAAGCTCTACGAGCTCAAGGACAGCGAAGTCGCCCTGAAGCGCCGGGACATCGGCATGGTCTTCCAGCGCTTCAACCTGTTCCCGCACATGACGGCCGTCGAGAACGTCATGGAGGCGCCGGTCCAGGTCAAGCGGGAGTCCAAGTCGGTGGCCCGCGAGCGGGCGCTGAAGCTGCTCGACCGGGTGGGCCTCGCGGACAAGGCGGGCAACTACCCCTCGCAGCTCTCCGGCGGCCAGCAGCAGCGCGTGGCGATCGCCCGCGCGCTGGCGATGCAGCCGAAGCTGATGCTCTTCGACGAGCCGACCTCCGCGCTCGACCCGGAGCTGGTGGGTGACGTCCTGGACGTCATGCGGGGCCTGGCCGAGGACGGCATGACGATGATCGTGGTCACCCACGAGATGGGCTTCGCACGTGAGGTCGGCGACTCGCTGGTCTTCATGGACGACGGCGTGGTGGTCGAAGCCGGCCACCCGCGCGAGGTCCTGACGAACCCTCAGCACGACCGGACGAAGTCGTTCCTGTCCAAGGTGCTGTGAGCGTGGGCGCGGGCAAGTAGCCCGACGCAAAAGGGGGTTGAGGGTTTCGCGCCCTCAACCCCCCTTCCGCGTACGCGCCTTGACGCGGACTACTTCAGGGCGAGGAGCAGCGTGTCCGAAGGGGAGGCCCACACGGGGCGGGCCTCGGCGAACCCGGCCGCGCGCAGGGTCTCGGCGTGCCAGGACACCGAGGGCATGTCGCCGTCGGCGTGCTCGCCGTAGATCTCGTACCGCGCGGCGGTCGGTCCTGCCAGTACGGGGTCCTCGGCGGCCAGCGCCCACCACTCGGCCCAGTCGAGGGCGCCCCCTGCCTTGGCGCGGTCCATCGCGGCGTGGCGGTGGGCGCGTTCGGCCGCGTTGATGCGCGGGGTGGCGGGGTCGATCATGTGGTCGGCGTTCATGAAGACGCCCCCCTCCCGCACGAGCCCGGCGACCTGCCCGTACAGCGCGGCCAGCGGCTCGCTGTGCAGCCAGTGCAGGGCGGTCGCGGTGAGTACGGCGTCGTAGGAGTCGTACGGGAGCGCCTTGACCCAACCCGGGTCCTTGAGGTCGGCGCTCACGAAGGTGACCCGCTCGTCCCCGGCGAAGGTGCCGCCGGCGATGGCGAGCAGCGCCGGGTCGAGATCCATGCCGGTGCTCACCGCTTGCGGGAACCTCTTGAGGAGCCGGTCCGTAATACTCCCTGTACCGCACGCGAGGTCCAGCACGCGCGGCGCGGGCCCGACGCAGGCCTCGACCATGTCGAGCATGACCCGGAAGCGCTCCTCGCGGTCCGGCATGTACCACTCCTGCTGACGGTCCCAGCTGTCCTGCCAGCCCCGCCAGGTGGTGCCGCCGCCCGCACCTGTTTCCGCACCCGTGTCCGCACCCTTTTCCGTCACCGGAACCCCTCCTTCGAAGCCGCCGTGTAATACCCTCGATGGGTACCCAGCCGTTACCTGGAACGCCCCCGACCCTAGACCGCCGCCGTAAGGACTACAAGTGGAACTGGCCTATTACTCGGACTACGCCGTGCGCCTGGTCAACACCGAGGAGCCGGCCCGCAACAAGGACACGTTGACGTCGGTCGACGCGGTCCGCGCCCTGTTCGGCACCAACCAGTCGGCGGCCCGCAGGGCCACGGACGCGGACGTGACGCGCTTCCGCTCGGTGCGGGCCCGGCTGCGCGCGGTCTTCGAGGCGGCCGACGGGGGCCAGGAGGTCCAGGCGGTGGACCTGCTCAACTCGCTGCTGCTCGAATTCCCCGTCAGCCCGCAGGTGTCGGGCCACGAGTACCGCGACGAGGACGGCCGCCCGCTGTGGCACATGCACCTGGCCGACCACCCCTCGAACGCGACGGCGGGCTACGCCGCGATCGCCTCCATGGGACTGGCCTTCCACCTCACGGAGTTCGGCGTCGACCGACTCGGCCTGTGCCAGGCAGCGCCGTGCCGCAACGCCTATCTCGACACCTCGACCAACCGCTCGCGCCGCTACTGCTCGGACCGCTGCGCGACCCGCGCCAACGTGGCCGCCTACCGGGCCCGCAAGCGCCTGGAGACCGAGCGGTCCGACAGCACCGGTCTGACCGAGGAGACCACCCAGGACGCCAGGTAGCCGACCGTCCGCCGGCGCCCGGCCGTCATCGGCCTGAAACGCCCGCGTACCCGGCCGAGCACGAGTTCGGCCGGAACCGCGCCGAACGCCCGGCTGTCCACCACCTCGTCGTCGGTGTTGTCCCCCAGCACCCACCAGCCGCTCTCGCGCCGCTCCATCAGCCGCTTGACGATGAGCAGATCCTGCTGCAACGGGTGGCGCAGCACCGCCACGTCACCGGCGCGCAGTTCGGCTCCGTAGTGCACCAGCAGCTGGTCCCCGTGCAGCAGCGTCGGCACCATCGACGTTCCCAGGACCTCCGCGATCCCGAGCGGCACCCTCGGCTCCCGCCCCTCGTCCGTCATACGTCACCCACCTCCAGGCCACCGGCACCCCGCCGCCACTCCCCACGGTACGTTCCGCCACGAGTCCCGGGGTGACCCTGGACTTTTGACCTAAGCCCATGGGGGCACCCGCGAAATCCCGTCTCTCACCGAGTAATGTCCCACCTGAGAAGACGATCACGAGGAAGGACAGCTGAATGCTTTCCCGCCTGTTTGCCCCCAAGGTGAAGGTCAGCGCGCACTGCGACCTGCCCTGCGGTGTGTACGACCCGGCCCAGGCCCGCATCGAGGCGGAGTCGGTCAAGGCCGTGCAGGAGAAGTTCCAGGCCAACGAGGACCCGCACTTCCGTGCGCGTGCCGTGGTCATCAAGGAACAGCGTGCGGAGCTCGCGAAGCACCACGTCTCCGTGCTGTGGAGCGACTACTTCAAGCCCCCGCACTTCGAGAAGTACCCCGAGCTCCACCAGCTGGTCAACGACACCCTCAAGGCCCTCTCGGCCGCGAAGGCGTCGACCGACCCGAAGACCGGCGAGAAGGCGCTCGAACTCATCGCCGAGATCGACCGCATCTTCTGGGAGACCAAGAAGGCCTGATCCAGGCCGGTTTCGCCGGAGGGAAAAGCACGACTTTGGAGGGGCCCGGCCGGGTTTGGTCGGGTCTCTTCTTCAGTTGGGGGGTGGGGGGTTGGTGGGGAGGTGGGAGAGCCAGGTGTCTGTTTCGCGTGGGGTGGTGAGGCGGATTGTGTGCAGGGGGGCGTGGCGGGGGTTTCGGGCGCGGGCGGCGATGTCGGCGGCGCGGGACGCGTGCTGGGCCCAGGACCAGCGGGCCGGGTGCTCGGGGCGGAGCCAGCCCGTCAGGGTCTCGCGGTTGCCGTGGAAGACCCGTTCGCGCGTCAGCGTCCTGCGCACCGACCGGCGCAGCACCCGCGGCATGACGACGCGGCGCGGATAGTCCAGCCACACCACCGTGTCCGCGCGTTCCCACAGCAGGTCGCGGACCTCTGTCGGACCGTAGGAGTCGAACAGCCAGGCCCCGGTGGACGCGATCTCGGCCACCCGCGTCCCGAACCGGGGGTTCTCGGCCCAGCCCGGTCCGGCGTAGAACAGGGCGTCCATCTCGTAATACGGCACCCCGATCCGCTCCCCCAGGGCGCGCGCCAGGGTGGACTTGCCGGCTCCGGTGCTCCCGGTCACGAGAATGCGGCGCATGCCCGCAGCCTAGGCGCCAGGCGGGTGGAGGGCGTCCGGGCCGGCCGCCTATCGTGGCGTGATGACGGATCAGACGCGACCCCGGTACCAGGTGATCGTGCTCAACGGAGGCTCCAGTTCGGGCAAGTCGGGGATCGCCCGGTGTCTCCAGGCGGTGCTGCCCGGGGCCTGGCTGACGTTCGGCGTCGACTCCCTGGACGCGGCGATGCCCGCCTCGCTGCGCGACGGCGGCGAAGGGCTCGGCATCGGGGCGGACGGCTCGGTGAGCGTGGGGCCTGAGTACCGCCGGCTCTCGGACGCCTGGAGGCTCGGCGTCGCCGCGATGGTGCGGGCCGGGGCCCGCGTCGTCCTGGACGAGGTCTTCCTCGACGGCGCCGACGGGCAGCAGCGATGGCTGCGCGCCCTGGACGGGCTCGACGTGCTCTGGGCCGGCGTGCGCTGCGCCCCCGAGACCGCCGCCGCACGCGAGGCCGCCCGGGGCGACCGCGTCCCCGGCATGGCCCGCGCGCAGGCCGACGTCGTGCACCAAGGAGTGCGCTATGACGTCGAGGTGGACTCGACGAACGCCCGACCGCTGGACTGCGCGCACCTGATCGCCCAGCACGTCACGCCCTGAGCCGCCGTGAGGAGTGGCCGGAGCACAGGACGCGCAGGACGCGGCGTGACCCGGCGCACAGCGCGGAAGTGCGGCCTCCGGGTTAGGTTCGGTCGCATGGAACCTCTGGAGCCTCCCTACCCCCGGCTTCTCGTCGAACGTTACGAACCGGCGTTCCGTTTCTACGACGCCGTGCTCCCCCGGCTCACCGGTTGCGCCCTCGCACGGGGCAACGCCTCGTCCGGGTACGCCAGTTGGGACGCGGCGGAGGGCCGTACGGCGCTCGCGCTGTTCGCCCGGGCCGCGATGGTCGCCGCGCTCGGTGCGGACCGGGTGCCGCGCGGCGGCGGGTCCCTGGTGATCCACGTGGCCTCGCACGACGCGCTGGACGCCGCCGTCGCGCTGTGCGCGGACGCGGGCGGCACCGTCGCGGCCCCGGCGCGGGACCTGCCGGAGTGGGGCCCGGGCCTGCGGGCCGCACACGTCCTGGACCCGGACGGGAACCTGGTGGAACTCCAGACGTACTGACCACACGACAGACGTACCGATCACACGACGCCCTCACCCGAGCCCCCGCCTCACCAGCCGCACCACCTCCTCCTCGGTGAGCCCCAACTCCCGCGCCTCGGCGACCAGTTCGCGCACGCGCAGCATCAGGGCCGCCATGCCTCCCGCCCCCGGGTCGCCCACGACCACCGCCCCCCGGCCCCGGCGCAGCTCGATCAGGCCCTCGTCGCGCAGGCACTGGTAACCCCTCAGGACCGTATGGACGTTGACGCCCAGGGAGTCCGCGAGGGAGCGGGCCGAGGGCAGGCGGTCGCCGGGCGCCACCTCGCCCTCGGCGATCGCGCGGCGTACCGATGCCGCGATCTGGTCGCCGAGCGGCTGGGGCGAGGCGGGGTCGACACGGAAGAGCATCAGCGTCCCGCCTTCGCCCGGTGGGCCAGGGTGTTGAGCAGCCCCGCCGCCGTGGCCGCGTCGTCCACCGTCACGGCGAACTCCCGCCCGCTCAGGCGCCGTACGACGATCGCCTCGCCCGAGCGCAGCATGAGACCCGACCTGCCCGGGCGGAAGCGGTAGCCCCAGCCCCCGTACTCCGTCGGAATGTCGATGTGCCGGCTGTCGGCCCGGTCGACGTCGGACAGCGGCACCCGTATGCGCGGCCAGGGCAGCACGGTGGGCCGGGCGGTCAGGCCGTGCCGGTCGACGGTGACGTAGGGGCGGGAGAAGGCGAGGCAGAGCAGGCCGGCCGGCAGCGCGCCGACCGCGCCGAGCGGGCCCGCGGTGAGCAGCAGTACGACGCCGAAGACGAGCAGCGCCACACCCACCACGGACAGGACTCGCGAGGGCGCCCGGCGCATCCAGCCGGCCGCCTCTCCTTCGGCGAGGTCGAGACGCGGGGACTCGCCAGGACCCTGCGACGGCTCGGGGTCCGGGGCGGGCAGCGCCACCAGGAGCAGCCGGCCGATGCCCGCCCCGAGCGCGCCGACGCCCGCGCCGACGGCGATGTGCCACAACGGCATCCGCACCCGGTCCGGGTCGCTCACGCCGGCGTTGGCGAGGAGCACGGCGACCATGAGGTACCCGACGAACCCCGCCGTGGCGTACCCGGCGGCGATCATCCAGCGCACGGCCCGCACGTTGGCGCCGAGGGTCAGCACGACCAGACCCCAAACGGCTCCGAGCCCGAGGTGCAGGCCGGCGGCGAGGCCCAGGAAGGAGGCGCGGCTCGCCGTGTCGTCGGAGTGGCCGCGCCCGGTGAAGTGACTGGCCATCGGCTCCGGCAGCCGGTCGTGGAGGAGTGCGTACGCCGTCAGGTCGGCGGCAAGCGCGAGCAGGAACGGCAGCACGGTGACGGCCATTAAGCGGTAGCGGACCCGGTTCATCGATGCCTCCTCGTGCGCACCTCTTCCCGTTGGGCGCGCGCATTGTTTGCACAATAGTAGAACAATGCTGACTTGGGGGAGGGTCCCGGGACGCGGAGCGGCCGCCGTGCGCCGAGGAGTCCGGGGGCGGGCCCTTCGGGGGCGCGGCGGCCGCGTGGGAAACAGACGGGGACGGGCTCGGCTAGATCGCGTCCAGGGCGGACGGCTGGAGGCTTGCGCCGGACGGGAGTTGGCGCCGGATGTCATTCAGGACCGAGCCGAAGTCGAGCTCCGCCCGGCCGCTGGCGTACACCGCTCCCCCGTAGTGCAGGGCGACGCCGAGGTCGGGCTCCGGCGGCTTGAGGGAGAGCAGGCAGCTGAGCGTGGCCTCCTGGACGGCGCCGTCGTCCGATGAGATGGGTACGGGCATGTCCCATTCGAGGACGAAGTCACGGAGGTTCCCGCCGTCGAGCGCGAAGGTGCCGCTCTCCGCCGGTATCCCCGGTACGGGCCCGAGCGAGTCGAAGCTCGCTCCAACGAAGTCGACCCCCCTGATCCGGGTCCGCAGTTGCGTCCCGTCCGTGGTGATCGTCAGCGCTTCTGATCCTAGGCGGTCGCGATACCAACCCGCCCATGACTGTGGTGTCATGGGCGGAGATTAGCGGCGTACCCTGCCGTTCGTCACAGGGGGTGACCGAAATGAGTGTTACCGCTTCCTTGTGCCCTTCGAGCCGAGCACCCCGTTGTCGCCTGATCGGCGAAGCGGTCAACTGGGCTGCGGTGGGCGGCAATTGGGGCGACTCTGGTCATTTCGCCACTCGCTGATGCCGGAATCCGTACGACGGTTCACCGGGTGCGGCGGGTCACGAACTCGGCGAGGGCCAGGAGTTCGCCCGCCGAGGTGAGGTCGGGCACGGCGCGCGCCAGGTGGCCGACCGCGCGGGACATCCGGTCGGCGGCGTGGATCTGGGCCCAGTCGCGCCCGCCGGACCGCTCGACCGCGTCGGCGGCCCTGCGGACCGCTTCGGGCCCCATCGGGCCCCGGTAGAGCCCGGCGAGTTCGGCGGCCGCCGGGGTGTCCGAGCCGAGCGCGGCGACGACCGGCAGGGACTTCTTGTGCGCGGCCAGGTCGGCGCCCGCGGGCTTCCCGGTGTGCCCGGGGTCGCCCCAGATGCCGATCAGATCGTCGATGAGCTGGAAGGCGAGCCCCGCCTCGCGGCCGAACGCGTCCATGGCGGCGACCTCCTCGTCGCCCGCGCCCGCGTACAGTGCGCCGAGCGCGCAGGCGCAGCCGAGCAGCGCCCCCGTCTTGGCCATGGCCATGGCGATGCATTCGTCGAGCGAGACGTCCTGGGGGCCCCGGTCCTCGAAGGCGCGGTCGGCCTGCTGGCCCGCGCACAGCTCGATGACGCAGGCGGTGATCCGGGCGGAGGCGGCGGCGGCCGCCGGGTGCTGGTCGTCGGCGAGCACGCGCAGCGCGAGGGCGAGCAGCGCGTCCCCCACGAGGATGGCGTCGGCGGCGCCGAAGACGGTCCAGGCGGTGGGGCGGTGGTGCCGGGTGGCGTCCTCGTCGATGACGTCGTCGTGGAGCAGGTGGAAGTTGTGGACGAGCTCGACGGCGGCCGCCGCCCGTACCGCCGCTTCGGGACGGCCGCCGAACGCGGTCGTGGCGGCCAGCACGAGGGCCGGGCGGATCGCCTTGCCCGCGTGGGCGCCGGCCGGGGTGCCGTCGGCCTGCTCCCAGCCGAAGTGGTACCGGGCGACCCGGCGCATGGATCGCGGCAACGACTGGACGGTCTCGCGCAGTTGGGGATTGACGACGGCACGGGTCCGCTCAAGGAGTTCAACGGCCTCGCGGCCCTCCATGGCATCCGGCATTGCCAACAGGTATGGCCTTTCTCCGAGGGGACGTCGGCGCCGGGCGCACCGCGCGGGTGCGCCCGGTCCTGAGGCTCACCGCCAGCGGCTGACCTCGACGTTCTCCAGGACGCCGAGCGCGTCGGGCACCAGGATGGCGGCCGAGTAGTACGCCGTGACCAGGTAGGAGATGATCGCCTGCTCGTCGATGCCCATGAAGCGCACCGAAAGGCTCGGCTCGACCTCGTCCGGGATGCCGGACTGCTGGAGGCCGATGACGCCCTGCTGGTCCTCGCCGGTACGCATGCACAGGATCGAGGTCGTACGGGCCTCGCTCACCGGGATCTTGTTGCACGGGAAGATCGGCACCCCGCGCCAGGCCATCAGGTGGGTGCCCGCCACCTCGACGGACTCGGGCACCAGGCCGCGCTTGTTGCACTCGCGCCCGAAGGCGGCGATCGCGCGGGGGTGGGCGAGGAAGAGCTTGGAGCCACGGCGGCGCGAGAGCAGTTCGTCCATGTCGTCGGGGCTCGGCACGCCGTCGTGCGGCTGGATGCGCTGGCCGTAGTCGCAGTTGGACAGGAGGCCGAACTCACGGTTGTTGATGAGCTCGTGTTCCTGGCGCTCGCGCAGCGCCTCGACCGTCAGACGGAGCTGGTGCTCGGTCTGGTTCATCGGCTGGTTGTAGAGGTCGGCCACCCGGCTGTGGACCTTCAACACGGTCTGCGCCACGGAGAGTTCGTACTCGCGGGGCACGCTCTCGTAGTCGACGAAGGTGTGCGGGATGACGGCTTCGCCGACGTGGCCTGCCGACAGGTCGATCGCCGCTTCGCCGTACTTGTTGGTGCGCTGCTCCGGCAGGCTGGCGACCGCCGTGAGGTGGGCCTGCAACGACTCGGAGCGCTCGGCGAGGTTCAGCACGTCGGCCCGGCTGAGGACCAGGACGGTGCACGCGGTGGTGGCGCGGACCGACCACTGCCAGGTGGCGTCGCCCGAGACGAGGGCCTGCTCGCCGAAGTAGGCGCCGTCGGCGAGGAAGCCGAGACCCGTCTCCGCGCCGTACTGGCCGGCGCCGACCTTCTCGGCTCTGCCGTGCGCGAGCAGGAACACCCGGTCCGTCACATCGCCCGCGGTGACGATGACCTCGCCCGGCCCGTACTCGCGCTGCTCGCAGCGGCCGGCGAGCTCGCCGAGCGCCCCGTCGTCCTCGTAGTCGCGCAGGGCCGGCAGCTCGCCCAGTTCGGCGGGGATGACGGCGACCCGCTCCCCGGTCTGCACGAAGGTGACCCGGCCGTCTCCCACGGAGTAGCTGAGCCGTCGGTTGACCCGGTACGTACCGCCCTGCACCTGCACCCACGGCAGCGTGCGCAGCAGCCACCGGGAGGTGATCTCCTGCATCTGCGGGGCGGACTTGGTGGTGGTCGCCAAGTTCCGCGCGGCGGCTGTGCCGAGACTCTGTTGCGCGCGGTTCTCGGGACCTGCCTCGACCGACATGTGACTCCTTACTCGGCGCTCTCGCGATCTTCAAGCCGTACTGCGCTGAGAACCCTCCCATTACGGAGAGTCGACGCGCCATTACTCAAATGAGTGGGACTAGAACGCCTCCGGTACGGGCAGTCCCGCGCGCCGTTCGAACGCCTCCAGAAGCAGGCGCTCGCCGGGTCCATAGCCGCGTTCGCCACCCACCTGGTGGACCGCCTCTACGCGGAGCCCGGTGGCGAGCTGCGCTCCAGCACCGTCAAGCGGGTCACGGGCGCCCCCGACGGCGAGGTTTCCAGCCACCTCCATGCCCGGGTCCGCGAGGGCGACACGCTGCGCGTCTCCCGGTGCCGTCGGGCACCCGCGCCCACCTCTGCGGCGCGCTCCCGTTCATGCGCGCGGTCCGCACCCAGCTGCTCGCCAAGGGCGTGGCGGCGGCCGACATCCACTACGAGGCCTTCGGGCCCGACCTCTGGCTCGCCCAGGACGGACGCATCGCGCGGCGGCGGATTGTCCGGATCGGCTCGCTCACCAAACCGAACAGATCGCCCCATAGCGGGAGTTGGGGTACAAGCGGTACGAGATGTTCCGCACCGCTCTGGAAGGAGGCGGCCATGGCCCCACCCATGTCCGCAGACCAGTTCCTCGCCGCCCTGCGCGCCGAAGGCCTCACCGTCGTGGAGACCGGCCAGTGGCGCAGCCACAACCGGGCCGGGCACGGCGGCTGGGGCCCGGTCAACGGCGTCGTCATCCACCACACCGCCACCAGCGGGTCCGACGCGACGGTCCGCCTCTGCTACGACGGTTACGAGGCACTGCCGGGGCCGCTGTGCCACGGCGTGATCACCAAGGACGGCCGGGTCCATCTCGTCGGCAACGGCCGCGCCAACCACGCCGGCGCGGGCGACGGTGATGTGCTGCGCGCCGTGATCGCCGAGAAGCGGCTGCCGCCGCCGGTGAAGAACGACACCGACGGGAACACGCACTTCTACGGGTTCGAGTGCGAGAACCTGGGGGACGGCAAGGACCCGTGGCCCCAGGCCCAGCTCGACGCCGTCGAGAAGGCCGCGGCCGCCGTGTGCCGTCACTACCGCTGGACCGAGCGCTCCGTCATCGGCCACAAGGAGTGGCAGGTCGGCAAGGTGGATCCGCGCGGGTTCACCATGGACTGGCTGCGCGAACGCGTGCGCGACCGGCTGAAGTGACAATGGACGCATGAACCCCGAAGCGCTCGCCCCCCGCCTGCCCTCCCCCCTGGAGGAGGCGGCGGACGAGCGTTTCGCGCGGCACGGGGTACGGCTCTTCCTCAAGCGGGACGATCTGATCCACCCCGACCTGGTCGGCAACAAATGGCGCAAGCTGAGCCTCAACCTGCGGGCCGCGGCGGGCCGGCCCGTCCTCACCTTCGGCGGCGCCTACTCCAACCACCTGCGCGCGACGGCCGCGGCCGGGCGGCTGCTCGGCTTCCCCACGATCGGGGTCGTACGCGGCGACGAGCTCGCGGGCCGGCCGCTCAACCCCTCCCTCGCCCGGTGCGCGGCGGACGGCATGCGGCTCCACTTCGTCGACCGCGCGCTGTACCGGCGCAAGTCCTCGCCGGACGTGCTCGCGGGCCTGCTCGACCTGCTCGGGCGTGACGCGTACGTCGTGCCCGAGGGCGGCAGCAACTCCCTTGCGGTACGGGGCTGTACGGCGCTCGGCGAGGAGCTGCGCGGGGTCACGGACGTGGTCGGGGTGGCCTGCGGCACCGGCGGCACCCTGGCCGGCCTGGCCGCCGGTCTCGCCCCCAGTCAGCGGGCGATCGGGGTGCCGGTCCTCAAGGGCGGCTTCCTTGCCCCGCAGATCCGCGCCCTCCAGCGTGAGGCCTTCGGCGAGGAGCGGGGGGACTGGACCCTGGACGAGCGCTTCCACTTCGGCGGGTACGCGCGGGTGCCGCCAGAACTGGACGCGTTCGCGCGGGACTTCGAGGAGCGGCACGGGGTGGGGGTGGAGCGGGTGTATGTGGCGAAGCTGCTTTACGCGCTGCTGGTCTTGACGGAGGAGACCACGTTCCCCCCAGGCACCCGCCTGACAGCAACCATCACGGGCCACCCGTGACTCCCGCGGCCCTGGCAGGGGCGGTGCTGGCCCACACCGGCAGGGCTCTCGACTGCGGGCCGTGGTCGCTCCCCGCGCAGTTCCCCGCGCCCCTGGGCAGGGTCCGTGCTGGCCCACACCGGCACCCTCAGCCCGTCCGGCGATTGAGGACGAGGCCGTTCAGGCCGAACGGGGTCTGGGGCGGAGCCCCAGGGAGGTTGGCTGCGGGTCGTGGTCGCTTCTCGCGCAGTTCCCCGCGCCCCTGGCGGGGTCCGTGCTGGCCCGCACCGGCACCCTCAGCCCGTCCGGCGATTGAGGACGAGGCCGTTCAGGCCGAACGGGGTCTGGGGCGGAGCCCCAGGGACCCGGGCTGCGCGCAGTTCCCCGCGCCCCTGGCGGGGTTCACGCTGGCCCGCACGGGCAACCTCGGGCCGTCCGGCGGATCGTGGCCGGGGTTAGGGCTCGCCCTCTCGGTAGGCGGCCGCTTCTTCCAGGTCCAGCCTGCGCAGCAACGTCCGCAGCATCTCGTCATCGATCCGCCGAGCATCCCGCAGGGAGACGAAAACCTCCCGCTCCGCCTCGATCATCGCGCGCGAAAGCCGCCGGTAGGTGTCGTCCGCCGACTCCCCCGTCTCCGCGTTGACCGCCCCCAACCGCTCCCACACCGCGTTGCGCCGCCGCTCAAGCACCGTCCGCAGACGGACCGCGAGCGGCGGCGGCAGGGCGTTGCGGTCGTCGGCAAGGAGCTCGTCCAGGCGGGCCTCGGCCGCGCGTGAGGCCTCGCTCTGGGCCTGCGCCTCGGCCAGCGTCTCGGCCTGGACGTCCCGCCCGGGAAGCCCGAGCAGCCGGATCAGCGGGGGCAGCGTGAGCCCCTGCACGACCAGCGTGCCGATCACCGTCGTGAAGGTGAGGAAGAGGACGAGGTTGCGCGCGGGGAAGGCCGAACCGTCCGCCATGGTCAGCGGGATCGAGAAGGCGATGGCGAGGGAGACCACGCCCCGCATCCCGGCCCACCCCACGATCACCGGCGCCGTCCAGTCGACCTGCGGCTCCCGGCGCCGTACCTTCTCCGACAGCGCGCGCGGCAGGAACGTGGCGGGAAAGACCCAGACGAACCGGACCGCCACCACCAGCGCGAACACCACCGACGCGTACCAGGCGGCCTCACCGCCCCCGTACTCCCCAAGTCCCTTGAGCACGACCGGCATTTGCAGTCCGATCAGCGCGAACACCGCGGATTCGAGGACGAAGGCGACCATCTTCCAGACCGCCTCCTCCTGGAGCCGGGTCGCGAAGTCCACCTGCCAGGAGCGGTGGCCGAGGTAGAGGGCCACCACGACGACCGCGAGCACCCCGGACGCCCCGACCTGCTCGGCCGCCGCGTACGCGACGAACGGGATGAGCAGCGACAGGGTGTTCTGGAGCAGCGCCTCGCGCAGATGGCGGCGCAGCCAGTGGATCGGCAGCATGAGCACGAGCCCGACGCCGATGCCCCCCACGGAGGCGAGCGCGAACTCCTTGAGCCCGCCGCCCCAGGTCGCCCCGGCCCCCACGGCCGAGGCGAGCGCCACCTTGTACGCGGTGATGGCGGTCGCGTCGTTCACCAGGGACTCCCCCTGGAGGATCGTGGTGATCCGGCTCGGCAGCCGCAGCCGGCGCGCGATGGCGGTGGCGGCGACCGCGTCCGGCGGCGCGATCACCGCGCCCAGCACGAGCGCCGCGGTGATCGGCAGACCGGGCACCAGGAGGTACGCGAGACAGCCGACGGCCACCGTCGCGAACAGGGTGTACCCGACCGAAAGCAGCGCCACCGGCCGCACGTTGGCGCGCAGATCGAGGTAGGAACTCTCCAGGGCCGCGGTGTGCAGCAGCGGGGGCAGGATGAGCGGCAGCACGACGTGCGGGTCCAGGGTGTACGCGGGGACGCCGGGCACGTACGCCGCGACCAGTCCCACCGCGACCAGGAGCAGCGGCGCGGGCACCGGCGTCCTGCGTGCTCCCCCCGCGACCGCCGCGCTCGCCGCGATCAGCGCCACCAGCGGCAATGCGTCCATCAGATCCGTCCGTCCCCACTCACCCGCGCCGGGCGCTCCGTCGTAACCTGGCCATCATGAGCGAGTGTCCGCACGTTGCAGAACTGCCGCGCCCCGAGCCGGCCCCGCTGAACGACACCTGCCCGGAGTGTCTGAAGGAGGGTACGCATCCCGTACAGCTGCGGCTGTGTCTGGTCTGTGGTCACGTCGGCTGCTGCGACTCCTCGCCGCACCAGCACGCCACGGCCCACTTCAAGGAGACCGGGCACGCGGTGATGCGCACCTTCGAGCCGGGCGAGAGCTGGCGCTGGTGTTTCGTGGACGGACTGCTGGTGTGATGACGGGGGTTCGACCCGGCGGTGCCTGGGTACGTCAACCCGGTCCCGGTTCACAGCAATTGGGCACCGCAAACCTCTAGCCACTGTCCGTACTCGTGGGCTTACCATGAGTGACAGCCGCCGGAAGAGCTTCGGCGACAGGGCACCATGGATCGCGATAGCGTCGCCAGTCCAGGTACGGACCCCGTACCCACGGCCCCGGGATCTCCCCGCTCCCCGGGCCCCGACAGAGCTTTGTGCCACCTTGGAGGTGAGGGTGTCCCAGATCGCAGGCGAGCCCGGTAATCAGGACTTCGTGGAGGTCCGGCTGCCGGCCGCGGGTGCCTACCTGTCAGTGCTGCGTACGGCCACGGCCGGTCTCGCGGCACGGTTGGACTTCACCCTCGACGAGATCGAGGACCTGCGCATCGCGGTCGACGAGGCCTGCGCGATCCTCCTCCAGCAGGCCGTACCGGGTTCGGTGCTGAGCTGCGTGTTCCGCCTCGTCGACGACTCACTGGAGGTCACGGTCTCCGCCCCGACCACCGACGGCCGGGCCCCTGAGCGCGACACCTTCGCCTGGACGGTGCTCTCCGCCCTGGCCGGCAAGGTCGACTCCTCGGTGGCCGATGACCGCACGGTCTCCATCAGCCTGTACAAACAGCGCGGCGCGGGACCCGGACCGGCGTGAGCGGGGAGGGTCCGGTGCGGGACGACGAGCGCAATCCCGACGTGCCGCGCTCCGCGGACATCCCGGAGCAGCAGGCCCGGCCGCACCCGGTGGACAGCCCTGTGGATGGCCCAGATGGCGTTTGGTACGCGGCGGAGCAGGCAGAGCGGGCGGCCCTTATGAGCGAGCACACCGAGCACAGGCACCACGATCCGCACGACCGCAGCGGGGCGCGGGCGATGTTCATCCAGCTGCGCGAGCTGCCCGAGGGCTCCCCGCAGAAGGCCGAGCTGCGCAATCAGCTGGTACGGATGCATCTGCCTCTGGTCGAACACCTGGCGCGGCGCTTTCGCAACCGGGGCGAACCGCTGGACGACCTGACCCAGGTCGCCACGATCGGCCTGATCAAGTCGGTGGACCGGTTCGACCCCGAGCGGGGCGTGGAGTTCTCGACGTACGCGACACCCACCGTGGTCGGCGAGATCAAGCGGCACTTCCGCGACAAGGGCTGGGCGGTGCGGGTCCCGCGCCGGCTCCAGGAGCTGCGGCTCGCGCTCACCACGGCGACGGCCGAGCTGTCCCAGCAGCACGGCCGCTCACCGACGGTGCACGAGCTGGCCGAGCGCCTTGGCATCTCGGAGGAGGAGGTCCTTGAGGGCCTGGAGTCGGCGAACGCCTACTCCACGCTCTCCCTGGACGTGCCGGACACGGACGACGAGTCGCCCGCGGTGGCGGACACCCTGGGCGCCGAGGACGAGGCGCTTGAGGGCGTCGAGTACCGGGAGTCCCTGAAGCCGCTGCTCGAAGACCTGCCGCCGCGCGAGAAGCGGATTCTGCTGCTGCGCTTCTTCGGGAACATGACGCAGTCCCAGATCGCGCAGGAGGTCGGCATCTCGCAGATGCACGTCTCGCGGCTGCTGGCCCGCACGCTGGCGCAGCTGCGCGAGCGGCTGCTCGTTGAGGAGTAGGGGCGGAATAGCGGCAGAGCAGGGCGGAACAGGCGATCCCCGTCCGGTGCGCGGTTACGCGTCGCGCACCGGACCGCGGATGCCGAGCGCCTGGGTGGTGGCCGGGTTCACGAGGAGCACCAGGCCGGTGACGGCGACGGCGGCCAGCGCGATGCCCGCGGGGATCCAGGGGGCGCCGTCGGAGTTGAGGAACATCCAGGCGACCGGGAGCGCCATGATCTGGGTGATCATGGCGGGGCCCCGGCTCCAGCGGCGGCGCAGCAGCAGGCCGCGCGCGGCGATCAGCGGGATCAGGCCGAGGACCACCAGGGTCAGGCCACCCGTCTCGGCCTGGGTCGGCCGGTCGGGCTTGCCGGTCAGGCCCATCACGAGCATGAAGAGGCCACCGGCGACCAGGGCGAGCCCTTCGAGCCCGGACAGCGCGGCCGCGGCGGTCAGCCGGCCGGGGCGCGGTCCCTCGGGGGTTTCGGGGGTCTGCTCAGTACTCACCCAGCCAGGGTAGCCCGGCCGGCGCCCGTCTCCCGGGTCCGGCCGCCCGGGCCAGGTGCGCCTCAATACCCCCCGGTAGGTAGTCTGGCGCCCATGCGTGCACTTCTCGTGGTCAACCCGGCGGCTACCACCACCAGTGCGCGCACGCGTGATGTCCTGCTGCACGCGCTGGCCAGCGAGATGAAGCTGGAGGCGGTGACCACCGAGTACCGGGGGCACGCCAAGGACCTCGGGCGGCGGGCCGCCGAGAGCAGTGACATCGATCTCGTGGTGGCGCTCGGCGGTGACGGCACGGTCAACGAGGTCGTGAACGGCCTGCTGCACAACGGTCCGAGCCCCGAACTCCCGGAATTCGCGGTGGTGCCCGGCGGTTCGACGAATGTGTTCGCGCGCGCTCTGGGACTGCCCAATGACGCTGTGGAGTCGACCGGTGTCATTCTGGACGCGTTGCGCGAGAACCGGAGCAGGACGGTGAGCCTCGGTCTGGCGTCGGGGGTCCCGGGAACGGCGGACGAGGGCGTTCCTGAACGCTGGTTCACTTTCTGTGCCGGGTTCGGATTCGACGCGGGTGTGGTGGGCCGGGTCGAACAGCAGCGGGAGCGTGGAAAGCGCTCGACGCACGCCCTCTATTTGCGCCAGGTGGCGCGCCAGTTCTTCGGCGAGCCCCACCGCAGACACGGCCAGATCACGCTGGAGCGGCCGGACGGGGAGACGGTCGAAGACCTCGTGCTCTCCATAGTCTGCAACACCTCTCCCTACACCTACCTGGGCAATCGTCCTCTGTACGCGTCCCCGGAGGCCTCCTTCGACGCGGCCCTCGACGTGCTGGCGCTGACCCGGATGACCACCCCCTCCGCGACGCGTTACGCGACCCAGTTGCTCACTTCCACGCCAGAACGGGGTCCGCGCGGCAAGCACGCGGTTTCCCTGCACGACTTGACGGACTTCACCTTGCATTCCAAGGCCCCGCTCCCCTTCCAGATGGACGGCGACCACCTGGGGCTGCGGAGCAGCGTCGCGTTCACAGGCGTACGCCGTGCACTGCGTGTGATTGTGTGAGTGGAAGGGCCCAAAGTCCTTTCACTCGAACGTTTAGGCTGGCATCCACCCCATGGAAGTACGACTGTGACCCAGTCGACACCGAGGAATCCAAAAAAACTTTCCGGAAGGGGTTGTATCCGCCGCCGAGGTTTGCGAATCTCTACATGGCGATCGGGACGGCCCGCAACACCAGCCTCCACTGAAAGCCAGAACCCCTCCTCAAAACCCGGACCACCACCAGTCCAACTGGAAGATGGCCCTTCCCTTGTTGAGGGATTCGTGAAAGCGTTCACATTCACAAGCACCCCCCCGCACGTAACACCAAGAGAGGTAGCAGCCATGGACTGGCGTCACAACGCCGTTTGTCGTGAGGAAGACCCCGAGCTGTTCTTCCCCATCGGCAACACCGGTCCTGCGCTGCTGCAGATCGAGGAAGCCAAGGCCGTCTGCCGCCGCTGCCCCGTCATGGAGCAGTGCCTGCAGTGGGCGCTCGAGTCCGGCCAGGACTCCGGCGTCTGGGGTGGCCTCAGCGAGGACGAGCGCCGCGCGATGAAGCGCCGTGCCGCTCGCAACCGGGCGCGCAACGCGACCGCCTGAGCCCCCACACCTGCCTTAGCCCCGCGCGGCGCGTACAGAGCGTACGCACTCACCGCCCCCCGAGCCGCAGCGCGCAGCAGTAGAAACAAACCCACAGCATTCGAGCCCCGAACCGTGCCACATGGTTCGGGGCTCGCTGCTGTGCAGGGCGGTATGGGCCGTCCGGATCGCCAAAGGCCGTGTACGCCGGCGGAGCCCGGGTACGCGCTACTTCTCGGGACCCACCGGGATGTCGAGTACGACCTTCGTGCCGCGCTCCGGTGCCGGGACCATGTCGAAGCTTCCGCCCAACTCGCCCTCCACCAGGGTCCGTACGATCTGGAGGCCCAGGTTTCCCGTGCGTTTCGCGTCAAAGCCCTCGGGCAGTCCCCGGCCGTCGTCCCGCACGGTGATCAGCAGCCGGGAGTCCTCGCGGGTGCCGCCGCGCAGCGCCGCCACCTCGACCGAGCCCTGGTCGCCGGGGACGAAGGCGTGCTCAAGGGCGTTCTGCAACACCTCGGTCAAGACCATGGACAGCGGGGTGGCGACCTCGGCGTCGAGTATCCCGAAGCGGCCGGTGCGACGGCAGTCGATCTTGCCGGGTGAAATCTCGGCGACCATGGCGAGGACCCGGTCGGCGATCTCGTCGAACTCGACGCGTTCGTCCAGGTTCTGCGACAGCGTCTCGTGCACGATGGCGATCGAACCGACGCGCCTGACCGCCTCGTTGAGTGCTTCCCGGCCCTGGTCGGAGTCCATCCGGCGGGACTGGAGACGCAACAGGGCAGCCACCGTCTGGAGGTTGTTCTTCACCCGGTGGTGGATCTCCCGGATGGTGGCGTCCTTGGTGATCAACTCCCGCTCCCGGCGACGCAGTTCGGTCACGTCGCGCAGCAGCACGAGCGAGCCGATGCGCGTGCCCTTCGGCTTGAGCGGGATGGCGCGCAGCTGGATGACGCCGTCGTTGCCCTCGACCTCGGCCTCGCGGGGCGCGTAGCCGCTGGCGAGTTTGGCGATGGCCTCGTCCACCGGTCCGCGCGAGGGCGCGAGCTCGGCGGTGAGCTGGCCCAGGTGCTGGCCCACGAGGTCGGAGGCGAGGCCGAGCCGGTGGTAGGCGGAGAGCGCGTTGGGCGAGGCGTACTGGACGATGCCGTCGGCGTCCAGCCTGATCAGGCCGTCACCGGCGCGCGGTGAGGCGTCCATGTCCACCTGCTGGCCGGGGAAGGGGAAGGACCCGGCGGCGATCATCTGGGCGAGGTCGGACGCGGACTGGAGATAGGTGAGTTCGAGCCGCGAGGGCGTACGGACAGTGAGCAGGTTGGTGTTCCGCGCGATGACGCCGAGAACGCGGCCCTCGCGGCGTACGGGAATGGACTCGACGCGGACCGGGACCTCCTCGCGCCACTCCGGATCGCCCTCGCGCACGATGCGGCCCTCGTCGAGGGCGGCGTCCAGGAGCGGGCGCCGGCCGCGCGGGACGAGGTGGCCGACCATGTCGTCCTGGTAGGAGGTCGGGCCGGTGTTGGGGCGCATCTGGGCGACCGACACATAGCGGGTGCCGTCCAGGGTGGGGACCCACAGGACCAGGTCGGCGAAGGAGAGGTCGGAGAGCAGCTGCCACTCCGATACCAGCAGGTGCAGCCACTCGAGGTCGGACTCACTCAGAGCGGTGTGCTGGCGGACGAGGTCGTTCATGGAGGGCACGAGGCGAGCGTACCCGCGGATCTCGGCCGATATGACTGCGGGCCGCGGCGCCGGGACGGGACCCTCAGCCCGTCCGGGCACCGCAGCCCGGTTGCCGGCCGACGGGTGTGCGGTCCCCTCGGCCGTCAAAGAGAGGTCACGGCGCGGTCAGGGCAGAGAGCGCCGGGGCCTCGGTTCCGCCCGCCTGTGCGGGGTGGGCGGAAGCGCGGTGTGTTCATTGTGGACTAGACCATTCTGCCCTGTCCATCCGTATGCACGACGCAATATCCCGTGCCGGCCCCAAGGGCGCAACCTTCCGAGGGCGGCACTCTTCTGTAATCATCGCTACAGAATATGTTACGTTCCTTCCGTAGCGACCGCTACTTAATTCACCGGGGTGGAAGGGGCGCGGCCATGGGCACGCTCGACGGGAAGACGGCGCTGGTCACGGGCGGTAGCAGGGGGATCGGGCGGGGCATCGCCGAACGGCTCGGGCGGGACGGGGCGCGCGTGGGGGTGCACTACGCCACCAACGAGGCGGCGGCCAAGGAGACGGTCGCGGCCATCGAGGCGGCGGGCGGCTCCGCCTTCGCCGTCGGCCAGGAGCTGGGGGTCTCGGGGGACGCGGCGGCGCTGTGGGAAGCCTTCGACCGCGAGGCCGACGGGGTCGACATCCTCGTGAACAACGCGGGGATCGGGTGGCCCGTGCCGTTCGGGGAGGTCACGGAGGAGACGTACGACTGGTTCTTCGCGGTCAACGCCAGGGCGCCGTTCTTCGTGACGCAGCTCGGCCTGTCCCGGCTGCGGGACGCAGGGCGCGTCATCAACATCTCCAGCGGGCTGGCCCGCGCGGCCATGATGCCGCAGACGCTCACCTACGCGATGACCAAGGGCGCGCTGGACGTCCTGACCCGCAACCTGTCCAAGGTCCTCGGGCCGCGCGGGATCACGGTCAACTCGGTGGCGCCCGGGGTGATCGACACCGACATCAACGCGGACTGGCTGCGGGCGGACGACGGGGCGTGGGCGGCGACGGCGGCGATGTCGCCGCTGGGCAGGGTCGGTGAGGCGTCCGACATCGCCGACGTGGTGGCGTTCCTGGCCTCGGACGACGGGCGCTGGATCACGGGCCAGTGGCTGGACGCGACGGGCGGGGCGATCGCCTAGGGCGGCGGGCGGGGCGGGTCCGTCGCGCGGGGCGGGTCCGTCGCGCGGGCGGGGTGCTTCATCGTGCGTGCCCCCCAATGGCCGTCTCCGTATGCGTGACGGCAACCCCGTCGGACGACCATGGGGAGGGGCGCGCCCTCTGCTAGATTGGTCTATACCACGCCCGTTGCAGTATCACGTCACCAGATCGGCAGGCCCTCGTGGAAGTTGTCATCGTCCCGGACGCCAAGGCAGGCGGCGAGCTCATCGCGGAGTCGATCGCCGCCCTGTGGCGACGCAAGCCCGACGCGCTGCTCGGCGTGGCCACCGGATCGACCCCGATCCCGATCTACGAGGCCCTGACGGCCAAGGTCACCGCCGGTGACGTGGACGTCTCGCGGGCCCGGGTGTGCCAGCTCGACGAGTACGTGGGGCTGCCGGCCGGGCACCCCGAGTCCTACCGTGCCACGGTGATCCGGCAGGTCGTCGAGCCGCTCGGGCTCGGTGCGGACTCCTTCATCGGCCCGGACGGCTCCGCCGATGACGTACAGGCGGCGTGCGAGGCGTACGATCTCGCGCTGGCCTCGGCCGGCGGTGTGGACCTCCAGATCCTGGGGATCGGCACCGACGGGCACATCGGCTTCAACGAGCCCTGCTCCTCGCTCGCCTCGCGTACCCGGATCAAGACGCTGACCGAGCAGACCCGGGTCGACAACGCGCGGTTCTTCGACGACGACATCGACCAGGTGCCGCACCATGTGATCACGCAGGGTATCGGCACGATCCTGGAGGCGCGGCACCTGGTGCTGCTCGCGACGGGTGAGGGCAAGGCGGAGGCGGTGGCGCAGACCGTGGAGGGGCCGGTGGCGGCGGTTGTTCCGGCGTCGGCGTTGCAGTTGCACCGGCATGCGACGGTTGTCGTGGACGAGGCGGCGGCGTCCAAGCTGAAGCTTGCGCCGTACTTCCGCCACACGTTCGCCAACAAGCCGGTGTGGCAGGGGCTTTAGCCTCCCCAGGGTGCGTTGCGCCTGGGCGGCGGGCGGGGGATGCGCGTTGCGCGGGGCGTCCGGGGTGCGTGTGCGGCACCGTTCGCGCAGTTCCCCGCGCCCCTGAGTACGCGCTGCGCGTCGTAGGGCGGGTCTGTCCCTGCGGGCCGTGCGTGGCCGTTCGCGCAGTTCCCCGCGCCCCTTGAAGCGCGCTCCGCGCGCATAGGCCGAGTCCCCGTGCGGACCGCCCGTGGCTGAGCGCGCAGTTCCCCGCGCCCCCAAAACGCCCCCGACGCCGCACCGGGCACCCCCTGCGGACCACCCCGCCCGCCAAAACGCGCCCCGCGCCGCACCGGCCATCCCTTGCGGGCCAGCCGCGCCCCTTCAAGCGCGCTCCGCGCGCACAGGCCGGAGTCCCCCTGCGGACCGTCCCTGGCTGAGCGCGCAGTTCCCCGCGCCCCTCAGGCGGCGCTGCGCGCCGTCCCTGCATCTCAGGGGCGCGAGGAACTGCGCGACCAGCCACCCACCACCCGCAGCCAAACACCCGCACACCAGCCACCCCAGGGGCGCGAGGAACTGCGCGACCAGCCGTCCATCGCCCGCGGCCAAGCACGTGCTCAACCACCCCAGGGGCGCGGGGAACTGCGCAAACGGCACTCAGCGCGTGCCCGCCCCGCGCGGTTGCGGCGTCGCCAAGGATGGGAAGCGGATGCGCGTGCTGCATAGGGAGACGGCCAGGGCCGAGACCGCCACCGCACCCATCCCCCACGCCAGACTCGTGCCGCTCGCGATGAAGCCGATCACCGCGGGCCCCGCCAACAACCCCGTCGTCCCCATCGCCGCGACCAGCGCCAACGCGTCCGAACCCTGCCGCGCCGCCGCCACGTACACGCACGGCGTCACCGCCGCGATGCCGAGGCCGACGCAGGCGAAGCCGAGCAGCGCCGGGACCACCCCGCCCGCCAGCAGGGCCAGCGCGAGGCCCGCGCCGGCCAGCGCGCTGCCGGCCCGCACCACGCGCTCGTCGCCCCACTTGCCGCGCCAGCCGTCCGCGAAGAGCCGGGCCAGCACCATCATGACCGAGACGACCGCGATGCCCAGCGGCGCGAGGGAGGCCGTCGCGCCGGCGCTGTCCTTCAGATAGAGCGCGGACCAGTCGCTCATGGCCCCCTCGGTGACCGTCCCGAACGCCATCGCGAGCCCCATCCAGATGGTCACCCGGGTGGGCAGGGCCGGCCTGCGCCGCTTCTCCGCGGCGGGCCGCGCCGGCTCGGCCGCGCTCTGGTCCTGCGGCAGCAGACCTCCCCGCGCGGCCAGCACCAGGACCACCAGCAGCGCCGTCGCCGCGCCGAAGTGGACCGGCAGGGCCGGGGAAAGCGTCGTCACGCCGGAGGCGAGCAGCGCGGCGAACAGCGAACCGGCGCTGAACGTCGCGTGCATCCTGGCCATCGTCGTGCGCTGGTAGGCGACCTCCAACGCGGCCGCCTGCGCGTTCATCGCCACGTTCAGGCACCCGACCGCGATCCCGTCGAAGAACGCGATGAGCAGCGTCACCGGGTAGTCGGGCGTGACCGAGAACGCCAGCAGGACCGCGCCGAGGCAGAGCGTGGAGCAGATCGCGAGCCGCCGCGAACCCAGCCGTTTCGTGAGGACCGCCACGAGCGGGAAGGAGACCGCCGCGCCCGCCCCGCAGGCCATGAGGAGCAGCCCGAGCTCCGCCTCGGACAGGCCGAGCCGCGTCTTGAGGGCGGGGATGCGGGAGACCCACGTGGCGTACTGGAAGCCGAGACAGCAGAACAGGGCCGCGATCGCCACTTGGGAGCGGCGGTATGCGTCGAAGGGGCCGAACATACGGATTTAGCCTACTTCCATGGACATGTACACCGCGTTCGCGCCATAGCTCGGCGGCAGTTCGACCTCGGGACGGGGCTGGTAGCCGAGCGGGGCCCAGACGACATGGGCTCCCCTGACGGCCACCATGGAGATGCGCTCGAAGCCCAACTCCCGCGCCACGGAGCGCAGATGGGTGAGCAGGCGGGGCCCGAGGCCCCGGCCGCGCAGCTGCTCGGCGATCACCAGGTCGTGCGCGTGCAGGTTGCGCGTCGCCGCCGAAGGCAGCGGCCCCGCCTCCTCCGCCCTGCTGAGATCCGGGCTGCTCAGGGGCGGGTACGGCAGGGCGAGGAGGTAGCCGCCGACGCGTCCCTCGTGCTCCACCACGAAGCATGTGCCGGGCGCGTAACGGGACTTGAGGGCAGCACGCCCCTCCGACAGACCGTCCCGCGCATAGGCGCCGGCTTCCAGGGCCACGATCGCGTCCCAGTCGCCATCGGCCAGCGGGCGGATGACGACGTCCGGGTCCAGCACGAGCCTGTCGTCCGGGACGGTGTTCAGCTGCGGCGTCACCGCGAACCTCCGATGCAGGTGTACGGCAGCGGGTCGAAGCCGTTGAAACCCTGAGTGGTGTAGCCGACGGCGTAGGCGCCGCAGGAGTGGATCCAGACCGGATCCCCCGAGGCGGCCGACGCGGGCACCCGCACAGGACCCGCCTCGTCGAACGCGTCGTCGCTGTCGCAGGTGGGCCCGGCGACCACGGCCAAAACGCGCGGGCCCGTGTCGTGGCCGGGGAACTCCAGGCGGTACTGCAACGCGTCCATCTCGTACAGACCGTTGAACTTGCCGCAGCTCAGGTACAGCCAGTGCCGGCGCGTGCCGTCGTGCCCGCGCCGCGCCGAGAGCCGGGAGACCCGGGCCCGGATCGCGCCGTGGTCGGCGACCAGGTGCCGCCCGGGCTCCAGCAGGAACATCAGGGGCGACGCCGACTCCTCGCGCAGCCGCTCCATGCCTTCGCGCAGCACCGCGAAGATCTTGTCGAGGGGCGGATCGAGCGGCCGGCCCGCCCGGTCGAGGCAGCCGAGCGCGGGCAGGCCGCCGCCGAGGTTGATCCGGTCGAGCAGGATGCCGCGCCCGTTCAGGGTCACGACCAGGTCCGTCAGGTCGTCGATGGCGCTTTGCCAGGCCTCGGCCGTCATCTGCTGCGAGCCGACGTGCACGGACAGACCCGAGGGGACGAGGCCCGCGTCCCGGGCCGACTCCAGGACCCGTACGGCGTCGTCGGCCGAGCAGCCGAACTTGCGGCTCAGACCCCACAGCGCGCCCTCACCACTGGTGGCGAGGCGGCAGAACACCCGCGAGCCGGGGGCGTGCCGGGCGATGGCGCGGACGTCCTCGACGCTGTCGGTGGCGAAGTCGCGTACGCCCATGCGGTACGCGGCGGCGATGTCCTGATCCGATTTGATCGTGTTGCCGTAGTGGATCAGACCGGCCGGCACACCGGTCGCCAGGGCCTGCTCGATCTCGTTGGGGCCGGCCGCGTCGAAGCCCGCGCCCTTCGCGGCGAGGCAGGCAAGCACCTCGTCCACGGGGCACGCCTTCATCGCGAACCGGACCGCGACGCCGGGCAGTTCCCGCAGCAGCGCCGCGTACTGGTCCTCGATCCCGGCGAGGTCGAAGAAGATCCGGTCGTCGGTGGCGGCCGCGAGGGCCGCCCGGATGGCCGCGCTCTCACGCATCGTCGCCGCCCTGGAGCGGACTCAGTGACTTGGCGGCCGCCACCAGCGGCCCCCACGCCTCGATGAGCAGCGCGAAGTCCTCGGTGTCGGCCTGTGCCTCGTCGAGCAGGCGATCGCGCAGCGGCATGAGGTGGTCGGCGAACTCGGCGTATTTTCCGCCCAGTTGGCGGTAGCAGCGATCGAGGACGTCGAGCCTGCGGATGTTCTCGGCGCGGTCCTCGCCCGTGCTGTGGGCGACCAGCGCGCCGATCGCGTCGGCGCGGAGGTGGTGGCGCTCGTCGAGCAGTGCGCCACGGACGCGCTCCATCTCCGTGTAGACGGGATAGAGGTAGAGCATGGACAGGAGGAACTTGGTCCACCGCAGCTGGTAGGCGGTGAATCCGGGCCCGGTGCGCCGCTCGGGGGTGTAGTAGTTCACGATGTTGCGGTTGTGCACCACGCCGGGCAGCGTCGCGTCCCGCACCACGTGCAGCAGGAAGTAGTCGCTGCCTATGGTGCTGGTGGCGGGCGGCAGCGGCACGCGTTCATAGACCTCGCGGTCGAGGGCGATGTTGCACATGTCGACCCGCCAGATGTCGGGGGTGCCGAGCGTGGACTCGTCGTGCGTGAAGGGGTCGGTCCCGGCGCCGACGAAGGAGTCGTCGACCAGTTCGCGGCGCTCCTCGGGCGGGGTGCCGGCCTCGGCCCACAGGCCGACGACCTCGTAGTAGATCTCCGGGTCCAGGTCGCGTATCTCCCCGATGTCCACCGACAGCTCACCCACGAAGGAACTGCCCACCATCGACACCGGCTTGTACACGTCGGCCGGGTCCAGGCGGGTCCTGGTGACGCCGGGCAGGGCGTCCACGGCGCGCTTGCCGAGGGACAGCAGCTCGTGGTGGATGGGGAAGACGGGTTCGCCGTCGAGCATCTGGTAGCTGCTGTCGGAGTCCCTGCGGTGCACGGACTCGCAGCCCAGCGCGCTGGCGATCAGGAAGGCGCGGTTGGTGCAGGCCCCGTAGGACACGCCGGCGGGCAGCATGAGGTCGAGCATCAGGTCGGGCTTGGCGACGCCGGCGCCCTCGATGACCCGCCGCAGGAAGTCGCGCTGGCGCGCCTCGTCGAGGTGGTGCACGACGACGCCGGGGGACGGCGCCAACTCGCTTACGGTACGGGCGTGTTCGGCGCGAGCACGGTCGTCGGAGGAGTCCAGGACGAGCAGGTGGACCTCGACGTCGAAGTGGGCGGCGGCGTGTGCGGCCTCCTCGTGGACGGCCACGAGAGTGGCCGCGCACGCCCGGTTGGTGGGCAGCGTCAGGCAGATGCGTCGCACGCGGGCTCCTCCGTGGGGGCCACGGGCCCGGTGGTGCCCCACGACGTGAGGCCGAGCAGCTTGGCGCCGAGGTCGTCGAGGGCGGCGGTGGGGTACCGGAGCGCTTCGGGGCGGCGCGCGTCGCCGACGAGCGTCTTGTTCCAGTCCGGGGTGCTGAGGGTGCGCCAGGACTCCACGCGCGAGGCGCGCACCTCGTGGTCCGATTCGAGCGCGGGCATCATCGAGAGGTACTGGACCGCGCGGACACCGTTGTCAGAGGTGTTGCGGGCCACGCCGTGCGCGAGCAGGCCGTTCCAGATCAGCAGGTCGCCGGCCTTGAGCTCGGGGCGGACGACCGGGAACTCGGCGCGGTCGGCGTTCGGCCTGATGGGGTCGCGGTCGGCGGGCTGCGCGACCTTCCACTCCTCGAAGCGGCGGAACAGCTCGGGCGAGCACTGGAAACCGCCGTGGTCGTCCTGGGTGTCATTGAGCGCGATGATGCCCTGGACGCGCTGCGGCAGCACACCGAGCGTGGTGTCGACGTCCCAGTGCAGCTCGATGTCGAAGCCCTTGTCGGTGGGCTCGATGTGCGCGCGGTCGCGGTCCTTGATGTTGGGCGGGTTCAGATTGAGCCGGTCGAGGGTGACCCACAGCTCCTCGCAGTCCCACACGTCGGCGAACGCCTCGTACACCCGGCGCGTCTGACGGCTGTCCCACAGGAGCTGGTGGTGGTACGCCTCCACGAACCCGTAGACGTGCAGGTGCTGTTCGAGCTCGGTGGCGAAGACCCGGTCCTCGGAGTACCAGGTCTCGGGGCGCTCGGGGTCCAGGCCCTGGAAGTCCCAGGCGAAGTCGAGGAGGCGGCGCGCGGCGGCGGCCGGGATCGCCTCCCTGACGATGACGTAGCCGTACGTCTGCCAGAAGGCGAAGTCCTCCTCGGAGAGCACGCGCAGGGGGCGCGTCTTGTCGATGTCGCGCAGCGGGGTGCGGGCGAGGTAGGTCTCACCGCCGTCCGAGCTGAAGTAGGGGCGGGCCGAGGCGGCTCGGTAGAGGTGGCGGTCGGGGGCCGGCATGCGATCACTCCGGTGGTCGGGGGGTCGGGGGTCGTTGGCGTGGGGATCCCCGGTGGCACGGGGAACCGGGCCCGGGCGCGGGCGCGGTGGGATGGGGTGGCGGCGGGGCGGGATCGGCGGGGTGCGGTGGCCGGTGCGGACCGTGCGCCTTCGGCCGGATGTGGTCACGGCCGGTCGGCGGCGGGCGGCGCGGCGGGCGGGGGCGGCTTGCGGTCGTGTTCGCGTCCGGTGCCGGGCGTGCGGCCGGTCACGGCCGCGAGGTGTGCGGCGCCGGGCGGTACGGGACGCTCCCGGGCGGCCCTCGTTCCGGCCGCTTCACCCTGGGGCGTTGCGCGGGCAAACAGGCTCGGAGCGACCGGACTTGGCGGGCTCGGCGCCTCGTCGCGCCGGCCGGTCACCCGGCGGAGAGTGTCCCTCTCGACAACGGCAGGGCCGGGTGCCACCTCCTTGCGCTCGGTGCCGCTCAGGGATCGAGGGCACCCTCACCGATCTTGCGTTCCTCCAAGGTGGACTAGACCAACTTCTGGTGTCAAGCCCGAAGTTGAGGCCGTACAAGTCCGGAATCGGGCCGGTTCACGCACCGGACACACGGCGGATACGTACTGTCAAGTAGACCGCCCTGTCGTCGAGTTGAGGGCCGTTCGGCGGGGAATCCGGAACGCGCGACTCCGGAGAACCGGCGCGATTCGGCCCTCGCGTACACCGAAATTCGGCCCCTTCGTACATTCCCCGCGCGGGGTGGCCGGCGCCCCCACCGGGCCGCACCCGCCCCGCATCCGGCCCGCACATGCAAACGTGGCGGGGTGACGGTCCGCCGACCGTCACCCCGCCACGTGTCTCGTGGGCCGGGTCAGACCCTGGTGATGGCCTCCGCCGCCGCCCGGCCGCACACCCGCGCCGCTCCGTGCGTGGCGATGTGCAGCGCCCCGCGCGGAGCGGCCCGTGGCACGCCCATCTCGACCACGGCCGTGTCCGGGCGGGCCGCGAGGAGCGCGTCCAGGGCCGCCGCCATCCACGGGTGGCGGTGCTCGTCGCGCACCACGGCGACGACGCGGCGCTCCCCCGCCGCCGCGAGCACGTCGGCGGCGGTGCTGTCCGCTCCGTAGCTGCCGCCCTCGGTTCCCGGCAGCAGTGCGGCGAGTTCGGCGCCGATGCTCCAGGGCGTCTCGCTGCTCACCGCGATGTTCATCACGGGCGTGAACGTCGCCACGTACGGGGCGCTCCTCATCGGGCGCCACGACGGCGCCACGGTGACCCGGGCGGCCCGGCGCGCGGCCACCAGGCCGATGTCGCCGCCGGAGCCGGTGCCGGGCGCGGTCCCCTCCTGCACCGCCGCGCCCGGCCCCGTCCTGTCCCCCCTGGCCCGCTGGGCCCACGCCGCGAGCGCACGCACGCGCGCCGCCGCGTCGGCCAGCCGCTCCTCGGCCAGCTCGCCGTCCCGTACCGCCGCGACCAGCGCGTCGCGCAGGCGCAGGACGGTGCCCTCGTCGCACAGGCCGCCGCCGACGCACAGGGCGTCGGCGCCCGCCGCGATCGCGAGGACGGAGCCCCGCTCGATGCCGACCGTCCCGGCGATGGCCTGCATCTCCACCGCGTCCGAGACGATCAGCCCGTCGTAACCGAGTTCGTCCCGCAGCAATCCGGTGAGGATGCGCGGGCTGAGCGTGGCGGGACGGGCGGGGTCGAGCGCGGGAAGAAGGATATGCGCGCTCATGACCGACTTGGAACCCGCGGCGATCGCGGCCCGGAAAGGCACCAGCTCACGGGCGTGCAGCGTGTCGAGATCCACGTCGATGCGGGGCATGGCGTGGTGCGAGTCGACATTGGTGTCGCCGTGGCCGGGGAAGTGCTTGGTGCAGGCGGCGACTCCGGCCGACTGAAGGCCCTCGATGTAGGCGGCCGTGTGCCGGGCCACGAGGTCGGTGTCGGCGCCGAAGGCCCGTACGCCGATGATCGGGTTGTCCGGGTTGGAGTTCACGTCGGCCGACGGCGCCCAGTTGAGGTTGACGCCGCACTCGGCGAGCCGGCGTCCGAGCTCGCGGGCGACCTCGCGGGTGAGGTCCAGGTCGTCGACCGCGCCGAGCGCCAGGTTGCCGGGGAAGGACGAGCCGGTGCGCACCTCTATACGGGTGACGTCGCCGCCCTCCTCGTCGATGGCCACCAGGACGTCGTCCCGCTCGGCCCTCAACTGGGCGGTCAGTTCGGCCACTTGGGGCCCGGTGACGATGTTGCGGCCGAACAGGCCGACGGAGGCGAGGCCTTCGCCGATGCGGCGCAGCAGCCAGTCGGGCGCGGTGGTGCCGGTGAAGCCGGGCTGGAGGACGGCGAGCGCGTCGCGGGTCAGTGTGTCGGAGCCCGTGGTCATTGTCGTCATGGGGCGGGGTTATCCCTTCACTGCGCCGGCCGTCAGACCCGCGGCCATCTTGCGCTGGACGAGGAGGAAGAGAATCACGATGGGCACGGCCATCATGGTCGATCCGGCCATCATCGGGGCGTACTCGGTGCCGTGCTGCGTGGTGAAGCTGGACAGCCACACCGTGGCCGTCTGGTGGTTCTGGCTCATCAGCATGAGGGCGTAGAGGTATTCGTTCCAGGCCTGGATGAAACCGTAGACCGAGGTCGCCACCATGCCGGGGGCGAGCAGCGGGAAGACCACGCGGATGAAGGCGCCGGTGCGGGTGCAGCCGTCGACCATGGCCGCCTCCTCCAGCTCCTTGGGCACGTTGACGATGAATCCGCGCAGCGTCCACACCGTGAAGGGCAGGATGAAGGTCAGGTACGTGATGATCAGGCCCGAGAGCTTGTCGTACTGACCGAGGTCGTTGAGGAGCAGGAAGACCGGGATGATCATCGCGACGAGCGGGACCATCTGCACCGCCAGGATGCCGACGATGACGATCTTGCGGCCGCGGAAGGCGAACCGGGAGATGGCGAGCGCGGCGAGCAGGCCGACCGCGATGCCGATGACGACGACCACCACCGAGACGGTCAGCGACCGCCCGATCGCACCCCAGAAGTCACCGATCTGGAGCGCCCGGCGGAAGTTGTCGAGCGTGAAGTGCGTCGGGAAGAGATGCGGGTTCGGGTCGATCGCGTCCTTGGCGGGCTTGAACGCGGTGTTCAGCATCCAGTAGACGGGGAAGCCCGCGGTGACGAAGACGAGCAGGCCGAGCAGGTTCCAGCCCAGCTTGGTCTTCCTCCGGGGGGACTTCCCGCGCGTGGCGGCCGGCGCCACGGCGGTCGAGGCGGCCATCGCCGCACCGTCCTTTCCGATCGTGGCGCTCACTCGACGTCCCCGATCTTGAGCATCTGGCGCATGTAGACCGCGATCACACCGAGCAGCAGGAGCACGGTGAGCAGGGCGATCGCGGAGCCCTGGGAGTAGTCGTTGACCACGAAGGCCTTGTCGTAGGAGTACGTGGTGAGCAGCTGGTACTCCGGTTCGGGGTGGCCGCCGCGCATCACGAAGACCTGCGGGAAGACGCCCATGTCCCAGATGACCGAGAGCGTCGCGAGCATCACGACGATGGGCTTGAGGATCGGCAGGGTGACGTGGCGGAAGACGCCCCAGGAGCCGGCGCCGTCGAGCCGGGCGGCCTCTTCGAGCTCCTTGGGCACCTGGGTGAGCCCGGCGCTGAGCGTGATGACCACGAACGGGACCGCGCCCCAGACCACGAGCACCATGATCACCGCGAGGCCCTGGGTGCTGGAGATGAACCAGTTGTGTCCGGTGACATCGACCCCGGGCAACTGGCTGAGCAGCCAGTTCAGTACGCCGTAGTCGCTGTCGAACATCCACTTGAAGATGGTGATCGCCACGACGATGGGCATGCCCCAACTCGCCACGAGCGCCACGTTGATGAGCGTCTTGACCCAGCCCGATACCCGCTGGAGCAGCAGGGCGACGAGCATGCCGATGACCATGGTCAGGACGACGGCGGAGGCGGCGAAGAGGATGGTGCGCACGACGACGCGCCAGAACTCGGCGTCACCGAGGACGCCTGTGAAGTTGTCCAGGCCGACCGACTCGGCGGCCTGGAAGCCCCACAGCTGCGGCTGCCCGAACTTCTGGAAGGACAGGGTGACCAGGCGCACCAGCGGATAGCCGAGGACGAGCGCGAGGACGAGCAGGCAGGGCGCGAGCAGTGCCCAGGGCACCGCCGCTCCCCCGCCCGTGCCCCGCTTCTTGCCCGGCTTTCCCGGCTCTTTTGACCCGGCGCCCGGTTGTGGGTCGCGCCGCGTCGGCGGCACCTTGGCGGTGGTTGTCTCTGCGGCACTCATCGCGCGCTCCTGGGGATCCCTCTCTGGAACTGGTCAGGCAGGGCCCCGCCGTCGTGACGGGGCCCTGCCCGAAGGTCACTTGTTGTTGATGACCTTGTCGATCGCGGCGTCCGCGTCCTTCGCGGCCTGCTCGACCGGCTTCTTGCCGGTGCCGATCGCCTGGAGCATGTCCTGGAGGATCTTGGCCTTCTCGACCTGGCCCCAGCCCGCCGCCATGGGCACGAACCAGCTGGACTCGGCGGCGGTGGCCGGCACGGCCGTCTTCGGGTCCGACTTCAGGGGCGCGAGGTCCGTCTTGTTGTTGGGCAGGTTGCCCTTGGCGACCAGGCCCTTCTGGCCCTGGGTGCCGGTGAACGCGTTGATCCACTCGGCGGCGACGCCCTGCGCCTTGGACTTGACCGGGATCGCGAGGTCCGAGCCGCCGAGGAAGACCGGCATGGGCTTGCCGGACGGGGCCGGCATCACGAAGCTCTCGATCTTGTCGGCGAGCTTGCCCACCTTGTCGTTCTCCGGCAGGGCGGCGTTGGCGCCCTCCCAGGCGGGGCTGAAGACGAGGAAGGAGTTGCCCTGGCCGTAGACGATCGGGCGGTCCGACTCGTCCTTGGTCTTGTCGCCCTTCATGTACTTGTCGACGACGTTCTTGTACTCGGTGAGGCCCTTGATGGACTCCGGCGAGGACAGGTTGGCCTTGAACTTGTCGCCGTCCTGCTTGGCGATGGAGCCGCCGGCGTCGTACACGAAGGACATGGCCGCGTACCAGTCACGGGTGGGCTGGTACCAGGCGCTGAACTTGTCGCCCTTCGCGGCCTGCACCTTGTCCAGGTCGGCGGTCAGCTCGGCGTAGGTCTTGGGGGTGGCGGTGATGCCCGCGTCGGTGGCGATGTCCTTGCGCCAGGTCGCCGTGCGGCCACCGGCGTAGTAGGGGACGCCGTAGGTCTTGCCGTTGGAGGTGACGGAGGCCTTGAGCGCGTCCAGCCAGGAGGCGGAGTTGTCGAACTTCGACGCGTCGACCTCGGCGAAGGCGCCCTTGCCGGTGTAGGAGGGCATCTCGGAGTTGCCCATCTCCACCACGTCCGGCGCCTTGTCGGTGGCGAGGACGGCGTCGAGCTTGGCGTTCTTGTCCGGCCAGCCGTAGTACTCGTGGGTGATCTTCAGGCCGGGGTGCTTGGCGACGATCGCGTCGTCGGCCGCCTTCACCAGCTCGGGCCAGTTCTTCTGGGCGTCGACCGTCAGCCAGACGGTGAGCTCCTTGGCGTCGCCCCCCGCGGCGCCGTCCTTCTTGTCACTGCCGCCGCAGGCCGCGGCGCCGATCATGATGCCCGCGACGCCGATCGCCGCGATGAGCTTGCGCTTCACGCCACTCTCCTCAGGGATGCCCGAAACCCCCCGCCCACCGCGATGCCGCATACGCGAAGTACTACCCGTGGGACTGGGATTGGTCTTTAATGGTTTAGACCAGTACCGGGAGCTTGGCCTAGACCTTTAGGGGTGTCAAGGGCCGATAAGAACGCCGAGACCGTCCGTTATCGGACCGACACCTCGGCGCCGGCCAGGGCCTCCGCACCCCCTCCCGCGGGCCCCGCGCGCCCCCTCCCGCAGGCCTCACGCGCACCCGCCGAGCTGCCGCCAAGACCCTCCTGGGCTTTAATGGTTTAGACCAACTTGCACACTCCCCCGCACGTCCGCCGCGCGGCGGTGTATAAGAAGGGCTTGTCGATCGCGTTACCGGACCGACACCCTGACGGAGGGCGACGACCCGTGACCGGTCCGTGCCACCATGTGAGCCGCGACAGACGGAGGAGCCGGTGACGGCAGCAGCGCAGCACTCGGGAAGGCAGACCATGGCCGCCGACGGCAGCGGTACGACGGAGGCGGGCGCCGGCGTCCGCACCGCCCGCGTGCCGAAGTACTACCGCCTCAAGCGCCACTTGCTGGAGATGACGGAGACCCTGCCGCCCGGCACCCCGGTGCCGCCCGAGCGGACGCTCGCCGCCGAGTTCGACACCTCCCGCACCACCGTGCGCCAGGCCCTCCAGGAGCTGGTCGTCGAGGGCCGCCTTGAGCGCATCCAGGGCAAGGGCACCTTCGTCGCCAAGCCCAAGGTCTCCCAGCCCCTCCAACTGTCCTCCTACACCGAGGACATGAGGGCCCAGGGCCTCGAACCCACCTCCCAGCTCCTGGACATCGGCTACGTCACCGCCGACGACACCCTCGCCGGGCTGCTCGACATCACCGCCGGCGGCCGCGTGCTGCGCATCGAGCGGCTGCGCCTGGCGAGCGGCGAGCCGATGGCCATCGAGACCACGCATCTGTCCGCCAAGCGCTTCCCGGCCCTGCGCCGCTCCCTGGTGAAGTACACCTCGCTCTACACCGCGCTGGCCGAGGTGTACGGGGTGCGTCTTGCGGAGGCCGAGGAGACCATCGAGACGTCGCTGGCCACCCCGCGCGAAGCCGGACTGCTCGGTACGGACGTGGGCCTGCCGATGCTGATGCTGTCGCGGCACTCCCTGGACGGCGGGGGCGAGCCGGTGGAATGGGTGCGTTCGGTCTACCGGGGCGACCGCTACAAGTTCGTGGCCCGCCTCAAGCGCCCGGCCGACTGAGCCGGGCCGATTGAGCCCGACCGACTGAGCCGAGCCGACTGAGGCCCCCGGGCGGACCGTTCGGTCCAAGGCGTCCCGTCCGGAATCCGGACGGGGGTTCCCTTGACCGAAACCGTCCCCTAGATTTCCTGCGCATTGCACAGTGATCCAACGCACAGGTGATCGTGAGGGGACGGAGTCGCCCAATGCCGGAATCGACGGAAGTGAGGAGACCGGTGATCACGCCCGTGCGCGTGGTCATCGCTCTCTGTCTGATCGCGCCCCTGGTCGCGATGGTGTGGGTGAGCTCCTACGCCAAGATCGACCCCAAGCTCGGCGGGATCCCGTTCTTCTACTGGTACCAGATGCTCTGGGTGCTGATCTCGACCGCGCTCACCATGGTCGCGTACAAGTTGTGGCAGCACGACCAGCGTTCGCGCCCGGCGACTCCGGCGGCCGGCTCCGCCTCCCGTGACAAGAAGGGGGGTGCGTCCAAGTGAAGGACGGCGTGAACGGCGTCGCGCTCGGCGTCTTCATCTTCTTCTTCCTGGCCGTGACCGTGATCGGCTTCCTGGCGGCCCGTTGGCGCAAGGCCGAGTCCGCCGAAAGCGCGGCCAGCCTCGACGAATGGGGCCTGGGCGGCCGGTCGTTCGGCACCTGGGTCACCTGGTTCCTGCTCGGCGGCGACCTCTACACGGCCTATACGTTCGTGGCCGTCCCGGCGGCGATCTACGCGGCGGGCGCGGCGGGCTTCTTCGCGGTCCCGTACACGATCCTCGTCTACCCGCTGATCTTCACTTTCCTGCCGCGCCTGTGGTCCGTCTCCCACAAGCACGGCTACGTCACCACCTCGGACTTCGTCCGTGGCCGGTTCGGCTCCAAGGGCCTCTCGCTGGCGGTCGCCATCACCGGCATCCTCGCCACGATGCCCTACATCGCGCTCCAACTGGTCGGCATCCAGGCCGTGTTGGACGTCATGGGCGTAGGCGGCGAATCGAGCAACTGGTTCGTCAAGGACCTGCCGCTGCTCATCGCCTTCGCGGTGCTCGCCGCGTACACCTACTCATCGGGCCTGCGCGCGCCCGCGCTGATCGCGTTCGTGAAGGACGGTCTGATCTACCTCGTCATCGTGGTGGCGATCATCTACATCCCGATCAAGCTGGGCGGCTTCGACGCCATCTTCAGCGCGGCGCAGCACAAGTTCGCCGGGCCGCCCGGGGGCAAGCCGACCGGGGCGCTCGTGCCCGGCGAGAAGAGCCAGTGGACGTACGCCACGCTCGCGCTGGGCTCGGCGCTCGCGCTGTTCATGTATCCGCACTCGATCACGGCCACGCTCTCCTCGCGCAGCCGCAACGTCATCCGCCGCAACACCACGATCCTGCCGCTGTACTCGCTGATGCTGGGCCTGCTCGCACTGCTCGGCTTCATGGCGATCGCGGCCGGCGTCAAGGTCACCAACGGGCAGCTGGCCATCCCGCAGCTCTTCGAGGACATGTTCCCCGACTGGTTCGCGGGCGTCGCCTTCGCGGCGATCGGCATCGGCGCGCTCGTGCCGGCCGCCATCATGTCCATCGCGGCGGCGAACCTCTTCACCCGCAACATCTACAAGGACTTCATCAAGCCCGACGCGACGCCCTCGCAGGAGGCCAAGGTCTCCAAGCTGGTCTCGCTGGTGGTGAAGGTCGGCGCGCTGGTCTTCGTCCTGACCATGGACAAGACCGTGGCCATCAACTTCCAGCTCCTGGGCGGCATCTGGATCCTCCAGACCTTCCCGGCCCTGGTCGGCGGCCTGTTCACGCGCTGGTTCCACCGCTGGGCGCTGCTCGCGGGCTGGGCGGTCGGCATGGTCTACGGCACGCTCGCCGCGTACGGGGTGGCCTCGCCCACGCAGAAGCACTTCGGCGGCTCCTCCAAGGAGATCCCGGGCATCGGCGAGATCGGCTACATCGGCCTCACCGCGTTCGTCCTGAACGTGGTGGTCACCGTGGTCCTCACCTTCGTCCTGCGCGCCGTGAAGGCCCCCGACGGCGTCGACGAGACCTCGCCTGAGGACTACACGGCGGACGCGGGCGACCCGGGCGTCGCAACCGAGCTGCCGCCGGCGACGGCGGGGGCGGCGCACTGAGGTTCCGCTGAACGACGAAGGGCCGTGGCACCCGGGGTGCCACGGCCCTTCGTCGTGTGGGTCAGCGCACCCAGTCCTTGAGCTGCTCGGTCTGGAGGGTGATCCCCACCGGCTCGGGAAGCTCGAGGTCCCGGCCGAAGGGGAGGGTGCGCACCGACGCGTACCGGTGGCCATCGGGCTCGCTGTATACGGAGACCTCGCACGCGGCCCGGTCGATCAGCAGATACAGGGGAATGCCGGTCTCGGCGTAAGCCTGCGGCTTCTCGACGTGGTCACGACGGTGCGTGTCGGAGTCCCACGAGGTCACCTCTACCACCATGAGGATCGATTCGGGGTCCACCCAGTCACCCTGTCCGACGAAGGCGTCGGATGGCGCGAGCGCCCCGTCCGGGATCGCTCGCCCCGCCCGGTACTGCTGAGCCTTGATCCCCTGCCCCGGATACAACCACAGCTCCGGCCGATGCTGTACGCAGATGCGCGTGAGCCACTGGATGATCCGCCCGTGGTCCCCGTCCGGCATGGCCTTGCTCCTGATGACCCCGTTGATGAATTCGAGCCGCGTCCCCTCCCTCTCACGGGCGGCTATGCGCGCGACGGCCTCGAAATCCTCCGTCAGCATGTGGGGCCGGTCAGTCGTCGCGGTCATGTCGGCTCGCCTCCTTCAGGGCTCTGTCACCGACGATAGCGGAGGCCCCTGACAGTCGGAGGCTGATCGGCCGACGACACAACATGTGGGGGGCGCCACCCACAGCGCCCCCCACATGTATGCTCGTCCTCGCTGTCGTCGCAGGGGAATCCGGTGCGAATCCGGAACTGTCCCGCAACGGTATGACTCGTACGGATACATACGGGTCGAGTCCGACAACCTGCCGACGGCGCTCCCGGTTCGACCGATCCGGGTGCCAGACGTCCGGGCCTCGCGGTTGGGCCGGTGGACGACGCGCTGAGGGCTGCCCCGACGCGCGCCGACGCCTCCCCCGAAGGCCCCGTGCCGAGCGAGGGAGTGCCCCCCACGTGACCATCGCCCCAGCGGATCCCGCTTCAGCGATCACCGATGAGCTCGCGGATGCCCCCGGGACCGCGCTGCTGCGGACCCTGACCGAGTTCACCGCCGACCTCCCGGACACCGACCCGGGCCGGGTCGCCGCCGCCGCGCTGCGGGGCCGCAACGCCCGTTCCGACGCGGCCGAGCTGCGCGAGCTGGCCACCGAGGCGGCCGCGGGGCTCATCTCCGAGGACCCGGCGTACTCCCGCCTCGCCGCCCGCCTCCTGACGGTCACCATCGCCGAAGAGGCCGCGAGCCAGGGCGCGGTGTCGTTCTCCGCCTCCGTCGAGACCGGTCACCGCGAGGGTCTGATCGCCGACCGCACCCTCGCGTTCGTCCGCGCCCACGCCGCCCGCCTGGACGCCCTGGTGGACGCCGCGCTCGCCGACGGCGCCGACGACCGCTTCGGCTACTTCGGCCTGCGCACCCTCTTCTCCCGCTACCTGCTGCGCCACCCGATCACCCGCAAGGTCGTCGAGACCCCCCAGCACTTCATGCTGCGTGTGGCGTCCGGCCTCGCCGAGGACGAGTCGGCGCGCGCCCTGGACGAAGTGGCGTCCCTGTACGGCCTGATGAGCCGCCTGGACTACCTGCCGTCCTCCCCCACGCTCTTCAACTCCGGCACCCGCCACCCCCAGATGTCGTCCTGCTACCTGCTCGACTCGCCGCTGGACGAGCTGGACTCCATCTACGACCGCTACCACCAGGTGGCGCGGCTCTCGAAGCACGCGGGCGGCATCGGACTCTCCTACTCCCGGGTGCGTGGGCGCGGTTCGCTGATCCGGGGCACCAACGGCCACTCCAACGGCATCGTCCCCTTCCTCAAGACCCTGGACGCCTCGGTCGCCGCGGTCAACCAGGGCGGGCGGCGCAAGGGCGCGGCCGCGGTGTACCTGGAGACCTGGCACTCCGACATCGAGGAGTTCCTTGAGCTGCGCGACAACACCGGCGAGGACCAGCGCCGTACGCACAACCTGAACCTCGCGCACTGGATCCCCGACGAGTTCATGCGCCGCGTGGACGCCGACGGCACCTGGTCGCTGTTCTCGCCGGCCGACGTGCCCGAGCTCGTGGACCTGTGGGGCGAGGAGTTCGACGCCGCCTACCGCAAGGCCGAGGCCGCCGGGCTCGCCCGCAAGACCATGCCCGCGCGCGATCTGTACGGCCGCATGATGCGCACCCTCGCGCAGACCGGCAACGGCTGGATGACGTTCAAGGACGCCTCCAACCGCACCGCCAACCAGACGGCTGAGCCGGGCCACACGGTGCACTCCTCCAACCTGTGCACCGAGATCCTTGAGGTGACCGACGACGGCGAGACGGCCGTGTGCAACCTCGGCTCGGTCAACCTCGGCGCGTTCGTGGACACCGAGTCCCAGGGCATCGACTGGGAGCGCCTTGACGACGCCGTCCGCACCGCGGTGACCTTCCTCGACCGGGTCGTCGACATCAACTTCTACCCGACCGAGCAGGCCGGCCGCTCCAACGCCCGGTGGCGCCCGGTGGGCCTGGGCGCGATGGGCCTCCAGGACGTCTTCTTCAAGCTGCGCCTGCCCTTCGACTCCCCCGAGGCGAGGGCCCTGTCGACGAAGCTGTCCGAGCGGATCATGCTGACCGCGTACGAGGCCTCCGCCGACCTCGCCGAGAGGTCGGGACCGCTGCCGGCGTGGGACAAGACCCGCACGGCGCGCGGCGTGCTGCACCCCGACCACTACGACGTCGAGCTGAACTGGCCGGAGCGCTGGGCCGCCCTGCGCGAGCGGATCGCCGCGGTCGGCATGCGCAACTCGCTGCTGCTCGCGATCGCCCCGACCGCGACCATCGCCTCCATCGCGGGCGTGTACGAGTGCATCGAGCCGCAGGTCTCCAACCTGTTCAAGCGCGAGACCCTGAGCGGTGAATTCCTCCAGGTCAACGGCTACTTGGTGGAGGAGCTGAAGAACCTCGGCGTGTGGGACGCGCAGACCCGGGAGGCGCTGCGCGAGGCCAGCGGCTCGGTGCAGGGCTTCGGCTGGATCCCCGCCGACGTGCGCGCCCTGTACCGCACGGCGTGGGAGATCCCGCAGCGCGGCCTGATCGACATGGCCGCCGCCCGCACCCCCTTCCTCGACCAGTCGCAGTCGCTCAACCTGTTCCTGGAGACGCCCACCATCGGCAAGCTGTCGTCGATGTACGCGTACGCCTGGAAGCAGGGCCTGAAGACGACGTACTACCTGCGCTCGCGCCCGGCGACCCGCATCGCCCGCGCCGCCCAGGCCACCACCATCCCCACGCAGCAGGCGGCCCCCGACGCCGACGCCGTCGCCTGCTCCCTGGAAAACCCCGAGTCCTGCGAGGCCTGCCAGTAATGAGCTCGACCGAACACAAGAACCTGCTCGACCCGGGTTTCGAACTGACCCTGCGTCCCATGCGCTACCCGGACTTCTACGAGCGCTACCGGGACGCGATCAAGAACACCTGGACCGTGGAGGAGGTCGACCTCCACTCCGACGTCGCCGACCTCGCCAAGCTCACGCCGGGCGAGCAGCACATGATCGGCCGCCTGGTCGCGTTCTTCGCGACGGGCGACTCGATCGTCTCCAACAATCTGGTGCTCACGCTCTACAAGCACATCAACTCCCCCGAGGCGCGGCTGTACTTGAGCCGTCAGCTCTTCGAGGAGGCCGTGCACGTCCAGTTCTATCTGACGCTGCTCGACACCTACCTGCCCGACCCGGAGGACCGCGCCGCCGCGTTCGACGCGGTCGAGGAGATCCCCTCCATCCGCGAGAAGGCGCAGTTCTGCTTCAAGTGGATCAACGAGGTGGAGAAGCTGGAGCGCCTGGAGACCAAGGCCGACCGGCGCCGTTTCCTGCTCAACCTGATCTGCTTCGCGGCGTGCATCGAGGGCCTGTTCTTCTACGGGGCCTTCGCCTACGTCTACTGGTTCCGCAGCCGGGGCCTGCTGCACGGCCTGGCGACCGGCACCAACTGGGTGTTCCGCGACGAGACGATGCACATGAACTTCGCCTTCGAGGTCGTGGACACCGTCCGCAAGGAGGAGCCGGACCTCTTCGACGACGAGCTGGAGCAGCAGGTCACCGACATGCTGAAGGAGGCGGTCGCCGCCGAGCTCCAGTTCGGCCGCGACCTGTGCGGTGAGGGCCTGCCCGGCATGAACACCGAGTCGATGCGCGAGTACCTGGAGTGCGTCGCCGACCAGCGCCTGACCCGGCTCGGCTTCCCCGCGGTGTACGGCTCGTCGAACCCGTTCTCGTTCATGGAGCTCCAGGGCGTCCAGGAGCTGACGAACTTCTTCGAGCGCCGCCCGTCCGCCTACCAGGTGGCGGTCGAGGGCTCGGTGGGCTTCGACGAGGAGTTCTAGGCCCGCCGTGAACGGCCGAGGCCCCGCTCCCCCGGGCGAATTCCGGGGGGCGGGGCCTCAACTCGTGGGCGTACTGCGTCAGTTGTTGGGGACCGTCTCGTAGCGGGCGGTGCCCTCCGCCATCTGCTTCAGCGCGTCCTTGCGGTCGCGCTTGGAGAGGCGGTCGATGTAGAGCCGCCCGTACAGGTGGTCCGTCTCGTGCTGGAGGCAGCGCGCGAAGTAGCCGGTGCCGCGCACCTTGATCGGGTTGCCCTCGGCGTCCTGGCCGCTGACCTCGGCGTAGTCGGGGCGGGCCAGCTCGGCGTACGCGGTCGGGACCGAGAGGCAGCCCTCGTTGGACTCGTCAAGGACGCGCAGCTCGGCGGGGAGCTCTTCGATGACCGGGTTGCAGACGACGCCGACGTGCCGCACGCCCTCGTCGTCCAGGCAGTCGTAGACGAAGACCTTCAGGTCCACACCGATCTGGTTGGCCGCGAGGCCCACGCCCTCGGCCGCCTTCTGGCTGGCGAACATGTCGTCGACGAGCTGGGCCAGCTCGCCGTCGAAGGCGGTGACGTCCTTGCACTCCTTGTGCAGGACCGGGTTGCCGACGACCGTGATCGGGCGGGCGGTGCCGCGCTCGCGGTGGGCCAGCTCACGCGCCTCGCAGTCCTCCGTGTCCACGACGAACCCGTCGTTCTCGACCTGCTGGTCCGTCTGCTGCTGCGCCATGTCCGCCGTAAGCCTTCCTCAAAAACCTGATTCCGATCCCGTACAGCCTAAGGCCAGGCCCGGCCGGGGTCCGCTGCCGTTCAGCAGACTTCTTCCAGATCCCGCCACTCGCGGCTGTCCGGATTGTCGGCCACCCAGCCGTCCAGGAGACCGCGCACCAGACCGGCAGGGGCCGCGAGGCCGCATTCGCGTTCGGGGACCCACAGGTCGCCGTTGGTGCGGTGGCCGAGCGGGCCGGGGTGGCCGGGCTCGCTGTGGTCGTGCGGGTCCAGGTGCTCGCCGTCGCCCTCGTCGCTCGGCATCTGGGACTCCGAGCAGGCCCGGCACAGCAGCCGCACCGAGGAGGACCAGTCCTCCGCGGCGAAGCCCGCGTCGGCCGCCAGGCGCTCCAGGGCGTCCCGGTCGGCCTCGGTGGCGGCCTCCAGGAGGACGACCCAGGTCGGCACGGGCGAGGGCGCCCACAGCTCGATCTCGTCGAAGACCGGGAAGGACGGCCCGGCCGCCGTGGTGCGCTCGCCGTGCGGGACGCCGTCGTGCAGCACGACCTCGCCCCAGCGCCGCCCCGAGGACGGCAGCGGAATGGACAGGACCTCCATGCGGGCGGGGTCCAGCCTGCGGCCCCACACCACCTCGGCCTCGCCCTCGGGCGACAGGCGCACGGCGGCGCTGCCCAGCTCCATGCCGACGGGCTCACCGCTGCCGGTGGCCTCGCCGGGCACCTTCAGGCCGTACGCCTGCCAGGCGCGGCGGGCCAGCGGCCAGTCCTGGAGCGCGGTGGCCGCGATGCCGACGTTCCACCAGTCGGGGGCGCCGGTCTCCTTGTCGAGCAGCGCCACGGCGCGCAGCCCCGCCGCTCTGGCCTGCTCCCAGTCGTGCCGGAACTTGTGCAGGAGCGCCAGGTTGAACCAGGACTCCGACAGCCAGGGCTCCAGGTCGGCGGCGCGCGTCAGCAGCGCGCCGGCGTCCTCGTACCTGCCGTCGCCGATCAGCGTGAACGCACGGTCTGTGGCCTGCCGCCACGAGGCGGAGGGCCGGTGCCGTCCCTTGCCGAAGATCCTCACGATTCCCGCCTGCCCAGACCGGCCCCGACTACCGGGTCGGTCTTACGGTCTCCCAGTTTTCTGGGTTCTTTTCGCATCCAACCATGCCCGGCCGGAAGGCCGCTCATTACTCCTGGGTTACCCAGGTGGGACCCGGGTCAGACAGCCCCGGGCCAGCACGCGTGCCAGGGACTCGACAACGTGCGGATGGTAGTCACGGCCGGTGCCAAGGCGCAGCTGTTCGAGGGCGTTCAGCGGCCCGCCGGGGTCCTCGGTGCCCTCCGCGAGGTCGTCGTAGGCGTTGACGGCGCGGATGATGCGGGCGGCGAGCGGCTGCTCCCGGTACGGGTCGGCCTGGCGTTCCACGATGCGGGCGACGTCGGCGGGCACCCCGGTCTGGCGCACCACGGCGCCGCCGAGCAGGGCGATGCGGCGCTGTTCGGCGGCGGGCAGGACGGCGGTGGCGCCGGCGGGCACGGGGTCGAGCAGGGACAGCTGCCCGATGTCGTGCATGAGCGCGGCGTACTCCAGGACGGTCAGCTCGCTCGCGCCGAGCCCGAGCTCGCGCCCGACGGCCCGGCTGAGCTCGGCGACCCGGCGGGCGTGGCCCGCCGTGGTGTATCCGGCGATCTCGGTGGCGCGGGCCAGCGAGGTGATGGTCTGGCGGTAGGTGGTGCGTACGGCCGCGTACCGCCGGAACGCGAGCTGGGTCAGGAGCAGCGGCACGCAGAACACCGGCAGCGCCCACAGGCCCGCCACGGCGACCGCGAGGGCCATGACGGTGCCGGTGGCGACCACGGCCGACCCGATGCCGAGCAGGCCACGCAGCTCGTCGCGCAGGAGCGGGCCGAAGGGGTGGCGCGTGCGGGCGTACAGGAGCAGGGCGGCGACCACCGCGTCGCACAGCGCGGTCAGGACGAGCAGCAGCAGGAGAACCAACGCGGCGCGGGGTCCGTGCCCGGACCAGTCGTCCAGCAGCCCCGAGTCGGAGAGCGGCTGGAAACAGACGGCGGCGAAGCCCGCGGTGAACACCCGGCGGGCCATCTCGTCCGGGCCCGGCCCGCGCCCGGCGGCCACGTACGGTACGCAGCCGAGGAGGGACGCGGCCACCACCACGGCGATCACCTGGAGCACCCCGTGTCCGGTGGGGTGCCCGGCGTTCTGGCCGAGCAGGGCGTAGGCGAGGGCTCCGGCGGAGGCGAGCGGGGCGGGGTCGCGTTCGCCGTCCCTCGCGCCCCAGCGGGCCAGCTCGCCCACCGCGATGAGCGCGCCGAAGGCGACGGCGGTGCGGGGCTCGGCGAGCGGGCCGCGCACGGTCGCCGCGAGCGCCCAGGCGGTGAGCGCCCAGGCCAGGGTGTGGGCGGTGAGCACGGGCAGGGTCGGGCGGCGGGCCATGTCAGGCGCCGGGTGTGCTGGAGGGGCGGGCGGCGGGGCGCGGTCCGGGCGCGGGCGGCCTGCGCCCGTCCGCCGACGGTCCGGTCGGTCCGGACGGCCCGGGCACAGGCACGTTTCCGCGCGTGGCGGCGGCCGGCTCGGCCGCGGTGACCTCCACGTGCCACCCGTGGCGTGAGAGCGCCCGCACCAGGCCCTCCACCATGCGCGGATCGAACTGCGCGCCCGCGCACCGCCGCAGCTCACCGACGGCCGCCGTGACGGGCCGGGCCCTGCGGTAGGAGCGGGTGGAGGTCATCGCGTCGAACGCGTCGGCCACCGCCACCACCCGCGCGGCCTCGGGGATCTGGGCGCCGACCAGGCCGTAGGGGTAGCCGCTGCCGTCGAGGCGTTCGTGGTGGTGCAGGATCGCCGCGCGCGCCTCGCCGAGGAAGCCGATGCCGCGCACCATCTCGTGGCCGTACTCGGGGTGCAGCTCGATCACCGCGCGCTCCTCGGGGGTGAGCGGGCCGTCCTTCCTGAGCACCCGGGTGGGCACCCCGAGCTTGCCGACGTCGTGCAGGATCCCGGCGAACCGGATGACCTCAAGACGCCCTTCCGCCATGCCGAGTTCGCGGGCGATCAGCTCAGAGGCGCGGCCGACCCGTTCGCTGTGGCCACGGGTGTACTTGTCCTTGATGTCGACGGCCTGGACGAGGGCGCGGATGGTGGCCTGGTGGGCGGCGCGCTCGCGGTGGTACTGGGCGAAGACCCAGCAGGAGATGTACATGGGCAGCAGCACGAACAGCGCGGCGGGCGGCCCGAACCGGCTGCGCCACAGGACCGCCATCATCAGCCCGGCGAGCCCGTGCACGCAGTGCGGCGCGAGCGAGCGCAGCAGCAGCCCGCGCCAGGCGGTGCGGACGGGGCGGCGTTCGGCGGTGGCCAGGATGAGGCCGTCGAGCGCGGTCAGGACGAGGCAGAAGACCAGCGCGGCGGCCCCGGCCGGCAGCAGGGCGTAGGGGAAGTCGGGGACCGCCCCTGGCGCGCGGCCGCCGAGCACGGTCCGCCCGCCGAGCAGCTGGTGGCAGCGGGCCGCCGCGGCCGCGGCGACGGCGAGCTGGGCGGCCCGCCAGATCCTGCGCACCCGGCGCGGCTCGTCCTCGACGTACGCGAGGAGCGCGCCCGGCACCGCCACGAGCGCGGCGGCGCCCGGCGGAAGCAGGAAGACGGCGGCGAGCAGCACCGGGAAGAAGGAGCCGGAGGCGACCGGCACGTCCACCCGGCCGGCGAGCACGGGGCAGCGGGCCGGCCACTCGCACAGCGCGTACAGGCCGGCCAGGAGCGCGACGGCGGCCCAGGGCACGCCCGGGCGCAGCAGGGGCAGCGCGCACGCGCAGGCGCCGACGCCGGTGATCGCGACGACGAGGCGCGCCCGCACCGGAATGTCCCGCGCTCCGCTCGGCTCCGCCATGGCCCCCACCTCCCCATCCGCCCGGGCAGCCCGTTGCGTACAGCTTCGCGAGGATAGGCCCGTCGGGGGCGGCGGTCAGGCGCATGGCCCAAATAGGCGGTTTCGAGCCACCCGGATTCGCACCTTCGGGTGATATCGCGGAGAAGGAACGCGAAGAGCGGCCCCGGCGATGGCCGGGGCCGCTCTCAACTCTCCTGCCACGGGCGGCAGTTCACCGTGCTCGACCGTCCGCGTCACGGCGGGCGGACGGCGGGCTCACTCCGGCCGGAGCGTCGGCACCTCTCCGGTGACCACGTCCTGCTCGGGCACGGCCTGCCCCGAGCGGATCAGGTCGATGCGGCCCATCACCTTGGAGCGCAGGTCGCTCGGCACGTCGTCCGAGCCGCAGCAGCGCTTCACCAGCTTCTTCACGGCCTGTTCGAGCCCGTACTTCTCCAGGCACGGCGAGCACTCCTCGAAGTGCACCTCGAACTTGTTGCAGTCCGTGGGGGGCATCTCGTGGTCCAGGAACTCATAGAGGTGGTCAAGGACCTCAGAGCACTCCGTCTCGTGCGGCTCTCCGCAGCTCATGAGCCCGAGCCTTTCGCTTCGTCCGACTCACCGGCGCCCGCCGGGACGAGCCCGCGGTCACGGGCGTAGTCCTCCAGCATTCCGCGCAACTGGCGGCGGCCCCGGTGCAGTCGGGACATCACCGTACCGATGGGTGTCCCCATGATGTCCGCGATCTCCTTGTACGCAAAGCCCTCTACGTCCGCGAGATACACGGCGATGCGGAACTCTTCCGGAATGGCCTGGAGGGCCGCCTTCACGTCCGAGTCGGGCAGGTGGTCGAGCGCCTGCGACTCGGCGGAGCGCAGGCCGGTGGACATGTGCGACTCGGCACGCGCGAGCTGCCAGTCCTCGATCTCCTCGGCGGCGCTGCGCTGGGGCTCGCGCTGCTTCTTCCGGTAGGAGTTGATGAACGTGTTGGTGAGAATCCGGTAGAGCCAAGCCTTCAGGTTGGTGCCCTCGCGGAACTGGTGGAACGACCCGTACGCCTTGGCGTACGTCTCCTGCACCAGGTCCTCCGCGTCCGCCGGGTTGCGCGTCATGCGCAGGGCCGCCGAGTACATCTGGTCGAGGTAGCCGAGGGCATCCCGCTCGAAGCGCGCGTTGCGCTCGGCGGTGGTCTCTTCCACGTGGCCGTCGTCGGTCCCTGTGACCGGACCCACCTCCTCGAACGGTGTGCTGAGTCCGAATGCGGACCCACTCGAATCGGAGGATAGACGACGATCCGCTCCGCCCGCCGCTCGAATAGAGCTGGCCTTGGCCGCGGAAAGCACCGTCCACTCCAGGTCAGAGGCGGCCTTGCGGCTCGGGCAGATGGTCGAACCCATGCGACGGACTCCCTCTCCACAGCTGGTCTGCGTATCCCTTACGTCGGCGACAACAGCCCGCCCTCATCCGGCATTCCCGGCGTCACGGGGCGAGCCCGCCGAGCCAGGCGGCAGCCGACCCGGTGATCACCTCCAGTGCGTCCTGCTGGGTGAGCGGGGCCCGTTTGGGGACGGCGAAGCCGTGGTCGGCGCATGCCACCTCCACCAGTTCGTGGGGCCCTTCGGGGAATTCGGCGGGCTTGCCGAACGGGTCGTTGCCGCCCTGCACCACGAGGGTGGGCACGCCCGCGCCGAGCAGTTCCGCCGCCCGGGTCTTCTCCGGCCTGCCCGGAGGGTGCAGCGGGAAGCTGAGGGCAAGGACGGCGGCCGCGCCCAGTTCCGCCGCGGTACGGCACGCGACCCGCGCACCGGCGCTGCGCCCGCCCGCGACGACGGGCAGCCCGCGCTCCGCCAGAGCGGGCCACAGGCCCCGCCATCCGGTGTCCAGCGTCTTCGGCGCCGGGGCCAGCTTCCTGCCCGCCACCCGCCAGGGCTGCTCCACCAGGGCCACGCTCACACCGAGCGGCGGCAGGGCGCCGGCCAGCGCCTGGAGGTCGCGGGCCTCGATGCCGCCGCCCGCGCCGTGGCTCACGGCCAGCAGCAGGCGGGGCTTCTCGGCGGGATGCCAGGTGATGCGCGCCGCGCCGGCGCCGGTCTCAACGATCTCGCTGTCGCTCACGGACCCCATCCTGCGTCACCCCGGGCCCGGATCGGAGAGACAGAGGGATCAGAACAGGGTGCCCTCCTCCGGCCCCTCCAGTTCCTTGAGCAGTTCGGGGCCGTTGTTGCGTACGTTGCTGACGGCCGTCGACACCGGATAGGCGCGCATCAGGCCGCCGGGCGGCGGAGTCAGGAGCCCCCGTACGTCCTCGATGTCCTGGCGGGCCGGGTCAAGCCACGCCGACCAGCGGTCCGGGGTCAGCATGAGCGGCATCCGGGGGTGGATGTCGGCGAGCGAGGACGGGCCCTCGGCGGGGGCCACGCCCAGCGGCCCCGTCTCCGCCTCGGTGGTGACCACGGAACAGGTCACCCACCAGGCCGAGGGGTGGTCGTCGGGCAGGGTGCGGTCGCGCCAGAACTCGTACAGGCCGGCCATCGCGAAGACCGAGCCGTCGGCGGGGGTCACGAAGTAGGGCTGCTTGCGCGGCCGCTTCTTCTTGCCCTCGACCTCCAGCTCGCGCTCCCCCGTGCCGGTGACCCATTCGTAGTAGCCGTCGGCCGGAATGAGGCAGCGGCGTGCGGCGAACGCCTTCTTGAAGGAGGGCTTCTCGTGGATCGTCTCGGCCCGCGCGTTGATCATCCGGGCCGCGCCCTCGGGTGACTTCGCCCACGACGGCACGAGCCCCCATTTCAGCGTGCGCAGCTGACGGACCGGGCGCGGGTCACCGGTGTCCTTGAGCGGGCGCTCCAGGACGACGTAGACCTCTTTGGTGGGCGCCACGTTCCAGTCGGGGTCCAGCGTCTGGGCCGGGTCCCACTGCTGTACCTCGAAGACCCCGGCGAGATCCTCGGGCGCACGGCTCGCCGCGTACCTGCCACACATGTCCAGCCTCCCCACTGGGCCGCACCGACGCCGGGCCGGACGGCCGTGTCGCGCACCGGGCGTGCGCGGTGCCTTGTCCTCGCAGCATCCAAGGGTGACAGACGGCCGGCGTCACGCGCCGGGCGAGCCCGCCGGCGGGGCGGGCGGGAACCTCCGGCACGGCCGCGCTCGTCCTCTCCCCCACACCACCAGCACGCCACCAGCCACCCGCCGTACGCCCGTGCGGTGCCCGCTGCCAGACTGCCACGGCGCCCGTACCCCGTGAGGAGCCGTCCCCGACATGTCCGCGTCGCTGCAAGACTTCCAGCTCTTCGGCACCCAGAGCCCGCCCGCCCAGTGGCTGGTGGTCGCGACGGGCCTTGCCGCGCTCGCCGCGATCGTCCCGCACGGTCTCTGGCGCCTGTCCCGCAACGCGATCACCATCGCGCACGAGGGCGGCCACGGTCTGGTCGCGCTCGTCTCCGGCCGCCGCCTGGACGGCATCCGGCTGCACTCCGACACCAGCGGCCTCACCGTGAGCCGGGGCAAGCCGTACGGCCTCGGCATGATCTTGACCGCGGCCGCCGGCTACACCGCGCCCCCGCTGCTCGGCCTCGGGGGCGCCTGGCTGCTCGCGGCCCACCACGTCACCCTCTTCCTGTGGCTGGCCACCGCGCTGCTGCTCGCCATGCTGGTGATGATCCGCAACGCCTACGGCGTCCTCACCGTGGTGATCACCGGCGCCGCGTTCCTGCTCGTCTCCTGGCTGACCGGCCCCGACGTCCAGTCGGCGTTCGCGTACACCGCCGTATGGTTCCTGCTCCTCGGCGGCGTACGCCCCGCCTTCGAGCTCCAGCGCAAGCGCCGCCGGTACAACGACGGGAACTCCGACGCCGACCAGCTCGCGCGGCTCACTCATGTACCACCGGCGCTCTGGCTCTTCCTCTTCCACGCCGTTTCTGTCTGTTCCCTGATCGGCGGCGGCCGCTGGCTGCTCGGCCTCTAGGCGGCGGCCCCACTAAAGTGAGGGCCATGACCGAAACGCCCGTGCACCCCGCCCTCTGGCCCGCCCCCCTCGCGAGCAAAGCCGTCGACGCGACGGTCACCGTGCCCGGATCGAAATCGGTCACCAACCGGGGCCTCGTCCTGGCCGCGCTCGCCGCCGAGCCCGGCTGGCTGCGCCGGCCCCTGCGCTCGCGCGACACCCTCCTGATGGCGGAGGCGCTGCGCACCCTGGGCGTGGGCATCGAGGAGGGCGTGGGGCCCGACGGCTCGGGCGAGGCCTGGCGGGTGATCCCGGCCGGCCTCCACGGCCCGGCCACGGTCGACGTCGGCAACGCCGGCACGGTCATGCGCTTCCTTCCCCCGGTCGCCGCCCTCGCCGACGGCCCGGTCCGCTTCGACGGCGACCCGCGCTCCTACGAGCGCCCGCTCGGCGGCGTCATCGAGGGCCTGCGCGCGCTCGGCGCCCGCATCGACGACGACAACCGGGGCGCGCTGCCCATGACCGTGCACGGCGCGGGCGCCCTTGAAGGCGGCCGGGTGGAGATCGACGCCTCCTCCAGCTCCCAGTTCGTCTCGTCCCTGCTGCTCTCCGCGCCCCGCTTCAACCAGGGTGTGGAGGTCCGTCACGTGGGCGCGGCCCTGCCGTCGATGCCGCACATCCGGATGACGGTGGACATGCTGCGCTGCGTGGGCGCCCAGGTGGACGAGCCGGAGACGGGCGGCGAGCCGAACGTGTGGCGGGTCACCCACTCCGCGCTGCTCGGCCGCGACCTGACCGTGGAGCCCGACCTCTCCAACGCCCAGCCGTTCCTCGCCGCCGCGCTGATCACCGGCGGCACGGTCGTCATCCCCGACTGGCCGGCCCGCACCACCCAGCCCGGCGACCAGCTGCGCCAGATCTTCACCGAGATGGGCGGCGCCTGCCAACTGACCGAGCGGGGGCTCGTGTTCACGGGCTCGGGCCGCGTCCACGGCATCGACGTGGACCTGAGCGAGGTCGGCGAGCTGACCCCGGGCATCGCCGCCGTCGCGGCCCTCGCCGACTCCCCCTCCACGCTGCGCGGCGTGGCCCACCTGCGGCTGCACGAGACGGACCGCCTGGCCGCGCTCACCAAGGAGATCAACGAGCTCGGCGGCGATGTGACCGAGACCGAGGACGGGCTGCACATCCGCCCGCGCACGCTGCACGGCGGCGTCTTCCACACCTACGACGACCACCGGATGGCGACGGCCGGCGCGATCATCGGCCTCGCGGTCGAGGGCGTGGGGATCGAGAACGTGGCGACGACGGCCAAGACGCTGCCCGACTTCCCCGAGATGTGGGAAGCGATGCTGGCGGGGTCCGGAAGCTGAGCGGGGCTTAAGACCATGCGCCGTTACGGCAAGAACCCGGACGAGGACGACATCCGCGTCCGCCCCAACCCCAAGGGCAACCGCCCCCGCACCAGCATCCGCCCCAAGCACGAGGACGCGGCCGAGGGCATGGTCCTCACCGTGGACCGCGGCCGGCTGACCTGTCTGGTCGAGGACCGCACGATCCACGCCATGAAGGCCCGCGAACTGGGCCGCAAGGCGGCCGTGGTGGGCGACCGGGTCGACATAGTGGGCGACCTGTCCGGCAAGAAGGACACGCTCGCGCGGATCGTACGGATCGCCAAGCGCACCTCGGTGCTGCGGCGCACGGCCGACGACGACGACCCCTATGAGCGCGTGGTGGTCGCCAACGCCGACCAGCTGGCCATCGTCACCGCGCTCGCCGACCCCGAGCCGCGCCCCCGCCTCATCGACCGCTGTCTGGTGGCCGCGTACGACGGCGGGCTCACCCCGCTCCTGGTCCTGACGAAGTCGGACCTGGCGCCGGCCGACGAACTCCTGGAGATGTACGGCGCGTTGGGCGTCCCCCATGTGGTCACCTCGCGCGAGGAGCTGTACGAGGGGGACGCGGCGGACCGGGTGCGCGAGCATCTGCACGGCAAGGTCACCGCGTTCGTGGGCCACTCGGGCGTCGGCAAGACAACCCTGGTCAACGCGCTGGTCCCGGAGGCTCAGCGGCGTATCACCGGCCATGTCAACGCGGTCACAGGACGCGGCCGCCACACCACCACATCGGCGCTCGCGCTGCCCCTGGACAGCGCGGACGGCGGCTGGGTCGTCGACACTCCGGGCGTACGGTCCTTCGGGCTGCACCACGTCGATCCGTCCCGGGTGATCCTGGCCTTCCCCGACCTGGTGCCGGGCACCGAGAACTGCCCGCGCGCGTGCAGCCACGACGAGGCGGAGTGCGCGCTCGACCAGTGGGTGGCGGACGGGCACGCCGATCCGGCCCGGCTGTACTCATTGCGCCGACTGCTCGCCACCCGGGAGCGACGCGAGGGCGACTGACCGGTTTTCAGGGGCGCCCGCCTGCTCTTCATTGCATAATCGCACCAAGTGTTGACCATGCAGTCGGCGATGACGCGTTGCGGGAGGCCCTGGACATGGCGTGGCTGCTGGTCGTGGTGGCGGGAATCCTCGAGACGGGGTTCGCCGTCTGTCTGAAGCTGTCGCACGGTTTCACGCGGCTGTGGCCGACGATCGCGTTCGCCTCGTTCGCGCTGGGCTCCTTCGGCCTGCTGACGCTGTCCCTGAAGAAGCTGGACGTGGGCCCCGCGTACGCGGTGTGGACCGGCATCGGGGCGACCGGGACGGCGATCTACGGCATGGTCTTCCTCGGCGACGTGGTCTCCGTCCTCAAGCTGGTGTCGATCTCGCTGGTGATCGTGGGCGTGATCGGTCTCCAGATCTCGGGCTCCGCTCACTGAGCCGGCGGCCCGAGCGCGCTGCCGGAACCGTCACGGCGAACGCCGGGTCACGGGGCGGCACCTGGCGTCACCCGTCGAGCCACTGTGCCCTCACGGGCCGGCAGCCGCCCGAGCACGGCGCGGACGTACGCGGCGTGCTCCTCCTCCCGTCCGGGCGGCGCCACCACGCAGGACAGGCCGATCCGCACCGCCGTCTCGCAGTACCGGGCGAGCTCCGCCGGGTCCGCGCCGGGCGCCTCCCGCTCCAGCGCCGCGAGCGCCCTGTCCCGTACGGCGGCCACGAGTTCGCCCGGGCCGGGGACCCCGGCGTCGGCGCGCCGCTGGGCCGGCACGACGCGGCCGGGACCCGGGAGACGGACGGAGGGCGCGGGGAGGCGCGGGCCCCAGCAGCCGGTGAGCAGGGCCCGCACGAGGGGGCGGGAGCGGGCGGCGCGAAGGGTCCACTCCGCGAGGCGCACGAGGCGGTCGGCGGGGTGCCCGCCGGGAGCGGGGGGTTCGGCGAGCGCTCTGTCGACGCCGCGCAGATAAACATCGGTCTCCCGGCGCACCAGCGCGCGGGCCAGGCCCTCCTTGCCGCCGAACTCGTTGTAGAGGGTCTGCCGCGAGACCCGGGCACGCGAGGCCACGTCCACCATCCGGACCGCCGGCCAGGGCAGCGTCTCGAGCGCCGTCAGGGCGGCGTCCAGTAAGGATTCCCGCGCTGTGGGCATGGTCGCCTCCGAAGCGCCCGGGGCCTTGCGAGCGGCTTCGCGTTCAGCGTTGACGCGCTCGCGGGGACAGTCAAGGGGCGCCGGGGGCGCTCGCACGGGCGTCCCGGAGTGCGGGCGCTGTGGTCGCTGCCCCGGCCGATCGCTACGGTGGTGGCCATGCCCGACTATCACGATGATCTGCGTCTCGCCCACGTTCTGGCGGACGCCGCCGACGCGGCCACCATGGACCGGTTCAAGGCGCTCGACCTGGTGGTCGAGACCAAACCGGACATGACCCCGGTGAGCGAGGCCGACAAGGCGGCCGAGGAGGTCATCCGGGGGCATCTGCAACGGGCCAGGCCGCGCGACGCGATCCTCGGCGAGGAGTACGGCCTTGAGGGCACGGGCCCTCGGCGCTGGGTGGTCGACCCGATCGACGGCACCAAGAACTACGTCCGTGGCGTGCCGGTGTGGGCGACCCTGATCTCGCTGATGGAGGCGGGCGAGAACGGGTTCCAGCCGGTGGTGGGTGTCGTCTCGGCGCCCGCGCTTAACCGGCGCTGGTGGGCGGCGAAGGGCCATGGCGCCTTCACGGGCCGCAGCCTGACCTCGGCGACGCGCCTGAAGGTGTCCAGCGTCTCCAAGCTGGCCGACGCCTCGTTCGCGTACTCCTCGCTGGACGGCTGGGACGAGCGGGGCAAGCTGGAGGACTTCCTCGATCTGACCCGGGAGTGCTGGCGCACGCGCGCCTACGGCGACTTCTGGCCGTACATGATGGTCGCCGAGGGCTCGGTCGACTTCTGTGCCGAGCCCGAGCTGTCGATGTGGGACATGGCGGCGAACGTGATCGTGGTGCAGGAGGCCGGGGGCGTCTTCACCGGTCTCGACGGCCGTCCGGGCCCGCACAGCGGCAACGCGGCGGCCTCCAACGGCCTGCTCCACGAGGAACTGCTGGGCTACCTGGGCGACGCGCCGCAGGCCTGACCCAAGGCTTCGTCGCGGAGCGGAGCCGGGCCCGCGTCCGGGGCCGCCCCGCGCACATGAGGCCCCTGAGGGGCGTGAGTCGTACTTTTACGCGCCCCTCAACGGGCCTCTACTCACCCCTTGTTGACGGCCGGTCCGGATGCGACTCTAGGAGTCCCCCCACTTGTGAACGTGTGAATTCGCCTCGGAGCGGGCCCCGTTGACCGCGGTCGCCGCGCCCGATGCCGAATCCACCCAGGAGGTGGCTCCCTTCATGCTCGTCCGCGACGCCATGAGCACCATGGTCCTCACGATCGGCCCCGCCCACACCCTCCGCCAGGCGGCCCGCCTGATGTCCGCGCGCCGGGTCGGCTCGGCCGTCGTCCTCGATCCCGACACCAGCGGCCTCGGTATCCTCACCGAGCGCGACATCCTCAACTCCCTCGGCCTCGGCCAGGATCCCGACCACGAGACCGCGAGCCGGCACACCACCACCGACGTCGTCTTCGCGGCGCCGTCCTGGACCCTGGCCGAGGCAGCCGAGGCCATGACGCACGGCGGCTTCCGGCATCTGATCGTGCTGGACGGCCACGGACCGGTGGGCGTCGTCTCGGTGCGCGACATCATCCGATGCTGGTCCCCCGCGCGCCGTGAATCGGCGCTGACCGGCTGACACGCCGGCGGGCCGGGCCCCCGAAGGGAACCCGGCCCGCCGATCATCCCCGGCGATCGGCTCGGGTCAGCCGCGAAGGGCCTGGACCGCGACTTCGAGCCGCTTGCCGAAGTCGCTGTCCGCCTGACGGAAGTTGTTGATCGCACGCTCGACGATGTCGTCGCGCGACACCTTGGCGATGAACCCCGAAAGGTTCTCGATCAGACGGGCCTTCTCGTCCTCGGAGTAGAGCCGGTAGAGGTTCCCGGCCTGTACGAAGTCGTTGTCCTCGGCGTGCACGGGCGCCTGCGTGCTGCCGGTGACACCGGTGATCTGGCTCCCCTGCCACAGCGGGCGGTCCGTCTGGAAGGGGCCGCCGAAGCTGTTGGGCTCGTAGTTCTTCGCGCCCTTGTGACGGCCGTCGTACAGGTAGCCGTCACGGGAGTGGGTACGCGCCTCGGTGGCGTGCGGGCGGTTCACCGGCAGGTGGTCGGCGTTGATGCCGACGCGGTAGCGGTGCGCGTCGCCGTACGCGAAGAGCCGGCCCTGGAGCATCTTGTCCGGGGAGGGACCGATGCCGGGGACGAAGTGCGCCGGGCTGAAGATGGACTGCTCGACCTCGGCGAAGATGTTCTCCGGGTTGCGGTTGAGCTCCAGCTTGCCGATCTCGATCGGCGGGTAGTCCGCGTGCGGCCACACCTTGGTGAGGTCGAACGGGTTGAAGCGGTACGTCGCCGCGTCCGCCTCCGGCATGATCTGCACCTGCACGGTCCAGGACGGGAAGTCGCCGCGCTCGATGGCCTCACGCAGGTCGCGCTGGTGGCTGTCGGGGTCCTCACCGGCGAGCTTGTTGGCCTCGGCCTGGGTGAGGTTCTTGATCCCCTGGTCGGTCTTGAAGTGGTACTTGACCCAGAAGATCTCGCCGGCCTCGTTGTTCCACTGGAACGTGTGCGAGCCGAAGCCGTCCATGTGGCGCAGGGTCGCCGGGATGCCCCGGTCGCCGAAGAGCCACGTCACCTGGTGGGTGCTCTCGGGGCTCAGACCCCAGAAGTCCCAGACGTTGTCGGCTTCCTGGCTGCCCGTGTACGGGTCGCGCTTCTGGGTGTGGATGAAGTCGGGGAACTTGATGGCGTCCTTGATGAAGAAGACGGGCGTGTTGTTGCCGACCAGGTCGTAGTTCCCGTCCTCCGTATAGAACTTCAGCGCGAAGCCGCGGGGGTCGCGCACGGCGTCGGCCGAGCCGAGGTTGCCGGCCACGGTGGAGAAGCGCAGAAACGTCTCGGTCTGCTTGCCGACCTCGGAGAGGAACGCGGCGCGCGTCCACTGCGAGACGTCACGCGTGACGGTGAAGGTGCCGTACGCGCCCGCGCCGCGGGCGTGCACGATGCGCTCCGGGATGCGCTCGCGGTTGAAGTGGGCGAGCTTCTCCAGGAGCGACTGGTCCTGGATGAGCACCGGGCCGCCGGCGCCCGCGGTCGCGCTGTTCTGGTTGTCGGCGACCGGCGCGCCAGCCTCCGTCGTGAGCGGTCCCTGTGTCACGTGCGCCTCCTGCGTCATGTCCTGCGTGTCCTGTCCCTCGGTGCCTGCCGAACCGATCCTACAATGGACATTGTCTAAGTCAAATGAATGTCCAAACCCACACCGGTTCGGAACTGGACCCCCTCCCCTGTTAGGCTGGCCCTCATGAGTGACCTACTGGAACGACTGCGCGGCCGCGGCTGGCGCATGACCGCGCAGCGGCGCGTCGTGGCCGAGGTCCTTGACGGCGACCACGTCCATCTGACGGCGGACGAGGTGCACGCGCGGGCCGCGGAGCGACTGCCGGAGATCTCCCGGGCGACGGTCTACAACACGCTGGGCGAGCTGGTGACGCTCGGCGAGATCCTTGAGGTCGCCACCGACCGCCGCGCCAAGCGCTACGACCCGAACGCGCACCGGCCCCATCAGCACCTGGTCTGCGCCCAGTGCGGCGCGATCCGCGACGTCCACCCGCAGGGCAACCCCCTGGCGGACCTGCCCGACACCGAGCGCTTCGGCTTCACGATCGCGGCCGTCGAGGTCACCTACCGGGGCACCTGCCCCAACTGCGCCGCGGCCTGACCACGACCGGCCGACGCCCTCGCGGCGCCGGCGGTCATCGCGACGGCGGTCGTGTTTCCCTGCCGGCGCATACGACTGAGGCCCGGATCCTCGAAAGGATCCGGGCCTCAGTCGATCAGTAGCGGGGACAGGATTTGAACCTGCGACCTCTGGGTTATGAGCCCAGCGAGCTACCGAGCTGCTCCACCCCGCGTCGGTGAACCCAACCTTACGGGACGGCACCGGGCGGCGCAAATCTGTTCTCCGGCCCCTGGAGCGAGCCCAGAACCCGGGCCTCAGGCCGTCGGTCAGGCCGTGAGCTCCTGGTGCAGCGCCTCGCGCAGGCGGGCGGCCCGCTCGGCCACCTCCGCCGGGCCCAGCTCCACCGCCCTCGCGCACCAGCGCTGGCCCTCGCTCAGCTCGCCGTGGCGGGCGGCGAGCAGGGCGAGGCGCAGCGCGGCCCGCCCGTGCCCCGCGTGGGCGGCCCGGGTCCACCACAGGGCCGCCTCGCGCTCGCGGCCCTCGCGGGCGAGCAGCAGGCCGAGGTTGAAGGCGCCGTTGCGGCTGCCCGCCTCGGCGGCCTCCCCGTACCAGCGCGCGGCCGCCGCCAGGTCGCCCCGGTCCGCCGCCAGCATGCCCACCCGCACCTGGGCGCGGCGGTGGCCCTGCCGCGCGGCCCGCTCGTACCACTCCTCGCACTCGGTCTTCTCGGCCAGGGGCTCGCCGAGCGCGGGCGGGCCGGGCGGCGGCTGGCGCGCGTCCAGGACGGTGGCGAGCCGGAAGGCGGCCTCGGCGCTGCCGCCGCCCGCCGCGCACCGCAGGTGCCGCTCGGCGGCCTGTTCCTCGCCGTCGCGCAGCAGCGCGATGCCGACCTGGAGGGCGGCGTCGGTGTGCCCGGCGGCCGCCGCCCGCTCGTACCACTTCAGGGCCGTACGGTCGTCGTCGCGGCCGGCGAAGAGGATGCCGAGGTTGAAGGCGGCGTCCACACTGCCGGCTTCGGCGGCCTTGGAGAACCAGGGCTCGGCGCCGGTGGGGTCGCCGGCCTGGAGCAGCAGGATGGCGAGGGCGTTGGCGGCTTCGCGGTGCCCGCTGTAGGCGGCCCTGCGGTACCACTGCTCGGCCTGGGCCGTCCGGTTCTGGGCGGCGCAGAGCAGCCCCAGGTTGTAGGCGCCGTTCACGTCGCCCGCGGTCATGGCCGCGCGGTACCAGCGCTCGGCGGTCTGCTGTTCGCCGCGTGCCGCGTGCAGCGCGCCCAGCGCGTTCGCGGCGTTGCCGTCGCCGTCCTGGGCGGCGCGCAGCCACCACACGGCGGCGCTCTCCTCGTCCCCCGCGTCGCGCAGGAGGAAGCCGAGCGCGCAGGCGGCCTTGGCCTCGCCGTCCTTGGCGGAGGTCAGATACCAGCGGCCGGCCTCCTTGAGCTCGCCGCGCTTCTCCAGGATCGCGCCAAGGTGCAGGGCGGCGCGGCGGTGCCCGCGCGCGGCGGCCTGCCGGTACCAGGGCTCGGCGTCCTCTGCGCCGCTCTCGCCGTCCGCCGGCTGCCCGACAGCGATGTCACCGGGGGCCTCACCGGCCGTCTCGCTCTCGGCGCGCCGGTCGATGAGGCGGGCGAGGCGGTAGGCGGCCTCGCGGTGGCCCTGCTCGGCGGCGGCGCGCAGCCAGCGCTCGGCGCCGATGTCGCCGCGGTGCTCCAGGAGGTCGGCGAGCGCGTACGCGCCCAGGGCGTGGCCCTGCTCGGCGGACTGGCGCAGCCAGTACTCGGCGGCCGGTTCGTCGCCGCGCTCGCGGTAGTGGCGGCCGAGCGCGTGGGCGGCGGCGGCGGACCCCGCGACGGCGGCGATCCGCCACCAGCCGGCCGCCTCGTCGGTGTAACCGCGCTGGTGGAGCAGGACACCCAGGTTGTTGGCGGCGGCCCGGTCGCCCTCGGCGGTGGCGCCCCGCAGATAGGGCTCGGCGCTGTCGAGGTCGCCGCGGCGCAGCAGCAGGGAGCCGAGGACGCTCATGGACTCGGCGTCACCGCTGTCGGCGGCGCGCCGGTGCCGCGCCTCGGTCTCGGCGTCGGCGGTGTCGGCGTCGTCATCGGAGCGTGTCTGCACAAACCGCCCTGTTTCCAACAGAGTTGCCCTGTCCCCCATAAATACCATCGTCGCACCACCCGCAACCCGCGTACACCTGGTATACCGCAGCCAGTGAGGTCACTTCAGCGTTTTGTCGACATGCCCACAGAGAGACACACCAAACCCCGTGTACCCCAACTCCCCCTGAGAAGACCCAATTTCACGCCACCGGGTTCCAGCCACCGGTCAATGGCCATCCCCGTACACGCGATCCGGACGCGACGAGGGCCCGGATCCTTGAAAGGATCCGGGCCCTCGTCAGCAGTAGCGGGGACAGGATTTGAACCTGCGACCTCTGGGTTATGAGCCCAGCGAGCTACCGAGCTGCTCCACCCCGCGTCGGTAAACACAACGCTACCACGCTCCGGGCCGGGCCCGGACCGGAGCCAACCTGGTCTGCCCAGGTCAGCTCCGGTTCCGGGGCGCCGGTCCCGCGCCCCGGAACCGGTCCGGCCGGCGTCAGCTCTTGGGCTTCGAGGCGTTCGCCTCCGCGTCGGCCGCCTTCTGCAACGCGTCCTGGAGCGCCTTCTGGCTGTCGCCGTAGGTCTTCCAGTCACCCTTGGCGAGCGCCTTCTGGCCGTCGTCGTATGCCTTCTGCGCGTCCTTGATGGCCTGGTCCACGGTGGCGTTGCCGGAGGTGGGCGGCGTGGTGGTCGGCGGCGTCGTGGTGGACGGCGGGTTCGGGTTCGTCGTGGACGGCGGCGTCGCCCCGTCGGCACCGAAGGCCGCGTTCAACGCGTCGGCCAGAGTGTCCTTGAAGACGGTCTTGTCGCCGTAGGAGACGCCGACCTTCTTCAGGAGCGGGTAGTTGGCGCTGCCACCGCGCGCGTACACCGGCTCGATGTAGAGGAAGCCCCCGCCGAGCGGCACGGTCAGCAGATTGCCGTAGTCGATCTCGGAATCGGTACCTCTCAGGTTCCGTACGAACTCGGCGACTTCGGGCAGGCCGTTCAGCTTGCTCTGGACCTGCTGGGGTCCTTGCACGTTGTCGGTGACGCGCAAGAGCCTGATCTTGCCGTAGTCCTTGCTCGCCGCGTCCGCGTCGACCGCCATGAAGCCGCCCAGGTTGGGCCGGCCGTTGGGTGTGAACGTCGTGGTCAGCGAGAACTTCTTCCCCTCGCTCTCGGCGTTCGGCATCTTCATGGAGAGGTAGTACGGCGGGACCGCGTTGTTGTCCTTGTTGGTCGGGTCGTCCGGCACCTGCCAGGCGTCGCTGCCGCTGTAGAACTGCGCGGGGTTGGTGACGTGGTAGCGGGTCAGCAGCTCGCGCTGGACCTTGAACATGTCCTGCGGGTACCGCAGGTGCGCGCGCAGCTCGTCCGGGATCTGCGACTTGGCCTTCACCGTGCCGGGGAACGTCTTCATCCAGGTCTTGAGGACCGGGTCCTTGTCGTCCCACTGGTACAGCGTGACCGTGCCGTCGTAGGCGTCGACGGTTGCCTTCACCGAGTTGCGGATGTAGTTGACCTGGTTCTGCTGGGCCACCACCGCGCGCTGGTTGTCCGTCAGGGAGTCCGTGGTGGTCTCGCCGAGCGTGGTGCGCGAGGCGTAGGGGTAGCCGTTGGTCGTCGTGTACGCGTCGACGACCCACTGGATGTGCTTGCCCACGACCGCCGGATAGGCGTCACCGTCGATCGTCAGCCAGGGGGCGACCGCCTCGACGCGCTCCTTGGGGGTGCGGTTGTAGAGGATCTTCGATCCCTTGCCGATGGCACCCGAGTACAGGATCTGCGGCTCGTTGAGCGTCACGGCGTACGCGGCCCGCGTGAAGGGGTTGGCCAGGCTCACGCCGCCCTTGCCCTGGAAGCTCGTGGTGACCTGGCCCTTGCCCTCGCTCTCGTAGTCGAGCTCCTTCTGGGGCCCGCCGACGATCGAGTACTGGTCGGTCTTCTCGCCGTAGTAGACGCGCTGCTCGTAGCCCGAGGGGAGCTGGCCGGTGGTGGGCAGGCTCGACTCGGTGAAGTCCGGCGCGCCGTTCACGTCCACGCTCGTGCCCTTGGCCGCGATCGCGCCGAAGCCGTGGGTGTAGGTGAAGTGGTCGTTGATCCAGTTGCGCTTGATGCCCTTGAGGTCGAGCTCGCGCAGACCGATGACGGTGTCCTGCTCCTTGCCGTCCTTGTCCTGGTAGCGGTCCACATCCAGCGTCGAGGGGAACTGGTAGTACTTGCGCTCCTGCTGGAGCTGCTGGAAGGCGGGCGGGACCACATTGGGGTCGATGATCCGGTAGCTGGCCGCCGAGTCCGCGTCCGAGCGGAGCTTGGGGTTGGCCGTGGCATCCGTCGTGCCCTTGTAGTCCGACACCTGCGCGCTGTCGATGCCGTACGCCTTGCGGGTGGCGTCGATGTTCTTCTGGATGTACGGCGCTTCCTTGGCCTGCTCGTTGGGCTGGACCTGGAACTTCTGCACGATCGCGGGGTAGAGCCCGCCGATGAGGACCGCCGAGAGCACCATCAGGCCGAAGCCGATGACGGGCAGCTGCCAGGTGCGGCGCCACAGCGTGGCGAAGAACAGCACGGCGCAGATGACCGCGATGCAGAACAGGATGGTCTTCGCCGGCAGATAGGCGTTGGCGTCGACGTACCGCAGGCCCGTCCAGTTGCTGGCCGCCTTGAAGTCACTGGACTTGACCGCGAGGCCGTACCGGTCGAGCCAGTACGCCACGGCCTTCAGGAGCACGAAGACCCCCAGCAGCACCGAAAGGTGCCCGGTGGCCGCGCCCGTGGCGCGCGCGCCGGGGCTGGTGATGCGCAGGCCGCCGTACAGATAGTGCGTGAGGGCGGCGGCGATCAGCGACAGGACGGCGGCCGCGAAGCCGAAGCCGAGCAGGAAGCGGTACCAGGGCAGGTCGAAGGCGTAGAACGACACGTCCAGCTTGAACTGGGGGTCCTTCTGGCCGAACGGCACCCCGTTGACCCACATCAGCCAGGTCCGCCACTGGCCGGACGCCGAGGCACCGGCGATGAGCCCGATGAGCGCGGCGATCCCGAGCAGCATCCACTTCTTGTACGGCGCGATGCCCATCCGGTAGCGGTCGAGGCTCTGCTGTTCGAGGGACATCGCGCTGAGCGGCGGCCGCAGCCGGTGCGCCAGCCAGATGTTCAGGCCGACGGCAACCGCCATCAGCAGCCCGAAGACGGCGAACAGTCCGATCTTGGTCCACAGCTGAGTGGTGAACACCGACGAGTAGTGGACCGAGCGGTACCAGAGCCAGTCGGTCCAGAACCCCGCGAACATGACGAAGGCCATGGCAAGCACGGCCAGAATGCCCAGTGTCATGAGCAGGGTGCGGACCCGGCGGGACGGCCGGCCGACTCTGATCCGTGGCCCGGACGGGCCTGAGCCGCGGTCCGGCATCTGGAAAGCCAACGTGCGCACCTCGAAGTTCGCTGTCGTATGAGCGGGCCCCGCGATCGTAGAGCCCACTCATGCAACTTACTGAGGCTTTACTCAGTTCCCGATCGGGGGGTGAAAGAGGGCAGGATGTTGTCCATGTCCAACGTTTCCCCCTCAGGTCCCCCGATGGCCGCGAGCCCGCTCACCCGCGCGGTGCTCGAAATCGACGAGTACGCCTCCGGCCTCGGCTGGGACAAGCCGGCCCGCCTGTTCGCGCTCGTCGACACCGCGAAGCTCCGGGCCAAGGCGCCGAACCTGGTCTCCACCGCCGACGACGCGGCCGTCTCCGGGCTGACCCCGATCGAGCAGGAGGAGATCCCGCGCAACAAGCCGCTGGACAAGTTCCTCGGCACGATCGCCTGGCCCGACTCGGTGGCCGGCTGCGCGCTCACCGTGGAGCGCCTGATGCTGCCGCCGTCCGCCGAGGCGTCGGTGCCCGAAGGACTGAGCGACAAGGAGCTCGCCACATGGGTGGCCTCCCACCCCGACCGCCAGGAGGTGCGGATGACGGTGGCGGTGCTGCGCGGCGGCGCCCGTGAGTCCGCCATCCGGCTGCGCGAGAAGGACTCCGCGACCGAGGTCCTGACCGGCCCCGACCTGGTGCCGGGCCTCGCCGAGGCGCTGGCCGCGACGTTCGCCTAGGGGGTGTCTGGTGGATCAGGGTCGGCCCCCGGCCATGGTCCACCAGACACCCCCTAGCCGCCCGACGGGGGCGCGGCCTACCTCACTTGGCCGAGCAGCTGGGCAGCCCGGCCGTGTCCCCCGTACGGATCTTGTCCAGCGCCTGCCGCGCGTCGTGCAGGGAGTCGACCTTCACCAGGGTCAGACCCGAGGGGATGTCGGACGCGGCGGCTGCGCAGTTGTCCTTGGGCGTCAGGAAGTAGCGGGCGCCCGCCTGCCGGGCGCCGATCAGCTTCATCTCGATGCCGCCGATCGGGCCGACCTTGCCTGCGTCGTCGATCGTGCCGGTGCCCGCGACGAACTTCCCGCCGGTCAGGTCATCGGGCGTCAGCTTGTCGACGATGCCGAGCGAGAACATCAGGCCCGCGCTCGGCCCGCCCACGTCGGCGAGCTTGATGTCGACGGTGAACGGGAACGCGTGGTCGGTCCCGGCCTGGATGCCGACGATGGCCCGGTCACCGTCCTGCGCCTTCTCCGTGGTGATGGTGATCTTCTCGGCGCCCTCGGGCGCCTTCCCCGCCTTCTTGGCGGCCTCCGCCTGCTTGGCGGGGACGATCGTGAAGACCACGTTCTGACCGGGCTTGTGCTTGGTCACCAGCGTCGCGACATCGGCCGGCTTGGTGACCGGCGTGCCGTCGACCGCCCCAATGGCGTCACCGGCGTGCAGCTTGCCCTCCGCCGGGGTGCCCTTGACGACCGAGGAAACGATCACCCAGCTCTTCACCGGAACGCCCACCTCGTTCAGGGCCGCCACCTTGGCGCTCTCCTGGGACTGGCTGAACTCCTCGGCGTTCTCCTGGTTGGACTGCTCGTCGGTCTTGCCGTCCGGGTAGAGCGTGTCGTGCGGAACGACCACGCTGTCGTGCGCGAGCCAGCCGTAGACCGCCTCCACGAGGTTCATCCGGTAGTCCGCGCCGGTGACCCTGACCGTCGTCATGTTGAGGTGCCCGCTCGTCGGGTACGTCTTGTGACCGGTGATCCGCAGCACCGGCTCGCCACCGGAGTCGCCGAGCGTGTTCACGGTGGGCCCGGGGGACATCTCGGCGTACGGCACTTTGATGAGTACCCCGGCGCAGAGCAGCGCGATCAGCACGAGGGTGGAGGCGAGCATCGTCGCGGTGCGGCGTGGCATGGAACGACAGTACGGGACCGTCCTGTGCGCCCACCCCTGGGGCCGGTCCGTACGGGGCCTCGGGCCGGTGCCCGCGCGTCCCTGACGGACGGCCGCGAACGGCTACGAACGGACCGCGGCCCCGGCCGAGGGAGCACACTCGGCGGGCGCCGCCTCGACGGCGTCGTGTCCGGAGCGGGATTTCTCCATCGCTTCACGGAACCTGCTGTAACCGGCGAGTTCGGACACATCGCCGGTCGTACGGTTTCGAGCGGCCCAACGCGCCCATATCGCCGCGCCGACAGCAGCGAAGAGCGGAATGAGCAGCCAGGCGAGTGCGGCCATTTCCGACCTCCCGTCCCCACTAGAGCGATGAAAACTGACAGATCGGCAGACTAGTCGTCCACCGCTTCAACGCTCGTGCCCGGGGGGCGGTTACGCAAATCGGGGCGCCCTGCCCCCACAGGGGTTTCAACTGCCCCCACAACGACGGCGCTACGCGCCCGCGCCCACCCACTCCTCTGTACCGTCGGAAAACCTCTGGTGCTTCCAGATCGGCACCTCGTGCTTGAGGGCGTCGATCAGGCGGCGGCTGGCCTCGAAGGCCTCCGCGCGGTGCGGGCAGGACACCGCCACGACGACCGCGATATCGCCGACCGCCAATTCGCCCACACGGTGGACGGCGGCCAGCGCGCGGACCGGGTACTCGGCGATCACCTTCTCGGCGACCCGGCGCATCTCGTCCTCGGCGGAGGGATGGCAGGAGTATCCGAGGCCGTCCACGTCCGCGCCGCCGTCGTGATCACGCACCGTGCCGACGAAGAGCGTGGTGCCGCCCGCCGCCGCGTCCCCGGCGGCGGCGAAGACCTCGTCCACGGACAGCGGGGTGTCACGGATCGCCAGGAGCCGGATGGGGTCCTGTGCCGGCTGCTCACCGGGGTGCTCGGGGTACGTGCGTGCCATGGCCCCATCGTGCCGCACGCCACCGACATCCCGAAATGGCTCTTTCGACCGGGCGCCGCCCCCGTCCCTAGGAGGGTCCTACAGGCCGCGGCGCTTGCGGGCCCTGCGCACCACGGCGGCGGCGCCGAGCAGCGCGACGGTGGCTCCGGCGGCTCCGGCGGCCGTGGCGTCCTTGCGGCCGAGCCTGCGGCCTGCGACGGTGTGCCGGCCCGCGACCTCTTCGAGGAGTTCGGCGAGGACTTCCTCGTTGGTCCAGCGCGGCCGCCAGCCCGCGTCGTGCAGCCGCCCGACACTGACCACCCACGGGTGCATCGTGTATGCCAGGTCACCGGCCGGCGAGGGGGTGAGTCCGATCCGGTGCAGCCGGGCGGCCGCGCCGAGCGCCACCGCGGAGGGCAGCTCCATCCGGCGGATGCCACTGAGCTCTTCGACCTCCTCCTGTTCGAGCCAGCCGTCGCAGCCGACCGCGAACTCCCCGTCGGCCTTCTCGAGCGCCGCGTACTCCAGCGCGCTGCACAGGTCCTCGACGTGGCAGAACTGCCAGGTGGGCCGGGATCCGGCGACGACCAGGAGGCGCGGCGACTCGAAGTAGCGGGTGAGAGCGGTATCGGTGCCGCCCACCAGGACGGCGGGCCTGACCACTGTGACGTTCAGGCCGGGGTGGGCGCGCGGGGCGCGGCGCCCCAGCCGCTCGATCTCCAGGAGGTCGCCGACGCCGGTGGCCTCGGCGGTCGCCCGCAGCTCGGCGTCCTCGGAGAGCGGGATGTCGTTGTCGGGCAGCGCCCCGTAGACCATCGCCGAGGTGCACAGGACGACCCGGTGCACCCCCGCGGCGGCCGCTGCGGTCAGGACGGTCTGGGTTCCGCGCACGTTGTAGGCCGTGCGGGCCGCCGCGTCCGTCTCCAGATCGAGGTCGAGCGCGAGGTGCACGACGACGTCGGCGCCGCGCAGTTTCTCGGCGATCGCCGGGTCCCGTACGTCCAGGATGTGCCAGGTCGCCTCGGAGACCTCACCCCGGCGCTCGTCGATGGCGACGACCTGCTTGACCTCGTCGGACGCGGCGAGCCGCGCGGTCAGCAGGGCGCCGATCCCGGAGGCGGCACCGGTCACGGCGACCACGGGGCCCCGTGAGGTCGAGGTTGAGTGGTTTCGCGCTGCGCGAACCTGCGGATCTGGGGAACTCACCGGGCGTCTCCAGCGGTTGTCTTCAGTACGTACGTTAAGGACGCGTGCGTACCAGGTGGCGTCCATCCTGCCGCAGGCCGCGCGGAGGCGGAGCACCGAGCCCCGATCCGGCTCGGATGTCTACGCTGGTGGTGTTGTGGGCCAGCCCGCCGTCGGCAGAAGCCGGCGGCCTAACGAGCCGAGGAAACCCGTGAGTGACACCCCATTCGGATTCGGTCTTCCGCCGGAGGAGCCGGAAGGCGGCGACGGCAAGAAGAAGGACCCTGCCGGAGGCGGTCAGGGTGCCGGCGGCCAGGGCGGCAACCCCTTCGGCTTCGGCGGCCCGGGCGGCGCGGACAATCCGTTCGCCGCGATGTTCGGTTCGATGAACCCGAACGATCTGGGCGCCGCCTTCCAGCAGCTCGGGCAGATGCTGAGCTACGAGGGCGGTCCCGTGAACTGGGACATGGCCAAGCAGATCGCCCGCCAGACGGTCGCCCAGGGCACGGCGGACGGCACCAAGGACGAGAGCGTCGGCCCGGCCGAGCGCGCCGCCGTCCAGGAGGCCGTGCGCCTGGCCGACCTGTGGCTCGACGACGCGACGTCGCTGCCCTCGGGCTCCACCACCGCGGTGGCCTGGAGCCGCGCGGAGTGGGTCGAGGCCACCCAGCCGGCCTGGAAGGAACTGGTCGACCCGGTCGCCGAGCGTGTCGGCGCGGCCATGGGCGGCGTGCTGCCCGAGGAGATGCAGGCCATGGCCGGCCCGCTGATCGGCATGATGCGCTCCATGGGCGGCGCCATGTTCGGCCAGCAGATCGGGCAGGCGGTCGGCACGCTCGCGGGCGAGGTCGTCGGCTCGACCGACATCGGGCTGCCGCTCGGCCCGGCCGGCAAGGCCGCGCTGCTTCCGCTGAACATCGCGGCGTTCGGCAAGGACCTGGGCGTCCCGCAGGACGAGGTCCGGCTCTATCTGGCCCTGCGCGAGGCCGCCCACCAGCGGCTCTTCGCGCACGTCCCGTGGCTGCGCTCGCATCTGTTCGGCGCGGTCGAGGGGTACGCGCGCGGCATCACCGTCGACACGGCGAAGCTGGAGGACGCCGTCGGCCAGCTGGACGTGTCCAACCCGGAGCAGCTTCAGGAAGCCCTTCAGCAGGGCCTTTTCCAGCCGGAGGACACCCCGCAGCAGAAGGCGGCCCTGGCCCGTCTCGAGACGGCGCTCGCCCTGGTCGAGGGCTGGGTGGACGCGGTGGTCCACGCCGCCGCCAAGCCCCGGCTCACCTCGGCGGACGCGCTGCGCGAGACGCTGCGCAGGCGCCGGGCGACCGGCGGCCCGGCCGAGCAGACGTTCGCCACGCTGATCGGTCTTGAACTGCGTCCGCGCCGGCTGCGGGACGCCTCGCGCCTGTGGGCCTCGCTCACCGACGCGCGCGGGGTGGACGGCAGGGACGACCTGTGGGAGCACCCGGACATGCTGCCGACGGCATCCGACCTGGACGACCCGGACGGCTTCGTGCACCGCGAGCACCTGGACTTCTCGGAGCTGGACAAGATGCTGGGCGAAGCCGCCGAGCAGAACAGCCCGTCCCTGAAGAAGGACAAGGCCGACGCGGGCGAGAAGAAGGCGGACGGCGAGAGCGCGTCCGGCAAGGACGCCGGCGACGACACCGACGACAGCAAGGGCGAAGCGGACCAGTGAGCCTGCATGACGACGCGGTCCTCGTACTGAAGGCGTACGAGGACCAGCCCGAGCTGCGCCAGGACTATCTGGACCATCTGTCGGCGCACCCCGACGGGATGTGGAAGGCCTGCGAGGCCGGCCACCTCACGGCGAGCGCGCTGGTGATCGACCCCGAGCGGGGCCGGGTCCTTTTGACGCTGCACAAGAAGCTGAACATGTGGCTCCAGATGGGCGGCCACTGCGAGCCCGGTGACGCCACGGTGGCGGCCGCCGCGCTACGCGAGGCCGAGGAGGAGTCCGGGGTGGGCGGCCTCACGCTGCTCGCCGGCGGCCCCGTCCGGCTCGACCGCCACCCCATCCCGGCGCCCTGCCACTGGCACCTGGACGTCCAGTACGCGGCGCTCGCCCCGGCCGGCGCTGTCGAGGCGATCAGCGACGAATCCCTCGACCTGCGCTGGTTCGCCTACGACGAGGTGGCCGACGTGGCCGACACCTCGGTGGTCAACCTCGTGGAGGCGACCCGCGCGCGGCTGTAACCGAGGGCGCCCCGGTCCTCAACTGGCGTACGGGGCAAGGTCGTTCACGGGTAAGGGGCGGTCGCCATAGCGACCGCCCCTTACCTGTACCGTGCCAAGCCGGGCCGCGCGGTGCCGGGCCGCGGGCGGAGACCTCGGCGCTCAGCTCCAGGCGTTGCCCTGGTTCTGCGCGTGGGCGCCCTGCTGGCCCATGCCGTACTGGGCCCGCAGGCCCTGTCCGATCACCGCGTTCTGCGGCGGCAGCACCTCGCTCGGCTGGACCAGCGCGAAGCCCTGGCCGAGGAAGCTGAGCTCCCAGCCCTCACCGGTGTTCCCGCGGCGCCGCCACACGCCCGTGGAGTGCGTCTGCGCCTGCATCTGGACGCGCAGGGACGTCGACCAGGCCACGATCGCGTCCGCGTCGGCGTTGACGTACTTGTCCGGCGTCACCTGGAGCATCAGCGGCTGGCCCGAGGTCATCAGGACGACCTTGCCGGTGCCGGTGATGTTGAGCTGGTACTTGCCGGTGCCGGAGACGCCGTACTGGCTGTCCACGGCGATGACTTCGTGGTGCAGCGAGGAGTCCATCGCGAGGACGTAACCGCTGTCGACCGTCAGTCCGTCCCGGTCGACGTCCACGACGTGGACATGCTGGGCCAGGTTGGCCAGGTAGACCGTGCCCTGCCCCGAGACGCGCATCAGGTCGAGCCCTTCGCCGGTGCGGGCGCGGGCCTGCTGTTGGCCGTTGGACCGGTACTCCCCGTCGAACTCCAGCAGCCCCTGATAGGCGACCATCGAGCCCTTGCGGGCGAGGAGGTCGTCGTGGCCGGTGAGCACGGCGCGCAGGAGCTGTGGATTCTGCGCCGTGTAACGCTCCTGGGACTGCTGCTCGGTGTAGCTGAAAAGCGAGCTCTGCATTGGTGTCTACTCCCCCTCAGCCCCGGGCCCGCAGGCGGTCCGTGCTGTCCTCACTCGGCTGTACGACCACGATGCCCTTGCCGGAGAACGCCATCTGGTACGCCTCGCCGCTGCCCCGGCCGATCAGCGACGACGCCTTGAAGCTGCGCTTGCCCTTCACCTTCAGGTTCGGCGACCAGGCAACGAGCGCGTCCGGATCGACGTACGTCTCGTCCTCGCCGCTGCCGCAGTCGACGACGACGGGCGTGCCGCGCGAGGTGAGGGCGACCCAGCCGGTGCCGGAGATCTTGACGTTGAACAGGCCCTGGCCCGCGAACTTGGCGAGCCCCTTGACCCGTTCGACACCCCACTGCAAGCTCGCGTCGAAGGCGAGCACATTGGTGCCGTTGACGGAGAGCGCGTCGTTGTCGAGGTGGACGATCACGACGTTGGCGCCGTAGTCGGCGAGGTAGAGCTGTCCGTCGCCGGTGCACTTCATGAGGGGCGCGCCCTCACCGGTGATCCAGTCCCTGGCCATCTGGCGCACGGCCGGCGGGTTGGGTTCGTATTGGATGAAGCCCTCGTAGGCGACCATCGAGCCGACCCGCGCGAACAGGTCCTGGCCGGCGGCCATGGCCACCTTGAGCATGGCGCTGCCGTGGTTCTCCATCCGGGCCGCGACGGGTGTGGGGGCGTAGCCCGCGAGTTGCTGGTTCATTTCTTCGGGCTCCCTCAGACCTCGTACGGCTGGACGACGATGAAGTTGCCGGGGGCGCCCCGGAACTGGAGATTGACGGACTCGCCGCTGTGGCCGGGATAGGCGTTGCGGCGCAGCCTGACCTGGCTGGAGACGATGACCTGGGACGCGGCGGACCAGGCGACGATGGCGTCGCTGTCGGCGAACGTGGTCGGGGTGACGGGCAGCACCACGGGGGTGCCGTGGGTCATCACGACGACGGTGCCCGCGCCCTGGAACAGCATGGTGAACAGGGCACCGCCGGGGATGCCGTGCCCCTCGATGCGGCGCACCTCGTAGTGCAGCGACTCGTCGAAGGCGAGGACGTGCTCGGCGGAGACGCAGATGCCGTCGCCCTGGAGCTCGATGGGGTGCAGATAGGCACTGTTCTCGGCGAGGAAGACCTGGCCGCGGCCGGTGCAGCGCATCAGCTGCATTTCCTGGCCGGTCGCGTTGCCGACGATCCGGCCGGCGAACCCGGCGCCCTTGTAGCCGAAGTCGACCTTGCCCTGGTACATGACCATGCTGCCCTGGCGGGCGAGGACGGGCTGGCCGTCGGCCCCGAGGTCGACCCGGACCAGCTGCTTGTTCTGCGCCGTCCAGCGCGCGCCGGTGGGGACTTCCTTGTACATCTGGATCGCGGCGTGCAGTCCGCCGCCGCCCTGGGGCATGCCCTGCGGCTGACCGTAGGGCGCGGGTTGACCATAGGGAGCCGGCTGCCCATAGGGGGCGGGCTGGCCGTAAGGCGCGGGCTGGCTGTAGGGGGCGGGCTGGCCGTACGGAGCGGGCGCGGGCGGGGTCTGGCCCGGGATGGGACCGGGGCCCTGCCCGAACTGCGGCTGCCCCGGCGGCTGTCCGTACGCGGGCTGGGGCCCGCCGTACGGTGCCGGTGCGGGCGGCGGCACGGTGCCCGGCGCCAGGTGCATCGGCGCGGCGATGGTCGGCGCCGCGTGGATCTGCGGACTCGGCGCCGGAGGCGGGGGCGGCGGGCCGCCCTGCGCTGCCGGGGGCGTGTAGTGCTGCGGGGCGGCGGGTGCGGGCGCGCCGAAGGACGGCGCGGGCCCCGGGGCAGGCGCGGGGGCGGCGAACTGCGGGGCGGGCGCGGCGGCCTGGGGCGGCGGGGCGAACCCGGGGGCCGCGCCCTGAGGGTGCGGCTGGGGCTGCGGCTCCCGCGGTGCCGGGGCCGGGGCGGGCTCCTCCTCAAGGACCTCGCCGCCGAAGTTCTTCAGCAGCGCCTCGAGTCCCCCGTCGAAGCCCTGGCCCACGGCGGCGAAGCGCCAGACGTCCTTCAGGTAGAAGTCACCGAGCATGACGGCGCGCTCGGTGCTGAACTCCGCTCCCGTGAAGGAGTAGCGCGCCACTTCCTCGCCGCCGGCCACGACCCGGATGTAACCGGGGCCCACCTGCGACATCTGGCCCGGACCGTCCAGGGTCGCGGTGAAGGAGAGCCGTTGGATGTGCGCCGGGAGGCGGTCGAGGGTGACACGGAACGATTCGGTGTCACCGGACTGCGCGCCGAGGAGCCGGAGTGAACCCTCGGGGGACTCGGGCTGGTTGAAGAAGACGAAGTAACGGTCGTCGGACAGCTGCTCACGGGCGTCGAGACCGAAGCAGCTGATGTCGAAGGTCAGTCCGGGTCCGCCGATCTGTACGCCGACGTACAGATCCGTCCCCGCCGTGAGATCACTGACCTTGGCCTTGTGGCCGCGCTGGAATTCCCTGGCCATGTACCGACCGTCCCCCATCCCGAGGTGATTGCGTCGCGCCAGGCTAACGGCTGCCCCGGACAATCGGCCAAGCCGCGGCACATTCGGTACACAACCGCCGACACCTACTCCTCGCGCGCGGCGGGCAGGTGCGGGAGGCGGGCGGCGGCCACCACGCCCTCGAGGTAGCCACGGGCCCGCTCGGTGCGCGGATAGGCGTCGAGCAGCTGCCAGAACCGGGGCCCGTGACCGGGCACGAGGAGGTGCGCGAGCTCGTGGACGAGCACATAGTCGACGACGTACTCGGGCATGCCCTGCAACCGGTGCGAGAGCCGGATGCTGCCCTCGGCCGGGGTGCACGAGCCCCAGCGGGTGTTCTGATTGGTCACCCAGCGCACCGAGGCGGGGCGGGCACGGCCCTGGAAGTACTGCGCGGACAGACGCTCGGCGCGCTCGGTCAGCTCGGCGTCGCCCAGCATGCGCTTGGACTCCTGGGCGGCCAGCTTGTCCAGCATCACCGTCACCCAGCGCTGCTCCTCGGCCTCGGACATCCGGGCCGGGATCAGCACGATCGTGCGGTCGCCCTCGCGGTAGGCGGAGACGGTCCTGCTGCGCCGGGCGCTGCGGCGCACCTCGACCGCGCTCGTCACCGGGCCGCGTGGCGGCAGGCCGGTCGGGCGGCGCGGCGGGCTTCCGGCACTCTGCAGCGGGTCGGCGGGCACGCCCCGACGTTACCCGCTGTCAGTGGGGGAAGTCCCGCCTCCGGGGCGGTTGAGCCATGATCCATCCGCTGAGCCGCACCATTTGAATGACTAATACCCCCTGCCTGTGGACAACTTTTCACGCCGCTCGGCGCGACCGTGCACGCTGGCCTCATGCCGCACGACGGCCCGTGGACGGGCGGGTGCCGAGGCGGCTCACGCGGACACGACGACGGGGGTGGGACCATGCATCCGGTGATCAAGCCGGCGCTGCGCCGGGCCTGGCGCGACCGGGCGACCGTACAGTTCGGGATCACTCCCGCGCAGGCGGTGGTGCTGTCGCCGGTGGATCCGGCGACGGGGCATTTCCTCGACCTGCTCGACGGCACCCAGGGCCTGGCCCTCCTGTACGAGCGGGCGCGCGTCCTAGATCTGCCACGGGCCCAAGTGGACGAACTTATCGAGCGGTTGACGGCGGCCGGCGTGGTGGACGACGCGGCGGCCGGCGGCCCCGAGGCCGAGTCGTTGCGCGCCCGGACGCAGGCGCTGGAGCGACTACGGCCGGATCTGGCGTCCCTCTCCCTCCTGCACGCGGAGCCGGGCGCCGCGACAGCACGCCTCGCGGCGCGCGGCGCCATACGCGTCCAGGTGCGCGGGGCCGGGCGGGTCGGCGCGATGATCGCCGCCGTGCTCTCGGGCTCAGGGGTGGGCCGGGTCGACGTGCTGGACGGGGGCACCGTACAGCCGGGTGACGTGGCGCCGGGCGGGCTCGCGGAGCAGGCGGTCGGCGAGCGGCGCGCGGCGGCGGCCGGCCGGCTGGTGCGGCGCGCCGCGCCGGGTCCCACGCCGCGTCAGGGGCGGGACCCGGAGCGGACGTCGCTCTCCCTGATCGTGGTGGCCCCGCGCGAACCCCTCGATGTCCACGCGCCGAACGCGGTGGACGCGCAGGACTGGGTCCGGGCCGGAATTCCCCATCTGTACGCGGGAGTTGTGGAGACGACGGGGATGGTGGGCCCGCTGGTCCTGCCGGGTGGCACCGGGTGCGCGGGATGCCTGGCGCTTTCCCGGGCCGAGCGCGATCCGGGCTGGCCCCGGCTGCTCGCGCAGTGGCGCTCGGGGCGGCACCGGGCCGCCGTGCCGGCCTGTGACCTGGCACTGGCGACCGCCGTCGCGGGGCTCGCGGCGGCGCACGCCCTGACCTTCCTCGACGGTGATCTTCCGGCGAGCACCGGCAGCCGGTGGGAGACGTCGCTGCCCCACCTCGACTGGCGGTCCGCCCCGGTGGGGCCGCACAGCGGCTGCTTCTGCGGCGCCGCCGGAAAGACTCGGGGGGTGCAGGCCTCGGGGGTGGCGGGCTCACACGACACAATGGCCGGGTAGCGCCTGCGAGGGCGTGGCTGTCTGGGACTTGGAGGGGCGCATGTCTGATCTTCCCCGGAAGGCGGTCACCCGGACCGCCAAGCTGGCCGCACTGCCACTTGGCTTCGCGGGCCGGGCGACCTGGGGCCTGGGTAAGCGGATCGGCGGGAAGTCCGCGGAGCTGGTGGCCCGCGAGCTCCAGCAGCGCACCGCCGACCAGCTCTTCAAGGTCCTGGGCGAGCTCAAGGGGGGCGCGATGAAGTTCGGGCAGGCACTGTCCGTCTTCGAGTCGGCCCTGCCCGAGGAGGTCGCGGGCCCCTATCGGGCCGCCCTGACCAAGCTCCAGGAGGCCGCGCCTCCGATGCCGACGCGCACGGTCCATGCCGTCCTCGCGGAACGGATGGGCCCCGACTGGCGCGAGCTGTTCCTGGAGTTCGACGAGAAGCCGGCGGCCGCCGCCTCGATCGGGCAGGTCCACCGGGCGATCTGGCACGACGGGCGCGAGGTGGCCGTCAAGGTGCAGTACCCGGGGGCAGGCGAGGCGCTGCTGTCGGATCTGACCCAGCTGAGCCGGTTCGCCCGGTTGCTGGGGCCGCTGATCCCGGGGATGGACATCAAGCCGCTCATCGCCGAGCTGCGCGACCGGGTCTCGGAGGAGCTGGACTACGGCCTGGAGGCGCGGGCGCAGCGGGAGCACGCGGCGGAGTTCGCGGGGGACGAGGGCGTGCTGGTGCCCGATGTGGTGCACCAGAGCGACCAGGTCCTGGTGACCGAGTGGATGGAAGGCATACCGCTCTCGGAGGTGATCAGCGACGGCACGCCCGAACAGCGCGACAGGGCCGGGCAGTTGCTGATGCGGTTCCTGTTCTCGGGCCCGGCCAGGACGGGGCTGCTGCACGCCGATCCGCATCCCGGCAACTTCCGGCTCCTGGCACCCGAGAAGGCCGGCGGGCCCTGGCGGCTCGGTGTCCTGGACTTCGGCACCGTGGACCGGCTGCCCGGCGGGCTCCCGGCGACCATCGGCGCGGCGCTGCGCATGACGATCGAGGGCGACGCGGAGGCGGTCTACGCGATGCTGCGCGAGGAGGGCTTCGTGAAGGAGTCCATCGACCTCGACCCGGACGCGGTCCTCGATTATCTGCTGCCGATCATCGAACCGGCCCAGGCCGAGGAGTTCACCTTCAGCCGGGGCTGGATGCGCCGGCAGGCGGCCCGGATCGCCGATCCCCGCTCCCCCGCCCACCAATTGGGCAAGCGGCTCAATCTGCCGCCCTCCTATCTCCTGATCCATCGCGTGACGCTGTCCACCATCGGCGTGCTGTGCCAGCTGGAGGCCACGGTCCGTATGCGGGACGAGCTGGAGGAGTGGCTGCCCGGATTCGTGGCGCAGCTGCCCCACCCGGCGGATCCCGCACCCGAAGGGGCGGCGGCCGGGGAGACGGTGGTGGCCGGGGAGGCGGGGGTGGCCGAGGAGGCGTGAGGGGCGGCGGTCCGGGGCCGGCTGTGCTCGCGGGGCCGGGCGCTACCACCAGTCGGCGTCGAGCCTGCCTTCGATGGCTCTGATGTTGGCGCGGGCGCAGGCGTCGCAGTAGTAGCGGCCGCTGCCGTTCTCGACCGAGTAGACCCAGGTCGCCGGTGGGCCCTCGGCCGGAGCCGGGGTCCCGCAGTGGGAGCACACGATGGTTTCGGCCATGGGCCGATTCTGGTCGTCCACCTCGTGACGATACCGCCGCGCCCGGGTCCCCGGGGGCACAACGCACCGCGGGGGCCGGTCCGTTCGGACCGGCCCCCGCGTCACGCTGTTTGTCGCTCGCTGTTTTCAGCTCGGTGATTCCTGGCCCCGCCGGGCCGGGCGAGGGCTGTCAGTGCATGACGGCCATCGCCAGCGCGCGGCGGGCACGCATCGATGCGCGCTCGGCGCGCCGTTGCAGTCGCCGGGCGGCCACCAGGCGCAGTGCCTGGCGCTCCGCCTCGGCTTCCCGCAGGCGCTGATGCATATGCGCACGGGCCAGCGCTTCTGGCATGAGTTGCATTTCGAGGGTCCTGTTCTGGCGCGACTCGTTCGCGCCGGTGGTGGTGAAGTCTGGGGTCGCGGAGCCGGTGGGCTCGCTGGCGGACGTCGTCATCGGGGCCTGCTTCTGGGGGTCGTTCGTTCGGGGCTGGTCGATGGTTCCCGGGCGGTTCATGCGGCGACCGGGTTCTTGCGCGGGCGGCCACGCGGCCGCTTGCGGGCGACGACCACACCCTGGACGAAGAGCTCTCCGCCCCAGACGCCCCACGGCTCACGCCGCTCCTTGGCGCCCGCGAGGCAGGCGGCCATCAGGGGGCAGGTCTGGCAGAGGGACTTGGCGTACTCGACGTCGGCCGGCGACTCGGCGAAGAAGACCTCCGGGTCGAAGGAACGGCAGGGGACGGGTACGCCCAGGTTCTCGATGGCGTCGTCGAGCGCGGTGAGCGCGGTGAGGGGAGTCAAGGCGGGGTCCTCCGTGAGACCGGGCGGGGGAAGAGTCGGGGCGGGCGGTACGGACGGGGCGTGCGCTTCGAGTTGCACGGTGATGTCAACCTCGTCTTGTCGGCTGTGTTCGGCTGTGTCGGTCCGGCCGGTCGGCCGGGTTTCGGCTGGTACCGAGGCCCCCTTCACTCCGTCCGTCCCGTTCGGGACAAACAGAAGGGCCGCGGATCCCGGGTGGGGTTCCGCGGCCCTGAAGGCGCCTGCCTGATCCGAATCAGGCTGGATCACTCCAGGGTTCGAGCCCACGGAAGGCCCACATCGTGTGGTGCTGGTACTGCTTCGTCTGCTGTCCCGCTCCCGCGCCGGCCGCCGCGAAGGCGTGGGCCTTCGCCCTGCCCTTCGCTACTGCTGCCGCCGACGCCGAAATCGGTCGCTCATTGCGCTCATCACGCACGGGAAGGCTGGCCATCGGAGCCGGAACCGGAGCGCTGAGGCCGAGCAGACCAAAGACGCCGGTGGACATACCGGTGCCCTGGAACGAAGAGCCGAGCGTGCAGGTGGCGACGACCGAGCGGACGGTCACTTTGGTGGTGATGAAGCTGGTGTCGGTCTTGATGTAGCTGGCCACTGGTCTCGCCTCCTCTCGGCGTCTCGGGGACTTCGGCCCGCGAAGGCCTGGTCCCATGCGTATTCGGATAAGTACAGCTAAGTACAGCACGGAGACCCGGCTTCGGAGAAGCTCTCGTTTCCGTGGTTAAGAACCTATGGGGATCCCCGGGGCGGGCGCAAACTATTTTTTCGACGAGTTTTCAGGAACCCTCCTCGTCGGCTCCCCCAGGCTCACCACCTGCGCAAATGGCCAGGACATCGGTGCCGAACCGGTCCAGCTTGCGGGCGCCGACGCCGGAGATCACCGCGAGCTCGTGGCCGTTGGACGGCACGGCCTCCGCGATCGCCATGAGCGTCTTGTCGGTGAAGACCACATACGGCGGCATGCCCAGGTCCCGCGCCTGGTGCGAGCGCCAGTCGCGCAGCCGCTCGTACAGCGCCTCGTCCATGTCCGACGGGCAGTCCTCGCAGCGCATCAGCTTCATCTCGCCGGCCTCGGTGAGTGTCTTCCCGCACACCCGGCACAGCACCGGGCCCCGGGTGCGCTTGCGGGCGGCCGGGCCGCGCTCCGTGCCCGCCGCGCCCGCCACGCCGCCGGTCGCCGCGCGCGCCGCCCGCGAGCCGGATCCGGGGCGCAGGCCGTTCAGGAAGCGGCTGGGGCGGCGCGAGGCCCGGCCGCCGGGAGAGCGCGCGAGCGACCAGGAGAGCCCGAGGTGGACGCGGGCCCGGGTGACGCCGACGTACAGCAGCCGGCGCTCCTCCTCGATCTGCTCGTCCGTCTTGGCGTAGGTGATCGGCATCATGCCCTCGGTGAGGCCGACCAGGAACACGGCGTCCCACTCCAGGCCCTTGGCCGCGTGCAGCGAGGCCAGGGTGACGCCCTCGACGGTCGGCGCGTGCTGGGCGGCCTCGCGTTCGCGCAACTCGGTCACCAGGTCGGACAGCGTCGCGCCGGGCTTCGCCCGCTCGAAGTCCTCGCCGAGCCTGACCAGGGCGGCCAGCGACTCCCAGCGGTCGCGGACCGCGCCGGAGCCCGCCGGGGGCTGCGCCGTCCAGCCCTTGGTGCCGAGCACGGCGCGCACCTGGGACGGCAGGTCCACCGCGTCGTCGAGCAGCGAGTCGTTGCCGCCGGCCCGGGCGGCGCCGCCGAGGGCCACGACCGCCTCGCGGACCTCGGGGCGCTCGAAGAACCGCTCGGCGCCGCGCAGCAGATAGGGCACGCCCGCGTCGGCCAGGGCCTGCTCATAGATCTCGGACTGGGCGTTGATGCGGTAGAGCACGGCGATCTCGCCGGCCGATACGCCCGAGGCGATCAGGTCGCGGATGCGCCGGGCGACGCCCTCGGCCTCGGCCGGCTCGTCCCCGTACTCGGTGTAGACGGGCTCGGGGCCCGCCTGGCGCTGGGAGACCAGCTCCAGGCGGTGCTCGGCGGCGCGGCCGGTGGCCTGGGCGAGCAGCCCGTTGGCCAGGTGCACGACCTGCGGCGTCGAGCGGTAGTCACGGACCAGCTTGACCACCGTCGCGTTCGGATGGCGGGTGCGGAAGTTCAGCAGATGCTCGGGGGTGGCGCCGGTGAAGGAGTAGATGGTCTGGCTGGCGTCGCCGACCACGCACAGGCTGTCGCGGTCGCCGAGCCACAGGTCGAGCAGGCGCTGCTGGAGGGGGCTGACGTCCTGGTACTCGTCGACCACGAAGTGCTGGTACTGGCGGCGGACCTGGTCGGCGATGTCGTGCCGGTCCTGGAGGACGCCGACCGTGAGGAGCAGCACGTCCTCGAAGTCGATCACGCCTCGGTCCTGCTTCAGCTGCTCGTACATCCGGTAGACCTGGGCGATCTCGGCCGGGTCGCGCGGGGCGTCGCGGTGGGACTTGGCGACCGCCGCCGGATAGTCGCCGGGGACGGTCTGGGTGACCTTGGCCCACTCGATCTCGCCCGTGACGTCGCGCAGCTCGTTGCGGTCGAGCCGGAGCCGGCAGCGGGCCGCCGCCTCGGCGACCAGCTGGACCTTGCGCTCGACAAGGCGGGGCAGCTGGCCGCCGACGGCCTTGGGCCAGAAGTACTGGAGCTGGCGCAGCGCCGCCGAGTGGAAGGTGCGGGCCTGGACGCCGCCCGCGCCGAGCTGGCGCAGCCGGCCCCGCATCTCGCCGGCCGCCCGGTTGGTGAAGGTGACGGCCAGCACGCTGGAGGGCTGGAGGATGCCGGCCCGCACCCCGTAGGCGATCCGGTGGGTGATCGCGCGGGTCTTGCCCGTGCCCGCGCCGGCCAGCACGCACACCGGACCGTTCAGGGCCGTCGCGGCCTCGCGCTGCTCGGGGTCGAGCCCGTCGAGCACCGCGTCGGCCGTCTCGGGGACCTGCGGGAAGGGAGTGGAGTGCGTTGCTGCTGTCACCCCGCCATGCTGCCAGGTCGTCCGGGACGGTTGCGCCGCGTTGTCCACAGGAGGCGGCCGCGGTCGTACTAATCCGGGGCCTAGGCTTCGTGCCTGGCACGCAGACCGCGCGCCCGTCGCCCGCCGCGGCACCGGCTCCGGCGCTTCCCGCCCGTGCCGAACCCGGCCGAAGGGCCCGTCATGGCGATTGGGTCACATACGGGGGTGGCGCGGGAATGGTGGCCGGTTCCGGTACGTTCCACTCCCTGCGGAACCGCATTCGGCGGGGCGCGCACGCCAGTCAGCCATCAAGAGGAGCGCGAGAGACATGCCGGGCACTGTGACGATGTACAGCACCACGTGGTGCGGCTACTGCACGCGGCTGAAGAAGCAGATGGACCGCGAAGGCATCGCGTACACCGAGGTCAACATCGAGCACGACCCGGAGTCGGCCACGTTCGTGGAGAAGGCCAACGGTGGCAACCAGACGGTGCCGACCGTCCTGTTCGACGACGGCTCGACGCTCACCAACCCCTCGCTCGCGCAGGTCAAGCAGAAGATCGGCGTCTGACGCCCACCGCTTCTGCGCCACCGGGGCCCCGGCCCTCGTACGAAAGGCCCCCGCCCGGACCCCTGGAGTCCTGGGCGGGGGCCTTTCGCGTGCGCGCACGCGCCCGGCCCGCACGCGCCCGGCCCGCACGCGCCCGGCCCGCACGGGCCCGGCCCGCACCCGCCCGGCCCGCACGGGCCCCCGCCCGGTACGCCCGGATCACCGCCCGGTACGCCCGCTCGGGTCAGTGCGTCGCCTTCGGCAGCGGGCGACCGTACCAGAGCTCGATGAGCCGGGCCGCGATCGAGATGCCGTACGGGGGCAGCACCTCGCCGGACGCGAAGGCGGCGGCCAGGTCCTCACGGGAGAACCAGCGGGCCTCGTGGATCTCCTCGCCGTCCACGTTGATCTCGGACGACGTGGCCTTGGCCATGAAGCCGAGCATCAGGCTCGACGGGAAGGGCCAGGGCTGACTCGCCACGTACTCGACCGGGCCGACCGTGACACCCGCCTCCTCGAACACCTCGCGGCGCACCGACTGCTCGATGGACTCGCCCGGTTCCACGAACCCCGCCAGGGTCGAGAAACGGCCCTCGGGCCAGTGCACCTGGCGGCCGAGCAGCGCCCGGTCCTGCCCGTCGGTGACCAGCATGATCACGGCGGGGTCGGTGCGCGGGTAGTGCTCGGCGCCGCACGCCTGGCAGCGGCGGATGTGGCCGGCCGCGGCGATGACCGTACGCTCGCCGCAGCGCGAGCAGAAGCGGTGCAGACGCTGCCAGTTCTCCAGGGCCACCGCGTGGGCCATCAGGCTCGCGTCGCGCGGTGACAGCAGCAGGCCCGCCTCGCGCAGTCCGGCCGGCCTGGCCGACTGGTCCATGCGGCCGGGCAGGGCGTCCTTTTGCAGGGCGAAGTAGCTCACACCCTCCTCGTCGGTGCCGAGGAAGTAGCGGTGGGTCTCGGTGACCGGCGCCTCGAAGGCGGGCGTCATGACGATCTCGGTGCGCACCGGCTCGCCGTCCGCGCCGGCCGCCCCGGCGACGGTCTCGTCGATGAGGACCTGGCCGCCGGAGACCACGAAGACCCGGGTCGTGGGGTGGCTCCAGGCGGCCGCGAGCCACGCCTCGTCGAGGCGGTGGTGGGCGGCACGGTCGATGCCGCCCGGCTCGGTCAGGCTGATGGGCGTGGACGGGCCGAGCGGCCGGTCCGTGCGGACTTCACTGCTGGTGGTGCTCACAGGTGCTTCCAACTCCCCCTGATGGACGGTGTGTTCAGCGATATCTGTCAGCCGGTGACGCGGGCCGGCGCAGCCGCGGGCTGGTGGATCATGCGGTGGTGGCGGCGAGGTCGCTCCACAGGTGGGCCGCCGTCTCGACGCCCTTGAACAGGAGGTCGAGCTCGACCTTCTCGTTCGGCGCGTGCCAGCCGTCCGAGGGGACGGAGATCCCGAGGAACAGGACGGGCGCTCCCAGGACGTCCTGGAGGTCGGCGGCGGGCCCGGAGCCGCCCTCCCGGGTGAAGCGGACCTTCGTGCCGAAGGCCGTGCCCATCGCCCGCACGACGGCCTGGAGCGCCGGGTGGTCCAGCGGGGTCAGGCAGGGGCGGGTGCCCGCGCTCCAGCTGATCTCGTGCCGGATCCCGTCGGGAACGCGGCTGCCGGCCCACGCGGTGACCAGCTTCTCGATCCGCTCGGGATCCTGCCCCGCGACCAGCCGGAAGGACAGCTTGACCATCGCCGACGCCGGAATGACCGTCTTGCCGCCGGGGCCCTGGTAGCCGCCGCCGATGCCGTTGACCTCGGCGGTCGGGCGGGCCCATACGCGTTCCAGGGTGGAGAAACCGGCCTCGCCCGCCGCCGCCCGCGACTTGGCGGTGGTCAGCCACTCGGCCTCGTCGAAGGGCAGCTCGGCGAAGAGCTCGCGCTCGGCGTCGCTCAGCTCGGCGACGCCGTCGTAGAAGCCGGGCACGGTGACGTGTCCTTCCGCGTCGTGCAGGGCCGCGACCAGGCGGGCCGCGGCCGTCGCCGGGTTGGGGACGGCGCCGCCGAAGGAGCCGGAGTGGATGTCCTGGGCGGGCCCGTACAGCCGGATCTCGCACTCGGCCAGGCCCCGCATGCCCGTGCACACGGTGGGGGTGTCCTCGGACCACATGCCGGTGTCCGAGACGATCACGGCGTCCGCCGCCAGGCGCTCGGCGTGCCGCTCCACCAGGGCGCGGAAGTGCGGCGAACCGGACTCCTCCTCACCCTCGATCAAAAGCTTCAGGTTGACGGCGGGGGCGGTGCGCCCGGTGGTGGCGAGGTGCGCGCGCACGCCCAGGGTGTGGAAGAACACCTGCCCCTTGTCGTCGGCGGCGCCGCGCCCGTACATCCGGCCGTCCGCGATCACCGGCTCGAAGGGGTCGGTGTGCCAGCCGTCCTCGCGGGCCGCGGGCTGCACGTCGTGGTGGCCGTAGACCAGGACGGTGGGCGCGCCCGGATCGCCCGAGGGCCACTCGGCGCAGACAGCGGGGGCGCCCGGGGTGTCCAGGATCTCGACGGTCGGGAAGCCGGTCTCGCGCAGTTTGGCGGCGAGCCAGTCGGCGCTGCGCCGTACGTCCGCGGCGTGGTCGGGCTGGGCCGACATGGACGGGATGCGCAGCCACTGCGCGAGGTCGTCGAGGAAGGCGGCGCGGTGCTGCTCGATGTACGCGCGCACCGCCGCGGCGGCGGGCTGGACGGCGCTGTCCGGGGTCTCGCTCATGCCCTTGAGCCTATCCGGCCGGGGGCGGTGGCCCGTCCCCCGGTCCGCCCTGCGGACGCGGGCCGGGCGGTGCGCCCTGCGGACGGTCACCGAGCAGGATCGCCTCCAGCTCGGCGCGGCCCGGCAGCCGGCTCGGCCGTACCGTCTCACCTGTGCGTACGTACACGAACGCGGCCGTGACCGACTCCAGCGGCACGCCCGTCTCCTCGGCCCAGGCGACCCGGTAGACCGCCAGCTGGAGGGGGTCGGCGGTGGCCTGCCGTCCGGTCTTCCAGTCGACGATTTCGTACGCGGCCCGCGTGCCCTCGCCCTCCTTGTAGACGGCGTCGATCCGGCCCCTGATCACCCGGCCCGCCAGCGTCAGCTGGATGGGGGCCTCGGTACGGAAGGGGGTACGGGTCGCGTACGGGGTGCGCTCGAAGGCCTCCTTGAGCGCGGCCAGGTCGCGCTCGTCCGCGATGTCGGCATCGGTGTCGTCCATGCCGGGCAGCTCATCGGGCCCGAGCATGGGCAGCGGAAGCTCCTCGAAGCGGGACTCCACCCAGGCGTGGAAGCGGGTGCCGCGCCGCGCGGCGGGCTGGGGGCGGCTCGGCATGGGCCGGGCCAGCTCCCGGGCGAAGCCGTCCGGGTCGGCGGCGAGGCGCAGCAGCTCGGACGCGGTGAGCGAGGCCGGCACGGCGACCTCACGGGTGGTGGCGCGGGCCCTGCGCAGCTCGGTGGTGAGCGCTTCGAGGTCGCGGTCCCAGGAGTGCAGGACGCGGCGGTCCTCGGGGGTGAGGCGGGGGGCGGGGATGGCGAGGGGGGGCCCGGTGCGGGGGGTCCCATCGCGGGGGGTCCCATCGCGGGGGGTCCCATCGCGGGGGGTCCCATCGCGGGGGGTCCCATCGCGGGGGGTCCCATCGCGGGGGGACCCGTCGCGGGTGTGGTCGCGGGCGCCGGAGTCGGTGGGGGCCGGGGTGCGAGTGTGCTCGGCGGGTGCGGCGGGGTCGGTCGGCTCGGCGGGGGTGGCGTCCGCGCCGGTGAGGGGCGCGGACTGGGTCGGGCGCTCCGTGGTGAGCAGGTCCCAGTCGTCGAGGGGCAGGCTCTCGCCCTCGTCCTCGCCCCCGGGGACGCCGAACTCCTCAGGCACGTAAGGCCCGCCCTGGTAGAGCTCATCCCCGTAGGGCTCGGCCCCGTACGGCTCGGCCCCGTCGTCGAAGGGCGCCGCCAGCTCCGCCTCGTCCTCGTAGGAGGAGGGCGTCCCGTCCTCGCGCGTCGGCGCCGCCTCGATGTGGGCCAGGACCCGCTGCGCCGCGGCGCGGCGGCGGGCCAGGGATTCCGGGTCGAGCGGCAGCGGCCAGGCGTGGCCCGTCGCGGACTCCCGCAGCGCGGGGTTCTCCGCGTCGTCGGCCGGCTCGTCGGCCCACGCCTCGATCTCGCCGTGGCCGGCCGCGCAGTGCTCGTACAGCGCGTGCAGGAAGGCGGAGGGGCCCCGGGGCTTCTTCTGGTTCGGGCCCCACCAGTGGCCCGAGCCGAGCAACAGGGTGCGGGGACGGGTGAACGTGACGTATCCCAGGCGCAGTTCCTCGGTGTGCTGGTGGTCCTTCATCGCCTCCTTGAAGGACTTGAGCCCCTTCGCGTCCCACGTCTCGACGGCCGGCAGCGTCGGGGCGTCGCCGCGCAGCGCGTGCGGCAGGACCTTCGCCTGGGACGTCCACGCCTCCCTCGCCCTCGTGGACGGGAACGCGCCGGTGACCAGGCCGGGCACGGCCACCACGTCCCACTCCAGGCCCTTGGACTTGTGCGCGGTGAGCACCTTGACCGTGTTCTCGCCGCCGGGCAGCGCGTTGTCCAGGCCCTTCTCGTACTGGGCCGCGGTCCGCAGGAAGCCGAGGAAGGCGAGCAGGGACGCCTCGCCGTCGAGCGCGGCGAAACCCGCCGCCGTGTCGAGGAAGCCGGACAGCGTCTCGCGGCGGCGGGCGGCCAGGGCGTGCGGGGACGCCGACAGTTCGACTTCGAGGCCGGTGACGCTCAGGACGCGGTGCAGGACGTCCATGAGCGGATCGGCGAGCGAGCGGCGCAGGTCGCGCAGTTCGGCGGCGAGGCGCGCGAAGCGGACGCGGGCCTCGGCGGAGAAGGGCAGCCCGTCGTCCTCGGCGCCTTCGAGGAAGGTGTCGAGGGCGTCGGCGAGCGAGATCACCTCGGCCGGGTCGACCCCCTCGACGGCGTCGGCGAGGCGCTGGTCGGGGTCGCCGGGCTCGCCCGTGACGCGCCGGACGAGATCGCGCGCGCGGCGGCCGAGCAGGGCGAGGTCTCGGGGGCCGACACGCCAGCGCGGGCCGGTCAGGATCCGTACCAGGGAGGCGTTGGCGCCGGGGTCCTGGAGGACTTCGCAGACCGCGACCAGGTCGGCGACCTCGGGCAGGTGAAGCAGCCCGGAGAGCCCGACGACCTCGACGGGGATGTCTCGGGCCACCAGCGCGCCCTGGATCGCCGGGAAGTCACCAGCGGTGCGGCACAGGACGGCGATCTCGCCGGGCGCCTTGCCGGTGCGCACCAGGTGGGCGATCGAGTCGGCGAGCCAGTCGATCTCCTGCTCGTGGGTGTCGAGCAGGGCGATCCGCACGCTTCCGTCCCGCTCGGCGCCCGGTGCCGGGCGCAGCGCCTCCACTCCCGCGTGCATCGAACGCAGCGGCGCGGCAAGGGAGTTGGCGAGGCCCAGGAGGCGGCCGCCGCTGCGGCGGTTCTCGGAGAGCGCCTGGCGGGTGGCGGGGCGGCCGTCGGCGTACGGGAAGTGGCGCGGGAAGTCGTCGAGGTTGGCGACCGACGCGCCGCGCCAGCCGTAGATGGCCTGACAGGGGTCGCCGACGGCGGTCACGGCGTGGCCGGTGCCGCCGCCGAAGAGCGCGGCCAGCAGCCGGCGCTGGGCCACCGAGGTGTCCTGGTACTCGTCCAGGAGCACCACCTTGAACTCCTCGCGCAGCAGCCGGCCGACCTCGGGGTGGGTGAGGGCGAGCTCGGCGGACAGCGCCATCTGGTCGCCGAAGTCCAGCAGGTCCCGGCTCTTCTTGGCGGCCCGGTAGCGCACGGCGAGGTCGAGCAGTTCGAGGCGGGCGGTGGCCGCCTCCGGCACCTTGCGCAGCTCCGCGTTGCTGAGCTTGGCGTCCGCGAGGGTACGCAGCAGGTCCTGGTCGTACGCGGCCAGACGCTCCGGGCGTACGAGGTGTTCCGCGAGCTCCGCGTCCAGCGCCAGCAGGTCGCTGACCAGGGTCGCGAACGACTTGGTCAGCGCGGGGTAGGGGCCGGGGGCCTCGCGCAGCACCCGGGCGGCGAGCTGGAAGCGGGTGGCGTCGGCGAGGAGGCGCGAGGTGGGCTCCAGGCCCATGCGCAGGCCGTGGTCGGTGAGGAGGCGGCCCGCGAAGGCGTGGTAGGTGGAGATGCCGGGCTCGCCCCGCTCCGGGTCGAGTGCGTCGGGGTCGGTGATGCCGGCCCTGGTCAGGGCGGTGCGTACGCGTTCGGCGAGCTCGCCGGCCGCCTTGTTGGTGAAGGTCAGGCCCAGGACCTGCTCGGGCGCGACCTGGCCGGTGCCCACCAGCCAGACGACCCTGGCGGCCATGACGGTCGTCTTGCCCGAGCCGGCTCCGGCCACGATGACCTGCGGGGCGGGCGGGGCGGTGATGCAGGCCGTCTGCTCCGGGGTGAAGGGGATGCCTAGCAGCTCTATGAGCTGGTCGGGGTGGGTGAGGTGGGTGGGCACGTCAGGAAGGGTAGTGGGGGGTGCCGACAATGGGGGTTTTGTGCAGGTGGGGGCGCCTGCGGCGGGTGTTCCCCCACCCCGCCCCTCCCCGAAACCCGCCGGGGGCAGAGGGGAAGGGGGGTTCTCCGGGGGCTCCGCCCCCGGGCCCCCACGGGGGCTGCGCCCCTCGACCCCGCCCAAGGGACGCGAGAAACCGCGCGAACGCCCCACGACAACCCGCACCCCTCAAGGGGCGCGGGGAACTGCGCGAACGGCCCACGACAACCCGCAGCCGAAGACGCACCTCTTAAGGGGCGCGGGGAACTGCGCGAACGGCCCACGACGGCCCGCAGCCGAAGACGCACCCCCCAAGGGGCGCGGGGAACTGCGCGGGGCCGGTCACTCCACGACCTGGCGGCCCTCCGGCTGGGCCGTGCACGACGCTCTGAACGCGCAGTGCGCACAGTGCGTCCCCGGCGTCGGAGCAAAGCGTTCGTCCAGGACCTTGCCCGCCGCCGTGGCCAGCAGGTCCGACACCCACTCCCCCGCCAGCGGCTCCTGCGCCTGCACCTTGGGGAACGCCTCGCCGCCCTCGCGCTGGGGCGCGGCCTGGCGCAGGTGGACCAGTTCGGCCCCCCCGGCGTCGGGCCGGCGGCCCTCGAAGGCCTCGTCCAGGGCGCCCTCGCGGACCGCGAGCTGGTAGACGGCCAGCTGGGGATGGGCGGCCACCTCGGCGGCGGTGGGCGCCTGTTTGCCGGTCTTGAAGTCGACCACGTAGGCCCGGCCTTCGACGTCCTTCTCCACCCGGTCCATGGAGCCCCGGATGCGCACCTCGTACTCCCCCGCCTCCAGGGTCACGTCGAAGCCGTGCTCCGTGGCCACGGGGGTGCGTCCGGCGCGGTCCAGGGTGTGCCAGCGCAGGAAGCGTTCCAGGGCGGCGCGCGCGTTCTGCTTCTCTTGGAGCGATTTCCAGGGCGCGTCGAAGGCCAGCGCGTCCCAGACCGAGTCGAGGCGTTCCATCAGGACCGCGAGATCGGCGGGCGTACGGCCCGACGCCACCTCGTCGGCCAGTACGTGCACCACGTTGCCGAAGCCCTGGGCGGCCGTCGCGGGCGCGTCCGCCTTCACCTCGCGGCCCAGGAACCATTGCAGCGAGCAGGTGTTGGCGAGCTGGTCGAGCGCGCTGCCGGACAGGGCGAGCGGCAGCGCGCGGTCGCGCAGCGGGACCTCGGAGCGGGTCGGTTCGTACAGGCCCCACCAGCGGTGCGGGTGCGCGGCGGGGACCAGCGGCTGGCCCTCGTCGTCGGTGAGCGCGGCGAGCCGGCCCAGGCGTTCGGCGGCGGCCTCGCGCAGCGCGTCGGACGCCGCCGGATCGACCGTGGTGGCGCGCAGCTCGGCGACGAGGGCCGCGACCGCGAGGGGGCGGCGCGGGCGGCCCGTGGTGTCGCGGGGCTCGACGCCGAGCTCGGTGAGGAAGCGGGAGGGCTGGTCGCCGTCGTCGGCCGGCGCCTTCACGGCGGTCACGATCAGGCGCTCGCGCGCGCGGGTGGCGGCGACATAGAAGAGGCGTCGTTCCTCGGCGAGCAGCGCGCCCGGGGTGAGCGGTTCGGCCAGGCCGTCGCGTCCGATCCGGTCGGCCTCCAGGAGCGAGCCGCGCCTGCGCAGGTCGGGCCAGAGCCCTTCCTGGACCCCGGAGACCACGACCAGGCTCCATTCGAGGCCCTTGGAGCGGTGGGCGGTCATCAGGCGTACCGCGTCGGGACGGGCGGCCCTGCGGGTGAGGGTGTCGGCCGCTATGTCCTGCGCGTCGACCTCTTCGATGAAGTTGAGCGCGCCCCGGCCGCCGGTGCGCTCCTCGGCGCGGGCCGCCGTGTCGAACAGCGCGCAGACGGCGTCGAGGTCGCGGTCGGCCGCCCGGCCGCCCGCGCCGCCGCGCAGCGCCGCGCGTTCCAGGCGCTGGGGCCAGGGGGTGCCGTTCCACAGCTCCCACAGCGCCTCTGCGGCCGTGCCACCGCCCTCAAGGAGCTCGCGGGCCTTGCGCAGGAGGGTGGCGAGGCGCTGGGCGCCCCTGGCGTAGGCGGGGTCGTGCGCGACCAGCCGTTCGGGTTCGGCGAGGGCGCGGGCGAGCAGCACGTCCGAGGGGGCCGGGACGCGCACTCCCCCGGCCCGCTCCTCGTCGCGCAGGGCCCGGCCGAGGCGGCGCAGGTCGGCGGTGTCCATGCCGCCGAGCGGCGAGGTGAGCAGGGTGTGCGCGGTCTCGGTGTCGAGCCCGGCCGGCGCCTCGGCCGGGACCGGAGGGGTGCGGCGGGGGTGGACGAGGCTGACCGGCGGAGGCCCGGGGGGCGCGGCGGCGCGCCCGACGGCGGCCCGCGCCACCACCCCGAGCGCCGTGAGGAGCGGCGCGACCGCCGGCTCGTCGCGCAGCGCGATGTCGGCACCCGAGGTGTCCACGGGGACGCCGGCCGAGGTGAGGGCGCGGCGCAGCGCGGGGATGGCGCGGGTGCCGGCGCGGACCAGGACCGCCATCTCCTGCCAGGGGACGCCCTCTTCGAGGTGGGCGCGGCGCAGCAGGTCGGCGATGTTGTCCAGCTCGGTGGAGGCCGTGGGATAGGTGTACGTCTCCACGCGGCCGCCGGTGCGGGTGGGGCGCAGGTCGCGGTGGGCGCGGACCTGCTCGGCGGGCAGCCGCGGCAGCGGCATGCGGCGGGTGAGGAGCCGGGTCGCCGCAAGGAGCGCGGTGCCCGAGCGGCGCGAGGTGGTGAGGACTTCCACGGGTGCCGGGGTGCCGTCGGCGCGCGCGAAGGCGTCGGGGAAGCCGAGGATGCCGTTGATGTCGGCGCCGCGGAAGGTGTAGATCGACTGGTCCGGGTCGCCGAACGCGACCAGCGTGCGCCCCCCGCCCGCGAGCGCCTTCAGCAGCCTGACCTGCGCGGGGTCGGTGTCCTGGTACTCGTCGACGAACACCGCGTCGTAGGACGGCGGCGGGGTGCGTTCGGCGAGCAGCACCGCGCGGTGCACCAGTTCCGCGTAGTCGAGGACGCCCTGGAGGTCGAGGACGTCGAGGTATTCGGCGAGGAAGGCGGAGGCGGCCTTCCAGTCGGGGCGGCCGGCCCGCGCGGCGAAGCGGGCCAGCTCGTCGGGCCCGAGTCCCAGTTCGCGGCTGCGGGCGAGCACCGCGCGGACCTCGTCGGCGAAGCCCCGCGTGGTCAGGCAGGCCCGCAGTTCGTCGGGCCAGCTCACGTGCGCGAGGCCGCCGCGCTGGAGGTCGATCTGGCCGGCCAGGAGGTCGCGTACGGCCACGTCCTGCTCGGGACCGGACAGCAGGCGCGGGGGCTCGCCGAACGGCTCCGTGTCCCTGGGGGCCCGGTGCGCGCGCACCAGGGCGTAGCAGTAGGAGTGGAACGTGGTGGCCTGCGGGCTCTTGGCGCCCGCGCCGAGCCGCAGCGCCATGCGGTCGCGCAGTTCGACGGCGGCCTTGCGGCTGAAGGTGAGGACCAGGATCCGCTCGGGGTCGGCGCCCTCCGCGACCCTGGCCGCGACCGCCTCGACCAGCGTGGTGGTCTTGCCGGTGCCGGGCCCCGCGAGCACCAGAAGCGGACCCGAGCGGTGGTCAACCACCCTGCGCTGGGGTGCGTCAAGGAGAGGGGGCTCCACCGGATCCGGCGGTGTGCGCACCAGCCGGTACGCGCCGGGGGCCGCCCGGCGTACCTGCTGGTACGCGGTACGCCCGGTGGAGGAGGAGGAGCTCACGTGGATCGCCGGTCCTGGTGGGTGTGCTGGTCGTGATGGTGCTTACGGGGCCCGCGCGCACGGCGCGGACCCTCGACGGTACGCCGAACCGTGCCCGCGACGCAGCGAGTCATCCTTACGGTCCTCACGCCGCCCGGACGGACGCCGGATGGCACAAGCTGTCAGGTATGTGCCGCCTCGCCGCCGGAGCCGTCCCAGCGCGCCCGCTTCATGTCGAGCCTCGGCGTGTGGTCGTCGGCGGACCGGCTCGCCCCGCGCAGCGGTGTGCTCTCGTCACGGTAGTGGCCGAGCGCGCGCAGTTCGTGGCCCGGCAGCAGCACGCCGTCCGAGCGGACCACGCGCCACCACGGCACCGCGGCGCCGTAGAGCGACATGACCCGGCCGACCTGGCGGGGGCCGCCCTCGCCGAGCCATTCCGCGACGTCCCCGTACGTCATCACCCGGCCGGGCGGGATGCGCTCGGCGAGGTCGAGCACCCGTTCCGCGTACTCCGGGTACGCCGGCGCCTCGGGCGCCCCGGATTCCCGGGGTGCCTCGCCCGCCCGGTCGCTGCGCTGCTCGCTCATCCGCTCCATCCTGCCGTACGCCACCGACAGTCGCGCCGGTCCCGGTCATTTCCGGTCGCAGCCGGTGCGCGGAGCGGCAAAGGGGCGCAACTCACACCGCGTACGCCCCGGCAACGCACCCTGCTGCCCCTCCGGGATCTCGGGACATGCCACCATCGTGCGGGCGGTGAGCGGTGATACGAGACAGCGACAAGACGGACAAGTCGGCGAAGGAGCGGGGCGTGCAGCCACCCGAGGCGGCGGCAAGCGGCAGCCCCGACGCGCGGCGCCGGCCCGCCGCACCCCAAAACCCGGCCCATCCGGGCGACAACACCGGCCTCGGCGCGACCGGCCCGGACGCCGCCGGCTCAGACACGACCGGCCCGAGCTCGACCGGGTCGAACACGAGCGGACCCGACACGACCAGCCCGGACACGAACGGACCCTGCACCACCGGCCCGGACACGAACGGACCCTGCACCACCGCCCCGGACACCACCGGACCCACCACGACCGGCCGGGACACCACCGGACCCACGACGACCGGCCCGGACACCACCGGTTCGGACTCATCCGACCCCGGACCCGTCCGCCCCGGACCCGCCGACGCCGGGGACGCCGACGCCCCCAAGGCCCCCGGCCACCCCGCGTCCCCCGACGGCCCCGACACCCCCGGCCACCCCGCAACCCCCGACGCCGCCAAACCCAACGGCTCCCGCGGCGTGTGTGAGGACTCCGGGTCCATTGAGCGGGTCTCCGTGGACGAGCCGCTGCTGCCCGCCCGCGTGCACCGCCCGTCCGATCTGCTCCGGCTGCTCACCGGCGTGCTGGCGATCGCCGTCGTGCTGGCCGTCGCCGCGTTCGCGCACGGCACCACCTCGGGCCTGGAAGACGACATCACCAAGGGCACGACCGGCACCCCCGACGTCCTGATCCGCCTCGCCGGCCTCGCCTCCAGCATCGCCGTCCTCGTGCTGCCCGTCGCCTTCGCCATCGAGCGGCTGATCAAACGCGACGGCCTGCGGATCGCGGACGGCGTGCTCGCCGCCGTGCTCGCGCACGGCGTGGCGCTCGCCACCGACCTGTGGGTGTCGAAGTCGGCGCCCGGTTCGATCACCGAGGCGCTGACCCAGCAGTCCGCGTCCGGCGCCCTCACCGACCCCGTACACGGCTATCTCGCCCCCGTCATCGCCTATATGACGGCGGTGGGGATGGCCCGCAGACCGCGCTGGCGGGTGGCCCTGTGGGCGGTCCTGCTGCTCAACTCCTTCGCGGTGCTCGTCGGCGGCCAGACCACACCGTTCTCGATCATCGTGACGATCCTGATCGGCTGGACCGTCGCGTACGGCGCCCTCTACGCGGTCGGCTCGCCCAATGTGCGCCCCACCGGGCAGACCCTGCTCGCGGGCCTGCGCCACGTCGGCTTCAACCCGGTGACGGCGCTGCGCGCCGAGGACGTGCCGGACTCGCTCGAGCAGGGCGAACGGGGCCGGCGCTATCTGGTCACCCTGGAGGACGGCCCGCCGCTCGACGTCACCGTCGTGGACCGCGAACAGCAGGCGCAGGGCTTCTTCTACCGGGTGTGGCGCCGCCTGACGCTGCGTTCCATCACCACCCGCCGCTCGATCCAGTCGCTCAGGCAGGCCCTTGAGCAGGAGGCGCTGCTCGCGTACGCGGCGATCGCGGCGGGGGCGAACGCGCCCAAGCTGATCGCCACCTCCGAGCTCGGCCCGGACGCCGTGATGCTGGTGTACGAGCACACCGGCGGCCGCACCCTCGACTCCCTGGAGGACAAGGAGATCACCGACGAGCTGATGCGCGAGACGTGGCGGCAGGTGCGGGCGTTGCAGTCGCGGCGGATCGCGCACCGCAGGCTCGCGGGGGACGCGATCCTGGTGGATCGTTTCGGCAAAGTCATCGTGACCGATCTGCGCGGCGGCGAGATCGCGGCGGGCGACATCGTGCTCAGGATGGACGTCGCCCAGTTGCTCACCACGTTCGGACTGCGCGTCGGCGCCGAGCGTTCGGTGGCCGCCGCGCTCGACGTGCTCGGCCCCGACGCGGTCGCCGACAGCCTTCCGCTGCTCCAGCCCATCGCCCTGAGCCGGTCCACCCGCGCGACGCTGCGCAGGCTCGGCCGCGAGCAGGCCCAGCGCGAGCGCGAGGCGGTCCTTGAGGCGTCGGACGCGGCGCGGGAGGCGAAGGCCGCCGAGGCGGCGGCGGCCAAGGAAGCGGCGGCCCGCCCCGATGCGGCGGCCGCGCCGGACGACCGCAAGGCGGTGAAGGCGGAGAAGAAGGCCGAGAAGCTGGCCATCGACGAGGCCCTTGAGCAGGCACACGAGGACGACCTGCTCACCCAGATCCGCCGTCAGGTGCTGCTGATCCGCCCGCTGGCCCCGGTCGAGCCGGTGCGCCTGGAGCGCATCAAGGTCAAGACGCTGATCAGCTTCGTGGCGGGAGCCTTCGCCGCCTACTTCCTGCTCGTGCAGCTCACCAACATCAAGTTCGGCGACCTGATCGCCAACGCGCAGTGGGGCTGGGTCGCGGCGGCCGCGCTGTTCTCGGCGCTGTCCTACCCGGCGGCGGCGGCCAGCCTGCTCGGCTTCGTACCCGAGCGGGTGCCGTTCTGGCGGGCGGTCGTGGCCCAGGTCGCGGGCTCGTTCGTGAAGCTGGTGGCCCCCGCCGCGGTGGGCGGCGTCGCCCTCAACACCCGCTTCCTCCAGCGCGCCGGGGTGCGTCCGGGCCTCGCGGTGGCGAGCGTGGGCGCCTCCCAGCTGTTCGGGCTCGCCTCGCACATCTCGCTGCTGCTGGTCTTCGGTTATGTGACCGGCACCGAGCAGACCTCGGAGCTCTCGCCGTCCCGCACGGTGATCGCGGGCCTGCTCACGGCGGCCGTGCTGATCCTGGTCGTCACGGCGGTCCCGTTCCTGCGCAAGTTCGTGGTCAGCCGGGTCCGCTCGCTGTTCGCGGGTGTGGTGCCGCGCATGCTCGACGTGCTGCAACGGCCGCAGAAACTGGTCACCGGGATCGGCGGCATGCTGCTGCTGACCGGCGTTTTCGTGATGTGTCTCGACGCCTCGATCCGCGCGTTCGGCACCGGCAGCGACCACACTCTGAGTTACGCGAGCGTCGCCGTGGTCTTCCTGACCGCCAACGCGCTGGGATCGGCGGCGCCCACTCCGGGCGGTGTGGGCGCGGTCGAGCTCGCGCTGTCCACGGCGCTGACGATCGCGGGCATGACCGCCGAGACCGCGACGTCGGCGGTGCTCCTGTACCGGCTGCTGACCTTCTGGCTGCCGGTGCTGCCGGGCTGGCTGTGCTTCAACTACCTCACGCGCAAAGGTCAGTTGTAGATCCAGGCGGCCAGAGACCACCCGGGCCGGGCCCGCCCCCGCGCGCCGGCGCGGCCGGTCCGGCCCGCGACGGCGCCACCCGCATGGGCCGCCCCGCTCGCGCACCCCCCGTGCCCGCGCCGCAGGATGGGGAGATGGAACACCACCGTGCCCCACGCAAGCGGACCCGGGCCACCGCGTTCGCCGCCGCCGCCCTCCTGCTCACCGTCGTCGGCTGTTCCAGCGGGGGCAAGGACGACAACGGGCTCACCCCCACCAGCGCCGACCCGGCCAAGCTCGCCTCGCAGAAGCTCAGCTGGAAGCCGTGCGCGGCGCCCACCCCGGCGCAGGGCACGGGCTCCGCGCCCTCGGCGCCGCCCGGCGGGGGCGCATGGAAGTGCGCCACCATGAAGGTGCCGCTCGACTACGCCGACGCCAAGGCCGGCACCCTGGACCTCGCCCTCATCCGCACCGAGGCCACCGACCGGGCCCACCGCGTCGGCTCGCTCGTCTTCAACTTCGGCGGCCCCGGCGGCTCCGGCATCACCACCCTGCCCGCCGCCGCCGGCGACTACAAGGCCCTGCGCGCCCGCTACGACCTGGTCAGCTTCGACCCGCGCGGCGTGGGTGCCAGCGCGCCCGTGCGCTGCGAGAACGACACCCAGCTCGACGCCTACTTCGCGCAGAACGCCACCCCGGACAACGCGGCGCAGGAGAAGACGTACCTCGAAAGCCTGAAGTCCTTCGCCACCGCCTGCCAGGACAACTCCGGCAAGGTCCTGCCCCACGTCGGCACCACCAGCGCGGCCCGCGACATGGACCTGCTGCGCCAGGTGCTCGGCGATCAGAAGCTGAACTACATGGGGATCTCGTACGGGACCGAGCTCGGCGGCGTCTACGCCCATCTGTTCCCCAAGAACGTCGGGCGGGCCGTCTTCGACGGAGTGGTCGACCCCACCAACGACGTCGAACAGGGCGCGCTCGCCCAGGCCAAGGGCTTCCAGCTCGCCCTGGACAACTTCGCCCAGGACTGTGTGAACCGAGGCGACAAGTGCCTGCTGCGCGGCGCGAACGTCAAGGAGGTCGAGGACGTCATCGTCAAGCTGCTCGCCCAGCTCGCCACCAAGCCCATCCCGGCCGGCAACAGCGGGCGCACCCTCGGCCGGACCCAGGCCACCAACGGCATCGCGCAGGCCCTGTACTCCAAGGAGTACTGGCAGCTGCTCGAACAGGGGGTGGACGACGCGGAGGGCGGCGACGGGGCCCTGCTCCTGGTCCTGTCGGACTCCATGAACGGGCGGAACAAGGACGGCACGTACAGCAACATCCAGGCGGCCAACGCGGCCGTCAACTGCGCCGATTTCAAACAGCGTTACACCGTCGGCCAGGCCAAAGCCAAGGTGCCCGCGTTCCGTAAGGCGTCGCCCGTCTTCGGCGACTTCATGGCCTGGGGCCTGCTCGGCTGCTCCGAGTGGCCGGTCGCCGGGCAGTGGACCACGCCCGATGTGAGCGCGCCGGGCGCGCCGCCGATCGTGGTCGTCGGCAACACCGGCGACCCGGCCACGCCCTACCAGGGCGCCAAGAACATGGTGGACAAGCTGGGCCCGGGTGTCGGCGTGGAGCTGACGTACAAGGGGCAGGGACACGGGGCGTACGACAGCGGTGACAAGTGCGTGCAGGGCGCGGTGAACGCGTATTTGCTTGACGGGAAGGTGCCGGCCGCCGGGGCGGTGTGCCAGTAACGGGTCGCTCTTCACCTGCGGGCCGGTGGGGGCCGTTCGCGCCCACGCGGCGGAGCCGCACACATGGCAGTTCCCCGCGCCCCCGATCAGGGGCGCGGGGAACTGCGCGGCCGGCCACAGACGGCCGGCGGATCGAAACCCGCGCCTAATAGATCGGCTTCTCCGGTTCGATCTGGTTGACCCAGCCGATCACGCCGCCGCCCACGTGGACCGCGTCGGAGAACCCGGCGGACTTGAGGACCGCGAGGACCTCCGCCGAGCGGACGCCCGTCTTGCAGTGCAGGACGATGCGCTTGTCCTGAGGAAGCGATTCCAGGGCCGAGCCCATCAGGAACTCGTTCTTCGGGATCAGCTTCGCGCCCGGGATGGAGACGATCTCGTACTCGTTCGGCTCGCGGACGTCGATGATCTCGATCTTCTCGTCCGCGTCGATCCACTCCTTGAGCTGCCGGGGAGTGATCGTCGAACCCATCGCCGCTTCCTGGGCCTCCTCGGACACGACGCCGCAGAAGGCCTCGTAGTCGATGAGCTCGGTGACGGTCGGGTTCTCGCCGCAGACCGCGCAGTCGGGGTCCTTGCGGACCTTCACCTGGCGGTACTGCATCTCCAGGGCGTCGTAGATCATCAGGCGGCCGACCAGCGGCTCGCCGATGCCCGCGAGGAGCTTGATGGCCTCGTTGACCTGGATGGAACCGATGGACGCGCACAGCACGCCGAGCACGCCGCCCTCGGCGCAGCTGGGCACCATGCCCGGCGGCGGGGGCTCGGGGTAGAGGCAGCGGTAGCAGGGACCGTGCTCGGACCAGAAGACCGAGGCCTGGCCGTCGAAGCGGTAGATCGAACCCCACACGTACGGCTTGTTGAGCAGCACGCACGCGTCGTTGACCAGGTAGCGGGTCGCGAAGTTGTCCGTGCCGTCGACGATCAGGTCGTACTGGCTGAAGATGTCCATCACGTTCTCGGCCTCGAGCCGTTCTTCGTGCAGGACCACGTTCACGTACGGGTTGATGCCTAGGACGGAGTCCCGCGCGGACTGCGCCTTGGAGCGGCCGATGTCGGCCTGGCTGTGGATGATCTGGCGCTGGAGGTTCGACTCGTCGACCTCGTCGAACTCCACGATGCCGAGCGTGCCGACACCGGCGGCGGCCAGGTACATCAGGGCCGGCGAGCCGAGACCGCCGGCGCCCACCGCGAGCACCTTCGCGTTCTTCAGGCGCTTCTGGCCGTCCATCCCGACGTCGGGAATGATCAGGTGGCGCGAGTACCTGCGGACCTCGTCTACGGTGAGCTCAGCTGCTGGCTCGACCAGGGGTGGCAGCGACACGTGAACCTCAATTTACGCAGTCGGTCGGTATGTCAGTACGGTTGTTCTCTCCGCAACACTGCCACGCCCCCTCTCATTCCGAGATACCAGGTCCGATCCGCGAGACAATTTCGTCCCAGTACCCGGGCAGCGTCTCGAAGGGGTCCGCGGCGCCCCTTCCCCGGGGGGCCCGGTCGGCGCGGTCCGTGAAGTAGACCGTGCCCGCGCCCTGCCAGCGGGCGATCCGCAGCGCCTCCTCCAGATGACTCCTCGGCACCCCGTGCACCAGGTGGCAGAAGCGCTCCGGCGGGTACTCGGCGGTCCATTCGGCCACCTGCGACCACCGGTAGTCGTGCCAGGGGCCGGTGTAGGTGATCAGCTGGTCGGCGATCTCGACGTATCCGGGACACGGGTGGGTGCCGTGCCCGAGGACCAGGTGGGCGCCCTCGCGCAGCGCCCGCAGGGTCTCCGTCGTGCGCCGCATGGCGGGAAGCTCGTCTCGCCCTGTGGGACAGCGGTCCAGGAGGAAGCCGTCGACCCGGTACCAGTCGAGGTAGCGGTGCGCCTCGGCGATCTGCTCGCCGAAGGGGCGGTGCCCGTACTCCGTGTCGAGGTGGCCGAGCACCCGGATCCCGGCGTTGCGCAGTTTTCCGGCCGCTTCCAGGCAGTGCGGGTCGGGCCGTGTGCCCGGGCCGCCCGCGCCGCCGCCGGACACATTGAGCACGGCCCAGTGCAACGGTGTTCCCGGGCGCGTCAGTTCGGCCCATTCGACGGGGGCCACGAGCGGGTGGGCGTAGCCGGGGACCCCGAGGCCGAGCCGGCCGGCGCCGGTCGCCGCGCGCTGCCGCGCGGTCCTGGTCAGATGCGGCATGCCGCCTCCATCCAGATGTCGGCCAGCGACTCCTCCAGATTGATCCGGGGCCGCCAGCCGAGCCGGTCGCGCGCGGTGCGCACGTCGGCCTGCTGCCAGCTGCCGCAGCCGTCGGGGTAGGGCGAGGGCGTGGCCAGGTGGTCGAGCGCGGCCTCGCCGGAGCGCGGGGCGCCGATGTGTCCGGGCCGCATGCCGGGCGGGCCGTCCAGTTCGTGCAGGGCGCCCGCGTATCCGGCGACCCGGGCGAGCACGGCGGCCGCGTCGCGCAGCTTCACCGAGCGGCCGGTGCCGATGTTGACCACGCCCTGGGCGGCCGAGAGCGAGGCGGCGTGCACGGCCCGCGCCACATCGCGTACGTCCACGAAGTCCCGCTGCACCCCGAGCCCGCCGAGCTTCAGCTCGCCGTCGCCGGACTGCATGGCGCGGCGCATCGCCTCGGCGAGCCGGCCGAGCGGGGAGCCGGCCGGGGTGCCGGGACCGACGGGTGAGAAGACGCGCAGCACGATCGCGTCGAGCCCGGAGCCGAGGACGAGTTCGGTCGCGGCGAGCTTGGAGACGCCGTACGGTCCCCCGGGGCGCGGCACCGCGTCCTCGGCGGTCGACGAGCCGGGCTGCGACGGCCCGTACTCCGACGCGCAGCCGATCTGTACGAGGCGGGCGCCGCAGCCGCTGCGGCGCAGGGCCTCGCAGACGGTGGCGACGGCGACGGTGTTGTGCCGGGTCAGTTCGCGCGCGCCGCCACGGATCGCGCCGGCGCAGTTGACGACGACCCCGGGATGCACGGCGTCGAGGAAGCGGGTGAGGGCTCCCGGGCTGCCGGTGGCGAGGTCGAACCGTACGTCGGCGTCGTCACCGCGCCCGAGTGCGGTGAGCTGGACGGCGGGGTCGGCGAGCAGGCGGTCGGCGACGAACCGGCCGAGGTATCCGTTGGCTCCGAGCAGCAGCACCCTCATCGCACGGTCCTTCCGTGCGGGCGGCGGGAGGCCGGGGGCAGGGCGGCGGTCATGTGTCGTTCTCCTTCAATGCCTTGCCGCCCGCCGTGTGGCGTGGTCGGGCGGGTCCGGCGCTTCGGTGGGGTGGGCGCGTCGGTCGTCGGGCGCCTCACTGGTCACGGTGGGCCGTGGCGCGGGCGAGTACCGCGGCGGCCCGGGCGAGCAGGGCGAGGGCGGCGGCGCCGCACACGGCGGCGGGCAGGGCCCCTGCGCCCCAGTTCTGGACGGCGGTCTCGACGGGACGGCCGACGAGGGAGAGGCCGGGCAGGCGCCCGGCGAACACGGCGCACAGCGCGAGGAGTTCGGCGCCCGCGGCCGCGGCCAGCACCTTGGCCGCGGCGCGGGCGAAGCCGTGCGCCGCGAGCAGCCGGGCGAGCCAGAGCAGCATGCCGAGCGCCAAGCACTTGGCGAACGATTCGCCGCCATAAGCGAGTTGACTGAGCGTCAGACTCGCCGCGAGACCGGCGGCGAACAGGGCCGCCGTCGCCAGGAGGAGGGGTCTGGACCGTCCGGAGAACTCGGCGAGTCCCCGGCTCGACACGAGCTCCCGGCGGGCCCGCACGGAGAAGAGGTGGGCGCACCACAGGCCGGGCACGACGGCGAACGCCAGACCGGTGGCCGCCGCCGGGTCGAGTGGCCAGCCCCCGTCGGGCCCGCCGCGCACGGCCTCGGCGAGCAGCGCGTCGCCGCCGATCGCGTACGCCATGAGCCAGCCGCCGCAGAGCCTGACGGCCAGGCCGGCGCGCGGGGCCGCCCGCAGGGGGCCGCGCCGCAGCGCCAGGGTGAGGGCCGCGACGAAGGCCAAGGCCCCGATGAGGACGAGCGCCGGGCGGAGCGCGCCGGTCGCGGCCCGCGCGCCGACGGCGGTGAGGACGCAGACGACGCCCGGCAGCGGCGCCCACGGCGCCCACCCGGCGATGGATGCCGTCAACTTCCGGGCGGGGGCGGCCTGTTCGGGTCCGTCCTGTGTGGTCTCGCGGGGTACGCGGGCGTAGAGCTCTTCGGCGAGCGAGAAGACGTCGCGGTGCCGAAAGCGCGCGGCGGTGCGGTCGGTGACGCCGTGCGCTTCGAGGCCCGCCGCGATCTCCAGCGGGTCGACGGCCCGCTCGCACAGTTCACGGTGGCGGTGCAGCAGCGCCTTGACGGGGTCGGCGGGGCCGCCGCGCCGCGGCGCCTCGGCGCTCTTGACCGGCCGGGCGCCGTCCGGCCCGGCGGAGGTGAGGTCACTCATGCGCCGCCCCTTTTGCTGCTTCCCGCGCGGCGGGCCGCTCCCTCGTCAGGAGGGCGGCCGGGCGGGCGCGGACCACCGGGCCCCGGGTCGCGGCGGGCGCCGCCCAGCGGCCCGGCACATGCGCTTCGGCGGGGTGCGCGAAGGGCTGGGGCGCGGTCGTGCCGTCGGCGCTCTCGCGACGGACCGGGTTGTGCGACATGAGCTCCAGGTAAATGCCGCGAAATGCCGCGAGATTCTGCTCGACGGTGAACAGTTCGAGCGCGCGGGCCCGGGCGGCGGCGCCCAGGCGCGCGCGCCGTTCGGGGTCGCGCAGCAGGGCGAGGCAGGCGTCGGCGAGCGCGCGGGGGTTGCGCGGTGGCACCACGAGGCCCGTGCCGCCGATGACCTCGACGACCGCGCCGGTGTCGGTGGAGACGGTGGCCCGGCCGCAGAACATCGCTTCGACGAGGCTGAGCGGGAAGCCCTCGACGACGCTGGACAGGACGACAACGCTCGCGGTGGCGTACGCGTCGGCGAGCCCGGGTGCCTCGGGGCCGCCGATCTCCTCGAACGAGACGGGGTTGTCGCCGACCGCGTGGGCGCCCGCCGCCTCGTCGGGGAAGAGGTGGGCGGCGAGCGCGCGGCAGTGGGCGAGGTAGCCGGCGCTCTCCGCGTCCCGCGCGGGCGCCGCGAACAGCCGCAGGCGCGCGCCGGGTTCGGCCTTGCGGACCTCGGCGAAGGCGTGCAGCAGGGCGATGAGGTCCTTGGCGGGCTCGGCCCTGCCGACCCACACCAGGGCGCCGGGGTCCGCGTAGTACGCGCCCTCCCCCACCGCGTGGAACCGGTCGGCCGGCAGGCCGGGGTGGACGGTGCGCAGCTTGGCGCGGTCGGCGCCGCAGCGCTCCTGCCAGCGCCTGGTGTGGGCGTTGCCGGGGGTGATCAGCTCGGCCTGGGTGTACACCTCGGCGGCGAGGCGACGCTCGAAGCCGTACCGCAACGCCCGTGCGGGGGCGCCGAGTCGGGCGTCGGCGAGGTAGTGGGCGCGCAGCTGGACGCCGTACTCGGTGACCAGGAGCGGCACCCCGCAGAAGCGTTTGGCCAGGAGCCCGGGCAGCGCCGCGCGGCCGCCGGACGCGGCGTGGCTGAGGTCGACGGAGCCGAGGGTGTCGTCGCCGTACCAGTCGAGGGAGAGCGGGCGCAGGGCGCGTTCGAGCTCGCTCGCGAAGGCGAGGTGGTCGGGGACCCGGGCGGCGCGCACGGCGCGGTTCGCGCCGGGCGCGCGGCAGGCGCCCTCCAGGATGCGGACGGCCGTCTCGGAGCGCAGTTCACCGGCGAGCCCGCCATGGTCGCGGGCGAGGGCGGCGAGTCCGTAGAGGCCGTCGGCGAAGTACTCGCCGCCGAGGGCGGCCGGGGCGGCCGGGTCGTCGGCGCAGATCGCGGCGGCCAGGCGTCCGAAGTGCGCGGCGAACGCCTGGCGTTCCCGCCGTCCGTAGCCGCGCCCCTCGCCGCGCTCCCGGCGCGGGGGGCGGCGTCCGGCGGGGGCCTGGGGCGTCGCGGTGAGCACCCGGCGCACCTGCGGGGGCAGGGCGGGCAGGCCCTGCCCTTCGGTGCTCGCGCCACCGCCCAGCGCGTATATGTCGAACTCGTGCCGCGCGAGCCCGCGCACGAGCCGGTCGCACCACCGCCCGGTCTCGCCGGTCGGGTACGGATGTCCGCCGTCGGTCAGCAGTCCGATCCGCATGTGCGCACCCCCGATCTCCCTTGTGGGCGGCCACCGTTGGCAACGGCGACTCGCAGCGGGAAGAACGTAAGGGCGATGCCGGTGGCGGGGGGGGCCGGGGGGGGGGGCGCCCCCCCCCCCGGGGGGGGGGCGCCGCCGAAAGACCACCCCCCGCCTGCGGCGGGGGCC